>CAYLIJ010000020.1:0-38916 GCA_964383925.1 uncultured Puniceicoccaceae bacterium
GCGTGCGAAGTCGCTCTTGCCATTGAATGGATTGGGCTTTCTCAAAATGAAGTTGTTTGGCAATTTGTTTAGAAATTACCTTTTCTTCGGTCAATAGAGTCTTATCTTCTAAGTCTAACTTCAATCTCGGAAGTGAGATCAAGTCCTGCTCACTTGTCTTGTAATGAAGTTCAGCAAATGCGAATGAAAAAACAACACACATAATTATCATTAAACTGTAAGGTAATGGAGGTGAACTCCTGAGGTTTTTCCAATTTGTAGGTTCATTGCCTAATACACGTAGAAATAGTCCACCTTTTGCAGAACGGGCTAGTAGGAAAATAGTAATAAAAATTAATGAAGTTTCAATCCAACCGGCCAAATCGTGTAAAGATGGCATTTCCAAACTCCCAATAGAAAAAAGAGCATCTTCTAATAAATGTCCTTTACCTTTAACTTTAACATAGGAAAGAGAAAACGCTCGTACCAGGTTAAAACAGAGAGCGACCATTGAACCTGAAACAACTAAAACTATACGATTTATCCAACGAAATTGGTAGTAGGCACCCAAAAAGAGTGTCACCACCAAAGAGGCTTGTAATCCATTTATACCACTACAGGCTTGATCTATACCAATTTGGCCAAACACTCCGACATCTATGACGGTACCTTGGAGGGTCGCTTCGTGTTCAAGTAGCAGTAAAATGTCGACGATAATTGAGGAGACTCTTTCCTGAAACCATTGAGTGAGTTGTAAGTCAGTGGCGAGGGGCCATGGGATTGCCACTAGAAAAAAAAGAAAAGGGAAAAGCAGCGGTTTAATTCTCACCCATCCACCTTGATCGTAAAATGGTATTAGCGTGGCGATAAGGACGATTGAAAATAAAATAAAGTTGAGTAATCGCCAATCTGAATTTGCACCCCGTATGATCCATAGAGGAATAAGGGTTAATAAAATAGGAATCCCTATTATCAGCCAAATATTGCCCTGCAGGAAGGACTTTTTACTTTCTTCTAATTGGATGAATGGCTCAGACTTTATCAGTAAAAAAAGACACAAGAATGGAACCAGGAAGCCATGTGCGTATTGCTCGTTCGTACTCCAATTTATTGAAAGTTGGAGGATTAGCATCAGCCAAATTGAAACTATTGAGACAGTACTAAGTATTATTTTTAACTGATTGAATTTAGATAGGTTTGGAATAACTGAAAAGGTTCGAGTTCTTGCTAGTCCAAGAGAGGAAAAGTTTGTGGGAATAATTGAGCTAAACTTTCTTTTTCTGCTCGGTCAATTTTTGAAAAATCAATCACCTTTTGGAGTATGAGTGCTTTTTCTGAATCATTATTAAATTGAAAAATTTGTGATGTTATAAATGCCCATGCGGGTCGATTTGTCTGCCATTTCCTCCAATTTTCAAGTGGTCCGAGTGCATTCAATGCTAGGTCAGGTGACTGATTTCGAAGATATGCAAGAGCTAGGGAAATTCTGTTTTGATCATTATCTGTTTTTTTTAAGTTAAGTTTAGCTTCTTCGAGCAGAGAAAAAAGCCTTGGAGAAGGAGTCGGAAGAAATGGGTCGAGTAATTCAAAATATAGATAAGTTTGAGAGAAAAAAGGGTCATTACCATTAAGTTTTGAGAGTTTTGACATCCACCCCAAAAGTTCTTCAAGAGTGGCAGATGAAGAGCGATGCTGCATTAATTTACGAAGTGCAAAGCTTTGATGAATAGGTTCTTCAATTAATCTATTAAGAACATGAGTTAATCCTTTTATGTCATCTGCACTTTCAAGGTAATTACAAACAACTCGGACCATCCTTGGGTCATCAGCAAGAGTTGGTAAAAGTCTGTCTAGAATTTTGATAGATTCTTTGTAATTTCCCTCTAGTGCATAGGCTCTTGCTTCAATAATAAGTCGCCAACGTTCAGAGATTATGGGGGCGTTATTAGTTTCGGAATGTATAGTTTCTAGGTCATTTAGCTGTGCCAAGGCGTTCATTCTAAGTTTGAATAATTCTTCATCTACTCTAGCTTTTGATGAAGGGAGATAATTGACTAGTTGAGAAAAAGCACCAAGTCGACCTAACCATCTCGAAAAAACGAGAAGATCTTTACTTTTTTCTAATTCAAATTGCTCGGCACATTTCCTTATGAAAATCTCTCTTTCATCTACATTCCTAGCTATTTCGTATTGCAGTGCATGAATGCGCATAAAATCAATGGCTTCTGCATGTGGATTTGATTGGAGTAATACAACGCATTTAACAAGACTACTTTGTGATAAAGGATTAAGGATATGAAGAAGTGTCATATGTCGAATTGCTTTAATTCCAGATTTACTTTGACGAGAAGATAATCGAGCAAGTTTTCCACCAAGATGAGCTAAATTTTTTTTATCTTTTAGATGTACTGATAAACGCGTTAATAAAAAAATACTTTCAGCATGGGTAGGATAGTTTTCAAGTGTATTTTTAACGATATTAATTGCCCTAGAAGCATAACCCGTTTCAGCAAGTAATTCCGCTGCAAGTAAAGAATTATCTGGGGAATCTAACCAACCTTTTACTAGGATAAGACTGTTTAGCTGTATGATGGCAATTTCACCTGAGATTTTTCGTTCGCCTAAATGGAGGGAATCGTTCCTTAAGGTTTTAATACTTCGTTTGAGTAGATTTAATTTGCTTTCATCTGATCCATTCTCATTGGAAATAATTCTCGCCCATTTTTTAAGTGCTTCAGTTGGTTTAGAGCGAAAAAGTAATGCAATAAAGTTTTCCCGAGTTTCTAAGTTTTTTGGGTCTAGGAGATGGGCAATTCGGGCTTTCCTAACACCATCATCCAAGAGGCTAGATTCGTTAGTTATTGATTCATCCTGATAAACTTTGGATAATTGGAGCAACTGATTGGACTTCCAATTCTTAAGATAGGGTATGAAAATTGAAGATGAGAAAAAGAAAATTCCAAAAATAAACAGAGTAAAAATAAAAAATATGTAACGAAAATTAAGATTAAACATAGGTTAACCTCTAAGCTTAAATTCAATCATTTCCTCAACAATTGAATGGAATGAATGCGTAGGAGCCCAATTTAGTAATTTTTTAGCTTTACTGCTATCTCCAATCAAAGGTACTTTCTCAGACTTCCTGTAGAATTTTGGGTCTGATACGACAAACTCTTCATAATTTAAATCGAGAAGAGTGAAAGCTTTTTGACAAAAATCCCTTACAGAATGAGTGGTTCCTGTCGAAATTACAAAGTCATCTGCTTCTTCCGATTCGGTCATTTTTTGCATTGCAACAACATAATCTTGTGCGTGTCCCCAATCTCTCTTTGCGTCTAAATTTCCAAGTCTCAGTTCTTTCACTTGACCACGCTTAATTGCAATTGCTTGGGATACAATTTTCTGGGTTACATATTCTCCTCCACGACGTGGTGATTCATGATTAAATAAAATCCCACTTGATGTGTGGAGACCTTTGTTCTCCCGAAATGCTTTGCAAAGGTGGAAGCCAGCTAGTTTTGAAATTCCATAAACAGATCTGGGATTGAAAGAAGTTTCTTCAGATTGTGGAGCTGCATGCGCTAATCCAAACATTTCACTTGATGCCGCGAAGTAGAATCTACAATCGGGAACAAACTTTTTAACCGCTGATAAAAGCGTGTGCGTGGAGCCTAAGTTTGTTGATAATGTATGATATTCATCTTCGAACTCATAGGAAACAAAAGACATTGCACCTAAATGATAGATGAAGTTAGGCTCTACCTTGCGAACAACTTCAAAAAGTGCTGTATGGCTTTCTAAGGAACCGGTATGCAGAACAATATCTTTTAGTAGTGGAAAAATACGCCAAAGTTTTATGTGCGGTTCTTCAAGGTCGGAGCGTCTCACGAGTCCATGCACTTCATATCTTTGGCTTAACAGAAGTTCTGCGAGATAAGAACCATCTTGCCCTGAGATTCCAGTTATGAGTACTTTTCGCAATTGTTAAATAAGCTACCGCCCTTGGCCGTTTGCGAAATATGCAAAGCCAATGATGGGTGATTTTATAATTTTGTTTATCAAGAAGAACCAGAACTCATAGGATGAGCGCTGGGGAAGTCTAATAAATTTTCGTTAATTTCCACTTCGGTTGGTCGGCCAAGTATTTCGAAAAGTACTTTAACACGTTCTTTTGCTGAAACGAGTTGAGTTACCGTTCCTTCATCCCCTTTAAATAGTCCGGAAATTACTTTAACTTTATCACCAATATTATGAGGTTGATCAGGTATTTCTAAAATACCATCTGGTGATATGAGTCGAAGCTCGATCATAACTTGCGAAGGGACATGCACTGGCACTTCTTTCCTTCGAACAATGTAAGAGACGCCAAGAGCGAAATGAACATTTCTGAGGTGAACTATTGGATCAAAACGAGCAAAGAAATATCCGGGAAATAATGGTTTTGCAGGAGCAGGCTTTTCTTTTTTAGGTCGTACTGTTCTTGGTAAAAAAACATCGACATCAGAGAGAGTACCTATGGTTTGAGCGGCGAGCATTTCCATCCTAGGTTTAGCACGAAGGCAGTACCATCCTGTTGACCAATCTTCTAAGGTATCTTCAGTCATTATAACTTTAGGAAACCAGCAAGTGCAGGAAGTAAACGACTTCCTGTCTTGGTTAGTTTCTTTAATTTTTCGAGTCTTACCAAATAAAAATCATTATTTTTTTCACTAGGACTCAAGGAGTCTTCCATTCTGGAAATTCGATCATTCGCACTTTCTAGATGTGGCATTATTTCATCATTAATAAATGTTGAGAACAGCCTGCGGAATTCAGTTTCCGCCAAATAATGATCACGGCGATCTCCAGCAACATAAGTGGAACGAATTGCTTTAAGAGACTTTAGCGTTTTTAAACCCTGACTTGTGGAACCGATGCTTATTTCAAGGCGGGAAGAAATTTTGTCCATTGGTAGAGGCTTTTCAGAAAAGTAGAGTAATCCATATATTTCGCCTACCGACCTAGGCATTCCAAGAATGCCCATCAATCGCACAAAAAAATCAATCGATTCGATTTCAAGGGCTTGCTTGTCTAAATTGACAGATGAACGGTTAAAATTTGGTGATTTCACGATTAGATTTCAATCATTTCAAATAAAAATGAAAACCGCAAGCTTTCTATCTGTTTGGAGCTCCATAATGGGATTAATTATAAATTTCTTATCCACTATCATTTGGCTAATACTAGCTTGCTCTTTTACTATACTTCGGTCACATTGAGGTTAATAATTTGTTATGTTAAATCACAGAGATAGAGGTTACGCAACTTTGCATAAGCTAATTCTCTTATGTTCATTGTTCGTTTGGTTTTGGATATCTTTAGATTTGTGGAATTCATTAGATTATTCGTTAATAAATCTTCCTTGGAATTACGCTCTTGTTGCCATAGCTGGTTTAACTGTAGCAACTTTGGGGTCGTTTCAGCATTATGGTCTGTTTTTCATGAAAAATGGATGGGGTAGAATTCGCGAATCCCTTGTTAAAGCGAATTTTCAAACTGCTCTAATTGCTTTTTTTGTTTTTGCGTCTTATTTTGCTACAAAAGATAAAGAAACAAGTCGCTTGTTTTTGATGTTTTATATTGGGACAAGTTGGTCAATCCTTGCCTTGTTTAATTTTGCTTTACCAGGACTTTTTAAGAGATTGATAGGTTTTCAATTTATACCTAGGAAAAGTTTAATAATTGGTGATTCGTCATCATTAGATTCGCTGCGAATTTGGATTAAGAGGCACACTGAGCAAGGTTTTAGCTTTGAAGGAGCTTTTACCACCGATAAAAATGAGCCAACTTCAGCTACAATTCCCTGGTTAGGTTCTTTTGAAAAGTTAGAACAATATTTAATTGAAAGAAAAATTCATCAATTAATACTATTGCCCAACAACAATATGGAAAAATGGATACGAATAGTGTCCGATTTGGGTGCTAAACATGGCTGCAGGATATTGGTCTACAATAATTTATCTGGATATTTTGATTCTCGTCTCGTTTTTGTCGAAGAATCTGGTCGGCAATTCTTTTCGCTTCAAAATGAGCCTTTAGAAAGTCCATTCAACCAAGTTCTTAAAAGATCATTTGATCTTATTATTAGCGTTCCAGTATTAATTTTCGTGCTGCCACCATACATGTTATTAGTTAAGTGTTTTCAAACTATACAATCTCCAGGTCCTCTTTTCTTTAAGCAGGAGAGGGTTGGTTTGGCTGGGCAATCGTTCATTATTTGGAAGTTTCGTTCCATGACTTTTGCAAAGGATGGAGAACGTGACGAATCTAAACAGGCTTTTCCCGGAGATGAAAGAATTTTTGCTTTTGGAGCTTTTATTCGAAGGTTTAGTATCGACGAAATCCCTCAATTTATTAATGTTTTGATTGGTGAAATGAGCCTAGTAGGTCCTCGTCCTTATTTGGCAAAACATGATTTTCTGTTCGAAAAAGACTACAAGGCTTACCGGATCCGTCAATTTGTGAAACCAGGTGTTACGGGTCCTGCACAATGCAGGGGTTTAAGAGGTGAGTTTACTGACCCAGAACGGTTGCAAAAACGTATTGAAATGGATTTCAATTATGTAGGTAATTGGACGATATGGTTGGATTTTGAAATTGTTTTACGAACAATTATTCAAGTTCTTTTTCCTTCAAAGAGTGCATATTGATTGGCTGGGCTTAATTTAATGTCTGAAAGATTAGTGCCTGAGAGTTTGAAAGTTTTAGGTGTGAGTTTTTTTAATGGTTCGCTTATTGATTCCGTTAAAATGTCCAAAAGGGGAGGTCTTGTTGTTGCTCCATCAGGACCCGGTTTAGCTAGTGATCTTACAAACTGTTCGGTTTATGCAAAAGCGCTTCTCGAAGCTGATTTGGTGCTTCCAGATAGCGGGTTTATGTGCCTCTGGCAAAAGTGGATTCAATGTGAATCCATTAACCGTATTTCAGGTCTCAAATTTTTAGAAACTTATCTAGCAGACAAGGAAAACCTAAGCGATTCGTCTTTTTGGGTGATGCCTGATAAATCACAGACTAAAGCAAATCAATTATGGCTTTCCCAAAATATGGACTGTGATATACTTGATAAGCAGATTTACATAGCTCCAATTTATAATAAAACAGGTGATATCGAAGACTTGGACTTGCTAAAAAAAATAAAAGCTACAAAACCCAAAACAATTTTTATTCAATTAGGGGGGGGGATTCAAGAGCGCTTGGGTTTATATTTGAAAAATAATTTAAAATATCACCCCACAATTTTATGTACAGGTGCTGCACTAGCTTTTATGTCCGGGGAACAAGTACGTATTCCTGATTGGGCAGATCGTCTATATCTAGGCTGGCTTTTACGTTGTTTCTTCGCACCGAAACTTTATGGTCTAAGGTATATTAAAGCCTTTAGGTTGTTCTACTTACTTAAAAGATACGGTCACGAATTTCCTTCTTAGTAAATTATGAGAACCATAGAGAAATTCAACTCTTCTTAAATTGAACTTTTCCGCAATCCCTTTGTAGTTGCTTCTATTGATCAGAACTTATCTTTATCGAGTATGCCAGAAATTTTACTTTGCGATGGACATAACTTAGCTTTTCGAGCTTTTTACGGAATTAAAGAACTAAGTCGTTCTGATGGATTTCCAACTAACATGGTACACGGTTGGCTACGATCATTTTGGAGACTCGAAGACGATTTAAAGCCACAGGGTATTCAAGTCTTTTTTGATAAAGGGGGAGCAACACGGCGTGAAAACCTTCTCCCTAGCTACAAAGAGAATAGGGGAGCACCACCCGAGGGATTTAGCGTGCAGTTGGAGTGGGTAAAAAAACTTACTGATGCACTCGGGTACGGTAGACACGAGCAATCTGGTTTGGAAGCGGACGACCTTATTGCATCTGCGGTTAAGGTTTACAGAGCATTAGAACAAGATGTTTTAATTGTAAGTGCAGATAAAGATCTTGCTCAATTAGTCACAACTGGGGTTGAGCAATTACTTCCGCCCCCAACTGCAAATCCTAGATTGGGTTGGCGATTACTCAATGAACAAGGTGTTTTGGATAAATTTGGTGTTCCACCGAAAGCTATTTTGGATTACCTCGCGATTATTGGCGATCAATCAGATAATATTCCTGGTTTGATGGGCGTTGGACCTAAAACAGCGAGTAAATGGTTGAAGGAATTTGAAAATTTAGAAAATTTGATTTTGAACGCGGGTAGAATAACACCCAAAAGATTTTGCAGTCTTGTCTATGAAAAAAGGGATGACCTCAGAAGAAATATCGAATTGGTGCGACTAGAATCAGATGTGAAATTGGATTTAAATGATGTGAGTGTCCCGAATTTGGAAAAAATGGAACAAATATTTTCCGAACTTGAGATGACAAGATCCTGGGAAGAAGCTCAAAAAAGATATGCAAAGATTTAATTTTTATTTGGTAATTTTCTTGCTAATAGGTTTGAAAAGGGGTTTTTTAAGTCGTTTTTTATGAGTACATTATTAAATTTTGGTCTTCCTAAAGGAAGTTTGGAGGATCCCACCATCAAACTTTTTGGTAAAGCAGGATATCATATTACTAAGGGTTCACGTTCTTACACACCTTGTTGGGATGATCCAGATATCGACGGACGCTTCGTTCGTGCTCAAGAGATGAGCAGGTATGTTGAGGATGGATTCTTTGACTGTGGCTTAACTGGCCGAGACTGGGTATTGGAAAATGGATCAGATGTCGAAATTGTTACAGATTTGGTGTATAGTCGATCTTCGAATCGTATTTCAAAATGGGTTCTTGCGGTGCCCGAGTCTGCTCCCATTCGAACAGTTTCTGACCTTAAAGGTATGACAATTGCCACTGAACTAGTCAATGTTACCAAGTCTTACTTAAAAAAGCATAATGTAGAGGCTGAGGTTGAATTTTCTTGGGGTGCAACGGAAGTTAAAGTTCCTGAACTGGTAGATGCGATTGTTGATCTTACCGAAACTGGGAGTTCTCTTCGTGCCAATAATCTTAGAATTGTGGATATACTGATGGAAACAAATACTGTTCTGGTTGCAAACAAAGAGAGTTGGGCAAATCCTGAAAAAAAAGCAAAAATTGAAAATATTGGAATGATGCTAGAGGCAGCATTGCAAGCGGATGCAAAAGTGGGTCTCAAATTTAATTTGGAGCGTAGTAAACTTGAAGAAGTACTTAAGCAACTCCCAGCGTTACGAAAACCAACAATTTCTCCTTTAACTGATGATTCGTGGGTTGCCTTGGAAACGGTTATTGAAAAGAAAGTGTCTCGTGAGATAATCCCAGCTCTAAAAAGAGTGGGGGCAGAAGGAATTGCTGAATTTCCTCTTAACAAATTAGTTCCTTAATCTTTAAATTTCAATATCCCCAAGTTTATTGTTGCTCGAAATAATATTCATGTGTTTATTGAACACTCTTATTATTTCTCGTTCTTTTTATTTATTTTTTAACCCTTTACCCAAATCTGTATTTTGGTCGCAAATCTTGCGATTTAACCAATTCTGATTTGTTTTATTTTTATACAACCTATGAGTGCTATCATGGAAGAATTGCTCGCTGAGAGCAAAATCGAATTACTTAAAGAAGGTTCAGTTATCACTGGAACTATCATGGAAATCCGTCCAACCGAGGTTGTGATTGATTTTGGTGGCAAGGCGGAAGGAACTATCCCTGCTCATGAATTTTTAGATTTAGGAGACCTGGAGATTGGTTCAGATTTAGAAGTTTTTCTAGAGCGTCTAGAGGACCGAGATGGTAACCCACAACTTTCATTTGATAAAGCTGAACAAAAGAAAAATTGGGAGAAGATTGTCAACACCTGCGAAGAAGGTTCTGTTATTACTGGTCGTGTACGTTCCAAAGTTAAGGGCGGACTAGTCGTTAATATTGGAGTAGACGCGTTCCTCCCATCTTCCCAAGTTGACATTCAAGCCCCCAAAAATCTTGATCAGTTTGTTGGCCAGACATTTGACTTTAAAGTAGTAAAAATTAATCGTGAGCGTAAGAATATTGTTGTTTCTAGAAGAGAGTTAATAGAGGAACGACGCCAAGACAAAAAGAGAGAAATTCTCTCGAAGATTAAACCAGGTGAAACTCGTCGGGGAATGGTTAAAAACATCACTGATTATGGAGCATTTATTGATTTAGATGGATTAGACGGCCTTTTGCATATTACTGATATGAGCTGGGGTCGAGTTTCTCACCCAAGCGAAATGGTCAAAACAGGTGAGGAGATCACGGTTTGTATCATTGATATCGATACAAACCGAGAAAGAGTTTCTTTAGGACTCAAGCAACTTTCCCCTAACCCATGGGACGATATTGAAGGTAAATTCCCAATTAACGCGAAGGTTCGTGGTAAGGTAGTTAATTTGGTTCCTTATGGTGCATTTATTGAGCTTGAAGAAGGGGTCGAAGGTCTCGTCCATGTAACAGAAATGTCTTGGACCAAAAGAATAACCAAACCAGGCGAAGTGTTAAATGTTGGCGATGAAGTGGATGCAGTTGTTCTTGGTATCCAAAAAGATGATCAAAAGATCTCCCTTGGTTTACGCCAACTAGATGTGAATCCTTGGGACATGGCTACCCACAATTATCCTCCAGGTGCTCGTGTAAGAGGTAAGGTCAGAAATCTCACATCCTACGGTGCATTTGTTGAGTTGGAAGAAGGAATCGATGGTATGGTTCATGTTTCAGACATGAGTTGGACGCGTAAGATTAATCATCCGAGTGAAATGGTGAAAAAGGGAGATGAAGTTGACGCGATCGTAGTGGAGGTCGATGTTGAAAATCAACGGATATCACTTGGCATGAAACAACTAACTCAAGATCCGTGGGAAGATATTGATCGATTGTATCGTATGGGTGATGTGATCAAAGGAAAGGTTTCTCGTGTAGCTGGATATGGAGCTTTTATACAACTAGACCATGATATCGATGGACTTGTTCATATTAGCCAAGTTTCCGAGGATCGTATTGAGAAGATAAAAGACTACCTTAATGAAGGAGATGAAGTTTCTGCTCGAGTTATTAAAATTGACAAAGAGGAAAGAAGAATCGGCTTGAGCATAAAAGCGGCAGAATATGACGAAGATGCCTTGGCTAAAGAAGTTGCAGCGTATGACGAGGTGGGCGAAGATCTTACTACTTCCCTAGGCGACTTACTCGACGAGGCTACAGCATCAGAAGAATAGAAACAATTGTTGTAATCTATTCTTTATTCTGTTGTTAAGAACAATTTTTATTGCTCTAAACATTCACAAAATCCTAATCATTTATTTGGATTAAGAGGTACAATCCTTTTATTCCTAATAGCCACCAAAATTGTTAGTTTACTTGCTCTCTTGTATTGTAAGTTCTTTAGTTGCACTCTTTAAAAGATCAAAAAAGATAGTTTTCTAGAACTTCTTTTGGATTGTATCTGTTTACCTTAAAAATGACATAGTTGAGCATTATAGTAACTACTTTGAAAAATCTTATATGCTCAAGCTCATTATGAGCAAAGTTGGTATCTCCCAGTAAATCTTCGATCTGCTGCTTTTTGCAGTCGTTCAAATAATGTTTGCTTGCTTAAGAATTCCTTTGAGAATTCTGCTTCTTTCTTCAACGCGTTTGTCCTCTTCAATTTCCTCGGCGGTTCTTTGTTTCTCAAAAGTGGCCATATTTTTACGAAGTTGCCTCAGAGCTTGTTCTTGTATTTGTCTAACTCTTTCCCTTGTTACACCAATTTTAGCCCCAACTTCTTCAAGTGTGAGCGGATCGCGACCTTCTAAGCCAAATCTTAATCGTATTATATCGGCTTCCCGAGGGTCAAGCATCGATAGGACGATATTGACATCGCCCACTAAGCTTTTGCTTTGGAGTTGTTCGAAAGGGTTAATCGCATTATCATCGGCGACCACTTCTCCAAGAGTTGAATTTTCATTTTCCCCTAGAGGAGAATCCAAAGATGTAGGTTTTTTACTAACCGATTTAAGATGAGCGACCCGAGAAATTGGTAAATTCATTTCTGAAGCCAATTCATCGTCAGTTGGGTCTCTACCCAATCGCTCACCCAATTCGGCCGAAGTTCTTCTCATTTGAGTAACTCGGTCTACCATATGAACAGGTAAGCGAATAGTTTTGCTTTGGTTTGCTAAGGCTCGCTTAATAGATTGTTTAATCCACCAAGACCCATATGTGCTAAGCTTACCCCCCTTAGTCGGGTCAAACCTTTCTACAGCTTTCATTAAACCAATATTTCCTTCATTGATCAAATCTAAGAGAGACAATCCAATATTGGCATATTGTTGAGCAATTTTCACTACAAGTCGTAAGTTGGCAGTAATCATTTTTTCCCTAGCTTTTAAATCTCCTTTTTGGATAAGTGCAGCTAACTCAATTTCTTCCTTAACGGTGATTAACGGAATGACAGAAATTTGTTTTAGATAAATATTAAGGGATTCTTGTTCTGGGTTTTGCATATATTATAGTTTATAAATCAAAATTAAGTTGATATTTGTTTAGCAAGAGCGAGAGCTTTTAGCATCCCCTTTGCCTTATTTAAAGTTTCTTGGTATTCGTTTTCAGGAATTGAGTCCGAAACAATTCCTGCCCCCGCTTGTAAGTGAAGTGTATTTTTGGAAATGATCGCGGTTCGAATTGCAATGCAAGAGTCATGGTTACCTTCATATCCGAAATATCCAAGTGCACCAGCATAGATATTTCGTTGGTTCTTTTCAAATTCAGCAATGATTTGCATTGCTCGAACTTTTGGAGCACCACTTACAGTACCAGCTGGAAAAGTCGCTCGTAAAAGATCAAATGCATTAAGCGAAGGATCGAGCTTCCCAATGACTTGGGATACTATATGCATGACATGAGAATATCTTTCAATAGTCATGTACTCAGCTGCTTGGACTGTACCTATTTGGCATACTCGGCCGATATCGTTCCTTGCCAAATCAACTAGCATTAGATGCTCAGCCTTTTCTTTTTCATCTGCTAGGAGGTCGATTTCGAACTCTTTATCTTCTTTTTCTGTCTTTCCTCTTGGGCGAGTACCGGCTATTGGTCTAATTAAAACATCTTCCCCGGTGAGTCGAACATGAACTTCAGGAGAAGCTCCCACTACTGCGAAGTCTTCACCTTCAAGTAAAAACATATACGGAGAGGGATTAATTGCACGAATGGCTCGATATAGATTTATAGGTGGATCAGAATAGGTGAGGGAAAATCGTTGGGAAAGAACAGCTTGAATCACATCACCCGAGCGAATGTATTCTTTGGTTTTTAATACTAGTTCTTCGAATTGTTCTTTGGAGAGATTTCCAGTTACATTCTCAATGCTTTCGGTTCCGTTGATGGAAGCAGGAGTAAGATTTGATGGAGAGGCTAAAATATCGATGGTTTCTTTAATTCTTGCACAAGCTTCAATATAAGCACTTTCTGGATCATTTCCAGGGTTTGTATTGGCACATATAGTTAATGATTGATGGGCATGGTCAAAAACCAGAACTAAATCTGCGATCATAAAATAGAGAATTGGCAGATTCAAATCGTCCTTTTCGTGAATAGGGATGGTAGGTTCTATCCGATTCGCATACTCATAGGATATATAGCCAACTGCACCTCCAGAAAATCGTGTCTCATCTGCAAAGCCTAGATAATCTAGTCCTTCTAATTCATCCTCAATAATCTTAAGAGGGTCCATCGGAGTAGGAATCGTTCGAGGTTCAATTCCGGATTCAATAATCACCGTTTCTGTATGTCCACATGAGATAATCTTCTTTGGATTACAACCAACAAAAGAAAACCTGCTTACTTGCTCGCCACCTACAACTGACTCAAACAGAAAAGCAGGCTTACTTTTTGAAAGCTTTGCGTATGCTGAAAGGGGAGTTTCCGCATCCGCGGTAAACTCTGCCCGAACTGCGATTACATCGAATTCTTTGGATTGGATTTTAAATTCCTCAATGGAAGGTAAGGTGTGCATCAAAATAATTATTAATATCAAAATGTTTCGAAAATGTAATACAAAATCCACTCAAGTAATGATCTTTTAACAAAGGAACTCAATTTTTGTGATTGCGCGAATGCTGTTTTCAATTTCCACATATAAGATGTAACAGGAAGAAAAAAAGAAAGACGAGCAAGAACAAAGAAAGTATAAAATGAAAAGACAAGTACATTGTGTTATTATGGGAGGTGGACGAGGTACTCGTTTATATCCTTTAACAAAATTAAGATGCAAACCAGCCGTCCCGCTAGCTGGTAAGTATCGATTGGTTGATATTCCCATAAGTAATTGTATCAATTCTGGTTACAATAAAATTTATTTATTAAGCCAGTTTAATACTGAATCACTACATCGTCATGTACAGGATGCGTATCGGTTTGATCGATTTGGTGGAGGTTTTGTTGAAATTCTATCTGCTGAGCAGACGGAACATGGAGATGATTGGTATCAAGGGACAGCGGATGCAGTCCGCAGGAACATTATGCACTTTCATGCTAAACCAGAGGATATATTTGTAATTCTCTCTGGTGATCAATTATACCGAATGGATTTTTCAAAGATGGTCAACGAGCATTTATCAAGAGGGGCAGAGGTCACAGTTGCTGCAAAGCCTGTCCCAACTGATGAAGCTTCTGGTCTTGGATTGTTAAGTATTGGAGAGGATGCAAGGATTACTGATTTTGTTGAAAAACCGACTGACCCAGAAGTTATTGCTAATTTAGTTCCATCGGAGTTAAAGTCTGTGGACGGCCAATGCGATCGAGTGTTAGCATCTATGGGGATATATGTATTTAACGCATCCTCAATGTTTGAAGCATTGGAAGGGAATTCCAAAGATTTTGGAAAGGAAATTATACCGTCTCTCGTTCAAGATAAAGATATTAGATGCCATGTGTTCGATGATTACTGGGAAGATATAGGAACAGTGAGAGCATTTTTTGAAGCAAATTTACAGTTAACGGAACCCATTCCATCTTTTAACTTCTACGATGAAGATCATCCAATATACAATTACCCAGACATACTACCCACAGCAAAGCTTACTCATTGCGATATGGATAGAACTACTGTTGCAAGCGGATGTATGATAGGGAAATCATCTTTCAAACGTTGTATGCTTGGTGTTCGTTCAATGGTTGGAGATAATTGCACATTTGAAAATGTAGTTATGATCGGGGCAGATTACTTTGAAACTCACGAGGAAATTGAAGTGCCGGATACTGTTTCGGAGATTCCAGATATCGGGGTTGGGGATAATTCTGTAATTAAAAATTCAATAATTGATAAAAATGCCAGAATCGGATCAAATGTATCGCTTTCTCCGGAAGGGATTGAGGAAGGCTGGGCCGATGAACTCAATGGCGTGTATGCAAGAGACGGAATTTTAGTAATAGTCAAAAATGCCATTGTTCCCTCCGGAACTAAAATTGGTTTCAAATAAAAGTGTTTTTGTCTTGATCCATTTATATTTCGTAAATATCCGATTTGAATGACTGAAATACCATCTGAATTATTTTACACCAAAGAACACGAGTGGATTAAGCAAGAATCGGACGGTTCTTGCTTAATTGGAATAACTAATCATGCACAGGATAGCCTGGGTGATGTCACTTTTGTAGAAATGCCATCCGTTGGTCAAAACTTTGAAAAAGGTTCTGTTTTTGGGGTGGTTGAATCGGTAAAAGCAGCGTCCGATTTATATATGCCATTAACGGGGGTAGTAATTCAGATTAATGAAGAACTGAATGATTCGCCTGAACAAGTAAATGCTGAACCTTACACAAGCGGTTGGATGATTCGAATTAAGCCATCTGCACCCATTAATTCAGATGAGTTATTGGATGCCGATAGCTACGCTTTAGAGATTGGCTAGGATTTTAAAAATGGTTTAAAAATCGCTTGCGAAAAAGGGTGATAATGAGCTATATTGAAACTTTCATTGATGTCTTGCCCTAAAAGCTTTTATTTTTCATTGATCTTGTCTAGCAAGAAACTTGCCTGTGGACTCAATTTCTTATTATTGTTTTTTTTATCTAATTTGGCTACCAATGATTTGGAGGCTGTCGACGCCTCGGTGATCGTTGCTTCAATCGAGGGAGAAGTTTTTTCTCTTTCCATTGAAGATGAATTGCAGGTGACTTTAGATTCATCTTCTGTCGGTAAAAAGATTGAAGAAAAATCTATTCTTATGACTGGTAAGAGTGGTAGTGCCTCACTTTTATTTTCAAATGGTGCACTTATTACAATTAAACCAGGCAGTCGTTTTTATCTTCGAAAATTCGCACAAAAAAGTTTTACTGCCGATCATAATGCTAATCCCTCTGAGATTGAAGAGGAACCGTCACAATCCGAACTCCTTGCCCATCTTGATTTCGGGAATCTAATCGTTAAAGCACCAAAACTTAGAAAAGGTTCCTCTATGGTGCTCAGTAGTCCTCTGGGTACTGCTGGGATCAGGGGGACGATGTTTCAATTGGTTGCAGTAAGAAATCCTGTAACTGGTGATATTACAGGTGGAGTGAATTTAATTTCTGGAGATATTTCTTTTACTGACGTTGGGGGAAATGAAGTAAACCTAGTTTCAGGACAATCATTGCAACTCGCTTCCGGCAAACTTGGTGAATCAATGGCAACGATGCCCGGTGGATTGGTGAATCTTACCGCAACTTATGGAGAATCGCTTACCGGTGGAGAAATGCCACCCTCAATTGATACACTTTTTCCTGGAGTATCGGGAACCGAGAGTGGAAGCGACAACGGGGCTGAATCAACTGCCTTATCTTCTTCTGTAATGATTGTGGCTATGGATACAGATTGGGAGATGGTTCATGAAATCGCATCGGAAATCTTTTTTACGATCGAAGCAAGTGAAACGAGTTCATCTAATTTTTCATTTGACGATATTTCTGACGCGGTTGCTGTTTCTACTCCTTCTCCACAAACACAATCTCCGAGTATTCCGTCTACTGTTAGTGGTGAAGTGCTCAACACTGTAGAGGGATTAGAAGATCTTTATATTAAATCACCTACAATAACTCTCAATAAAGGAGCGAATGATATTTCAAGTGATCAATTGACTATCGAGTATCTAGTTCAGCGTAAAAATCTCAATTATCCTTTAGATGACTACGGTCCTTTTAAGATTCTATCCGTTGATTCTACAATATACCCCTCTTATTCAGCTAAAACATTGGGTAGTCTTGACATCACTTCTGGAGTGTTGGTCTCAAACCTCGACGCCGTTGATTATTCAATTTTAGGGCATACATCCAAAATTACATTGTATGTGGATGATTTTGCTTATCGAAAAGTAAATTTTGCGAATGGTTCTCCTGTTTCGGCAACGATTACTCCGACAGTAAAAATCGTGGATAGCCAAAAACCAATCGTTTCTTTTTCGGATGGTAAAACACAAGAAACCCCTCTTTTGGTAGAGGGGGAAATTGGGGCGACATTTACCGATCCAGGTATTTCTATAATTGATAATTATTACACGGAGCAAGCAATACTTGATTTTATGGGCCTTGCTTCGGGCCCCGAAAAAAGTTCTTTTGGAACTGTAAATATAGAAATAGCTGGAATTTATGAAATCACTTATCAAGGAATTTCAGACCCTTCTGGAAATGTTAACGAACCTACTACCCGTTGGGTAAAAGTTGAAGATAATACTTCTCCAAAAGGAACGCTTTATGGTTCGAATCCAATATATGTGGATTTGAATGCATCCAGTATTTTTAAAGACCCAGGTGCTTTTGCTATTGATAATTTAGATGGAACAATTGAATGGGGAGACGATAGGATAAAAGTCCTCGTCGAGATGCTTGTTGACGATAATTTACAATCTTATAACTCGGTAAATAATTCATTGGAAAATATCATAAATGAAGCAAAAAAACAAAATAGTGTAAACGCAACCTTTCGCTTGAAATATCAAATTACTGACCTTGCTGGTAATATTTCTGAAATCTTTCGACAAATTGTTTTGATCAATTCGCCCTTTCAAACCCCCACCATGGTTATGCATGGAGATAACCCACTATATCACGAGGTAAATACCTCTTTTTCGGATCCTGGAGTTACTGCTTACAAAGACATGGGCACTGGAGTTTCTCCTATTAATTTAAATAATAAAGTCAGTGCTCTTGCATACATAGGAACTAATATTTCGGGTCTGGATTCAAGTGTTGTAAATTATAATATTACAAATCAAATTTATGTCGATTCAGGCGGCAACGAGGATTCATCGAAAAAAGTCACTATAAAGTACTCCGTCAGCGATGAATTTGGAAATGAAACTAATCTAGAACGTGAAGTTCGCATAGTCGACTCAACCCCCCCCGTTATTTCTCTAAATAATACAGGAGATCTAGATTTATTAAATTTACAAGTTGGCGTATCATTTACTGATCCCAGTGCGGTTGTTTCGGATAATTACGACAGTAACCCAACTTTTAATACCACACTTAAATCCGTATCAACAAATACCGAAATGCTAGATCCCTCAGGTAATAATATCTTTGATTCTCTAGTTTCCATTGGTTTTTGGGAACCGGGAGATTATGAAATCCTTTATGACTCTACGGATTTAAATGGCAATACAGGAACAAATAAAAGAAATATTCAGGTCGTGGATACGATTGCTCCATTAATTGCGCTAATTCCTCATCAATTCCTCGCAGCCCCTTCTACCAATTCTTTAAATGCTGATGTTCCGGTTACCTCTTCAATAATTGATTATCCCTTGAATCCATTACCAGCAGGTATATTAAATGAAATTTCAACTATTACTGGTTATGATCACATCAATAAAACTTATGTACAAATCGATGCCGACCCATACATTAATACTTTTGGAAGTATAAAAGATTTTTATATTAAGGATCTACCTGGCATTGCCAACGATGTTATTTTTGATGACACTGGTACCGGACAAACAACTAAGGTTGTCAAAGATTCATGGGGAAGATCCTTTATCTGGCATAGTGCATTTAAGATCAAATTCAGTAACGGTGTGACCTTACAAGATCCAGGTATATATGTAAGAAATGATTCAAATTTAGATACAACAGTTAATTCTGCTGTTAATAAAACCACTGATTCAGCCGGTTTGCCCTATAAGTATTTTGTAACCTATAGTTCCTCTCAAACCAACGGACTATCTTCTCAGATTTCGAATGCACGCACAATCCGCTTTATAGATGCCGTTGCTCCAACTATTGACCTACTCCCAACTACAGATGGATTAACAAGATTCATTCTTTTAGAGGGTGGAGTCGTTTACGGTGATACTGAAGCGGATGTATTTCCTTTGGTTAGTAATACAAAACAGTCTTTAACCACGCTCGCCACTCAAGTAATTGATGCAGCGGAAGGATATATACCACAAAAGCTAGTAAGGACCATCTATTCCGGAATAGTAACCGCAAGTAATGTAAATAGCTCTACACCGTTGGGCAAAGTTTATACCACCAATCCAATTACTGAAATAGTCAAATCGAGTAGTGAGGTTTCACAATCAGTCTTGTCTATTATCTCAACTAGTTATTCCGACCTGAACCAAAGCTACACAATAAAATACGACGTTACAGACACCGCCAACAATGTGGCAAACTCCTCCTACAGGTACTTAATCGTTAAAGATACACTTTCCCCCACTATTGCCACTCCAGTCAATCAAACCCTTGTCGTTGATTATACGAGTGCCAGTAATCCAAATGTGTTAGATGAGCAAAGTATTAAAGAACATATGGTAGCAGATTTAGTTGTTACAGATGCGAACAACTACGAAACATCTGCAAATTTCGTTTGGAATGTTACTATACAAAAGCCTGGCGGAGGGGCGTATGCGCCCGGCATTGCTTTTCCTGATGTTAAGGAAGATGCGGGATATACTGTCACCATCACTTCAACTGATTCATCTGGTAATGTAAGTAATTCCATAACTCGATATCTTAAAGTTGGAGATACGACGAAACCTACTCTGACCATGATGGGCAAAGAAATTATTCATGACTTCCTTCGTTTTGCTACTAATACAAACATGGGTCCTCCCAGTCCAGCTACCTACACAGATGAAGTGTCTGGCAACGATTATAATTCAACTGGATTTAGTGGAGGAGCTCACAGAATGTTGTTGGCCGATTACAACTTTGTAGACCCTGGTGTTTATGCGGAAGACTATAACACTACATGGAGTATTTCTGACTCGTATCCTGATTTAGATGGCGATGGCATTGGTGAAGGATATGCCTTGGTTAAAGTCGATTCTGCTAACAAAGTTTCGCTATGCTCAAGTGGACCTGGTATTATTCATGTATACAGCCACTTCGAAGAGCAGTCTGTTGCATTAAATTCAAAGTCGTTAAAAGAATGGCAGATATTATTGGAAAATAATGTATATGGTTTTCCTACAGATGCGAATGGTAGCGGTGGGTCGCCCGCGAAAGTTCCCAAAGTTTGGAATCCCAATACTGGTACAGGTGATCATAACTTTACAGATCTAAACAAAGAAGGCGATGCCTCTACATTGACTAATCTGGACATGACCGTGGTCACCATTAATTATCGGGTAAAAGATGGATGGGACAACTTTTCTGACCCGATGTCTAGAACTATCTACATCTATGAAAGCACTCAATATGCTGGATATGCATTTTACGCCACCCCACTCACAGATATTAACGGTCATGCCTTTGAAGACTACGACAATAACGGAAGCACCGGAAACCCAAGTATGAGTGCCGCAAGAAAAGATACTGATGGAGATGGGGTGAGTGATTTTTGGGAATTTGCTTTAAACACAAACTTTAAAGATGCCCTTGATAAACCTGATTTAAATTCACACAGCACCTTTATTAACAATCCATTTCTCTCCAATGGAAATCTAGGAAATAACCTAGGTCGAATAAACGCGGCAAGTAGGTTAATCAACGATGTTAATATTACCGCCACTCAAGGACTTTAGCCCCCATAGTTTAACGGATAGAACAGTGGTTTCCTAAACCGTAGATCGAGGTTCGATTCCTCGTGGGGGCACCATTCTGAAAAGAATGGTAATGAGTGGTAAAGTTCAGTATTAATGGGGTATTCAGAGGGTTTTGTACACTGTCTATCCCCTTTTTTACTAATTTAATAAATTGCATACGAAATTCATTAATAGGCATATTTTAGCAAATAAACTGACAACAAACTGACAACAAGATGTGGGGGGAGGGGGGGGAGTAATAATTCAGATCCGTTATCGCTATATCGATTAGCCCCCGTAAAATTTTTTGGTAATGGAGATTTTGGTGGAATAGATCGATTTTACCAAATTCTGAATGACAGCGAACCAACGGTCGGTAAGACAATTTAAGCCTGTAATTAAAATTTGCCTTAAATCGTTTGATTGGGAAGGTGATTCAGATTCAAGCATATTATCTTGATGTTCATTCCTACTTTTTTCTGCTCTTTCACCGAGGGTTTTGTCCAGTAAATATGCTAGGTCAAATTTTCTCAATGAACTGTGAGGGCTAGTAGTTTGGGAAGATCGATTTTGATTCGGTTTTCTTGATAGGCATATATAGTTTGTTCGAGAGTCATGAGTAATTTTAAGAGAATGCACATAGTTGCTGGAACACTTGCGATCATTTGTCTTATATTCATGTCTTCCAAGTGTTGGAACATATTTAATGATGATTGGAGAAGAGGGATTGGGTTTACTGCTAGTATAGCAATGGGTGGATATATGCTTGGATGTATCGTTGGTCTTTTGGTAAACATGATCTTTTTTCTTTTTCGTAGATAACATTGAGCTCATGATTAATGTACACCTATCAAATGTTATAGTTACAAGCCTACAATAAAAGCCTCCACAAATAGGTGAAGTAGCACGAGAAAGTGTGACAATATATAAACACGATGTAGATGAATATAAAGGATAGATAAAATGCATTTCTGGCTGCCTGTTAGTTTTTATATAGAGAAATATAATTATGAGTTACTTAAACATGCCATAGAACAATAGGAATCGGTTGTAAGATTTTTAAATGAGTGGATTGATGTGCATGTTCGCGTGGTTCTAGTTCCAAATTGTCCTTGCTCGCCCATGTAGGTCTAAATCCAATAGGATAGGTGAATTCTGCCATTTCTCTTAAGTTGTCCTACCGCTTTATAAGTTTTTTTGCTGTATAGGACTACCCCTTCTTTCTTTTGGGCTAATCTTAGTAACTCTGCCGCATAAAGAGAGATTTTACTCTATTAGAATACACAATGTTAGCCGTGTTTTAGTGAATTAGGTGAGGGACATATTTTTTGGGCAGTAATAATTTAGATTCGTTATGGTCTTATTGATTGGCCCCAAAATGTTATAAGTCTGAAGACTGGTAAAGAAAAACTTACTAAATGAAATAAATCGGTATTTTGAATTTTAAACTAATGCCTGTTGATAGGGTATAGTTTGTTCTTTATAAGTTTTATAAAATGGCAAACCTCTTGGAAATAATCTCAGCAATTGCACCCCCTTTGCTAATTCTTTTAGTCGGTGGGTTTTGCAGAAGAGGGGGTTGGTTGCGGGTGGAGGCAGATGCGTCTTTGAGCGTTTTAACGATCAGAGTACTTTATCCATGTTTCTTCTTTTTTTACTTGGTGGGTAATCAGGATACACTTTTACCGCAGCATTTTCTAATTGTTACGATCGCTGGATTCATTTGTATTTCAATAGGTTTTGTTTGTTCCTATCTTGTGGCAAAAACGATGGGAGTTGAATCCAGTGCTATTCCTTCTTTTACTTTTTGTTCAGGAATTTTCAATTATGGTTTTTTTGCTTTTCCAGTAGCGGCATCTATTTTTGGGGAACAGATTATTGCGAAGATCATACTTTTTAACCTTGGTGTGGAAACTGCAATTTGGACATTGGGAATATGGGTTCTTGCTAGGAATCAATTTAAATTGATTCGTTTAGTAAATCCACCAATTATTTCCATAATTCTTGCTTTAATCGTTAGGGAGATTGGGGGGCAGGCAATAGTACCATCTTTCATTTGGGAAATCATCACATTACTCGGCGGATGTGCAATTCCGATAGGCTTGCTTTTAATTGGAGGAAATTTTGCGGATTTGATAAAGAACTTTGAATTATCATCAGGTAAAAAAGTCGAGTTCTCAGCAATTTTGGTAAGGTTGTTAATTGTTCCCTTACTTCTTTTTTGTTATGCATTAGTAGGTCCAATTCCAATTGAAATGAATTGGTTAAGGGAAATTTTACTAATTCAATCTGCTATGCCTGCAGGAATATTTGCAATAGTAATTGTGAAGAATTACAATGGAGATACAACTACAGCTATGAGAGCAATTTTAGCTACTATGATCGGTTGTGTGGTTTCCACACCAATTTGGCTTTGCCTAGGCCTGAAATTTCTATAATTAGAGGACGTATCTTAGGTACTTTCGTACTTGGATTTAGCGTCTAGTGTCTCAAAAATGTTGGTAAGTGCTAATCTGAGTTTGTTATACTCTTCTGCGTAAATTACAGAAATTAAGTAATTCTTAAATTCTTTACGATCTCGGATGATCTTAAGGTCGAGTTCTTCCATTTCCTGTGCGAATTTGATATGCATTTTATCAATTTCGGAATCGAATTTTTTATGTTCTTTATCAATGTGTTGCTTTGCTCGTGAAACAGCACCAATTAGGTTTTGGCTATTCCTACAATCCTTAGATGTGAAATCGTGAAAAGAAATTAAGCCTGATGCAAGGGCAGCACTGAAAGCAGTAAGTTCTAACTCCCCTTTTTGACTTTCTTTGGTTGCCCATGTCTCGATTGCCTTAAGAAGTCTTGAGATAGAAGCCTTAGCTTCATCAGAGTCTGAGATATGTACTGATTCTTCGTCCATTATGAAAGAGGTGTGTTAGGATAATTAAATAAAGGTATATGTTATATTTGATCGAAGGAAATGCTAATTGTCAAATCCTTTCCTCTCAATATAAATATTTTGTTCATAGTCAATCAACTCTTTTTTTACATTATTACTCAATAATACTAACCCGAGTATATTGGGGAAAGCCATTCCTAAAATCATTAGGTCACTGAAGTCTAAAATATTTGTGGCAGTAATTATTGATCCCAAAAAAGTAAATAACAGAAACATTCCTTTATAGATAATAGAAGATCTATCTCCAAAGAGCCAAACCCAGCACCTTTCTCCATAGTATGACCAAGAGATCATAGTGGAAAATGCGAATAGAAAAACTGCAACTGATAGCAAATAAGGAAACCAAGAAATAACGCTACCCATTGCTGCAGATGTGAGAGCACCTCCTTGATTATTTGCAATTAAGTCTTGATTTGCAGGTTCTAAATATGAACCTGTAACTATGATCACTAATGCGGTCATCGTACAAACTATGATTGTGTCAATGAAAGGCTCAAGCAAAGCCACTATGCCTTCTTCTACTGGATGTGAAACTTTTGCTGCAGAATGAGCAATTGCAGCGGAACCAATTCCCGCTTCATTTGAAAAAACGGCTCTTTTTATCCCAATAATCAAAACTCCTAAAAACCCACCGAATGCTGCACTTGGATTCATGGCTTCATTCCAAATCAAATTGATCGCCTGAGGAATTTGATCCGATAAAGTAATCAAAATATATGTGCAAGCAACTAGGTAAATACCGCACATGAAGGGAACAATGTAAGAAGCAACTTTCGCAATGCTTTGGATCCCTCCAACAATAACCAGTCCAACCAAAATGCAGAGGGTAAGTCCATAGATCCATGGATAATGAGATAGAATTGGAAATACTGTCTGGATTAAGTCTAGGGATTGTACCACTTGAAACGCATTTCCGCCTCCGAACGATCCTCCAATACATAACAAACAAAATAACCCTGCCAATAATCCTCCAAGGTGTTTTAGTTTTAATTCCTCCAATCCTTCTGATAAATAGTGCATCGCTCCACCCATAATTCTGCCATCCTTTCGAATTTTTCGATATTTTTGCCCAAGAACACACTCTGTGAATTTAGAGGACATTCCTAGAAATCCTACTAAGATCATCCAAAATGTTGCACCGGGTCCGCCTGTACCTATGGCAATTGCTACTCCGGCAATATTTCCGAGACCAACTGTGGCAGAGAGGGCAGTAGTTAAAGCTTGGAAATGTGTAACCTCCCCTTTGCTTTGTTTTGAGTCGTACTTTCCTCTAACTAATTCAATGGCATGTCTAAAAAACCGAATGTTCACAAAACCCATTTTGAAAGTGAAGAAGATCGCACCACCTAGCAACCAGGCAACAATAAGAGGCATTTGAAGGCCCGGAATCGGCCAAAATAGGAGTGATGCAAGAGGGGCAACAATAAAATCTCCAAAAAACTGATCTATATTATTCTGCCAATTTGCCCCAATGTTTTGGTCTTCAGCATAAGAAGTTTGAAAAGTTAATAAAAATATCAATATGAAGAGGTAGTAGTATAGAGTTTTCATTTAACATCTAATTATCATAGAAAAACATTATACTAGACAATTCGAATTTAACTGAGAATTGCTTTTGACGATCCATCTTAAAATGAACATTGTTAGGAAAGTAGATAAAGAAAATTGAAAATTATTGAAAAATACCTCGTTTTTGAGTGGTTAAAATGGTTTTGCCTTTGCTTTCTAGTACTTTATTCCTTGCTCTTTCTGCAATTGTTAAGCGATGAAAATAAGCTATTTGCCAGTAATGAATTCCCTCTTTTCATAAGTTTATTTATCCGGTTTGCTGTTAGCTATTTATCTTGGTTAATTCCAATCGGGTGTTTTGTTGCCACCTTATTTACTTTTTCATTTCTAGCTAAAAATCGAGAGTTATTGGTATTGGATACTTCGGGCTGTTCGACTTTTTTTGTTGCTCGCCCGATCATTGGATTGGCAACTGCTTGCTGTTTTTTATCTTGGCTTAGCCAGGATACAGAAAGATTAAATCGAATACTTGGGCAAGAGAAAGTAGTTACCAATACTCCAGTCCTATCTTTTAAAATGAGTTTACAATCAGTCAATCGAACCTGGTATTTCCAGAGTTTTAATATCGATAGTAAATTTGCTGAAAAAATTCATTTGTATAGCTACGATAAGCAGGGAAATGAACTTTTTCGCATCCGAGCGGAATCTGGACATCTTAGTGAAAGAGGATGGCAACTCATTAACGGTAATTTTTTAGGATTTTCTTCCACAAGTGGAATACCTGTAATTAAGAATAATCATATTTCCTGGGATCCTCTTTTAGAGTCTGCTGAAGCATCATTCCCATCGGGGGTTAAGAGCCCAAAGTACAATAAAGATTTTTTAGAGCTTAATATACCTGATATAAATGACGATCCAGAACCTTTCGCACTATTGAGAACAAAACCCCGAAATATGAATTTCGGAAGCTTAACTGAATTAATCGAACACTATCCTGAGCCAAGTTCACCCAAGTTGCACCCCTATCGGTTGAGGCGAGCCCAACTTTTATGGAACATACCTGGATGTTTTTTAGCGGTAATGTGTGCGTTAGCACTAACCTTAAGAAAAGAACACAAATCCATTGGATTTACTGTTGGGATTTCTTTGCTATGGATTCTTGTATTTTATATTCTGCGTACTTTTTGTGATGCGTTGGGTGAAAAAGGAATAATGTCTAGCTTGGTTTCCTCCGGGATTCCCTTTATTATTGTCTTAGTAATTTCTGCGAAAATGCTTTGGAGCAATAGATAATTCTCCTAATTAACTTAATCCACTTCCCGCAGTTGGATACTTTCAACCACTTTACCTCCAGCAAAAACATTGGTAACAGTTACAAGTTGATCACCGTTTTCAACCCAGTCCTCTTCTTTTAACTTTTCGATTGCGTTTTTGATTGTTAATTCAGGATTGTCAGAAAAATCCATTAAAAATGGTTCGATGCCCCAAATTAGTCGTAATCTGCGGTGAAGTCCATCGACATCAGTAAAGGCGAATACAGGAGCTCCATTAGGACGAAGTGCACCAAGTTTTGAAGCAAGGTCTCCACTTCGTGTAAAAACGAGTACCGCAGAATTTTTCATTTTCATTGCAAGCATGGCAGCTGAATGCAGCATTTTTGCTTTTGGACGAAATAACTTTAATTCCTCAGTTAATCCAGGAACAATTACAGATTCTATTTTAGAAGCTATTCGGTTTAGCATATCTAAGCAGGCAAGCGGTTGCTTTCCGGTGGTTGTTTCTCCACTCAGCATCAAGCAGTCGGCACCTTCATTGACCACATTGGCCACATCGCTAATTTCGGCTCTTGTAGGGACGGGGGATTCTATCATGGACTCAAGAAGATGAGTCGCCACGATAACAGGTTTTCCATTAGCCAAGCAGGCTCCCACTGTCTTTCTTTGTATAATAGGAAGATCTTCAAAGGCACATTCAATCCCGAGGTCACCTCTTGCGACCATAATGGCATCAGATGCAGTAATAATTTCATCGATATTAGATACGCCTTTCTGATCTTCTAATTTAGCTATGATATGAGCGTCCGATCCATTATCTCGAAGGAAACGTCTGAATAAATCAATAGAATCACCATCGCGAGTGAAAGAAAGGGCGAAAAAATCGTGCTTGCACTCGATTCCGACTTTAGAATCTCTTCTGTCTTTTTCAGTGAGTGAGGGTAGACCAGTCTCAATGCCAGGTAAGTTAACATGCCTTCGGCTCTTGAGCAGTGCATCTTGAAGTACTTGACAACGGATTTGCTTGGGTGATGATTTAAGAACCAAAAGGGGAATTAAACCGTTGTCCAGTAAAACGGTATCGCCTGATTTTATATGATCAGCCAACTTGTCATAATTAACTTCAATTTGCCAAACGCCTTCAATAATTGGGGGATCTGGTTGGGCTTCAAATACAATATCAAGTAAATCATTTTTTTTAAGCTCAACTTCTTTTTGAAGATAACCGGTGCGAATTTCAGGTCCTTTTACATCCATCATGATCGCCGGTTCACGATTAAGCCTTATACCTACAGCTCTTATTCTAGCCGATATCTTTCGCACCCATTCGTGGTCTGCATGGGCCATGTTTAATCTACACACATCAACCCCTTGAAGAATTAGTTTCTCCAGCATTTCATCGCTTTCTGTTGCCGGGCCTATGGTTGCTATTACCTTTGTTTGTCTGGCTAGTTTTTTCATATTGGTATTGCCTTAGCGGAACTTGGATCAACCACAAATGTTGAGAATCTTGAACCCTGACCTTTTAAACGAGAAAATCGCTCCTGAACTTTCTTTATGTCGTTACAATCTTTACTAAGATGCATGAGGAAAACTTTTTCCCAACAAGAGCCTTCGATAGATTCGAGCATTTCAAATGTGCTATCATTGGACAGATGACCGTGCCTTCCCCTAATTCTTTGTTTAAGACTCCATGGACGCTTTTGATCTTCTTCAAGCATTTTGGAGCAATGATTTGCTTCGATTACTAATATTTTGGCCTGTCGTATTCTTTCTTTGACTAGGGTGGGTACGTAGCCTAAATCAGTAACCCAAGCCAAGCTCGAAATTGGGTCGAATAGATCTTCCTTACCCCATTCGAAGAAGAATCCAACAGGATCATATGCATCGTGTGGAACGCTAAATGGATGAATTTTAAATGGACCAAATGAGAAAGGCTTACCTGTTTCAAAAACCTTCCAATTTGGCCTTTTTTGTAACTTTGGCTGAATGGCTTGAATCGTATCCTTATTTGCAAAAAAAGGAAGTCTACCAAACTTGGACAATCCGCGCACACCGGCTGAGTGGTCATTATGTTCGTGAGTGAGGAAGACCGCGTCTAAATTCTCTGCAGAAACTCCTTCTTCTTTTAAAAGAATTTCTAATTTTTTCCCAGACATTCCAGCATCTATTAAGATAGAAGAACCTGATGCTTGTAGTAAAGCAGCATTCCCCGAACTGCTTGAGCCTAGAATCTTAAAATGTACATCCACTGTGTGTTTGAATAAGGTTAACTATTTACAATTAGCCAAGAATAAACTGAAATTATTTAAAGTCCTATAATGAAGAATGAAAATTTTGATGTTGTTGATTTGTGTGATCATCCATTGCGCCAAGTTCCAAGAGAACAAGTTCATCGCGAAAATCTTTTTCATCGAGCTGTCCACATCTTTGTGGCAAGAAATTCTTCTCGATGGATTTTACAACAACGTTCAGGGCTCAAAGATCTCGACCCCTTTTTGTGGACAAGTGCTTGCTCGGGTCATGTAGACGCTGGTGAGGACTATTTGAGTGCTGCGATTCGTGAATGTGATGAAGAATTGGGAATAATCGAAGAACCCAAAAATTTTATCGAGATTTTTCGTTCCAGTCCATGTTTAGAAACTGGAAATGAATTTATCCGAGTTTATCTTTTAAAGTACGAAAAAGAGCTTCGAATTAATAGAGAAGAAATCGTACAAATAAAGAAATACTCATTACAGGAGATTGAAGATCATATAAAAAAAACCCCTGAGGTTTTTTCTGGATCCTTTTTACATTTATTTCCTTTTATAAAAAAAGGGATTTTTTTAAATGAAGGTAGTTTGTCCTGAATTTGGGTCTTGGATTTCGGATAATCCTGTAATTTCCCATCCTTTTGAAGTTAGCATTCTACCTTGAGAGGTTCTCTTGAGGTAGCCTTCTTGAATTAAAAAAGGTTCATGTACTTCTTCTAGTGTATGTTCTTCTTCACCAACTGCGACTGCCACGGTTCCAAGTCCAACGGGTCCTCCCTTATAGTTTTCAGCTATCACGCGAAGGATTCGTTTATCCATTTCATCTAATCCTCGACTATCTATTTCGAGCAACTCCAATGCTTGACTTGCAATCTCGCGCGAGATTTTTCCATCCGCTCTTTGTTGAGCAAAATCTCTAGCAAAATGTATCAAGTTATTTGCAATTCGAGGGGTTCCTCTTGCACGGCCAGCAATTTCATCGGCTCCCTCTTGGTTAATTTCGCAGTCTAATAAATTGCAACTTCTCAAGACAATCTTGGTTAAATCATCTCGGTTGTAATAATCTAATCTAGTTTGAAGGGTAAACCTACTCCTCATTGGCGACGTCAGCAAACCAACTCGAGTCGTAGCCCCTACCAGGGTAAATCTTGGTATGTCAAGACGAACACTTCTAGCATTGGGCCCTTGATCTATCATTATGTCTATTCGATAGTCTTCCATCGCAGAATAAAGGTACTCTTCAACGGTTTTGGGGATCCTGTGGATTTCATCTATGAACAGAAGGTCACCCTCTTGAAGATTTGTGAGTAGTCCAGCTAAGTCTCCAGGTTTATCAACAACTGGCCCAGAAGTTACTCTGACCTCTCTATTCAGTTCACGTCCAATAATATGTGCTAGGGTAGTCTTACCTAGACCAGGAGGGCCACAAAGAAGAACATGTTTTAATGGTTCTTGGCGGGTAATTGCAGCACCAACCATTACCTCAAGACGCTCTAATGTCTTTTTTTGTCCAGTGAAATCAGCAAATGAGGGTGGTCGTAGTGCAGCATCTATTTCTGTTGATGGCTGCATAGATTGATCCATAAATTCTTTTCCCGTTAAATTTTCTTCACTCATATAATTAAAAAGAAGAGAAAGACTTGGGAAGTTTTGATTCTGGAATTCTTTCGACAAGTCCTCCTAAAGCTTGAAGCTTTTTCTCAAAAGCGTCATATCCACGATCAAGGTGATAAATCCGTTGTACCCAAGTTTCGCCCTCTGCGGCTAAACCAGCAAGGATTAATGCCGCACTTGCCCTCAAATCAGAAGCCATCACTGGGGCTCCGGTAAGTTTACTTTTACCTTTTACTACTGAGCTTGCTCCTTCCATTGCAATATCTGCTCCCATTCTCATAAGTTCGGGAACATGCATAAACCGGCTAGGGTACACTCGTTCTGTAAGAATACTTATACCATTAGCTTTACAAGCTAGCGCACAAGACTGCGCTTGTAGATCAGTAGGAAAGCCAGGATAGGGGAGCGTTATAATTTCGAGAGAGTTTAGATCATTTTTGCTTAGTCCTACTTTAATTTGATTGGAGGAGATAGTTTCTATCATTACGCCACTTTCTTGCATCACATTTATAAAACTACCTAGGTGTTCAGATTTTGCATTATTAAGTATGACTTCTCCTTCAGTAATTGCAGCTGCTATTGCATATGTTGCCGCTTCAATTCTATCTGGCATCACTTTATGAGTGCAGCCATACAATTCTAAAACTCCTTCAATTTCAAGAATATGTGATCCTACACCGATAATCTCAGGCTCACACGCAGAACTTTCAATTTTTGTATTACCAGGAGCTAAAACAGCTGCCATAATTGCATTTGTCGTTCCTGTAACTGTACTGCCATGTCTTCCACCAAGAAAAATTGGTCCCCCTTTTAAATCCTTACCATCTACATTGACTATACCCTTTTCCAACTCAACTTTAGCTCCAAGGCATTCCAACGCTTTGATATGTAAATCGATTGGTCTTTGTCCAATAACACATCCTCCTGGCATTGGGATTTCGGCCATTTTCAACCGACCCACTAAGGGACCGAGTAGGCAGATGGAAGCGCGCATTTTTCTTACAAGTTCATACGGTGCCCGATGAGAAATATTTGCGGGATTAATTTTCCAAGTGGTTCGATCTAAACGCTGAACATCTGCACCTAGTTCAGCCAGGATTTCTGCCATGAATCTAACATCGCTCAAATCGGGCACATTTTCCAAAATGCTTGTCTCTGAACTAAGAAGAGTGGCAGCAAATTGAGGCAAAGCGGCATTTTTTGAACCACTTATATCAACGATCCCATTAAGGGCGGGTCCCCCACAAATTCTAAAAACTTCCACTGATTATTTATTGTTAAGCAGTGAATTCAATTGCTCAAGCATTAACCCCCGAAAAGTTTAGAAATAAAACCACTAAGACCTGATTTCTTAGGTGCACTTTTTTCCTCTGTTTTAAAGTTTGATCGATCTCCCCGTTCATTATTTTTGTTTTCAGTACGATTTTTATTATTTCGCCTTCTTGGCTTCTTATTTACTGAACTTGAATCACTTCTTTTTTGATGGTTTTTTTGGGGGGAACGATCGTTGTTAGAATTACCCGTTCCTTTGTTTTCAGTGTTACTTTCGTGTCTTTTTGAGTCTCGATTAGGATTCTTTGGTTTGTGAGAACGACTTCGTGAATTTCTATTATCAGAAGATTCATTATAACCAGATTTTGCACTTCTAGTTGATTGTCTACTGCTTTCACTTCGTGAAGGTGGTTTGGCGTTTGATAGATCATCTACTAGCTTTTCATTAATGGAGGATATTTCACCAAAAGGTTCTTTATTCTTTTGAGATTTTGATGCGGTTTCTAAGGGCTTTTCGTTGGGACGATACCAGCGTGATCGAAGTCTTGATTTCATAAATAATAAATTAAGGAAGGTTGTAATATTTGGTAAGTAGAGTGATTGGTGGGGAAGTGGTGGTTGCGAGATAAATTCAACAATAGAAATTTAAAAGTATTGAAATATTTTACTTTGGAATATGAACAATAGAATAGCATACTTGTTTCAAGTGTAAAAGCGTCATCTTTAAAAACTAAAACCACTTGCTAAATTGTTTGAGTTATATTCTTATACGAAGTTCTATGGACAAACTTGAAAATATCTTCGAATTGCAAGAACAGCTTAACAGCAGAATCGGTGTAAATATGAACGAGATGAACGATGAGGAACGCGCTAAATGGATCCTCAATTATGTACGTGCAATGCAGCAAGAACTTGCTGAGTTAACTGATTCCGTTCCTTGGAAGTGGTGGGCTAAATATCAAGAATTTGATAAACAAAATGCAAAAGTTGAAATTGTGGATTTATTCCACTTTCTAATTTCATTAGCCCAAGTTATGGGAATGACAGCAGATGATGTGCATGAAGCCTACTTGAAAAAAAATAAAGTTAACCATAATCGACAGGATTCTGGTTATTCGACTAAAGATGAAAACGATTCAAGGCATATTTGATATGCCTTGTAAAAGTTAGTTGCTTAACGAGGAGAGTTGAGCAGCACAGCGAGATTTCTTTCTTGAAACCCGATTTGCGTGAACAAGGGAAGATTTCTTCGCTTTCTCAAGAGCGGATATGAATGCAGAAGAAGTTTCTTTTGCAAGTTTAACATCTTTGGATTCCAAAGCTAAAAGAAATTTCTTTTCTAAGGTTTTCAACCTGCTAATAACCATACGGTTTTGTAGGTAGCGTGTTCGATTTTTACGAATATTTTTGATTGCTGACTTAGTATTGGCCATGAGAGTTATGTATTGTCTTTATTTTTTTGTGTTCGTCAATTAGAAAAAGAATCCGGGAAGCTGTAAGCCAGATTCTGTTTTTGACCGAGGTCAATTTGTCATTCATTTATCTATCAATTTGCATTGATCCTTCGAAATCGAAGGTGCGGTGTACCCGAAACCATAGAGCGGGCAACTCGGTTTCCTATTTCACCTTGCATCGAATTGGGTTTACATTGCCCACTTAGTCGCCTTCGTGGCGGTGAGCTCTTACCCCACCTTTTCACCCTTACCTTGTAAACAAGGCGGTTTATTTTCTGCTGCACTAGCCGTGAACTTATTTTAATGTAAGCCCCCCCCACTTTCACGGGGAATTCTGCCCTGCGATGTCCGGACTTTCCTCTATTTGTGCCTAAGCACAAACAGCGAATAACCGCTTCCCGGAAATTGATTATAAAATTATGATTAAAGATCAAACTAAATTTTGGTTTAGCGTTCGCAGTAAACGACTCGACCGCATTGGTCACAATGGGTCAACTTTTGTTCAACAAGAACTGATGAAACAACATCATTAGAAACACGTAAATTACATCCTGTACATTTTTGATCTTCTAATGGGGCGATGTAAGGTGGGCGCGATACCATTTTTTTGGTTCGGTCGTATCCCTTTAACAAAACCTCTTCTACACTTGACCTTGAATCTTCAAGTTCAGTGGATAATTCTTGAATCTCGATTTGTAGTTCTTCATTTCTCTGAATGAGCTCATGCTTGTCAATTTCAAGCGATTCAACTTTTCTGACGATTTTACTTTTGGCGATTTCAGCCGTTTCTTTTGCTCCATCAATTTTTAAAAGAATTTCAATTTGCAGATCTTCTTTATCGGATTGCATCTGCACTAAGTTTGTAATTTCATTTTCTAGTGCTTGGTATTCTTCATTTTTTTTAACTTCTAACTGTTTGTTCTTTTGACGGCTTATTTGGTCAGTAATTGAATCAATTTCAGATTCAATTGTACTATTCTGTGTTTCTAAAAATCTTAGATCCTGAGTCGCTGCCTCGATGGTATCTTGTTCAAGTTTGATCTTCGATTCCATTTTTTCGATCAAATTAGGAATATTATCAAGTTCTTTCACCATGACTTGTTTCCTGCGATCTCTACTGTGAACTAAAAGTAATTTTTTGAAATCTAAATTATTGGAAAGCATATAGTGAAATTATTAAAGATAAACTACTATGATGGATAGTTCCATCAATGGTGACAAGGTTTTAGCGATCTTAAATTTTTTTACTTCTTGTTTTATTCAATAAGAGTATAAGATTATATTTATGGGAGAAATAAATTCTAGAAAGTTAATCGATGATGCTGTTCTTTGCTTTGCTATCGGTGATGATAATGAAGCGAAACAAATTTTAGTGAACGTACTTAAATCAGAACCAGAAAACCTGGATGCCTTACGTGCTATTTCGGAAGTTTATTTATCGCTTAACGAACTGGAGCACTCCGAATCATTTTGCAGACAAGCATTGGCAATAGACTCGGAAGATCTTACTACTGTGGTGAGCTTGGCTCGAATATTAGTTAGAAAAGGAGATAAGGAGGGAGCCGAGGAAGCATCTTCAAGAGCCAGAATATTGGGATGGAAGGAAGAACTTGGAAAAGACAATGAGTAAACTAGACAACCGATGCGATTTTTAATGCCTTTACCAATTTCCCAATTTGGTTATTTTAAATTCAAACAAAATATGCATATTTTGTCTGTAATCTATAATTGATTATAAGTTAAAATATTTTGAACTAATAAAAATTTTATGAAAAAGCATAGCCTAGAGTTTGAGAAACCATTAATGGATCTTGAAAAACAATTAGATGACATTGTTAAGTCCTCTCGTGACTCAGATTTAGACTTTTCAACAGAGATCAAGGCAATTGAAAAAAAAATTGAGCACACTAAAAGAGACGTTTACTCAGATTTGAGTCCGTGGCAAAAGGTTCAACTTTCAAGGCACCCGAACCGACCTTATTCTTTAGATTACATTGAGCGTATATTTGATGATTTTGAAGAACTTCATGGAGATCGATCTTTTATGGATGATGCTGCAATTGTAGGGGGACTAGCTTCTATGGATGATCAGAAAGTTATGATCATTGCCCAGCAAAAAGGTAGGAATACAGAAGATAATTTAAAGAGAAATTTTGGTTGTCCTAATCCAGAAGGATACCGAAAAGCACTTCGATTAATGAAGATGGCAAATAAATTTAGCATTCCTGTCATTTCAATTATTGACACCCCTGGAGCTTTTCCAGGAATTGGAGCTGAAGAGAGGCATGTTGCAGAGGCAATTGCGGTAAATTTAAGAGAGATGTCGGCTTTAGAGGTACCTATTATTGCAGCTGTTATCGGAGAGGGGGGGTCTGGTGGTGCATTGGGTATTGCCGTCGCCAACAAAGTAATGATTTTAGAAAATGCGTATTATTCTGTAATTTCTCCCGAGGGATGTGCGGCAATTTTATGGAAAGATAGAGCTTTTGCTTCAAATGCGGCAGAGGCACTAAAATTGGATGCGTCTGAATTACTAAAATTGGGCATTGTAGACGAGATTATTCCTGAACCTATTGGAGGAGCACACCGTGATTGGGATAAAACTTCAGAAATCTTAAAAAAATCATTTAAAACCAATTTGGCTGGTTTATTAGAAAAAGACTCGAAAACTATTATTTCAGAAAGATATGAGAAGTTCCGATCTATAGGTGCTTTTCAATCTTAAATCCAATTGCTTTTTAGGGGAGGTACCTTCTAGGTTCACCTTGATCGTTTTCATCAATTACACCGATAATATCATTACGAAGTCGTATTCTCATTTTCTGTGTCGATTCGATCTGTTGGATTAAATTATTATTATTTTGATTAAGTAATGAAATTTGCCGGTTGTAATCTCTTTCTCTGTCTTGAGAATTACCAAGCTCACTAGCCATGCTAATATTTTCAGCTTCAAGAGTTTTTAGATTATTTTGTATAATCATTTCTCGACCTGCAATATTGTTAAGTTGAGATTGCAATTCTTGAGCTTCCATGGCTAAAGCTTCATACTCTTTAGACCCTCTGTTTTGAAGTCGGGCGATATCACCCTTCAGTTGTATATTTCGATCTTCAGATGAACGAAGGTTTTCATTAAGTATTCTTTCGTTTGCAACAGCCTGGCTGAGCTGAATCTCAAGTTGACGTGATTTGTCTTTAAAGAAAGTAGATTCTTCATTTAGCGAGCTAGACTCATTGAGTAGCCTTTTATTCTGGGAGTCAATATCACGAACTTTTGACACCAGTGCCTGTTCGTTAGTATTCATATCCTGAAGGTCTACTCTCATTAAATCAATTGCTTGTTTCATATTTTCGTTTTCCAATTCTAATGTTTTGGCTTTGGAAAAGAGCATTTCATTAGCATCTCTCAGACCGGTTAACTGTTCTGCTATCCTTGACTCCTCAATGCCTAGGGAGGTCAGTTCTGATCTTAAAGTCGAAAGTTCGCCTTTCATCGCAGATTCCGAAAATCTTAAATCCTGATTTTTAGCGTTAATGTCATCAAGGTCTCTCTTTAAATCATTACTTAAAGAGTTACTATTTTCCATTTGTTCATTCTTTCTTGAAACTTCAAACTTCAATTCGTTAGATAAATCTCGTAATGAAGCTATTTCTTCACGAAGAGCTTCGGTATTAATATCCAAGTTGCGATTTTTGTCTTTCAGCAGCTCGTTTTCGCTCTTGATGATTGCATTTCTATCATTAAGTAAGCTTTCTACTCCGGTCAATCTGACTACTTCATTTCGCAACTCATTAATATCTTCTTGAAAAGTTGTTTCTTTGTTTTCTAAAGCCTTGTTTAAGTCATCTTTACTCCTGAGCATTGCTTCGAGATCTGCTAAACGGGAACTACGAGATTCTTTATCGATTTGGAGTCCTGCAACTTTTTGATTATTCAGGGCAATTTCATTTTCAAGCCTTTCCAATTGGGCTTCCAATTTCTTATTATTTGCTGAAAGGGAGTTGTTTTCGGCAAGTAGGTCATTGGCCCGTCTCTGAATGGTAGATTTACCTAATTCTAGGTTGCGAATTTTAGAATAATTAGCTTTTCCCTGAGAATCAAAGGATTTCCGTGCGTTTTGAAGCATCCTGTTTTCCGCGGTAAGCTCTTTGCTTCTTTGCATGAGTTCTTGTTCGTCGGCTTTAATCTCGAGTAATTGCTTTCGCAACCTCGCGTTAGTATCGTCTAAGTATTGATTGCTAGTGTTTGTTCGAAGGCCCTCTTGTTTAATTTTAGACAATTCATTCTCTAAAATCGAAGATTTAGCCATCGCTTCATTAAGTTGCTGTCTAATTTTTTCTTCTTGCTCAATATTTACAACTGGCGACTTCTTGCGCTCTGTTATAAGTAACCTAGTTTTTTCAATTAATGCATTATGTTTAGCAACCAATTGGTTATATTGATCAATTAGATACTCAGGGTCACGAAGTTGAAAGTCGGTTTGAGCAAATGAAAATCCAAATGGCAAAAAAAATAAGCCTATGAAAATTTTTGATTGAGAGAATTTCATGTACAATGGAATTGGATAATATAAATATAAGAATCTATTTATTTCATCAATGGCGATTGAAAACAAGAAGAATTTTTTACACTTCGTCTAGAGATTAAACACTTTTTGTTGATGCCCTAGTGAGTCTGTCATTTACCGCAATGAATGAACCATTTTGCGAAGGATAGAGCGAAATATGAATTTTACTTTTTTTAAGTTTATCAGCGTGTCGAAGAACGCTATATAAATTTTTAGCTGTTTCATGGGGGCTCCCAGTAGATGATAGAGATAATGAGCTGATTTTATTTTTCACTTGTTCGGTATTGATTTTATCATGTGGGAGTATGAGAATGTCATTTTCTTTAATTATACTTGATGAAATCATATTTTCTAATGTTGAGTGCAAATACAATGGGGTATTTGGAGCATAATGTTTAGACCCTTGTCCTGGTGATTTTCTTGATTGGTTTTTTGCTCCGCTTGTAGAAGATGAGTTATTTTGAATTTGCATTTTCAAAACTGCTTCAATTTGACTCGCAGTAATGGGCCCGTGTCTCAAAATGCATGGTTTTTTCGTAGTTAAATCTAAAACTGTAGATTCTATTCCCAACTCGCACTGACCACCGTCAATAATGGGAGGACATTTTTCTCCAAATGCATCGAGAACATCTTGGTATTTTGTCGGACTGAGTTTATTCGAGGGGTTTGCACTGGGTGCTGCAATGGGAATTTTTGTATAATCTAATATTTTTCTAAAAGTAGGGTGTGCGGGAGCACGGACGGCAACTGAATTTAATCCAGCGGTAATTTCGTAAGGAATGCAGCTTTTTTTTGGCAAAACAAGGGTTAAGGGTCCAGGCCAAAAGCTTTCTGATAATTTTTTACTTATATCATTAGTTATACAAACTTTCTTGGCACAGGTGTGATTAAGCACATGTACAATCAAGGGGTTGTTTGATGGCCTACCTTTTAAAAAAAAAACCTTGTTAATCGCTCCGCTAGATAGTGCAGAACATGCTAATCCATAAACAGTTTCAGTAGGTAAAACACATATGTCAGAATTGAGTAGGGCATGACAACAAATACTAAAGCTCAT
>CAYLIJ010000021.1:0-36373 GCA_964383925.1 uncultured Puniceicoccaceae bacterium
CCTTAGGTAATCGTGTGGTCATGCGAGGTTATGTCGACTTTATGTTTAAATACGATGATGAAGATGCAGGTGCTCAAACTGAAGCCTTTAATACAGCTGCTGACATTGATTTCCTTTTTGATTTTTCTCCTGTGACAGGAGAAGTACATATTGCCTTAGATCCATCACCTAGTGGAACCGACGATCAAGTAGAACTTGAGCAAGCTTTTGGCCGATATGGATTTAATCGCGATTTCAACATTTCTTTTGGTCGTCAACTCTCTGCTCTTGGTTATGAGGCTGATGAAGCTCCTGGTTTACATGCCGTTTCTCATGCTTATTACTTAGGCGACAAGGCATCTTCGGCTCAAACTCGTAGAAACTACAAGGATGGCGTTCGAGCTAATTTTAATAACGGACGATTTGGTGTTACAGTTGGACTCCAAGATGGTTACTGGGCGAGAGACAATTTTAACGGAGACAATATTTCTTTAGACTTCGCCGCTTCTCTTATGATTATACCTGGTCTCGAAGCTCGTCTAGGGTACGCACATGAAGAAGTTGATCAAGGCTCAACCAGTAAAGATATTTCCCAGTTTAATGCTTGGTTAGGCTACAACCCTGGTGATTTAACAGTGGCACTTGAATTTGACAGTTTCAATATTCTTGATGATGATTATTGGAGCATGATGCTACTAACCAATTATCAATTTGTTGATTGGATGGGTGCAACTTTTCGCTATTCTCACGAAGATTACGAAATGATTGGTTCTAACCATGAAGCGGATCGTTTGTCATTCGCACTTTTGTTTAATCTTACCCAAAACTTGGCCCTCAGACTTGAATATAGCACAACTAGCGTAGATAGCTCAAACCAAGCAGTAGGGGATTATGATGAATTATATCTTGAAGGTCTGTTAACTTTCTAAAAATCTAATTTTTAAATAAAAAGCCTTGTTCGAATTTACGAACAAGGCTTTTTTTTGTCCGAATTTGAGTGACACTTACCTCCCTCTTCTCTTTGTAGATAGTTTGATACAGAGCAGAAAAGATAAATTACTGGTAACAGCCCAAAAAGAGATTGGTACTCAATGACAGCAAAATTAGTCGAAGATGGAGACAAGACAAAAAAAGTCCTCAAGCGTAAGATTGAGGAACTGGGTGAGGAGTTCGGCTATCTACAGAGGAAGTGTCGGGAACTTGGTATTCCCGTACTCATTGTAGTCGAAGGATGGAGTGCGGCCGGGAAGGGGTCGATGATTAACAAGATTATTCAACCTCTTGATCCGCGCGGTTTTAAGGTAACCTGTATTACCTCTCCGAGTGTGGATGAGCAGTTACGTCCTTTTCTTTGGCGTTTCTGGCGGAGGACTCCTTCTGCTGAACGAATGGCCATTTTCGACCGGAGTTGGTATCGAAATTTACTCGATGAGGTAGTGGATGGAAATTTAAATGAACAGGATTTAGAAAAAGCCTACACTGATATTCGTTCATTTGAACGCCAATTACGCGATAGTGGAACGGTTATTTTTAAATTCTTTCTCGATATTTCCAAAAAAGAACAGTCCCAACGATTACAGGCACTACGGGAAAATCCAAATACTTCCTGGCGTGTGGATGATGGCGTACTTGCGAGACATTATAAATACGACGAGTATAAAGCCGCGAGTAAGCAAATGTTTAAGGAAACGGATGTAGTGGATGGAGCTCATTGGCAAGAGATAGATACGACCAAATTTCTTCCCGCCACCGCCAAGATTTTGAAATCCTTGGTCTCACTGCTCAGGAATAAAGTGGATAAGCGAAAGGGTGGAATCAAATTCGCCCGCAATCTTCCAGTCACCGAATTGCCCAAATTTAAACAGGCTCCTTCCTTAAATAAGATTGATACTTCCGTAAGCCTGGGAAAAGAGGATTACCGGGAAAAACTTTTGGTTGGGCAAAAAAGAATTCATGAACTTCATAATGAACTCTACCGTTTACGAATTCCCATGGTGATTGTCTATGAAGGTTGGGATGCTGCAGGAAAGGGTGGGAATATTCGTCGATTAACTGAAGAGATGGACCCACGCGGTTATGAGGTAATCCCCATCTCCGCTCCCAATGATGTGGAAAAAGTGCATCATTATTTATGGCGTTTTTGGACTGAATTTCCCAAAGCAGGGCATCTTACGATCTTTGATCGATCGTGGTATGGTCGGGTTTTAGTGGAACGAGTTGAAGGATTTTGTAGCAAGAATGATTGGAAACAGGCCTACCGTGAAATTAATGAGATGGAGGAAAATTTTCATCACTTTGATACAGTATTAGTGAAATTTTGGGTTCATATTGATAAAGATGAACAATTAAAACGATTTGAAGCCCGCCAGGAGAACCAGGCCAAGCAATGGAAGCTTCACGAAGAAGACTGGCGCAATCGGGAGAAGTGGAAACCTTACGAAGAAGCGGTCGAGGAAATGTTTTTACGTACTCATACCGAGCATGCCCCATGGACCATCATTGAAGGTAATTGTAAACGTTACGCACGGATCAAAGCAATGGATGTGGTCATCGAAGCGATCGAAAAAAAGATCGAGGAAAAAGCCTAAGTTACCCTCTTCCGCACAGTTACAAAATTATGTGTGATGGGATGAACAGATAGTAACTTTAATCACCCTCTCAGTTTTCATAAAACATATTGGCATCGCGAGGCCTCTAGTAAGAGTACTGATAAGCAAACAAGGGATATAACAAAGCCGTTCATTCTCTTCTATTCATTCACAATTCGAGCTCACAAGAAACAAAAACTCTGAGCATGATAAGCACGCTCCGGCTTGGTTTGAAATCTCTAGGTTTCTTTAGGCTGTTCGAATTTCAGGTGTATTCCCATTCGTTTCAGGGCTGAAGTAGCTAAGTAATTCCCGACTCATTTTAATTAATTTTAGTGTTGAGAGGAATCGAGTATTCCTATGCTTTCAATTTTGTTTTCCTTGCCCTTAAAAGAAAAATCCCATTTTTTCGCATTCTTTTGAACTCCTAACTTGTTAAAAATTAAGATGAACCTCGATGTCTCCAACAACCGAAATGGCCTTCTAGCGGGTGGCAATTGGATCATAGATCAAGTCAAAATGATCGATGTCTATCCAAAGCATGAACAGCTCGCCAATATTTTGTCTCAGTCTCAGGGAACGGGGGGGTCCCCGTATAATGTGTTACTCGACATAGCCAAGATGGGGGTGAATTTTCCATTAGTAGGTGCTGGACTAGTGGGACAGGATTCACTCGGCGAGTTTATTTTAGAGGATTGTCGAGCCAATGGAATTGATCCGGCATTTATTTCTGTTTCACCCGGTACATCGACTTCTTACACAGATGTGATGACTGAGGTCGAGGGGGGAAGGAGAACCTTTTTTCACAACCGGGGGGCGAATGCGACTTGGAGTGGAGATGATATCGATTTTACAGCTAGTCAGGCAAAAATTTTCCATCTCGGTTATTTACTTTTATTAGATGCAATTGATGCCGAAGATACGGAGTATGGAACAGTGGGGGCGGCTCTACTTGCCAAGGCTCGATCCGCAGGATTTAAAACCAGTATTGATGTGGTGAGTGAGGATAGTGAACGTTTTGCCAAAATTATTGGACCGGCATTAAAACAGGTTGATTATTGTATCCTCAATGAAATTGAAGCCAGTAAAGTAACCGGTGTGACGGTACGCCAGGATGGTAAATTGCTCGAAGATGGAATTGAGGAGGCGAGTCAAAAACTTTTCGAATTAGGGGTGGCTGATTTAGTGGCGATTCATTTCCCCGAAGGTTCGTATGGCGAAAAAAGTTCTGGCGAGAAGCTTCGTCAAGGTTCTTTATCATTGCCCAAGGGCTACATAAAAGGAGCGGCCGGAGCTGGGGATGCATTTTGTTCTGGGGTACTTCTTGGAGTGCATGAGGATTGGCCTTTGGAAAAATGCCTGTTAACGGGGAGTTGTGCTGCTACCGCCTGTATGTCTGATCCGACCTGTACTGGTGGATTACGCTCTTTGGATGAATGCCTTGCTTTAGCTGACCAATTTGGTATTGGAGAAGACGAGAGCTAATTTTAAACTAAACTCCCATTAATTAATGATTCAAGATTCTTTAAACGATTTCAACTCTTCAACGCGCCAAGATGCCCTGGCTCAGATTGCCAAGGAGGAAAGCTTTCCAAGTATTCGCCCGATTGTAAATGCCCATGCCCATACTTTTTATTCTTTTAATTATAAAGGTTATTCACCGACTCGATTTGCTGTGGAAGCGAAGCGGGAAGGTTTGGAGATGGGAGGAATTGTGGATTTCGATGTTCTTGACGGCCTGGAAGAATTTTGGGGAGCGAGTCGATTGCTTGATTTAAAAGCATGTATTGGAATTGAATCCCGTGTATTTGTACCCGAATTTTCGGATCGAGAAATTAATTCCCCCGGTGAACCTGGGATCAGTTATCATATGGGTACCGGATTTACCACCACCGAGATCCCCGAAGAGGCTCAGGCATTTCTTGATACGATGCGAAGCACCTCGGCTCAGCGGAATCAAGCAATGGTGACCCGGGTAAATGAATTTCTTACTCCATTGCTTCTCGATTATGAGAAGGATGTGCTTCCCTTAACTCCAAATGGGAATGCCACTGAACGCCCTCTTTGCCTGGCTTATGCCCGAAAGGCGGCAGCCATGTTCTCTGATGAGGCCGATTTGAGAAAATTTTGGAGTGAAAAGTTGGGAGTTTCACAAGAGGATATTAAAGAATTACCCGATGGGAGGCCCATTACCGATTTAATTCGTGCTAAGACAATGAAGCAGGGGGGAGTAGGGTATGTGAAACCGGATTCTGGTTCTTTTCCTAATATGGCAGAGATGAATCAATTCGTTTTATTATGTGGGGCAATTCCAACTTTTACCTGGCTTGATGGATGCTCTGCTGGAGAACAATCAATTGAAGAACTTGTAGAAGTGGGACGATCCAGCGGGGTGGCAGCCTTTAATATAATTCCTGATCGAAACTACACCCCTGGTCAATCGGATCAAAAATTGGAAAATCTTAGACAGGTTGTCAAATTAACCCAAGACCTTGACCTTCCTTTGCTTGGTGGTACGGAGATGAATAGTCCGGGGCAAAAATTTGTGGATGATTTTTCGTCGGCAGAATTAGCCCCATTACAACCAGTCTTCATTCGAGGATCGTGGATTCTTCACGCTCATTCCACGCTCCAGAGAGATACTGGAATGGGATACCTGAGCGATTGGGCAGGTAATCAATTTTCTGCCATCTCGGCCAAGAATGAATTTTATGCTTCTTTTGGAGAACTCTTTTCTCCACGGGGGGATAAGCGTTTAAAAGATTCTTTACATACAGAAATGAGTGCGGACGAAGTTATGAAACTTGCTCGTCAGTCTATGTCTGTTTAACTAAAATGCCCACTTTTGTAGGCTTTGGATTCGGAGCAATCCAGGGGGGCTTGTTTTTATCCGAGGCATTTTCTTCTCGGTCCTTCTCACGTTTAGTTGTTGCGGAAATTGATCAGGAGGTAGTTGAATCCATAAGGCGGGGGAAGGGTACTTATTTTTCCAATATTGCGGAGTCAACTCGATTAAGTAATGAACAAATTGAGGGGATTGAAATTTATAACCCCTTAATGGAAGAGGATCGCAAAAATTTAATCAACGCGATCGCGGAAGCACAGGAATTATGCACTGCATTGCCCAGCTTTAAACTGTACGACACCGGAGAGGCTTCAGTGGCGAAGTTAATCAGTGAAGGGTTGAGTAGGAAATTAGATTTATCCGAACTTCCATCCTGTGTCATTTATGCAGCAGAGAATGATTCCCGGGCAGCCTCTCGGTTACGGACTGCTTGCATGCGCTATTTACCAGACCTTCCTGAGGATCGTTTTGTTTTCTCAGAAACTGTGATTGCAAAGATGTGTTCCGTTGTGACTGATAAAGATCGTATTCGTAAGGAAGGATTAATTCCGATTGTGGCGGGATTGAACCGGGCTTTTCTTGTCGAAGAATTTAATCACATTTTAATTGAGGAAAAAGTCCCCCAAAAATTTAATCGGGGCTTCACTCAATTCTGGACCAAGCCGGAGCTTGATCCTTTTGCGATTACCAAGTTTCTCGGGCACAATGCATGCCATGCATTATTAGGATACCTGGCAAGGGAGGAAGGTATTGCTTTTATGCATCAGGCGGGTGGGCGATCTGATTTGATCGATTTAGTAAGAGAATCTTTTATCCAGGAAGCCGGAGTAGGACTGTGTCGAGAATATGCTCATGTGGGTGATTCTTTGTTTACAGAAACCGGTTTTCGGACACATGCGGATGACGCACTTAATCGAATGGTAAATCCTTTTCTTCGCGATCCCGTGAATCGGGTGACGCGCGATCCCGTTCGAAAACTCGGCTGGGACGATCGTTTACTTGGTGCAATGAAATTGGCATCTCGGGCAGGAATTGAGCCACGATTACTGGCCAAGGGGGCCAGCCTTGCTCTTAAATTTGCCTGTATGGAGAATGGTTGGAGTTCACCGGAATTTGGATTGGATGAGATTTGGAAAGGGATTCCTTTGGAAGATACGAGTGAATTACGATCTTTAATCCTGAGCAATTTTTAACCCTCCAGCCCATCTTTGTTTCCTTACTTTTAATCAAAAAGAGTCATTCTAGGATTGCAATTCCCTCAAAAACGATCAAAAACAATCTTATTCGATCATTATGATTCGTGAAGCCTGTCCAACATTAGCCCCTCAAAGAAGAGAGCATATTCGTTTACTCGTCCGAGAAAGCGGAATTGCTCGTGTGGAAGATTTGCGGAGGGAACTTAAAGTCTCGGTCGCCACAATTCGGCGAGATCTAGAAGTGCTAGAGGAGGAGGGCAAGGTCCGCCGGGTACACGGTGGGGCAGTGAGCACGGAAAATCGACTCGAGGAATCAGTCTTTGATGACAAGACTAATCAGTTTTCTAAACAAAAACGTACAATTGCTGAGGCGGCGTACAAATTAATTGGTCAGGAGGAGTCGCTTTTCTTGGATGGAGGAAGTACCACATTATGCTTGGCTCGTTTATTAAAAGATCGAAAAGATTTAACCGTAGTGACGAATTCCCTACGAGCTGCAGCAGAATTGGCGGATTCAGAACCCCGGGTAATTTTAACCGGAGGTGAACTTCGTAAAATTAGTCAGACGATGGTGGGACCTTTGACTTCAGCTGTTCTGAACCAAGTTCGTGTGGACCGTGCCTTTATGGGAACAATGGGATTTTGTCTAAATAATGGATTAACCACCACCGATCCGAATGAAGCATTTGTGAAAGCACTAGTTGCAGAACAGGCATCCGAATTAGTACTATTGGCCGATTCAAGCAAAGCGGAAAAAGTATCCTTCGCCCGAGTATCTGATTGGGATAAGGTCGATGTTTTAGTAAGTGATCAAAAATTGCCCCCAATTTTTATAAAATCTTTAACCAAGCGTGGATTAAAAGTCTGCGTTGTTTAAGCCTACAACCCAGAAATTAATATTATGGCCAATCCAGTAATCATGCCCCGTCAAGGTCAATCAGTTGAAAGCTGTATCCTTACTGAATGGAAAGTCAAAGCAGGCGACACCGTCGCCGAAGGCGATGTACTTGCGGTGATTGAAACCGATAAAGCAAGCTTTGACCTCGAATCCACTGCTTCTGGAACTGTGCTCGAACTTTTTTGGGATGCGGATGACGATGTCCCGGTTCTCGCCAATGTAATTGCGATTGGAGAAGAAGGTGAAAATATTGAAGATCTTCGCCCGCAAGGTGCTGGGTCAAGCCCTTCTCCTGAACCTGTTGCTAGTTCTACGCCAGAGGCTCCAGCGGGGAATGCACCAACTATACAACAAACAATTGCACCCCCTGAGGCTGATTCATCTACATCTTCTTACACACCCTCTTCTGGAGTGAGTCCAAGAGCCCGCAAGAAGGCGATCAAGATGGGCGTGGATGCGGAAACTTTAGTAGGTACTGGTCCGGGAGGACGAGTGATTGAGCGGGATATCGATGCATTTCTTACCGGCGCTCCGAGATTATCGGCAACCGCACGTATAAGTGCTAAGGAACAGGGCCTCGAAGCACCTGTTCGTGGATCTGGTATCGCAGGAATGGCACTCGCTTCAGATATGCGTAAACCGGGTTCGATTGAGGGGGCAGAGGTTGAACCGGTAAAGGGAATTCGTAAATTAATTGCCGAGCGGATGATGCAGTCTCTTCAAGGAACTGCTCAATTAACTTTGCATTCTTCTTTCGACGCTACTAATTGTCAGAAATATCGAAAAAAACGCTTGGCGGACGGAGAATCCAAGGTATCGATTAATGATTTAATTGCCCAAGCTATTTTAGCTGCATTGAAAGTCCATCCAGAAATGAATGCTCATTTCCTTGGGGACCGCCTCGCTGTTTTTCATGAAGTGAATCTTGGAATTGCGGTCGATTCTCCACGGGGTCTAATGGTACCGGTTGTTCAGGAAGCATCCAAGATGTCGATCGAAATGCTTTCTTCCGAAATTAAGAAAAAAGCAATTGCTTGTCGGGATGGTACCATTCAACCCGATGATTTGTCTGGAGGTACTTTTACTTTAACTAACCTTGGAATGCTTGGAGTGGATAATTTCACACCGGTCCTTAACCCACCAGAAATCGGGATCCTTGGGGTGGGTGGAATTAGTTTACAACCCAAGAGAAATATGGATGGAGAAGTTTCCTTTGTGGATCAAATCTCCTTAAGTTTAACAATCGACCACCAAGCAATTGATGGAGCACCTGCTGCCCGTTTTTTACAAGCTTTGGTTAATCATTTAGAAAATCATCCGGGTGAAAACCCACAAAAAATTGAAGGAGAAGAATAATTGTGAAATATGACTTTGCTGTAATTGGAGCCGGACCCGCTGGGTATGTGGCCGCTAAAAAAGCTGCTTCTGCAGGCTTAAAAGTGGTTATGATTGAAAAGAAAAAACTTGGGGGCGTATGCTTGAACGAAGGCTGTGTTCCTTCGAAGACACTTCTGCAAGCCGCGAAAACCTACCATCACGCCAAACATGGATCTATTTTCGGAGTCGAAGCAGGTTCTTTGTCATTTGATTTTGGAAAAGCCCATGCTCATAAAAACTCGGTGATGGATCGAATGAGAGATGGAATTGCGGGCTTGATGAAAAAGCACAAGGTGGAAGTGATTGAAGGAGAAGCAACCCTATTAAAAGGTTCCTCTTTTTCGGTTAATGGGGAAACCCATGAAGCAGATAATATTCTGCTTTGTACTGGATCTTCTCCTAGTATTCCTCCTATTCCTGGGATCGAAGCGGATCACATTGTCGATTCAACTGGAATTTTAAATATTGATACATTGCCCAAAAATTTGGTGATTGTGGGAGGTGGAGTGATTGGGTGTGAATTTGCTTGTATGTATGCTTCTGTTGGAGTCCCAGTTACCGTCCTCGAAGCCATGCCTGAAATTTGTCCGAATTTAGATTCTGAAATTGCGGCAATCCTTCGTAAGGAATTAGAAAAGAAGGGGGTTACTTTTAAACTTGGTGCAAAAGTGGAGAGCTTTGAAGGGAAATCTGTACGTTTTAATCTGGATGGTAAAACTCAGGATATGGACGCGGATTTAGTTCTCGTCGCTACTGGTCGTCGACCTAATGTATCCGGTTTAGGATTAGAGGAAATTGGCTTAGATTTTGACCCAAGAGGCGGGGTAAAGGTGGACAGTCGAGGTGCGACTAATTTACCAGGTCTTTGGGCCGCAGGAGATGTTACCGGACAAGCATGGCTTGCTCATGCCGCCAGCCGGATGGGCGAGGTTGTCGTTCATAATATTAATGGACAGAAGGATCAAATGCGCCATGACACTATGCCTGCGGTGGTCTACACCAACCCCGAAGTGGCGGTGGTTGGGTTAACCAAAGAAGAAGCGATTGAACGTGGAATGAAGGTAAAGACGGGAAAAATCCCTATGGCCATCAACGCTCGTTACATTGCAGAGAATCCGGGAGAGGAGGGGATTTGCAAAGTTGTCCTCGATGCTGATACCAATCGTCTCATTGGAGTCCACATGGTAGGAGGTGCTTGTTCAGAAATGATCTTTGGTGCAACTGCAATGTTGGAAACTGAATTGCGCGAAGAGGAAATCGCAGAGATTGTTTTCCCTCACCCCACTACCTCGGAGATTATGAAGGATGTCTTCATGGCCGTCCGCTAACTCATTTTAATATAACTCAACATTTTTCGTCATGCCTAAGTCACAAATAATAGAACCCGCAAAAGAACGCAAAGCCGGAACCATTCCTTTTGCTGAAATTCCACTTAATCAGTATAAACAAGATATTACCAAAGAGAAAGAGGCCTATGGTCCAGATGCTTTGGTTGGTATCTATGAAGATATGCTTCTCATTCGTGAGTTTGAAAACATGCTTCAGACTATAAAGACCCAGGGATCTTACGAGGGAATTGAGTATGACCATAAAGGACCAGCTCACTTATCTATTGGACAGGAAGCATCCTCAGTCGGACAGGCTTTTCTTTTGGGTATTGATGATCATATTCTTGGTTCGCACCGATCACACGGCGAGATTTTAGCCAAGGGAATGTCCGCCATTCGAAAATTGGATGATGATTCTCTTATTGATATTATGGAAAAATTTCTTGGTGGCGATTGTTACCGGGTGGTTGAAAAAGAAGGTTCCGATTCAGTTAAGGATATGGCTCGAAACTTTCTACTCTATGGTGCCTTAGCAGAAATTTTTGGTCGCGAAAATGGATTCAATCGGGGCTTGGGTGGTTCAATGCATGCATTCTTTCCTCCATTTGGAATTTTGCCCAACAATGCAATTGTGGGAGGCTCTGCTGATATCGCTATGGGGGCCGCTCTTTTTAAGAAAGTTAATAGTAAGAATGGAATTGTGATTTCCAATGTGGGAGACGCTTCGATGGGTTGTGGCCCGACATGGGAAGCAATGAATTTTGCTTCAATGCGCCAGTTTCATGAACTTTGGGAGACTGGAATGAAAGGTGGACTACCAATCATCTTTAATTTCATGAATAATTTTTATGGCATGGGTGGTCAAACAGCCGGTGAGACAATGGCTTTTGATTATCTTGCACGGGTGGGTGCAGGAGTGAACCCCCAATCGATGCACGCAGAACGGGTGGATGGATATAATCCATTAGCTGTGATTGATGCAATCAAGCGAAAGAAAGCATTGATTGAGAATGGGGATGGTCCTGTTTTGCTTGAGACTATAACTTACCGTTATTCTGGACATTCCCCTTCCGATGCTTCGTCCTACCGTTTAAAAGAAGAGGTTGAAGCATGGCAGGCGGTGGATCCTCTAAATTCCTATGCCAAGGATTTGATTGAAGAGGGTATGCTTACACAGGAAGGGATTGACCAAAGCCGAGCCAATATTACCAAAGCGATGATACAGGCGTGTCGGTTAGCTTCTGATTTGGAAATTTCTCCCCGACTCGCATCGGAAAAAATTGGAGGTTTAATGTTCTCGAAGAGAAAGAAAGAAAATTATGACCCGACCCGAGAACCAGAATTGATTTTAGCCGCGGCCGAGAATCCTCGGGTTCAGGCGATAGCCAAAAAATCGAGAGCCGGAATCATTGATGGGAAGCCAGTGTCTAAAAATAAAGTGTACCAATATCGTGATGCGATTTTTGAAGCGGCTTTTCATCGTTTTCAGAAAGATTCCACTTTGGTTGCTTATGGTGAGGAAAATCGCGATTGGGGTGGAGCTTTTGCCTGTTATCGTGGCCTTACTGAATCTCTTCCCTACCATCGCTTATTCAATTCTCCAATATCTGAGGCTGCGATTGTGGGTAGTGCAGTGGGCTATGCGTTAGAGGGTGGACGTGTACTGATAGAGCTAATGTATTGCGACTTTATGGGTCGAGCGGGAGATGAGATTTTCAATCAATTAGCAAAATGGCAAAGTATGTCGGCATGTATTTTAGAAATGCCAGTTGTCCTTCGTGTCTCTGTTGGTTCGAAATATGGAGCTCAACATTCTCAGGATTGGAGTGCGATCGTGAATCATATCCCTGGGCTTCAAGTCGTTTTCCCCTGTACTCCTTATGATGCAAAAGGAATGTTAAACACGGCATTGGCGGGAAGTGACCCGGTGATATTTTTTGAAAGCCAGCGTCTTTATGATATCGGGGAACTATTTGAAAAGGAAGTACCTGAGGAATATTACGAGATCCCTTTTGGTATGCCTGCGAAGAGAAGAAATGGAAAAGATCTTACTTTAATCACTGTGGGAGCGACGATGTACCGGGCATTAGAGGCTGCTGATATCCTTGAAGAAAAATATGGTTTGACCTGTGATGTGTTTGATTGTCGATCGATCAATCCGTTGGATTATGATCCGTTAATTGAATCGGTTCGCAAGACCGGTAAAGTATTATTGTCCTCTGATGCCTGTGCTCGCGGATCGGTTATGCAGGATATTGCCTCTAACATAAGTCAGTTGGCATTTGATGATTTAGACTCTCCTCCCGTAGTAGTGGGTTCCCGTAATTGGATTACTCCTTGTGCTGAGGTGGAAGAAGATTACTTCCCACAAGCATCTTGGATGATTGATGCAATTCATGAACGAATCTTACCGTTGCCCGGGCATCAATTGTCGACAAATCCAACAATTGGGGAACTTGTTCATCGAAACAGAGAAGGAATATAATTCGATTTGAAGACTAATAGTTCGGAGGAAGGTAAATCGATGTTTTACTTGAATCAGCACGAGAAGATAAAAGAAAGAAACCATGAATAATTCGTTACAATCTCGGACTCATACTTTACTGGAAGAATCTCGACAAAAACACCTTGGCGTTTTTCTTACCGGGCCTGATCGAATTGAACTGCTTACGGATGAACTTCCATCCTCAGTGAGATCTGAGAATGATTTTGTTCTCGCGAGTTTTGGTAATTGCAGGTGCGCCTCTGATGCAAAAGCAATCCGGCAGTTCGATGCCCATGCACGAGTACCTGCAGGAGTCGAAAAAGTGGCCCTTGGTCATGAGACATTACAATTGGTTCTTCAGTCACCCGCAGACTCTGAAATCTGCCCGGGTGACATTGTGGTCATTACTCCAGGTCACGCAAGCCAGCCAATTAACCCATTAAGTTTTGAACCCGACGATGAGGGAGTTCTTGCAGCGCTTGGATATTCATATCAATACCTTGGCGGTTTACGTAAATTTAATGCGGTGCCTGGTATTGCGCCCTCCTTTATCCGGTCTCAAGGATTTGGTAGTCTTTTTAATAAGGTACAGCCAAAAAGTGATACGAGTCTAATATCACTCGCACATGCAGAGCCTTTTGCCTGCAATTTTGGTACTAATAAGCATATTTTTACTTTTAACGAACAAGGCGATTTTGTATACGGCGTTCCCCCAAGTTCGATCTTAGCTTATCTCTCTGGAACTGCGCGGATGGCGATGATTAACCTGACGATTGTGGCAAGTGTGCCTGATGATGAATTACCTAAAGTAGTCTATGTAACTGGCTCTCCTGCGAAACTCGAGGAAATGAACAAGTACGCTTTAATTTCAGGTCTGAGGACGCGTGGAACGCGAGTGGAATTGATCGATCGAAAAGATCCGGATATAGTTTCTAAATTAATGGAGTATGGAAAACCAAGTGTGATCTGGACTAATTATGCATCGCAGGAAAGTTATGATCAAGCTAGCGCAATCATAGAAAAGGGGGGGAACTTAAATAGTTACGCCGGTGCCGCGGACCCAAAATTGGTGATCAACATGCCGATTAGTTCAGCTAACAAGTTTAATACTTTGGAGGAAGAAGCGGAGGCACAAATTTCTTCAATGCATCACAATGTTGGACCGAATGATCCGGTTCGCCATTCTGGGATTGCAGAAGAACCAGTGGTCGCCTTGCTCGGTTTTGAGAAGGTTCATGGTCGCCTGGATGCTTATTTAAGTAAATTACCAGATGGGTGTAAGGTTTATGTTCCTAATTTCTCCTTGGAAGGAGTTGATAAGGTTGAAATAACTTCTTCCGAAAGCTTCACTGATGTTTTTATTGCCGGGCAAGGGGATGATGCGATCCGGGAATATCAATCAGTAGAATTGAATTTAGCCCGCTCAGCTGCGGTTAATTTTGTGGATGGTGATGCAATCATACCCATTCTTTCAAGGCAGGCACATTATGTTTCTCGTCATCAGATTTGTGGATCAAATGTGCCTTGGAATCTAACCAATACTTCGGAGCCACATTCAGATGACATGGTGGTGCAAGCCAAAAGCCCGGTTAGTTTTGATTGGATGGTAAAAGGCATTTGTGGATTAAATTATGTCACCGAAATGATGGAACAAGTTGAAAACAATCAGCCGTTTGGCTCATTTTTTACTTTTACTGAACTACCGAATTTACCCTATGTGGAAGTGAATTCAAAGTCCTTTACTGATGCGGCATCAAAAACAGATGGTTTAGCCGCACAAGCTTTACTTGCCGGTGCTCGTATTCTTTCAGAAAATGGCGAACAATGGTCCCGTCAAGTAGAAGAAGCAATTTATCAAGGATATCAGGTTGTTTATCCATTAAACTTAACAAAATAAAATATTATGAGTTGGACAGATCTTTCAGGTAAAGTAGTTATAATTACAGGTGGTGCGGCGGGCATCGGCCTTTCAGTAGCCAAAGGATTTGTAGAGGTGGGTGCTCGGGTGGTCATTGCCGATTTTGCTGAGGAAGTTGGTGCAAAAGCGGTAATTGAAGCAAACGAAGCGGGACCTGGTGAGGTAATTTTTGCTCGATGTGATGTGACTTCGAAAAAAGATGTTGATGCAATGGTGCAAACTGCAATCGATCAATTTGGTCAGATTGATGTGCTTGTAAATAATGCGGGGATTAATGTACCTAGACTCTTAGTGGACCCAGCAGGCAAAGAGGAATTAACCGAAGAAATTTGGGATAAAGTTTTTGCAGTCAATGTTAAGGGACAATTTTTATGCGCTCAAGCGTCTGCACGTGCGATGCTTGCCTCCGGGAAGGGAGGGGTTTTGATTAATATGACCTCAGAATCTGGAATGGAGGGAAGTGAAGGGCAAAGTCTTTATGCCGCAACAAAGGCAGCAAATCACAACACCACTCGTTCCTGGGCCAAGGAACTCGGTAGGCAGGGTGTACGAGTTGTCGGGGTGGGACCAGGTATTATGGAAACAACATCGATGAGAAGTCCTGCATATGAGGAATCTCTTGCGTATACCCGCGGAATTAGTGCAGAAGAACTTCGCGAAAAATATGGTAGTACTTCTTCAATTCCCTTGGGAAGAAGTGGAAAATTATCAGAAGTTGCCGATTTAGTTGTGTTCCTTGCTTCGGAACGGGCCTCATATATACACGGTACAACCGTGAATATTTCGGGCGGGAAATCAAGAGGTTAGGAAAATTTCTACCAAGTAGTGACTCCCTTTGCTAAGATTAAATTAGCATATATTCGAGTGTCCCCGGTCATTACAACCGCGAAAGATTTCCTAGTTTGGTCGTAAAAATCGTATTTGTCGACTAGTGATATCGGTGCTGTCTCCGGGTAATGGTTTTTAACAATAGCATCGTATCCATCATGGACTGATTGATAATCCGCAGCAATTTTTGGATTCGCTTTATCTTCTGGAAGGGGTCCCATCATCATGACCGGTTGCTCGATTACATGATCTAGTACAAAGAGTGGCAAAATAGCATCGAGAAGATCGTCAATTCGTAATCCATCGGCACGTATAATTGTATCGTTACAACTCTCTCCGGGAAAATGAGCATCTCCAAAAACGATTTCATCGTGATGTCCCATTCGATAAAGCGTTTCCAAAAGTTGAGGACTGAGTAAAGGTGAAATTCCACGTAGCATCTTTTCTTGGTAGCCTCTTAAATCGTTTTAGTCAAGAAAGTCGGAATAGTAAGGAAAAATTGGCTTCTTTAAAAATAAAAAAAGTGCCGTATTTTCGGCACTTTTTTTAATCTACGAATATTTTTAATCTTACTCTTTCCTCTAAATTTGAGGAATTATCGATTCAATATTGAAGAATGATTTTTTCTCAACATATTACTTTAACCCAACTTTTGAAATTTGTCTAATTGTAGTATGATTAAAAAATTGTTTTGAAATGGACGAAAATCTAAAACAAAAAAAGTGCCAAGTGATGGCACTTATAAAATTCATCGATTTCTAGTCTGCTTATGCCTTCCTTTACAGGTAGAATAGTTAAATTTTGACGAAGGTGCAGAACTCTATGAACGAATTAATTTTTGAATAAATTACTATAACCCAAAATCATGAATCTGTCCAATAAGGGAGAAACTTTAAATTTTTTCCCCCAGTAATGCACTTAGATGGGCGACACTAGAAGAAGCTAGTCCATTCATACTGTAGCCTCCTTCCAACACTGAAATAATCTTTCCGTTGGCGTATTCTCTTGCGAGACTCATAATCACTTTAGTTAATTCAAAAAAGTCCTGATCCAATAATTTAAATTGCCCGAGTGGATCATTGATTCGAGAGTCAAATCCAGCGGATATAATAATTAACTCGGGTTTGAAATCTACCATGTGTTTGGGTAGCTCGGAAGCAAATGCATAATCAAGAATTTCTTTTTTCCCCGAGCCCGCCGGAAAGGGATAGTTTAGATTGTAGCCCAATCCTTGACCGGTTCCCTTTTCTTCCTTACCACCTGTGCCTGGATACCAGGGAGATTGGTGTGTGCTAAAGAAGAAGACCGAATCATCCTCATAGAAAATATCCTGTGTTCCATTGCCATGATGAACATCCCAATCCACGATTAAAACTTTCTGAACCCCAAGTTTCTTTTGTGCATAGCGAGCGGCTACCGCTACATGATTGAATAAACAAAACCCCATTCCTTTATCTGCATTTGCATGATGACCAGGTGGACGAGTTATACAGAAGGCATTTTTGAGCCTACCCTCAACCACCTCTTGAACTGCGTTAATAATACCACCGGATGCACACGAGGCGACTCTCCAGGTTTGGTCGCAAATAGAAGTATCCCCTGTGCTTAGGCTAGATAATCCAGCTTCAACTTCTTTTTTGGCTTTTATCAGATATTTCTGATTATGAGCTAAAGAAAGGGTTTCTAAAGTGCATTGATGAACAGGCACATTTTTTGTGAACTGGAGTAATTGGTGATCTTTTAGTTTTTGAAATATAAACGAAGCCCTATTGGTTCTTTCTGGATGCCCTAACCCAGTTTGATGTTTTTCAAAAATCGGGTCATATACAATTCCACAATCAATTTTTACCTTAGTATCACTATTCATCTAATGTTAATTCTTTTTTACTCAAAAGAATATTTACCATAGAAAAAATCCTTAAACTTAAAATGAGAACAGGCTTAAACCAAACTATTTATCGATATTCTTATGATCGCTGACTAATTGATGAAATGCTTGAAAGAGGTGATTCGAATCATTTGGACCAGGGGAAGCTTCTGGATGATATTGCACAGAGAAAACAGGTCGATCCTTGAGTCTCATACCCGAAACTGTTTGGTCATTTAAATTGTACTCAGTCACAATGGCTCCCATTTCTTCAAGTTTGTCCTTGTCTGCAGCAAAACCATGATTTTGAGAGGTGATGGATACTTTTTCGGATTCAATGTTCTTTACCGGTTGATTTCCACCCCGGTGCCCAAATTTTAATTTATAGGTTTTTGCACCAATGGCATGGGTGAGTACCTGATGGCCTAAGCAAATTCCAAAGATTGGATAATCGGGTATTAGAGACCTGATGGTTTCATGTGCATAATCGAGTGAAGATGGATCCCCTGGGCCATTGGATAGGAAGATGGCATCTGGTTTATGGGAGATCGCTTCTGCTGCTGAGGTGTCAGCGGGTAGTACAATAACCTCAAAGCCAAATCGGCGTAAGTTTTTATAAATAGCTCTTTTGGCCCCATAATCAAATGCGACTAGGCGGTGAGTGCACTCTTTTTCAAAAGTGGTTGGAAGTTTGGTTCCCACAACTGTAAAGGATCTGCTTTTCTCTCCGCTTGAATCCCATGTGAAGGATTCTTTACAAGTCACTTTCTTAACAAAGTCCTGACCCACGATTCCAGTCGAATCTTGAGCTCTTTTAAGTGCTACTTCTTCACTTATATTTTCCGTACTTATGCATGCTTTAAGGGCACCATGAATACGAATTCTTTTGGTGATGGCACGTGTATCGACGCCAGAAATTCCTGGTATGCCATGAGCCTTGAGATAATCATCGAGGGACTGTGTTGCTCTCCAACTACTGACCACTGGGCTAAGTTCACGAACCACAAAGCCACTTACTTTTGGTCCGTCTGATTCCTCGTCCTCTTCATTCACTCCGTAATTTCCAATTTGTGGAGCGGTCATGGTTACAATTTGGCCATAGTACGAAGGATCGGTCAGGGTCTCCTGATAACCAGTCATTCCAGTGTTAAAAACTGCTTCACCTTCAATGGTTTTTTGGGCGCCAAAGGAAAATCCTTTAAACACACTTCCATCTTCTAAAGCTAATATGGCATCTCTTTGGTTTTTGTGCTTATACATAAACAAATAAATGAGTTACAACTTCAATAGGAGATTGGCAAACTTGATTTATGAAATTTGTAAAAAAGAATAATTTTTACCAATAAAATGCAGTGAATGTTTGACTATACATCATCCCGCCCTTACCGAGTAGATTAAATGGATTCTAATAAAGTTGCATATGACCGGAGTAAGACCAAGAACCAGGCGCTCCTTAAATGGTTAGATAAAATGGTTGAAATGTGTAAGCCCAAAGATGTCCGTTGGTGTGATGGATCGGATACGGAATGGGATGACCTATGTTCTTTGATGATAAGTCAGGGATCTATGGTTCAATTAAATCAAGAAAAACGCCCCAATAGTTTTCTTGTCCGGTCGGATCCCCGAGATGTCGCTCGTGTCGAAAGTCGTACTTTCATGTGTAGTTACGGAAAGGATGATGCGGGAGCGACTAATAATTGGGAAGAACCTCGAAAAATGCGAGCTAAGTTAAAACGTCTTTTCAAAGGATCTATGGAGGGGCGTACAATGTATATCATTCCATTTTGCATGGGACCATTGGGTTCATCTTTATCTCAATTCGGAGTTCAAGTTACAGATTCACCCTATGTAGTTTTGAACCTGCGTATTATGACTCGAATGGGTAGTCAGGTATTGGATGTGATGGGAGAAAAAAGTTTTTTTGTTCCCTGCCTACATTCAGTAGGATTCCCACTTCCTCCAGGAACTAAGGATGTGCCTTGGCCCTGTAATCCGGAAGATACACATATTGTACATTTCCCAGAAGAGAGAACAATTGTATCGTTTGGAAGCGGTTATGGAGGGAATGCCTTATTGGGTAAGAAATGCTTAGCCTTGCGTATAGCATCCTGTATGGCACGAGATAATGATTGGATGGCTGAACATATGCTAATCCTAGGAGTGGAGAATCCAGAGGGTAAAAAGACTTATGTTGCAGGTGCCTTTCCCAGTGCTTGTGGAAAAACGAATATGGCTATGTTGATAGCACCAGAGTCAATGAAAGGGTGGAAAGTTTCAACAGTTGGAGATGATATCGCTTGGTTAAAACCGGATGAGAATGGAATGTTACGAGCAATTAATCCGGAAGCTGGTTTTTTTGGTGTAGCTCCTGGCACTTCATGGGAAACGAATCCCAATGCAATGGAGTCAATGAAGGAAAATACTTTATTTACCAATGTAGCTTTAACTAAAGACGGTGATGTTTGGTGGGAGGGATTAACCAAAGAACCACCTGAAGGATTAATTGATTGGCATGGAAGAGAGTGGAATTCTGAAATGGAGTCTCCAGCAGCTCATCCTAATGCTCGTTTTACAGCTCCAGCATCGCAATGCCCAACAATTGATCCAGATTGGGAGAATCCTGAAGGGGTGCCTATTTCCGCTTTTATTTTTGGCGGGAGAAGAATGTCTGATATTCCACTTGTTTATCAATCCTTTAATTGGAATCATGGAGTTTATCTAGGAGCAACCTTAGCTTCTGAAACGACGGCAGCGGCAGAGGGCACCTTAGGAAATTTAAGACGTGACCCTATGGCAATGTTGCCTTTTTGTGGATATAATATGGGCGATTATTTTAAGCATTGGATAAAGATGGGAAAAAAGCTTAAGCATAAACCGAGAATCTTTCATGTTAATTGGTTTCGAAAGGATGAAGAAGGAAACTTCTTATGGCCTGGTTTTAGCGATAATATGAGAGTACTCCGTTGGATCGTTGAACGATCTTCAGGTCAGGGTAGGGCGCATGAAGGAAGACTTGGTTGGGTTCCTTACAAAAACGACCTTGATTGGTCTGGCTTGGAATTTAGTGATGAAGAATGGGCAAAATTAATGAAGATTGAACCGGAAAAACTTAGGATGCAAACCTTGAGACATGAAGAATTGTTTCTTCAATTAGCGGAGTCATTACCCAAAGAAATGCTTTTCGAACGAGAATTATTGGTTTCTCGCCTTTAACTGTTAGGTCATTAATCTTCCTGTTCTTTAGACCATCGATAGAAGATGGAAGAGAGAACACTTACTGATACAATCATATTAGCTAGTTTCATCAGGACGCCCCCAGTTTTTTGATCTTCAAGTGGGCTTAAGTTCATAACCCGTTCTGCGTAGAAATAGGTGTCATAAAGAACTTCTTTTGAGAAGGTCAGTACCGCAAAAATAGGAGTCTGGCCGAGCATAATCGCAAGTACATATAACATTTGTGGCCCGTATCTGATTGGAGGAATTCTTTTCGATGGACCACAAATCGGCCACCACATTGCAACCGAAGTAAAAAACATCGATAAATGCTCTGCCATGTGAATAGTCTTATCTCTAATGGCCGCTTCATAAAATGCTCCAAAATGCCAAAAAGAAAAAACAAAAGTGAAAAGCAATCCTGCAACAATTGGATGAAAAATAAACTTAAGAAATTTTTCTAAAATTGGTTTCTTTTTTAAATACTCATCAATAATCTCTTGTGGTAGTCCGAGGAGTAAAAATAATGGGCTTACATACATGAGAATATTATGTTGGATCATGTGTGCAAAAAAGAGAAAATTTTCACCAAGGGGATCAAGGGGTGAACCGACTGCTAAATAAAAGCTAATTATACCCGCACAAAACCATAAGGTATGTTTTTGAGAATAGGGTAGTTCAGTCGAGAAATTTTTTCGATAAGGACCAACAATAATGGCATAAAACCAAGACACTAATAATAGTCCCCCGATGAGGGCTGGTTCGGTATGCCAATGACTGAGTGTAACCGGAGAATTCATCTATTTGTTGATGAACCCAATCTATAATTTATCAAAAATTACTGGTTTTCGACCCAAAATGCATCGGAGCGAACTTTAATCCGAAAATCTTCTGTAGAGGCATTTTCTGCGAGTAGAGAGATTTTCGAGCCTTCAATATTATCTTCTTGCGAAGGATGATATTGGTGAAAAAAAGGATTTCCTGGTTTTAAGGAATTAATTTCAATCATATCTCCCGTGCTTACTTTCCAAGTGATTTGGTGGGGAATACCTTCCACTTTTCTCCAGGCGGTAATTTTTTTGTTATCAAGTGGAATTTGTACGGAAAAAGTATCGTTAGATTTATGTTTGTGCTCGGCGATAAAATAGGAATTGTTGTGTTCAGCATAGTCACCTTTGTTGTAGTCTGTATCCGCTTCCCAGCTTTGCTCAAGGGGAACAACGACAAATTCTTCTACTACCGGAGGAGTATCTGCCATGTAAATGACTGCGAAAAAAGTAAATACAGCAATCACTAAGCCCATGAGAAATAGAACTGTGTTTAGTATTTTATCCCATCGTAAATGCATAAACCATGTCATGACACCGACAAACTTAATCACCGAGCATATTCCCAGAATAGTAATGATGACCGAGCCGTCAAAGGCCCTTACATAAATGATAACAATCTCAATACCTGTTATAGCAACAAGAAGCATGGATAAATTAAAAAAGGTGAAGAAGCGTTTGCTTTCCTCTAATACTGGGTCTTCTGAGTGTCCGCTCATATTGATAGGTCTGTTTAAATTTCTAAATAAGTTAGAATGCGTATTCCATTAAATATACAACAGGAAAAATTAGAATCCATACAACATCAACAAAGTGCCAATACAATCCACAACATTCAATATCAATAGCATGTGCAGTACTCATTTTTCCAGTGAAGGAGTAAACTAACCAACCTATTAACCAAAACACTCCAATTGCAACATGAGTTCCATGTGTTCCAGTAAGTACATAAAAGGTCGAGCCGAATACATGTGGTTCCCCTCGGTAACTTGAAAGAGTAAGTTCATTCCCAGGAGCGTATACAAAGTGAGTAAATTCGTAAACTTGGCAGGCAAGAAAGATTGCCCCAAAAATAATCGTTCCAAAAAGCATCCATCTAGTACTATTGAGATTTCCTTTGTGGATCGCAGAGACTGCTAATGCCATAAAAAGAGAACTGGCAAGGAGTATGAAAGTACTGAATGAAGTAAGTTCGATGTCAAAAATATCTCTTATATCCAAGAAATTACCTCCGACGGTTGCCGAAATCTTTCGGTAGATCAAGTGCGTTGAAATTAGAGTACCAAAAAACATACAATCGGAACCCAGGAAAGCCCACATGAGAACTTTTTTATTAGGGATTCCAGTGCTCGTTACTGGCTCGTGATGCTCAATGGCATGTGCGGTTGCGTCACTCATAATTATTCTAAATTTATATTCTAAAAATTAATAAATTATTCCTCTTCTTCCTTGGGGAAGAGATGGTAACCAGCTGGACCTTCTAGTGACCACATAATTATACCAAATATGGCAACAGTTCCGCCAATTATAGCAACGGTATAATTTCTTAATATCTCCCCCGTGTTAACATCAACCGATTGATGGAATAACATGCCGATAACTAGACAGAGGAAGCCCACTCCGCTTACTAATGGATACCATGAACGATCGGGCATGTGAACTCCATGATCATCAAGAGGTTCTTTTTCGGAGTGATTTTCTTTAGGTCCATAATTATTTTCCCAAGCTTGATCCCTTGATTTTATGATCGGGGTTCGAGCAAAATTATATTCTTTTACAGGGGAAGAAAGCGTCCATTCCAATGTTCTAGCATCCCAAGGGTTTTTACCTGCATCTTTTAATTTTTTGTTAAAAAATGCGGTGACGAATTGGTAAACCCCAATAACAATACCAATTCCTAGGATAAAAGCACCAATTGTTGCAATTTGATTCCACGTTTCAAATCCATGCCCTTCATTATAACTATGAGTTCGGCGTGGTTGACCAATCATTCCTAAATAATGCATAGGAAAGAATGTTAGGTTAAAACCGATAAACATTAAGGTGAAGACCAACTTACCAATTTTCTCATTGAGCATCTTACCAGTCAACTTGGGTAACCAAAAATAAAACCCTGCAAAAAGACCAAAAAGGGCTCCACCAATAAGAACGTAGTGAAAGTGAGCCACTACAAAGTAAGAATCTTGATGTTGTGCGTCGATCGGAACAGATGAGTGCATGATTCCAGTAAATCCACCCACCATGAACATCGTAATAAAGCCAAGAGCAAAGAGCATTGGAGTCTCAAAGCGAATTTTTCCGCCCCACATTGTTCCTATCCAATTAAAAATTTTAATCCCAGTAGGGATGGCAATTAGCATGGTGAGAATTGAAAAAGCGGAAGTAGCCACTATTCCCATACCGGTTGTAAACATGTGGTGACTCCAAACTGCAAAACCCATAAAGCCGATAATTGCACCCGAAAATATGATTAATCCATAGCCAAATAGTGGTTTTCGGGAAAACACTGGGATAATTTCAGATACAATTCCCATAGCAGGTAATATAAGAATATAAACCTCAGGGTGGCCGAAAATCCAGAAAAGATGCTGCCAAAGGTGAGGTTTTCCGCCCTCAAGAAAGTCGTAGAAGTTTGTACCATATGTTCGATCGAACATCAGTTCAACGAGGGCAATTGTAATTGCCGGGAAGGCAAGAATGATAAGAAAACTTACGATGAGTGTCATCCATGTAAAAACTGGCAACCTCATCATCGTCATCCCAGGAGCACGCATGTTGATAATGGTGGTAATAAAATTGAAAGAAGCGAGCAGGGAAGCGAGACCTAAAATTTGCAAAGAGAAAATCCAAAAATCAGGGCCCATATCTCCGACTACTTCAGCAAATCGTGTGTCGGTTAGTGGTGCATATCCAAACCAACCAATTGCAGGAGATCCTCCGGTAAAAAACCAACTAAGGTTTAGGATAATGCCACCGGCAATGAAGCACCATAAACTAAGCGTATTCATTCGTGGGAACGCGACATCACGTGCCCCAATTTGGAGAGGCATAATGAAGTTAAAAAAAGCAGCACTTAAGGGCATGATTACTAGGAAGACCATGGTAGTTCCGTGCATGGTGAACATTTGATTATATTCCCGATTGCTCAACACTTCCATGTTATGACTCCATAACTGTGATCTGATTAAAAGTGCTTCGACCCCCCCTAAAATCAAGAAAAAGAGTGCTGCCATACCGTACATAACCCCTATTTTCTTGTGGTCAATAGTAGTTAACCAATTAACGATCCCAGAAGTGTTTTGATGTGGTCTGGGAAACGATTTTGTTTTAATCTCCGTTTCAGTATCTGGTGAGAGGTATTTTATTGATTCAGTTGCCATGATATTTCAAGGTTTAAGAGTAAATGCTTGGTGGGATTAAAAAATGTTATTTTAGGCCGAGTAAATAAGTAACAAGTTGATTCACTTTTTGATCTTCGTTTTCGAGGTTACGAAGTGGATGGTTGTCATCCACTCCTTCACCGTTCCACATCAAATTTCCAAATTTAACTTCATTAGAATTCCGAAGCCATTTTGCAAGGTTTTCTTCATCGTTTCTCATCCAACCCGCAGCAAGGGAAGTCCGAAGTCCAAAAAGTGTCAAGTTAGGACCTTTTGAACCAAGTCCGGTTCGGTTGATCGCGTGACATTGTACGCATTGAAGGGAAGAAAAAAGTTTTTTACCCATTTCATAATCATCAGAATGTGCTTTCTCCCAGACTTTTTTCGAAAGGTTAGGTGCTTGTCCTTTTGAAATCTCATTAACTGCACGAAAATCTCTACTAATTGATTCACCAAGTGTTGGATCAGGGAAATTAACCAAGGTGCCTTTTACATATTTCTCTTCAGGGTTGTATTTCACAGGTTGCATATTTGGATTTTGTGAAATTTGAAAACGTTTAACCCAAGAATCAAAGTCACTATCTGTCTGGGCAAGTGCACGAAAAGACATGTAAGCATGAGAATTTCCGCAATACTCGGCACATTGGCCGTAGAACAAACCACCGACAGCTTCAAATTCATCCGTAAATTTTTGTTTAGCGAAAATTCTTTCCCTCATCTTTCCGTTAAAGACAGAGGGCATTGCCACATCTGTAGAAACTAAGGAAACATTACCATCAGAATCTTTTCTGGAACGAATTTTTTCTTCGTTCGCAATAAACCATAAGAAATTTTCTTGACCTGGCATTAGATCCATTTTGCCGGCTAATTTTGGAAGCCAAAAACTATGGATTACATCTTCAGTTCTAAGATTAATGCGAACTGCTTTGGATGCCGGAAATACTAGTTCATTTGAAGTTACGATTCCAAATTGTGGATATTCAAAGATCCAAAAGAAGCGTTTACCTGTAACATTTACGGTGATTGCATCATCAATAGCACTTCTTTCTAGACCAAGTTTCTCAAGGGTTTCTGAATCATTTGGATCTGGTACCCGATTCATAAGAACAACACCCTGAAGAGTTGGAACAGCTAAAATAACTAATATAAAAGTGGAAGCGATTATTAATGAAATCTCAATCTTGGAATTTCCATGTGATTGCGGAGGTACTTCCATTTCTTCTTCTTTTGTCTTGGCCCGATATTTCCAAAGTACATATAATAAGCAACCTCCTACAGCACAGAATAAGAAAATTGTAATCCAGACTGAGAGCATGAATATATCATACTGATTTTGGGAGACTAGACCTTTTGGATCGAGGGCGGATTGTTTGTGATCAATTCGTGAGCATCCACCAACAAAAAACAAGAAGCCAGATAAGGAGATAATGGACAAGGTTTTGAACTTAGTGAGCAATGTTTTCATAATTCTAATCAAAGAAAGCGGTCCACTACTAAGGTAGCGAACAGAAGGGGTAAGTAAATTATAGTAACAAAAAATAGTTTCCTGGCGGATTTATCACGATTTTTTGAAATCAGAAATTTGAAAGCATGCTTCAAAAGGTAAATAGTGAGCAAGCAGGCAGAACAAAGATAGAGTAGTCCTGGCGTGGGCTGATTCGTAGCAATGAAGTAGGGCGAAAATACAAAGGCAGAGAGTAATAGAGAATAAACAAAGCTTTTTCGGGCAAGGTGGAAGCCATTGGGGTTGCCCAAATTATGAAGTTTAAACCCACCTTTCTGATAATCTTGACGGAAATTCCATGCGATCGCCATAAAATGAGGAATTTGCCAGGTAAATAAAATGCCGAATAAAATCCAACCATGCAAAGTGGGACCACCAGAAGCAGCAACCCAACCAATTAGAGGAGGAAGAGCTCCAGAAATCGCACCTACTTCAGTAGCGTAGGGGGATCTTTTTTTCAAAGGGGTGTAGATAAGTAGGTAAACCACAAGTGTAAGTAATGTAAGCAAGCACGCCCAAGGATTGGTTCCAAGCCAAAGAATGGCGAGCCCTACAGAAGAGAGACAAACACCAAAGATAAGAGCAAATTCTGGTTCTATAAGATGAGAAGGAATTGGTCTCGTTGCGGTGCGGTGCATTAGAGAATCTTCATCTCTTTCCATCCATTGGTTTAAGGCAGCTGCCCCTCCCGCAGCGAGTGCAGTTCCAATTGTCAAAGATGCAAAACTAACAAAGTTAATCAGTAAGGGAAAATGAACAAGGAAACCAAGAGAGGCAGTAAATACTGACATCAAACTTAATCGAGGTTTGGTTAATTCAAGCAATCCGTGCACAAACATACCCGCAGTTTCTTGAAGAGGCGGGGTGTCAGATTTGGCAGTTATGTTTTTGTAACTATTCACTTAGCGAAATTAGTTACCATTAAAATGATATTTTAAGCGGAGACAAGCAAGGTCATAACTTATAAATCTAAGATCGTTAGATTCTCTAATACCATGCTTCAGAGAGTTTAACAACTAGTCTCATTATTATTGGTTTTAAAAAAGTCATAATGGGTATGTATTATGTGGAAAAGTTCAAATAGTGTAAAAATTAGGCTGAAAGATTTCATTCACGGTTTCTGAAAATAAAACAACCTACTTCTTTCGAATTGCCTCATTAAAATCGAGTAATACAATGAACTAAATTTTATGCAATTAACATCATCTAAATTTTTATTCTATATCATTGTTTTAATTTACATGTCCTTGGGCATTGGTTGTTCCGAGCATGAAGTAGATGGGGTTCAATCCCAAAAAACCAAAAATTCTCTACGGGGGAAGGTTTTAAGTATCGATTTCAACAACAGTACAGTCGAGGTTGAGGTACTGGGGCGTAGTCAAAACTTAACTGAAAAGATCCCTGGAAGAATCGGGAGTCAAATATCGGTGCAGGTGCAACCTGGAGATTTGGCTCTTTTATCCAACAAAAAAGTTTTCGTTGGCAAACTTCAGGAGTCCTTCTCATCGTCCGTGGGCAAAACTTTTTTACTCCATAATATTTGGCCAGACGACCCGGCAGAAAGAATAAGAGTGAAAAATGTGAATCGCTTGTTAAGAAGAGACACTTTAGGAATGGGCGAATCGATGTTGCGAACAACAGGAGATAATCTTCCGCCTTTTGCTTTATATGATCAAAATGGAGAGGTTGTCACCACTGATTACTTTGATGGTTCTGTTACTGTTATGAATTTTATTTTTTCGAGATGTTCAGTTGCTGAAATGTGCCCAGCAGCAACGATGAAGATGAAGAAACTACAAGAACTTGCCCATAAAATAAAAATCCCGCATATCCGTTTTTTATCAATAACATTGGATCCTGATTTTGATTCTCCTGGGGTTTTGAAATCTTATGCACGTGGATACAGCCTAGATGAAAGTAATTTCAAAGTATGTACTGCTAAAAAACCTGTAATTGATGATTTAACCCGCCAATTTGGTATAGGTCGTGAGATTACAAAAGATCAACCTATAGATCACACTATGCGAACGATGATAATAAATTCGAAACGACAAATTGTTTATCAGGTACCTGGCAAGGGTTGGAAGGTTGAAGATTTTCTTTCTCGATTGCAGGACGGTACTTAGTAATAGATTTACAAATTATGATAAATAAAAAATTTACAAACAGCCCAATATCAACTTCCTTGTTGATGGCTGTCCCTTTCATTTTATTGTTTTGGGTTGTTCGAAACCTCCCTGTTGAACCTTGCGAGTTTTTACACGAAGAGACTTACAATGAAGAGGGGGAATTAGATTATTGCGGATCAGATGAGACAGGTTTTGTAGATCTTTCCATTCGAAAGTGGCCCATGAATATTGACTTCCGCCCGCTTGATCCTCCAGAAGTTAAAAAGTTATGTAAATTTGAAATCAAAATTGAAAAAGCAGATGGTTCTCCGCTTACTTCACGAGATGTTGCATTGAGTCACACACAAAAAATTCATCTATTAGCTGTAGATGAATCTCTCAATGACTATCATCACATTCATCCTATTGCAGACAGTCTTTTCGATGGGGTATGGCATTTCTCTCTTACGCCCGTCAATTCTGGTAAATATTCGGTCTTTCTTGACTTTATTCCAGTAAAAAGCCCACGCAGAGTTTTACTATCTTCTTCATTTGAAGTAGGTGGGGAAATAATCTTACCGGATGAACGGACAGAAAGTTTAGTTTTTTCCCACAAGAGCTTGAATTTTGAATTGATTAAAAACTCTGTGGACACAAGCGATCAGCAAGTTGAACTCACTCTTGTCGCTAAAGACAAGGGTGGCGATGATGTTATTCTTCACCCGGTTATGGGAGCTTTTGCCCATATGGTTGCATTTGATAATAATTTAAATGGTTTCGCTCATTTACACCCTTTATCCGAGGACTTACCAAGTTCCAACCAAACTACTTATAAGGGGCCATTGACCTTTGGTTTTTCTCCTCCAGGTCGCGGAGTTTACAGATTGTGGGCTCAAGTTAAAACAAATCTAGACAAAGAAATTTTTATACCCTTTGATCTAGAAATTGGTTCGTAAAATAACTTCGGTAATGAGCGAAATACAAACATATCTTCAGCGTGAAGAGAACATTAACTTGGGCAAGAAATTAACCGTCCTTGTTTGGATAATAACTGCAGCAGTTTTATTTTTAGTGGGATTAATGAGACAAGTTAAAATTGATCTTCCGAGCGGAATAAATCTTCACTTTTTACCGCCTTTCCATGCAATCTTAAATAGTGTTGCAGCTTTTTCTCTTATCATGGCGATTATCGCAATAAAGAAAAAATTAGTCATCAACCATCAAAGGTGGATATATTTGGCGATGACCTGCTCTTTCCTCTTTCTTCTTTCTTATGTTGCCTATCATTTTACAAATACAGAAACTTTGTATGGTGACGATAATAGTGACGGAATTATAAGCATCGAAGAGAAAGAGTCTGTTGGTACAATGAGAATCGTGTACCTGGGTGTTTTAATTTCTCACATCATCTTAGCGGCTCTCAGTCTCCCTTTTATTCTGCTTACTTTCGTCTATGGATTTACTAATCAATTTGTCAAACATCGTAAGCTTGCAAAAAAAGTTTTTCCAGTCTGGCTCTATGTCGCAGTGACGGGTCCTGTGGTATACATAATGCTCAAACCTTATTATTAAGGTTATTAGTTCCGGGAAAGTAGATTAATTTATTTATTCCTTTTCCACCTTTTGAGAATAAAATCGTTATTCTCTTCAAGTGTTTCGACACAATTAAAGTCGGATTTATAGCTAGGGAAAAATGCATCCCCTTCTTTGATGGTCTGTTGAACCTCAGTGAGGTATAATTCATTACATCGAGGTAGGAAAGTGGAATATATTTCACCTCCTCCAATAATGAAAAGAGTTTTGTTTCCTGCCTGTTCTTCAATTTTATCAAAGGAATTGAAAACCTGCGTATTTTCAATTGGATTAACAGAACGGGAGAGAACCCAGTTTTCTCTTCCCGGCAATAATCCAGGGAGAGATTCCCAAGTCTTTCGACCCATTACGATAATATGTCCCATGGTTATTTTTTTAAACCATTTGAGCTCACCTGGTAATCGCCATGGCAATTCACCATTTTTACCGATCACTCCGTTGAGGGAAACTGCTGCAATTGCTTTTATTTCGGACATTTAAACAGCTATGGGTGCTTTGATAACGGGATAAGGATCATAATCAACGAGTTCAAAGTCTTCGAAATTAAAATCAGAAAGTTCTTTTTGGTCTCCATGTATAAGCATTCTTGGAAGACTACGCGGTTCGCGGTTAAGTTGTAATTCGGCTTGTTCTTTATGGTTTGCGTATAAATGTAAATCCCCAAAAGTATGAATAAATTCATAGGCTTTCAGATTACAAATTTTTGCAATCATCATGGTAAGAATACTGTAGGATGCTATATTAAAAGGAACTCCTAAAAAAATATCAGCACTCCTTTGATAAAGTTGACAACTAAGCTTTCCATTAAAAACATAAAATTGAAAAAGTGCATGGCATGGAGGGAGGGCCATAAGATGTAATTCTCCCGGGTTCCATGCACATACAATATGACGTCGGCTATCCGGATTCGCCTTTATTGAATCAATGACTTCTTGGATTTGGTTAATCTGTTTTCCATCTCCTCTCTTCCAACCTGTCCATTGCGCTCCATAAACGGGTCCTAAATCTCCATTTTCATCTGCCCACTCATCCCAAATCTTAACTTTGTTTTCGTTTAAATACTTGATATTTGTATCCCCTTGAAGGAACCAAAGTAATTCATAAATAATAGATCGGAGATGAAGTTTCTTGGTAGTTAATAAAGGAAATGTATTATCAAGCCGAAAGCGCTCTTGTTCTCCAAAAACTGACCAAGTTCCGGTGCCAGTTCGGTCGTCCCGAAAAACACCGTTTTCAATAACCTTTGAAACAAGATTCAAATAATTCTTCATTTACAGAAAGCTAAAAAAAGTTGAGTATGAGAGATTACATTTAAAATCATATCCCTTGTTTATTTATACTTGTGCCTAAAATGTCGAGATTTTCGTTAAATAAAAAAATTATTACAATTTTTGTTGGTTTTGCTGTAGTAACTATGTGCTTTTCTCAACAGCGGGCTAATGATTTCACTAAAAGGGTTCGTTCATTAGATGGTAAACTGAATAAGATGTCCTCAAAGAGATTTTCTTCCAGTCGAATTAATTCGGTTTCTACCCAACGTTTTCCTGTAAATGAATGGCCTAGTAGGTATTCTTCTTTCGGGGGGAAGAGATATCCCATGGAAAACAAAAAAAAATGGGGTGGAGAACGCTTCAATACTTCATTAATTGATATTGAAATTTCTCCTAATCAGAAATATGCATCCGAAAATTTTCAAAGGGTATCGAACACTAATATCGAAAATAGAAGTCCGGCCGCGGCGTCTATTGAATTTCGCGATGCCGTTTACGCTGAGCTTGATAAGCGGGTTGATGATATGATGAACAATGTCAATAATATGTCCTTAAGGGATATCAATCGTTTTCAGTTTCGTAAAGATCGGCCAAGTGAACCAGGGTTTCCTGTCCAACAAGCTGGTTCAAAAAATCTACCAATGAGTTCTTCAGAGCAGAAACTTGGATCATCTAGTGTCAGGGGTGTAATACCCTCTAGATCGGGGAATTCAGGAGGTGGAAAGACAAGTTATTGGATGGGTCCGAAGAAGTTAATATCTTCTTCGACATCTGGAAAAGTTTCACCTTCCACATCTGCTCGAACGGATTCAATGCGAGCAAGAAAAAACTATAGTTCATCGAGTAGACCAGTACTTGGACCAAAAAAAATTAGGGTTCAGAAGAAATAGGATTATTATTCACGCTTGCCTCCAATTAGCGATTGATTAGTATGATCTCACTTTAAATTTTAAACTTTGGACGACTAGCTCAGTTGGTTAGAGCAACTGGTTTACACCCAGTAGGTCACAGGTTCGAGTCCTGTGTCGTCCACCATTCCCACTTCTTAAATTCATGCGACATGTCATCTCCGTTCAGGTAGAAAACAAATTTGGTGTACTAGCCAGAATTGCTGGTCTTTTCAGCGGTCGTGGTTTTAACATCGAGACTCTAAATGTGGGACCCACCCATGTGGATGGTCGATCAAGGATCACCGCTACTTTAAATGGTGATGAGAAGTCACTTGATCAATGTATTAAGCAGTTAGACAAGTTAATTGATGTAATTGACATCCAAAATTTTATTGGATCTGAAAGCGTTGGTCGTGAATTAGTGATGGTTAAAGTGAAAGCTAATTCATCAAATCGTTCTGAAGTCACTCAAATTTGTGATGTATTTAGAGGCAAGATCATTGATGTAGCGAAGGAATCTTTAGTTCTCGAAGCAACTGGTAATGAAAATAAAATCGTTGCTTTTCTAGAATTGATTGAACCGTTTGGCATTATTGAGCTTGCTCGAACAGGTACTGTTTCGTTGAGACGTGGACGTTCAGATCATTAATCATACTAAAAATTTATTTCGTATAAACTAACATAAACCATTAAATAATATTCGGATGCCTGCTAAAGTATACACTCAAAAAGAAGCTAAAGTAACAGCTATAAAGAAGAAAACGCTAGCCGTTATAGGATACGGATCACAGGGACACGCTCATGCGTTGAACTTGAAAGAAAGTGGATGTAATGTCATTGTTGGTTTATATAAAGGTAGTAAGTCAATTCGAGTAGCCAAAAGACACGGATTTGAGGTCGTCGAAGTGGCAGAGGCAACCGAGCGTGCTGATGTTATTATGATTGGTGTTCCAGACATGAAACAAGCCGAGGTTTATGAAAAAGAAATCAAGCCTAACTTGAAAAAGGGTAAAACCTTACTTTTTACACACGGGTTTGCCATTCACTTTGGCTTAATTAAACCACCTCGCGGAGTTAACGTTATCATGGTCGCTCCAAAGGGACCTGGTCATGTAGTCCGATCACAGTTCAAGGAAGGAAAGGGAGTACCTGCACTCATTGCTGTTCTTAAAGGATCTTCAAAAGATTCAAAGAGTATTGCTTTGGGTTGGGCGGCAGGAGTTGGTGCAGCCAAGGCAGGAATCCTAGAAACTAGTTTCAAGGAAGAAACTGAAACAGATCTTTTTGGAGAACAGGCAGTCTTGTGTGGTGGAGCATCTGCATTAGTTGAAGCTGGTTTTGAAACCTTGGTTGAAGCTGGATACGCACCAGAAATGGCTTATTTCGAATGTTTGCATGAACTTAAATTGATTGTTGATTTAATGATTGAATCAGGGATCGCGGGCATGCGTTTTTCTATCTCAGAAACCGCCAAATTTGGCGATGTTACAAGAGGTCCCCGCGTTATCAATGGCAATGTAAAGAAGTCAATGAAATCAATCCTCAAAGAGATTCAATCGGGGAAATTTGCAAAAGAATGGATTAAAGAATACGAGGCAGGTTTGCCTAAATATAATAAACTTCTAGAGGATGGTGAAAAGCACCCAATCGAAGAAACGGGTAAACGTTTGCGCGAATTAATGTCTTGGATACCTAAAAAGAATATCAAAGGAGCACAGGCTTCTTATTCTTAAACCTCTTCTATGAGTTTGCTGTCGGCATGATTCATTCTTGCCCTGGCAAATGATGTGGAATAGTTAAAATGACTGTTTCTACTGAGCAACTTGTTTTAGCGACAAGAAAAAGTCCTCTTGCCCTCAAACAGGCAAATTGGGTAGCGGATTTAATTGTAACTGTTATGGGACAAAAGGTTGAGCTTTGTCCGATGTCAACCACTGGAGATCGCCAAGCCGATTGGTCTCTTCAGGAAAAAGGAGGTAAGGGATTATTCACCAAAGAACTTGAAGTGGCTTTGTTGGATGGTCGTGTTGATCTAGCGGTTCATAGTGCGAAGGATTTACCCACCGAAAACCCAGAGGGTTTGGTATTGTCTGCTTTTCCAATACGCGAAGATCCAAGAGATATTCTAGTATTAAACGAAAGAGTAGAACATCCTAAGATTTTAGCATCCGGCAGTCCAAGAAGGAGAGCACAATTAAAAAAACGATTCCCGAAAGTTTCATGGAAAGAACTTCGTGGAAATGTAGAAACGCGCTTGCGTAAAATTGCAGTAGATCAGGAAGCCGACGGAACAATACTAGCAGCAGCTGGTCTTTCCCGTTTAGGGATTAAAAATTATCCTGGTTTAAGATTCGAAAAATTATCCTTTGAAGAAATGGTCCCCGCTCCGGGACAGGCTGCGATAGCAATCCAGGTACGATCTAAGGAAACTGAAAAATTTTCAGTACTTGATCATAAGGAGACAAGTCGGGCAGTTCGATTTGAGAGATCTATTTTAGAACAGTTGGGTGGCGGTTGCCAAGTTGCTTTGGGTGTTCATGTAGTGGGGAATAACTTATACTTTTTTCATGAAGATTGTGGCATTCGTATTATTGATATTCAGAATAGCTCGGTTGATGTGGTTATGGACAAAATTTTATCATGGTTGAACTAGAAGAAAAAAATTTAGGGAAAGTATTTTTAGTGGGTGCTGGCCCTGGGGATATGGGCTTAATTACACAGAAAGCTTTAGAGTTAATTAGTACTTGTGAGGTGTTAGTCTTTGACCACCTCGCAAATGCAGAACTACGCGAACGAGCGATCAAAAATTGCGAGCAAATTGATGTGGGTAAAACTCCGGGATCTCACACTATGTCACAGGAAGAAATCGGAAAAATCTTAGTTACAAAAGCGAAGGAAGGAAGAAAAGTTGTTCGTCTAAAAGGAGGAGATCCTTTTGTTTTTGGCCGATGTGCCGAAGAAATGATCGTGTTAGACCAGGCAAATATACCTTATGAAATTGTACCTGGGGTTACTGCAGCCCTTGCCTGTGCCGCTTATGCTGGAATTCCTTTGTCGCATCGAGAGTATGGTTCTTCCATATCTTTTCTAACCGGTCATGAGGATAAGGATAAGGACTCTCTTCGGGTGGATTTCGCAAAGTTTGCCAAGGTGGGAGGTACGCTTTGCGTATACATGGGGATGGGTACACTTAAAGAAATCACTATTAAACTACTTGATGGTGGCCTTCCTCCAGATAAGCCTGCGGCCATTGTGAGTAATGGAACCTTGTCGGCTCAAAGAAAGGTAATCAGTACATTGGGGAAACTGGTGGAAGATGCCGAAAAAGAAAAGTTGGAAGCACCGGCAATTATTTTTATTGGAAATTCTGTTGGACTAAGTACCAAAAGCAATTGGTTTGAGAAAAGACCATTATTTGGAAAGCGTATTGTTGTTACTCGTTCTGTTGATCAATCCAGTCGATTAAAGGTCTTACTTGAAAAAAAAGGTGCAGAGGTGTTAGAACTTCCATTGATTAAGATACTACCTCAAGAGGACAGAAAATTAATTGCCGAAACTTTTGCTGGAATTGCAACCTATGAATGGGTCATATTTACAAGTGCGAATGGGGCCAAAGAGTTCTTCAATTTATTTTTTAAAGCATTTACTGATATTAGGAGCTTTGGTCCAATGCGAGTTGCCTGTGTAGGAGAGGCGACAGCTGAAGTAGTTAGGAAGTTCAACATTGAGGTTGAATTAATGCCCAAACGGTCAACTGCGGAAGATCTTGCTCAAGAATTGGTGGCAACCGATTCTTTGGATAGTGCCAATGTACTGGTCGTGACCGGTAATCGTAACCGTGAAATCTTGGTAGGACTTTTGGAGTCGGTAGGTCATGCGATTGTAGATACGCTTCCAATTTATCAAACAGATTTCGCTGACGTGATTGAAGCAAAAGATCGAATTGATTATGTTGAAAAGGGAGCAGATGCTATTGTATTCGCTAGTTCTTCTGCTGCACTTTCTTATATTGAACAAGAAGATGATTTAGAATTAACAGAGGGAGCTAAATCTCCAATTCATTGTAGTTTTGGATCCCAGACCTCAAAAACTCTTCGAGAAAATGACTTTTCCGTTCAGATAGAATCTAAGGACTCAACCCTGGAATCTATGGTAGAATCTTTGGTGAATTATTTCAAAAAATAACTGTGAACAAAGCGGATTCTATATCAGTCAAGGTTTGTGGAATTACTGAAGCAAAAGACGCACGGTTCGCATTGGAACTTGGAGCGGATAAAC
>CAYLIJ010000022.1:0-36346 GCA_964383925.1 uncultured Puniceicoccaceae bacterium
AAGCCGGTGCTCCTCAGTTCCCATCACAACATGGTGGACCGCAAAGCGCACCTGCTTATCATCCACAAGCCGGTGCTCCTCAGTTCCCATCACAACATGGTGGACCGCAAAGCGCACCTGCATATCATCCACAAGCCGGTGCTCCTCAGTTTCCAGGACAACATGCTGGACCACAAGGCGGACCTGCACATCATCCACAAACTGCTGCTCCTCAGTTTCCAGGACAACAGGGCGGACCGGGTGCACACATCCCAGGAGATGCTGATCATGAAGAAACAGTTGGTACAATCATAGGAATTGATACAGAAAAGCAATTAGTCCGTATTATGACTAAAAATGGACCTGTATCCTTGAAAGTTACTGAAGACTCCGAACTTCTTATACCTGGCGATCGTCCAGAAGCCCTTATGGAAATCGATCCTAAAGACTTCGAGAATGAAGCTAAAGGAAAGATGGTACGAATTGCTAGCCGTGATGGTAAAATCGATCATATCGAACCGGCTGAATAAATCTAATCAGTTAATTACTGATTTTTCAGTAATCATTTTAAAGCCTCTCGTTTGCTCGAGAGGCTTTTTTTTGATTCAATTTCAATAGGTAAAAAATAGTAATCTGAAGATTTAATGAATATTGATCAACATTATCAAAAAACTAAATTTGTACTAGCTGGAACCATAACTCGGTTTCCTAAGTCTTTTGCAATTATTACGGCGCATAATCCCATGGATAAATTGCTGACAAAGAAAGATAACTTGAACAGAAATAAAAAACTAGTGGAGAATTTGCAGAAATATGGCAAAAAATTAGTTATCGTAATTGGTACTTCAACAGATAGAACGCATCAAGAGGAAAGTTATCTCATCGAAATATCATTAAATCAGGCACTTGAACAGGGCAGAATATTTGAACAAAGAGCCATCTTTTGGGTAAAAGATGACAAACTTCTAATAATTGACTGCAAATCAGAAACTAATATTTCGATTGGAAACTTCAGTAAACGGTTAATTCAGGAATGAACCACTATTGTAACAAAAGTGGTCACAGCAGGGACATACAAATTATCGTTCAAAATTAAACGCCCTAACTTAATTGGAAATAATTCTAAAATTGAGACTGTGGATGCAATGATTATTATTTCGAAAATCGAAATTTTACCTCCCCAATAATCTAAAAATAATGGTAGTTGAGGAAAAATTAAGCCCCCAATAATTAAACAAGAGAAAAAGCATCCTCCTGCACCCTCCAATGTTTTAGTTCCTATTCTAATCCTCCCAACTGCTTTGCCCACAATCGCAGCTGCTGCATCTCCGATTATAAAAAGTGATAATGATAAAAAAGCAGCAACTGCTACATCTTCACTATCAATTGAAAGCAAACTACAAATTGCTGAACCACCTAAAATAAAAGTCGCACCCGTAAGTTCCTTTTGTTCATTTAGTCTCATCATTGATCCAAAAGAACAGATGAACCAGTTCCCAAAAGAAAAAACCTTAAAACGAAGAATTTCAATCAGTAAAGAAAATATGAACAACAGTAAAATAATACCAAATATAAAAAGTCTGCTAATATCGAAAAAAATTGGTACATAAAAAATTAGGACAGGCAGTACGACCGCTACAATATGCAATAGCTTCCTGTTAACTTCTTCTTTAGATAACTGCCCAATCATGTTTAATTTGTATGACAGACATGACTGGACAGGCTGAGGCTACCAATTAATTATCTTGAAAATCGAAAGTTCCCTGATCCTTAATTTCATTACCATTATCAGATTCGACTTCATTAACGGTTTTTTCTTGGTCAGTAGATTCTTTAATTTCCGATTCTTTAATTTCCGTTTTTAGAATCGCAGTTGCTTCATTCTTCTTATCTATTGTGGCTACTTTTAAATCAGTAACTTTATCTGACTCGCCCTCTTCTAACTTGGGTGCGTTAACCACTCGGTCTACTTTATGTGCGGTCAGCGTACTACCCTTTACCGAACGTCCCTGCACTTCAATCCACGAAAAATCAAACTCTATGGTTTTTTCTCTAACCCGTTTTAACTCGGGATCAATGTGCACGAGAATCCTACTGTTTTTCTTTTCCGAATCATGAACTGAAAAATAAAAAATTCGGCTCTTTGCATGAACTTTAAAAAGTGGATAATCTTTATCTCTTGTGACTCCGCCAATCTTAAATTTTTTTGCGTATAAACGACCCGACTGACCGTCACGATAAACTAGATTATAAACTTTTTGATCGTCTCTTCTGAAAATTGAAACCCTCATTGGATTTTTTCCAACAAACATTTTCTCCGCAATTTTCATGACTTTCATAACTCCATCTTTTCCGATTACGATTATATCATCAAGATCAGAGCATTTTTCAATCGATTCGTCTTTTTTTAATCCATAACCTGCAAAGCCATCTTTTCTGTTGATGTAAAGTGTCTCACTAGCAACCACTACTTTGGATGCAACTATTTTGTCAAATGCAACTAATTCACCGCTTTCACCAATACTTAATTCAGTCTTCCTCTCCCTACCCTTTCCGTACTTCTTCATTAATTCTTTAAAATAACGAATGGTATACTTTGTAATTTGACTGAGGTGTGCTTTGACCTCTTCAATTTCTTCTTCAAAACCCTTAATTAACTCATCAGCTCGGAAAGAATCAAACTTTGAAATTCTCTTAATCTTTATTTCAAGCAGTCTCAAAATATCATCCTCAATGATTGGGCGATGAAATAATTTAATGTAGGGTTTTAATCCCTTATCAACTGCTGCAATCACTCCTTCCCAAGTCTCTTCCTTTTCAATATCTCGGTAAATTCGTTTTTCAATAAAGATCTTTTCCAAAGAGGAAAAATGCCATTTTTCCTGTAGCTCACCAAGTTTTATCTCAAGTTCTTTTTGTAAAAGATCGCGAGTCAGAAAAGCCGCAGACTTAATCAAGTCGTTAACTGAAAGAAATTGAGGATGATTATTTTGAATAATGCAAGCATTGGGTGCCAAGCTCACTTCACAATCAGTAAAGGCGTAAAGAGCGGGTAAAATATCGTCGGTTGAGATTGTTGAAGGTAGGTGAATCATGATTTCAACAAATTCAGCTGTATTATCTTCAATCTTTGATATCTTTATCTTACCCTTATCATTTGCAGATAGAATTGAATCTATCAGACTGGTCGTCGTCGTACCAAAAGGTATCTCAGTAATTTTGAGTAGATGCTTTTTAACCTTCTCCATTCGAGCACGCACTCGAACACGTCCCCCACGTGCTCCACCATTATAATCTGTGCAATCAGCGATCCCACCCTGATGAAAATCAGGGAGTAAATTGACCGGATTCTTTCGAAGTGCATCAATTAATGCGTCTAAAATTTCATTAAAGTTATGAGGGAGGATCTTGGTGGAAAGCCCCACTGCAATACCTTCTGCTCCCTGAGCTAAAAGAAGAGGAAACTTTACTGGAAAAGTAATAGGTTCCTTATTTCTTCCGTCGTAAGAAGATGACCAAGCCGTAACCTTTGGGCTGAAGACAACCTCTAATGCAAAGGGAGTCAACCTAGCTTCGATATATCGTGGTGCAGCCGCAGAGTCTCCCGTGAGTAAATTCCCCCAATTGCCCTGCATATCAATCAACAGGTCTTTTTGTCCGAGTTGGATCATCGCATCTCCAATCGAAGCATCACCATGGGGATGATACTTCATGGTATTTCCAATTACATTGGCGACCTTATTGTAACGACCATCCTCTAATTCACGCATAGAATGCAAAATCCTGCGTTGAACTGGTTTTAAACCGTCATCTGCATGGGGTACCGCACGTTCTAAAATAACATAGGACGCATAATCAAGGAACCAATCACCATACATATCATCTACATAAATAGCATCGTCTTCATCTCGCACCCCATTTTCGTCTGACAATAGTGCTTCAGGATCAAATCTACGAATTACGGTTTCATTTGATTCAACCGAAGGTTGTTCTGCGGTTGAATTATCATCATCCTCAACCTTTTTTTCTTCTTCAGACATTCTAAGAACTACTTACAAAATTTAAGCGGCTTCTCCATCTGTTATAACTTTGGGAGAAGAAGGAGATTTTTTTCTCGTACTTAATTCACCCTCCTCATCCTCTTTTTTTTCGACGATATCAGTCTCAAAACGAAGATTTCTAATTATGTATTGTTGTCGCTCTGGCGTATTCTTACCCATAAAGAATTTAAGCATTTCTTTAATTGATTCATGCGCATCAATTTTAACGGGGTCTAAACGAATATCATCAGCAATAAAATGCTTAAATTCATCAGGTGAAATCTCGCCCAATCCTTTAAAACGAGTTATTTCGGGATTTTTCCCTAGAGTTTTCAGAGCCGCATCTCTTTCCGCATCATCGTAACAATAAAGAGTAGTTTTTTTATTTCTGACTCGAAATAAAGGGGTTTGTAAAACAAAGAGATGTCCTTGACGAATTAACTCAGGGAAAAATTGAAGGAAAAAAGTGATCAGCAATAATCGTATATGCATACCATCAACATCGGCATCGGTAGCAATTACAACCTGATTATAACATAAATCTTCCAAATCTTCCTCAATTCCAAGCGCCGCTTGAACTAGGTTAAATTCTTCATTTTCATAGACTACTTTTCGGGTCAAACCGAATGAGTTTAGGGGCTTACCCTTAAGGCTGAAAACCGCTTGGAATTGTACATCACGTGCCTTAGTTATTGACCCACTTGCAGAATCTCCTTCGGTTATAAACAAAGTACTTTTGAAACGATTTTTATCCTTTGAGTTCAAATGTACCCGACAATCTCGTAATTTCCGATTATGAACTTTACTCTTTTTCGCTCGTTCACGGGCAATTTTTTGAATCCCTTTAAGCTCTTTTCTTTCCCTTTCACTTCTTTGGATTTTATTTTGTAGAGCTTCAGCGGTCTGAGGGTTTTTGTGTAAAAAATTATCTAGTTTCTCTTTTAGAAAATTACCGATAAATGAACGTACAGTTTCTCCATCGGGAGCCATTGTTAAGGAACCCAATTTAGTTTTAGTTTGTGATTCAAAAACTGGTTCCTGTACCTTGACACTAATTGCCGCAATTATACCCCCTCGAATATCAGGTGCATCAAAATTCTTTTTAGTGAAATCACGAATCGTTTTGACTAAACCTTCACGAAAGGCTGCTTGGTGAGTACCTCCCTGGGTAGTATGTTGTCCATTTACAAAAGAAAAATAATCTTCTCCGTATTGCTCTATATGTGTAAAGGCGACTTCAATATCGTTTCCTTCAATATGAATAAAGGGGTAAAGGGGTTCCTCTGAAAGGTTTTCTACAAGCAGATCTTTTAACCCATCTTTTGAACGAAAACGTTTTCCATTATATTTGATCGTTAATCCCCTATTCAAATAACTATAATAGCGCATCATGCGCTCAACAAATTCATTCCGGTAACGAAATTTTTTAAACATCACAGCATCTGGAGTAAACTTAATCAGAGTGCCATTTTCTTCTTTTGTTCCCTTATTTTTTTTATCCATGGTTTTGGGCTCACCACAAGAATATTCAATTCTTCTTGTTTCTCCCTCGCGGAAAGACTGGATATCAAAATAACTAGAAAGTGCATTGACTGCCTTGATCCCTACGCCATTTAAACCAACCGACTTTTTAAATGCTTCAGAATCGTATTTTGCACCGGTATTTATTTTAGATGAACAATCAAGCAATTTCTCCAGAGGAATACCCCTACCATGATCTCGAACCAGCACATTTTGACCATCGCATTCAATATCTATTTGTTTACCAAATCCCATGACAAATTCATCGATACAATTATCTAAGACTTCTTTGAGAAGTACATAGATTCCATCGTCATCCGACGAACCGTCGCCCAACTTACCAATATACATACCAGGTCTGAGACGTATATGCTCTTTCCAATCGAGCGATTTTATGCTATCTGCTGTGTAATTATGTTCCGCCATTATTCCCAAATTTCCATTCCACCTTCATTCTTTATGCGAAGAAGGTTTGCCTTTGTCCACAGGAAAAATCAATTATAGGAAAATTTTATTTAAACAAGCTTTTCTTTCCATGATTATTAATTACTCGCTCGCCCTTCAACAACTGGGAGATCGTCGTATTTGGAAACCTGTCCTATGGGCAACCCTCTTTTCCTTACTCACACTCATACTTATTATCACTGTTGGCACATCTGCATCGGGATGGTTGTTCGACTCAATCTTTTCATACTTCGATTCATACGAAAAAGGTTCATGGCTTAGAATTGCCGCACAATTCATCATCACTCTTTTCCTCTTCGTACTTGGCTTCTTTTTTTTCGGAACAGTGCATGCTGCTTTTTGGGGTTTATATATTGATGATATAATCAATGCAGTCCAAGAAAAACACTACCCTTGGATCTGTCTTCGACCCGCCCCCAAAATGATGACTTCTGTAGTTATTTCTCTTCGCTTAGTCCTACTTAGCTTCGTGGTTAATTTGATTGTATCACCCTTATATTTAATAGGTTGGTTTATTCCACCACTTGGAATTGCGTTACAATTATTCGTAAATGGATTTTTATTCGGAAGGGAATATAAAATTACTCTTATGCAAAGATTACCCGAAGAAATGTTTAATGAAAATCAATCCTTTACCCTTTATGGAACCTTCGGGGCAGCCCTTTTAATGATTCCTGTAATCAACTTTGTAGCCCCACTTATGATCTGTAATTCTTTATTCCATGCTATTATGAAAAAGAATCCACGCCCTTGAACACGATATAAGTTATTCTTTCTTTTGTTTAATCGAGGCAAATAATCGGGCGTGGTGCAAACGAGCAACCTGCCACATATAAGTACCGGTTGCTCTACCATACTCATTAGTCGTAGCATCTGCTAAATAACTCAGTGCACTTTGCGGAACCTCGCCAGTTAATTCCAAGAAAATCCCCACATAAAGATTGGCATGGAACAGAACTCGAATTTGATATTTTTCAGGAAAATTCTGTTCCTTAATTTCTTTAAATACTTCCTGAGGAGTTATCTTTCCAGCAAACATAGAATATAACCAAGGGTAAGGAGGTCGATCATCCTGAGAATAATTTAGGAGACTTTCCCTCGCTACCTTGAGTCCACTTTCTTTATACTGGGACATAAACCTCCAAATCCCGTTTTCACGATCAATGTTATCATGTCGATGATAAATCTCGAATTGACGAGCCGCTTTGGCGAAATCTGAAAGATAAAAGTAAGCAATTCCCAAGCGCCAGTGAGAAACCTCTAAGTCGGGGTTCAATTGGACCATTTTTTCATAATCTGAACATGCACCCAAGAAGTTACCTAAAAATAAACGAGCGTCTCCCCGTTTAGAATAAGATGAAACATCATTCGGTTTTTCTTGAACTCTAGATGTGGAAATTCGCTCTATTTTAGAGTACTTTTCTGTAATTTCAGATAATTCCTGAGAAGGAAGAAGGTTAACTTCTGCTCCCAATATAAGAGAAAGAAAAGGACAGAGGAAGAAAAAAGCAGAACGAAAAATCATTTGGGGAACTCATTCTTAAAACGGGTACCTTTCAATGTTCCGTTCTCGTCCCATTCCTCGATCAATCCAACAGCCGTCCCCTCAATCATCTTTGTCCGAGATTTCATTTTTCCATTCTCGTAAAAATCCACAGCAGCTCCACCGAACGGAGACTCTTGTTCAATTTTATACCACAAACCATCCTTACGAAACTCAAGCTCCTTTGTCTGATCCGCTTGAGGAAGAGAATTCATATCTTCTAACACTCTCTCTGGCTCTGTAAGATTTTCAGTTGAACATTGAGAAGGTAACCAAACGATAGTAATTCCGAGTAAAAGAACTGTCCCAATCCACCAATAAGCAACGGGGGAAAGAAATCGTCTTCGAGGAAGATCTTCTAAGTCAGGTAAATCAGGAAATTTTTGTTCGCTCATTCTTCAAAAGTAAAGCCAAGATTTAGTTAATTAAGCAAGGCATAAAGGAATACATTCATTCCTAACCTTGAATAAAAAGCGTGAGCATAGTTACTAATCTCTTCGCCAGAATAATATTTAAAAATTCTCCATTTCCCATTTGGTTCTTGCACCCAAAGTGGGCGTTGTCCGTTCTCTGAATAGATAATATCTTTTAATCCATCTTCCCGCGTTACTTCGTAGGTACCTCCTGAAAAAGAGGCTAATTTCAGATTTTGATCAAAATTCTCTGCCGATTCTCGAATTCGAAATGAAATGGGAGGAATCCACGCACCAAACTCATCTCGTCCCCACCCCATTGCACAAATTGGAGAGGCGACACAAGCCAGTCTACCCTTCACCTTAATTCCCACAAATGAGTAAGTTGCTTGAGGCCATTTTTCTCTTTCTACGAAAGAAAGTACGGTTTCAGGAAGTCTTTTCTGGTCGGCTTGTATTTTTAAATCTACATTCTTAGGCAACCCTTGGAAAAAGGCTCTAAATAAGTCATGATCTCTTCCAAGTGGAATGAAAGTTTTCTCAGGAAGAACCAAAGAAAATAACTCTTTAATTTCAGGCCTTTCCTCCCATGCAGCATAGCTGTGTCCTAAATCAGCACCAAGAAATGAGGCCTTGATACCCGCATCCAAATAAACAAAACCGCCCTGCTCCATGTAACGCCGCAATGCATCTCTTTCCTCAATTGGAAACTCTAAGTTTGGTTGCTCATCACAGTTGATATAAAGGATCGGATTCTCAAGTAATCGCTCATCGGTTAAGCTATTGATGAAGAGCGGGTCGGTGTCAAAACGAGCGTTGGTCTGCTCATTTAACATTTTAAGTAAACTGGGCAAAGCATCTGGATATCTACGTATCGAATTTTCCTGCCTCAAAAGTTGAACAATTCTTACGCTTCCCTCATTCCCCTGAGCAATGCTTTGAACAATTGAAAGAGAATTGATCGCAATTAATATGATTAAAAAACTTACAAGTGAACTCATGGTTGAACTCCTATTTTACTTAACTCATTTCTAGCCAGATGTGAAATACGACTTTGTGGGTTTTGAGAAATATAATCTAATAAAATGGGTACACCTTGATTTTTGTCTTCTAATAAACCATCCATCGCGGCACGTTGAATGACATAATTATTATCAAGAAGAGACCTACTCATTATTTTCAACCAACCCGGAACCCGTCGAATGGACATTGCCCGTATCGTGGTGGAGCGGACAATTGTATCTTCATCAATTAACAAATCAAAACCAAGAGCTTCGACAGCTCCCTGCTCAGCATTCAATAAAGATTGCGCCGCAAAAATCCGGACATCCGAAAATTTACTTTCAACCAGAACGCTTAATTCCTTTTCCGACAAATCATTGGTCCTTCCACGCAATGTGTTTAATACTATCTGCCTGACTTCTTTATCTGGGTCTTTTGTTGCAGGCAACCAGATCGAACTATCCTTCCATCCGTCACTTAAATTAATAAACCTTTGCCATGCGATAGTGCGAATTCGAGAACTAGTATGCTCAGTGAGTGCTCTATACACACCTACTCCATCCACTCCCAACGCAGAAACGGTGTATAGAATTGTAGTAACCTGACTGGACAGTCCATTAACCCCCAACAAGAATTTTTTAATTTCTTCAATAACTTGCGCAGGCACCCGCTCCCCAAAACGAGCTAGTTCAACTGCAGCCATTGACAAAACTTCAGGATCTGAATCCCGGGTCATTTCCCTTAATATTCCTCTATAGCCCGGATGGTAACTATTTGCATTACGTGCAACGGTAACCACTTTTAATCGAATTCCTTTATTTGGGTGCTTGGACAGTTCTTTGATCCTTTTGACAATCCTTAACTGTGATGCATTCGAAGAAATTTTCTCTAAAGCAGTAAGCAAGACGCCGAGGTCAGAATCTGAAAGTAATTTCTCAAGCGTAAGTAAAGGAAGAGAAACTTGAAGATAGGAATGATATTTAAGTACATTTTGCCTTACTATTGCATCTTTGTCTAAAAAAGCTTCCTGTGTCATTTTATACAAATCGGGTCTCATTTTTGAGGATACAGAACGATATACCTTCCTTCCGTTGATCTCGACTACCTCCATTCCACTTCTCATCATTCCTGTAATAATTCTCGGAATCATAGTGGATACTTCGCGGCGCACCTCAACATCAGGATCTCCTAACTTGGAATATATTTTCTCCACTAAATTTTTATCATAAATATAAAAGCCATTCGATGCATGTTCCGCGAGGGAAACCATAACCGCACGCCGCACTAGAGCACTCTCATCATCAAGGGCACTAATCAAAAGAATCGAGCTTTTGGTTGATCTATATTTACCTAGAAGTTTAGCTGCACCTGCCCTGCGCCCGACCTCATTATTGGTTAAATCCTCACGAGCCCGAGCGATTGTTTCTTCCTCGCTTGAACGCTTGGGGGTAATGGGAGTAACCGAAGAATTTTCATCAATAACATTAGTCTCATCAACAATTTTTGTTTCAACCTGCACCTGGGGTAAAGGCACTTGACCATTCAGCCCAAGACTCAGAACCAATATAAATGAAAGGAGTATTCTAAAGATCATCTTAAACCTGCCTGCCTCCTAATGATCCATTCACTACCTGCAAGAAGGAAAAGGACAATAAAAATAATCCACGCATCCGCCAAGCTGTGGCGCTTCCGAACCGATGGTAAATCCTTGGCAAATGTGGGTTCCCAGTCATCTTTCATTTCATCAATTGATAAATACTCCCCCCCCGACAATTTCGCGAGCATTTGCAATTCAAGCCGAGCAAAAGAAATATCCACTGCCTCCTCTCCCGACTCCGAAACACGGAGGAAATTTTCGCGCTCCAAAGTTTCTCCATCAGGAAATTTTAAAGAATATTTAACTTGGTAGGCACCTGCTAAGACTGGGCGGAAAGAACCAGCGTACCTTCCTGCGACCGAACCTTCTGGATAGAGTTGAATAACTCGCTCAAAATCGTCTGGACCTTCAATCCTCGCTTCAACCATCGCATCCATAGATGGCTCAAAATCAGAACCCAATGCTTCCACCTGTAATGAAGCTTCGGCTCCACGAAGAAATGGTTTTTCAGAATCTTGTGTTTTAAGTCGATCCTCTCCACCTGTGCCCAACCACTGAACAAGTGCCTGCCAAAAACTTCGGAATTCCTTGGCACCTTCTTCATTATTCATCGATCGTCTCCAATCATTTGGAGACCCCCAGTAACCTACTTTCCCGGCCCCATAAGCTTGCACTGTTAAAACGGGCTTTCCATTTGCACGGGACAAAACTACTCCACGAGCAGCAGAGTTTTGTTCTTTTACAAAAAATCCAGGAAGTCTCTTAGGTAAAAAAGGTTTCATCTTTTCAACTTCATCCGTTGGCCCAAAAAGAGGTTCTTCCAAAGTGACCAGAGACAGATTTTCCTTGGCAAGGACACGCTCAACAGTTTTTGCAGGAACAATTCCACCCAGTTTAATACGTGCCACTTCAAGCGGACCAAAAAGAAGTAATCCCCCACCTTTCTTTTGAACAAAATCCTTTAAAGAATTAACGAGCGTTTGATTAAGATCTTCAAGGACGCGTGTGTCCATAAGAACGGCATCATAATCCATCCAGAAAGAAGGATCAGTAGGATATTCGGGTTTGAGTTGTTCTCCGAAGGCATGGAATACTACAGGACTCATTCGAATAAGAGCCCGAAAATCGAATCGTTCTTCATTTACAAGTACCCTCTTGAGGAAGGGAAAGAGAGGTTGTATACGATTGGATAGGTAAAGGGTGGTAAATTGTTCCGGTGCCTTCACGACAACTAAAAGTGAATCAGAATTATTAGATGGATCGGCATCGCCCAGTGGAGCAGACATAATAATTCTGTAACGTTGAGGCCCAGCATTTTTAGGGATCAAAGGAGAAAAATTTATTTTTCTTTTTTCTCCTGCGGATAAGGTCAGGGGAATTTCCTCAAGTATTTTACCACCAAGAATAAGTTTAACTTTTGTTTTAATTGAATCCTTAAACTTATTTTCGACCTCACTCGTTAAAAGAAGTTCCTCTTTGGCCACAGCCTTAGGTCTTCGATCTGTAAATTGAATAGAAGCATCCCCAATCGGTTGCTCGCGCCCAACCCCGATCACATTGACCGGAATACCAAGCCCACGATACTCTTTTGCCACCTCTAAGATAGGGGTACCTAAATTATTTCTACCATCCGAAAAAACCACCACTGATCCAAGAGATTGATCTCCCTTTTCATTACGTAAACTATTGGATAACGCATCGCCTAAAGCCGTCTTTTTACCAAGTTCAGTAACTTGCCAAGAATCGCGATTCATTCTTTGAACTCCACTCGAAAAGCCGAGATTTTCAACTTTTCCGTAATTTAATTTCATTCGATTTAACCAGGACTCCGAATTTGTGGTTTCAAGAAAGGGGCGAACTAGTTCAATACGGGTATCTTGGTCAGCTCCATCCTTAGTGTTCATACTCCCCGACAAATCGGTCAGGCTGAGCAATTTAAATTCTTTTGGATTGGGCTCATCTGTGGTCAGATAAGGTCTTGCGAGTAATAGAAAAAAGAAAGCACCAGCAAGAATTCTTAGTATTATGATTTTCCATGCTAATTGAGGAATAGTGACTTTAATAATCGCTTTTGCATGATAAAATAAAACAAGCAGAAAGAGTATGGCTGTAACACCAAACCAAAAGGGAGAAAAGGGCCAATCCCAACCCATAACTACTCCCCCTCCGCAATTCTGCGGAAGTATTCCTCCACTTGCTTTTTATAACGGCTCGGAGCAGAGGTGGTCTCTTGGTTTCGACGGAGACGGTTTTCGACAGCCTGCTTCCAAAAAAACTGCTCCACTAATTCGAGTGCATCCGTAACGGCAGCCGATGCCATTGAAGTGGATTGGGATGGATTCTCACTAATAGCCATTTGTTCAAAAAATTGGGTTAAGTTTTGCAGCCTTTCATCTTGCTCCGCATTCGGAAGAGATCCTATTGACTTGGCCAACTCTTCTGCTTTCTCCTTCAATTCTTCTCCACTCATTCCCGGAAGTTCATCTTTTGCTTCCTGTAACTGCTCAACAAGTTCACGAAGGGCACCATTTCCTAAATTTCTGAGTTTATCTTCTACGCCTTGTAAATCATCATTAAGTTTTTCTAAGTTTTCTGCCACTTTATCTTCCTCTTTTTTGGCCTGTGGAAATGCTTCATAAAGAAGAGAGTTTGCAGCCCGCTTGCCTGCACGCTCAATTCCACCTTCTCGCGAATCCCTTGCGCCACGTAACAAATCTTCAGTTGCATTCTCATTAAAATTCCCCATCGAACGAGCAGTCTGATCAATTTTTTCAAGAAGTTCCTTAGCCAGTTCATTCAACTGCTCTTGTTCACTCTTTAAACTCTCTCCTTGTCCTCCCTCTGCATTTTCAGTTTTTTCGGCCAATTGTCGCTGTTGCCCCGCCAAGCCTGATGCTTGATCCTTCAATTGATCAACCATACCGGCGGCTAACGAAGACATTGCTGATTCTACTTCAGATATTGCATTTCCCAATGCCTCAGCCGCCAGATCACCATGGGGTTGGGCATCTCTGGGTGAATCTCTTCTAAGATCTCCGGCAGCATCCTTCATTTCTCCACCTGCTTGATCAAGGGAACCCACTTTGCCCAAACTTCCTGTGTCTTTATACCACTCATCTCTAAGCCCTTCCAAATCTCGCCTTAGGTCTTCCTGTCCCTGAGCAATATTTTGATTAGCTTCTCCTTTTTTTCCGGCACCTGCAGACCGACCAATTTCTCGATTCAATTCCTTTTGTCTTTCCTTAAACTCATTCAATTTTTCGAGGTCCTCGGCTAGTTCATTTAATTCTTTGGCTGGGTCTTTAGAAGTTTCTTCCTGCTCTTTTCCTGGCTTACTCGCACTCTCTTCCTTGCTTTCCTTTGGTTTCCCTTTCCCCTTTGCTTTTTGCTTCTGCATCTTTTGCATCAACGCATAAAGCTGTACCAATTTCCGAAGCGTTTTTTCTGAAGGTTCCAGGGATTCGTCGAGCATTTGATCACCGGCATAAATTTCTGTCTGTTCGATATGGTAAGTGGCTTCATTTAGAAGTTCACCAAGATCAATCCCATCTACAATTGGAAACTGTCCTTCAAACTCGTCGAAAACCTTAGTCATATCATTCTTTAAGCCCAAAGAATCAGTAGCAAGAGCAAGGCTCAATTTATCCCTTTTAAACTTATCTTCCAATAACGCATCATAAGTAGAACGAATAATTTTCTTAGTTCTGTTGATAAAGTCGCGAACTGGAATTTCCTTCTGTTCTCCATCCATCTCTGCATCCGACTCGGTCGAGTTTCCCTCGGGGGGTAAAATTTCAATAAAGTAAATTTCCGAACGGGCAATTTGTCCATCGGGTTCTTTATTGTCCATCGCCAAAGCCATGTAGGTAATGACATCTCCAATTGCCAACGCACGCTCACTTAAATCAAGGACATAGGAAATGGTTTTTTCCTTCTCCACCGGATCAACAAAAATAGTCTCCTCTTCTTTTTCTCCTGCATGTGAAATATTAATTCTTACATCAGCTATTCCGTGATCATCAGAAGAAAAAACCTCAATGAGTAAACTCGCATCTGAAGATAATTGTAGATCTTTTGCTGGTTCTGTGATTTCGACAACAGGGGGTTCATCTGGAATGGGGGCAAATATAAATTCCTCATAATCAACGGGGTCACGACTAGGGGAATCTAAATCCCTTAATTGAACTATGCCCTTCCATTCATTTTCTAAGGTATGATCAATTTTAAAACTAGTCATATTTAACTCTTCCAAGGGAATTTCCTGATCCTCTAATAAAATAAATGCACCCACATTTACAGGCTCTTGTTCCACCGTTAAGTTCAAGACGATATGACTCCCTTCAGGTGCACGAAAATAGCCAAAGCCTTGATAAGAGATATTCTCAGCTTTCAAATAAGAAGGAGGAGTAATTTCCCAATTAAAGGAACTGATTGAAGGTGGATCATAAGCTTGTAATAATTGCCATTCACTTTCTAAGGAGGGAGTGATTACTCGATAACTAAAATCCTGTTGCAGTGATGGAACCACAAATTCAAACCTCCCCATGACTGGAGTTCTTAGCATTTCCAAGCTTTCAACATTCCCATTTTCTTTAAATTCAATAAACGCCTTCTTCTCGCCCCTATGGTCACGCGTAACATCTGCAAAAACAGAAATATCGGTCCCACGGCTAAACTCCTTACTCGCCGGATATTCCTCCATTTTTGAGGATCCTGTCTTTGTGGTGAAAAGGAATAGACCAGCTTCACCTGAAAAGGAATCGATAGATTTCTGCAATGGACTCTGCTCAAGACTCCAAGCAGTAAGAAGAAAACTAGCGAGTAAACCAAAAGCCAAGGAAGCCCAGAATCTCGGTTTAGGACGCGTGCCTTGAGTCCATGCAATTTCCCGTGCCTTTTGCTCAGTTTGACGCAACACCCTTTTTTCCATAAAAGAAAGCGACCTAACTTTAGACGCATCTTCCAACTCAACTGCACAATTAAGTAAATCTAATAAATCAGGATTGGCCTCCTCAATTTGCCGAGCCAAATTTTTAACCGAAGGCTTTTTTATCCATGAGCGAAGAGCAAGGATAAAGAAAACAACCAAAGAAAAAACAGTTACTGATAAGACCCAGCTAAACGCAGTGCTCTCGCGAATAGGTGATACAGAATCATAAAGATCAAGTAAGTAAAGCAAACATGGCCAACTTAAAAAACCAATCACCAGGGCAAACAAGGATCGACTAAAAATAAAAAATCGAGCCTCTCTTTTTATAAACTCTAGAAAATTAGGCATGAATATTTTTGGTTGCGGTTGAATTCTGTGTTGGACGAGACCAAAGCATTTCAATAATCAAGAGAGTAGTAGCCAAAATTGCAAACCACATCCACAAAGGATCACTATCTTCCTCGGATAGATTTTCGCCTAAAAACGGACTAATTGCCTCAGCTTCCTGCCCTCCCAGACTTTCAGATAATTCATCCGTAGACAAAGTTTCAGGAGAAGATTCAGAAGAAGAAAGGACCACCTCTACCCATTGATCTTCAAACCGGAAAGTACCTGGTTTTTTCGCAATGAAATTTCCCTCAACGCCTGCTAATTCTTCCCCAGGTTCTAAAACTGGCCATCCCCGGGATTGAGAATCCTGATTTTTGCCCTGAGTTAATTCCATCAGTAATGGAAGGAATGAGTTACGGAGTGGAAGATCTGTCCAATTTGTATTCATTCGAAAGGGCAAGAAAATCAGGCGACCTCCTCCATCAAAGGGTTTGACTAAAGCCAATGGTCGTCCATCCCGGTCTCGTAATGGCACTTCAACATTTTCCTCAACTGTACTGGCTTTCATAATTCCAAATCGATGAATCGCGGTAAGGTAAAGATCACGAGCAGCCTTACCGGCAAAAACCTCAGCAAGGGCAGAGCTCTCCTCAAGTGCACCAATCCGGAATGGATTTTTGGTTTGTACCGCCCCACCCGCAACACGAATAAATTTGTGCTGTAACAACTGATTGGATTTTAATACAGAAACAGCCGAGGCAAAAGGTTCGCCAGGTGTGATTAAGACTGAACCTCCATTCGCTAGAAATTTATTTGTGAAATTTCCTAATTGCTCATCTTGGAACCATTTCCCTAATCCTAAAATCATTAGTAGTTGAAGTTCTAATTGATCATCGCCTAATCGTAATGCATCGGCTCGATCTTGATCCCATTCCCAACGGTTCCAACCGCTATCCCCAGAGCTTGCAACCGCCGTTTTCAAAAATGACTTTTCATCATCAGTTTCATCGTCCTCAAATTCAGGCATCCAAAAACCAAACCTCCGAGCAGGAGGAGCTTTTAACCAAATTGATCTTTCATTATCAAGTTCAAATTCATCTACTCCAACAAGTTTAACAATAGCCTCAGAAAAATCACCTTCTTTGATCACAAATTGAGTCTGTACCGATCCAAGTGGTCCAATTGAAAGTACATTCTTAGTTTTAACTTCTCCCCCAGCAATCAATTCGACCTCTGCAGTCTTGTTTTCATCGTCCCAATTTCGAAGAACCGCCCAGACTCTAATTTTATTTGGACCTGCTGGTACTGCACGAACTTCTACAATACTAAGATTATTTATTCTCTTACCTGTAACCGCATTTTGCTTACCTACTTTAAATAATTGATAGGAGATTCCAGAGTTCTTTAAATCACTGTAAGCTGTTTGCCAGTCAGATTCTTGAAAATCGCTTATAATAATGAGTTTTCTTTCAATAGCATTTGCAGAATACATGTTGGATGCTTGATCTAGTAAAACCTGTGCATTTCCACGCCTTAAATCATAGGACAATTCTTTAACTCGCACCTTTAAATTTTCCCTTTCATTACCGATTTCAATCTTATCAATGACTGATTGTCCAAAAGTAATCAGCCCTATTTTATCAGATTCGTTTTCTAAAAGAGACAAGGCTTTCTCCTTTGCTTCTTGTAGTCCACTCCAACCAGACATGCTTGGAGATAAATCAATCGCAATCAGAGTTTCAACTCCCTCACCTTCAGTAGATGGAGCGGAAGGTGATTTCCAATAAGGGTCGCCTAATAAGGCTGCCAAAATGAGAAAAAGCAAAATCCTCAACAATAATAGCGGAATATCAGAAGGAGTACGTTTCCCTGTTCGGGGGATTTGGGAGGGCCGTATAAAACGAAGAGAGGGAAAATAAAATTTCTCGGTCACTCGACGATAAGCCATGTGTGCAAACACGGGAAGTCCGACTGCAAGTACAGTCCACAAAGCAGCTGGTTGGGCAAATTCGATCATAAATTCACAAATTCACAACTCATTAACGATTTCTCATGCCTAAAAAGCGACGTAATGCATGGCCTAAGTCTTGATTCGATACTAAACTTTCAAATTCTGCAGATACGGAGGACAGTTTGGATTGTAAATCATCGCAAAAGTCAGACATATCTTTTTTGTATTCCTCTCGAATCGCAGATGGTGAAGTGGAAATTTCACGCTCGCCCTCTAATTCTGCAAAGCGTAAAGCTTCACCTTCAGGTAAATCGACTTCGTCGGGATCTAAAACCTGTAGACATAAACACTCGTAACGCGACGAAAGAGAAAATCTCAGTTTTTGAGTTAAAGTATCCTCGGCTTCAAGGAAATCAGATAAAAAAACCACCATAGCACGCCCAGGCAAACCACTGGCCATTCGATCCCAGGCAAAATCATGTGCGTTTTTTCCTTGGGGCTTTAAACCTTTAAGGGATGAAAAGATTCGGTTCAGTTGACCAGAACCCGAATTTGGACGAATCCATTCATGGACTTGATCCGAGTAAGCAAATAAGCCTAATCTGTCACCTTGACGATTGGCTAAATAAGCAAAACAAGCAGCCAACATACTTGCATAGCGAAGTTTTGAGCATGATGCTCTTTTTCCTTCGTATCCCATAGAAGCACTTACATCTAGTACTAGGCAGACGGTAAAGTTAGTATCTTCCTGAAAGGTTTTGGCGACCAATTCATCTCTTTTTGCGAACACTTTCCAATCAATTAATTTTAAATCTTCACCCTGAGCATAAGGACGGTATTGAAAGAATTCACTTCCTCTACCCTGACGTAAACTGCGATGAATACCCGGCATAGCACCATCCACTACTACTCGGGCAAGGAGTGAGTAATCCTCAATACTATTAAGATGAGTAGGATCAAGTAGATTATTATCAACCATCAAAGTAGGGCTAAATAAGGCAGAGTTAAATTAGTTTACTCAGATCACTGAGCAACTTCTTCAAGAAGATGCTCGATAATATCATCAGAATCTAAACCCTCTGACTCTGCGAAAAAACTAGGGAGTACTCGGTGCCTCAATGCAGACTTGGCCATAAATTTAACATCCTCGCAGGAAACATTTGGTCTGCCCGCCAAAAGTGCACGGGCTTTACCAGCGAGTATTAAAGCTTGTGCTCCTCGGGAACCCGCTCCCCATTTCACCCGCTTGCTTGTCCAATCATCGCATTTTTGAGATTGCGGACGTGATGCGGAGGCAAGCCCCACTGCGTAAGTAACTACATTTTCAGGTGCTGGTACTTGGCGGGTTAAATTTTGCAAAGCTATTATATCCTCAGCTCCTAGGACGGGTTGTGGCTCCTCCCTGTCAACTCCTGTCGTTTCTCCCACCATTTTAATCTCATCTTCAATCGGCAAATATTGAATCACTGGATTAAGAAGAAAACGATCGAGCTGGGCTTCAGGAAGTGGATAAGTACCTTCCAATTCAATTGGATTCTGAGTAGCAAGTACTAAGAATGGTGGATCGAGTGCACGGGTTTCACCCGATACTGTAACCTGTCTTTCCTCCATCGCTTCTAGCAGAGCAGCCTGAGTTTTGGGTGGAGTCCTATTAATCTCATCGGCCAGTACAATATTTGTAAAAATAGGACCAGCAGAAAACCGGAAGCTTCTTTTCCCAGTGGCAGGATCCTCATCCACAACTTCAGTTCCTACAACATCAGCAGGCATTAAATCAGGGGTGAATTGAATACGCTTAAATCCAAGACTTAAACATTTGGAAAGTGTTTTAACCAATAAAGTTTTACCTAATCCAGGAATCCCAGTAAGAAGACAATGTCCCTTTGCTAATAATGTAACTAGTAATTGTTCGATGACATCGTCCTGGCCAATAATTCCTTTACGAATTTCTTTGAGTAGATTTTCGCGAGTTTCAGGTAAACGCTCCAAGGTTGCTTCCGCAATTTCCGATTTTGTCATATAATTTATTTATTTATGTTTAAAAGTTAGAAGGGCAAACATCTGTTGCGCCACAATTTGAATAATCGGACAAATCAAAAATTGAGATATTTAATAGCTTTTATTTTTGACCTGTAATGGTAAGAAGTCGATCCCACTCATCGATAAATTTCGTCAAATGATCACGCCCGGCTTCAATTTCTTCATTGAGTAATGATCGAACAAGTTGCTGTTCGATCTCGTATTGCTCAGAAGTTAATAATCCAGAAAAATGTGCCACTCTTGCCCATAGCAGGTGCGTTGTGAAAGCATCAAATTCATTGTACGCCACAATTTCATCGAGTTTTCCATCTGCCCACATATCAGCAACTGAATCACCACTTACATCAATTTTCCCAGGAATTCCGCTTAAAGTTGCCGCTTGGTGAAGAGATGGACGATCACGATACTGACCTAGTGCATCGGCCAAATCGACATTGTATTCAGAATTTCGAGCATCAAAATAATCAACTCCGAGCCAGGGCTTGTCGGGTCGATCAGAAAATCCAAAACCTGGAAGGCCATTTACAATCGCTCGTTGTACAATAATAGGAACATCTGCCTGAGCAGAATTATACCCTACAAGTTGTGGTTTTTTACGACCTACAGATTTCAAAAATGTAACTAGTAGAGCTTTTTCTTCGCACTTAGCCGGTTCTTTGGGGTCTACCGGTAAAGAAATAAGCTTTAATTCTGCCCCGCCCGGCACTTTTTCACGAAGAATTCCTGCAAGAGAAACTATCCTACACAGTATGGTTTTTAAATAGGGTTTATAATCCTCAGCATCTCCGTCTTTTCGAGCAGCACTCCATAATGCTTCAAAAGAAACCTTAGCCTGGGCACCAGGTTCAGTTACAGGTTCAGTTTGATGGAGAATTTCTCCAGATTTCGGATCTGGAATCCATTCGACATCAAATGAAAATACGGCGTCGGCTAGTAATTTTAGCATTTGAAATTATTGGTTTTGGTTATGCAGGAAGAACTTCGGCAAAGAATTTTTCTGCTTTTTCATAGCCATCTGGAATTGTCAGAATTTCTGCTTTTTCATCATCCACTAATATTGTGTGTTCAAAATGAGCAGAAGGTAAACCATCAACCGACAAAGCAGTCCAACCATCCTGAGCCATCCGAATCTGAGGACTTTTCATATTGACCATGGGTTCTATACAAATGGCCATTCCTTTTCGAAATTTCATCCCTGTTCCTCCCTTTCCAAAATTGGGAATTTGAGGATCTTCATGAAGAGACCTTCCAACCCCATGACCAACAAAATTAGTAATCACTGCAAATCCAGCTTTCTCCACATGACTTTGTACAGCATGGGAAACATCACCCACCCGATTTTTATTTACAGCTTTCTCAATTCCACGAAAAAGAGATTCTTCGGTAACTCGCAATAATTTCTCGATTTCAGGTGAAACTTTTCCAACGGGAACAGTCCGGCAATTATCTCCAATAAATCCATCTTCTCTGATGCATATATCAACGGAAATAATATCACCCTCCTTTAATATTCTTTCCTCTACCCCAATACCATGAACTACTTCATCATTTACTGACAGACAAGTATAAGCCGGGAAAATCCGATGCCCCGAACGATATCCCTTGCAAGCACTTTTAATTTTCATGGTATCCATTAATTCTCCTCCTGCTTCATCAAGCTCAAAGGTACTCATGCCTGGTTTTACCATACTGCAAAGTCGATCGAGAACCGTGGCCGCGGAACGACTTGCTCTTCGCATTTTTTCTTTTTCTTTAAAATTTTTACAGATCACATAGATTTTTTCGTATGAATTCCCCTCGCATTCAACCACAAAAGAGTAAATTTTGTTAACATGTACTAATTACCTTTTCTTTTAAGCGTGATATAAAACATGCTCCGACTAAAAGTTGAAGGAAGTGATAGAGTATTAATGGACTTACCATTCGGATTTCTAAATCAGGTTCACCCATAATTAAAAGGCCCGCTAAAGGTAAACCCATTGCCAAGGATTTTTGACTAACACAATAAAATTTAGCCACTCTTTGGCTCTGACTTCTGGAAAAGATCAAAGTACTCAACCAACTGAGACTTATATGAAAAATCATAAAAACTAACAAGATAGGGAGTATGAAAATAAGAGAATTGAAAAATTCAGCTTCTCCCCAACTCAGAATACTCTTAGCCAAAGCTAGGTAAGCGAGAAAAAGAATACATAAAAAAGTGGGTTTTTTTAAATAGTGTTCAAATTTATTCTCTTCGCTCTTCGAAAAAACTTTTCGACTAACCCACCCCAGAAAGCAGGGGAGAATTACGAGAATAAATATTTGGGGAAGAACATGACTACCCACCGTTTTCCAATGAGCTTGTACTCCAATACCTGAATCACTCAAAAAGATCGACCATGCAAAGGGAACCCAAAAAATAGCCAATAGATTCGATAGCGTGGCATGACCAAGGGCGATATCAGAGTCACCATCTGCAAGCGAAGTATAAACCACACAACTCGAAATGGTAGTCGGTAAAATAGCTAAGAATATGAATCCGCCCATCCACTCTACAGGAATAAAAGTGATTTCCTGGAGAAATAGTACAAATAGTAAAGGAGCTAAAAAAATGAAGCCATGGACAACAATCAGATTGGGTACATCCTTACAAATTAAAGGAATCCTGTGGGCACGTAGGTTCCATCCTTGAACCAAAAAAATTACCGCAACTACAAGATCGGAAATCGAAAATGAAAATAAGGACTCGGCATACTCCGCACCCTCAGGCCAAATCCATGCCAATGTAAAAGTGAGGAATAAGCACAATAATAACCCAAATCCATTTGGAAAAACTCGCATGATACTTTGTTTTAAACTAATACGATTGTTTTCTCACATTTTAATCATCTGACCAACTTCTAAAGAAATTCCATTACCAATCTCATGTCAAATAACATACGAGTCTTAACTGTGGATGCTGCTGGCACTCTTATTCAACCTTGGCCATCTGTGGGTGCAGTTTATGGAAAAACAGCTCGAAAATATGGAATCGAAGTAAAGGATGAAAAGGTAGATGAAAGATTTTACGAAATTTTTGGCCAAGCGCAGAAGAATAAAAAGATTACTTTGGGCGAGGAAAAAGATTTTTGGAGAGAGGTGGTAACGCTCACTTTTCAACCCTTTGCAAGGGGTCAGAAAATTGACCCCATTTTTGAAATACTTTGGGACTTATTTGCAGAAGGTGAACATTGGCGAATTGCAAAAGATGCCGAGTCAACTTTAAAAACGCTGAAGATACGAGGCTACAAACTCGCCGTTTTATCCAATAATGATTCCCGGCTTCGCTCGGTTTTAAATGATCATAAGATTGCATCTTTATTTGATGAGATTTTTATCTCTTCCGAACTTGGCGTGGAAAAACCAGATCCAGCCATTTTTCGTGCTGTGGAAAAAACGATGTCAGAAATTCCCTCCGCTTTTCTTCATTTAGGAGATAGTCATTCGCGAGATTTTGAAGGTGCCCAGAAAGCCGGTTGGTCTGCCCTTTTGTATGGGAATCCAATTATTGAAGAGTCTCAAATTACGACATTCTCCGAACTACTTGATCATTTACCATGATTATAATCGAAAGAGCACTCCCACTTCCTAATCTTCACAATTTAGAGCTTTCGGAAATAGCAATAAGGTCGAATGGAGAGGCAGGCTTCATAGCATACCTTGACTTCAAGGACTCATTTTGCTTGGACTCCAAGAGAGTGCCCGAAGACCTTCGAAGACTTAATACAAATCAGACCTCTTCAAACCTTAGCTTTTCGGGTTGGCTTGGTTTTTTTGGCTATGAATTCCTTGCATCAAACCTTGGTTTAACTCTTCTTTCGACTCGAGATTTAGAAGTTCCTGATGGTTGGTTTGGTCGACCACAAACAATCATTCACTTACTTTCTGACCAAACAAAAATAGAATCCAGTCTGCCCCACCGAGCCCAGGAAATTGCGGATTTTCTAGAATTCTCAACTATTTATGATTTAGATAAAATTGAATTTTTAACCACCGCCCAAAAATGTAATCTCGACTTTGCTGAGTATAAAAAAATTTTCACAGGTGCTCGGGAAGCCATTTTAAACGGAGAAAGTTATCAAATTAAAATTTCGCAACGCTATGAAGCAAAAGTTCAAATCGACCCCATTCTTGCTTTTGCAAAGCTCAATTTAGCCAACCCTGCCCCTGAAGCTTTTTTGCTACAGACGAAAGATTTCTCCCTAGTTAGTTGCTCGCCAGAAGTCGTGATTCATAGAAAAGAGAAGCATATTACAACCAGGCCAATTGGTGGAACGTATGGACGAAATGAAAATGACTGCTCTGTAATTGAGCGCTTCTTACAAGACCCCAAGGAGGTGGCCGAGCATAATATGCTCGTTGATCTCGAACGTAATGATCTTTCCTCCGTCTGCGTACCCGGTTCTGTCCAACTCACTCGCTTTCGAGAAGTTGAAACCTACGCTCATCTTCATCACCTTGTCTCTACAATAGAAGGGACTCTGAAAGAAGATGCGGGATTAAATGAAATTCTTACCGCAATGCTGCCAGGTGGCAGTATTACTGGATGCCCTAAAATTAGGACAATGGAATGGATTGATAAACTGGAACCCTGCTTTAGGGGTCCGTATACCGGAAGCTTTGGAATTATTTCTGACCAAGGCGATATTTCTCTCAATTTAATTATTCGCTCAATGCTTATCCTTGACGATAATTGCTATACCCAAGCGGGCGGAGGGATTGTGATCAATTCAACCCCAGAGTATGAGTATCAGGAGAACAACCTTAAAGCCCGAGCTTTACTTGACTTGCTCTCATGATTCTAGTTATCGATCATCAAGATTCTTTCACCTATAATCTTGAACACCTATTATTCAATTTTGATGAAACTTTTGTAGTTGATCGAAGAAATGTGACAACTTCACAAATTGAAAATGCAAAATTAATTGTCCTTTCTCCAGGCCCCGGTAAACCCGATGACTACCCCGAAACCCAATCCCTTTATCGTAGATTAACGAGTCTAAAACCTGTCCTTGGAATCTGCCTTGGTTTTCAATTAATGTTACAAGAGGAAGGCGGACGAATTATTCGGCAAAATCAAGTTCTACATGGTGTGGAAACTGATATCGAAATTATTCCAAATACCCAAACGTACAAGCAGATTGAAAACCCACTTCGAGTTGCTCGATATCACTCTCTGCAAGTCGATGATAACAGTCTTTCTCAGTTAAAAAAATCAATTTCTATAACCGGTCATGATCCGATTCGACAAGTTCCCCTTTCATTTGAAGATTTAGACAGGAAACTCTTTGGTTTGCAATATCACCCAGAATCCTTTCTAACCAATGACGGAATTCGAATCATTCAAAACATTCATCATGCATGCGTGGACAATAGCGGGAGAACCGACCAAACATCTTGAACCCTGGGGGAAACCAGGTGCTTTCTCAACCCTTCGTTTATTTCCAAACCGAACTATTCCCTTTCGTACAGTCTATCTTCAAAGAATACTGGATTCGGCAAAAATTTTACAACAATCGTGGATCCCCAAGCTCAGCCTTCTCGAAAAAAGGCTCGACGAGTATTTATCAGAATCTTCAATCGAAGAGGGCTTGGTTCGAGTCTGCCTTTTTGAAAACTCGATCGGTATATCAGACCGACCTGCAATCTCCGATGGGAAATCAGTGGGAGGTTGGCTTCTTCAATATCGTCGACCAGTCCCCACCGCAAAATCGACTCAGGAAAAAGAACTTTATGGTAGATTATCTGAACTTGATCTTGCTTCTGAGGATTGGATTATTATCGATCCCAATGATCATGAGATTCGCGAATCCGCCACCTGCAATCTCATTTTTGTCAAAGAAGGTTCACTTGTGATCCCAGAAAAGCAAATCCTCCAAGGTATTGTTCTCCGTCATCTGCTGCCCGCCTTATCCAAAAATTATCAAATTATTAGAACCACCCCGAAAGATCAGGATTTGGCCCAATACGACGAAATCCTGCTCTGTGGAACAGGTCGAGGAGTTGCACATCTCTCCGCAATTCCCGAGTTAAACTGGGCTCCTAATTCTGAAGGTACAGGCAAGAAAATTAGATCTATTTACGAGCAGGTATTCAAATCATCAAATGCCTGAGTACCTTTTTAACGGAAAAAGTGTTGAACTAAAATACCCTGCAGTTATGGGAATTTTAAACCTAACACCGGATTCCTTTAGCGACGGCGGTCTTTTTATCGATCCTAAAATTGCCGTGAAACAGGCTAATTCTATGATTCAACAAGGAGCTCAAATCATAGACCTTGGTGGAGAAAGTACTCGCCCAGGGAGTGAACCAGTGTCCGAGCAAGAAGAACTTGATCGAGTATTACCTGTACTTGAAAAGCTGCCCAAAGATGAATTTTTGATATCCCTAGACACCACCAAGCCACTTGTCGCTCAAGCTGGGTGAGAAGCTGGAGCTCATATTATTAACGATGTCTCGGGTGGAAATTCTGAACTTCTAGATCTTGCCGAAAAGCACCAAGCTGGTTTCGTTATGATGCATGCAAAAGGATCACCAAAGACCATGCAGGTTGCACCAAAATATGAGAATGTCGTCCAAGAAATTCGGGATTTTTTCGATCAGAAAAAAAACGACCTCATTGATAGAAATTTACCCCGCCTGTGGATTGACCCGGGTATTGGCTTTGGTAAATCACTCGAACACAATTTAGAATTAATGCGAAATCTTTCCAGTTTTAAAGATGATACATGGGGCTTATTTCTTGGATCTTCCCGAAAGTCATGGATTGACCAATTGTGCAATGCCCCCTCCCCCTCCGATCGAATGGGTGGCTCGATTGCTTCTGCCCTCTGCTCTCTTGCCCACGGAATTGAGATCATTCGTGCACACGATGTTCTTGAAACAACTCAGGCAATATCAGTAGCCAAAGAACTCGCCCTTTTTAAATCATTGCCCTAGAAGTTTTTTTACATATGGGAAAAATTCAATTAGTTGGAATAGAAGTTATGGCACGGATTGGCTTGCTCGAAGAAGAACAGTATGCTCCTCAGGATCTGCTGGTCTCATTAGACCTTACTTATGATTTTGAAAGTATTAAGATATCAGATGAAATTACCGAGGGTATTGATTATCGAGACCTCATTTCCACTGTTAGAAATTTTGCCACCGCTTATGACGGTAAGACATTGGAAAAATTTGCACACTTACTCGCCACAGAAATTAAAGAAAAATTTCCTGTGCAAAAAGTTCTGCTGTCTGTCGATAAACCGCGTTACACCAAAAAACTAGGTTTACGTGAGATCAGAGTTGAGGTTGAACGCTGATGCATACATCGGTTTAGGGGCAAACTTAGGAACCCCACGCAAAACTTTTGAGAATTCACTTGATTTGATTTCTCAATTTGCCAATTTGGAAAAAGTCTCCCGCCTCTATCAATCTGCTCCCTTTGGCTTTTCCGAACAACCTCCATTCGTCAACTCTGCGGCTCATATCAAAACAGAACTTTCTCCAACTGAACTGCTCACAAAATTACAGGAAGTCGAAAAAAAGCTCGGAAAAAAATTCATTTGTGAAAATGGTCCCCGAATCATTGATCTCGATTTACTTATTTATGGGGAACTCAGTCTCGAAACTGAAGATCTCATCATTCCACACCCTGGGATTTTGTCACGCGACTTCGTCTTGCTCCCACTTTTCGACCTGAACCCCAAACTTTCTCATCCCGATTGGGGGGTAAAAACGCTGAAGTCCGCACTAGGCGGACTTCAGAAAAGATTTATCGAGGACAACCCCGAAGATTGGAATTATCCAAATTAGACGATCAATCGTCGCCACTGGTAAGACTCATTAATACCTGCAAAATATAAAAGAAGAGCAAAGCCACCGAGGCAAATAATGAAAGCGACGCAGCCACATGTTGATTGGGTGCGTAATGGTGGAGAACATTTGAAGTGGAGTACAAAACTGAACCACCGGCAAATACAACCATCACCGACGCAAAAACCAAACCTAAGGAAAATCCAAAAATCATACTGCAAATGATAAAGCCAATGGCAACAAATCCACCAATTGAAAGAATCCCCCCCATAAAAGAAAAATCTTTTTTGGTAATAAAAACAGTGGCAGTAATTCCTCCAACTAAGAGCAGTGTCATTAAACCAGCTGAGGGAATAAGCCCCTCACCTCCATAAGTGTTAGCTACAAAAAGTAGGGGAAGAAAAACGATTGCCTCAGCTACCACAAATAAACCAAGCCCAAGGTACTGCATCGGTTCAGAATTTTCGGAATGTGCAAGTTTATCGGCCATATATCCGACTCCCATAAAAAGGCCCATTACAAACAACCAACTCATCCCACCGGTCATACTCATGGCAAGTTTCTGTGCGAAAGGAGCGTTTACCAAATAGTATTCTATGGCGGAAAAGGCAAGCAATGCAACCGCAAGGTGTGCGTAAGTTCTACGAATAAATGTAGCTCGATCTGAGGCCGGACTGTTGGCTGCAGAGTGTAAGTTATAAACTTGTTCTTTCATGATGGTATTTTTGGATAATTGTTTAAAAATGAAATATAACAATAGAATGTATTAACGTAGCAACTTAGTTAAAAAGTTTCAAGTGTTAGAAATTTTATTTTAAACAAACTTTTCGCCTTTACGAAGTGACCGAGCAAATGCGACTAATAATTGGACTACCGCCTCCAAATCATTCAAATCGATTACTTCGCTTGGAGTATGCATATAACGAAGAGGTATCCCCACCAATCCGGTTGGCACACCATTGCGGGCAATTTGGATTGCCCGGGCATCTGTACCTGTTGGACGAGGATCAGCTTCGATCTGTACAGGCATGCCTTCCTTCTCCGCACAGTCCATTAAACGATCAAAAACCGCCGGATGAACATTGGGTCCACGGGTCAAAATGGGACCACCTCCCAATGTAAACGCTCCAAATTTTCGGTGATCTGCATCCGGGTGATCAGTCGCATGGCTGACATCCACCGCTAAGGCCACATCTGGATCGGCCAAATGGGCGGATGTAATCGCACCCCGAGTACCAATTTCTTCCTGAGAGGTTGAAACGGCTACCACCTTACAGGCTGGCTTTCGCCCCTTGGCTAAACGAAGTAGTGCTTCATTCACCGTGTAAGCACCAGATTTATCATCAAATGCCCGAGACACGGCTAAGGGCCCCTGTAACTTTTCAAATCCGTGGACATACACGGCAGGATCTCCTATAGTTATCCGACTAAGTGCTTCTTTTTTATCCTTCGCACCAATATCAATCCACATTTGTTTCTTTCTTCAGGTGCCATTAAATGGATTGCACGCTTACCCGTTACTCCACGAATAATTCCCTTACGCGTAATAATATCCACACGCCTCCCCGAAATCATCGCCCGGTCATGTCCACCAATTGCATCAAAATATAAGAATCCTTTTTCACTCACATGTTTAATAATTAGACCAAGCTCATCGATATGCCCGGCAAGCATAAGTGTGGGGGATCCCTTCAGACCTAAAGTGGAATGACAACTTCCAAGGGCATCGATAGTAAAAGAATCTGCCACCGATGCCATTCTCTTTCTCACCACTTCGCGAGCTTCTTCTTCATAGCCAGATGGGGAACGGGCTTGTAATAACTCTTTTAAAAATGGAGGAGCAATTGGATTACGCGGAGGGGATTTGGATTTAGTATTCTTTGGCATGATAATAAATTAGTAAACTTAAAGTTTTACTCCTGCTCCATTACTTTGGCAAGTCCGACTCAAATAAGTTTTTCCTTTTTTACATCGCGAAAATCAGAAAAACTTTTATGGAGATATAAATGACAATCTATCCAGCAATCGATTTACGCAAAGGACGTTGTGTACGGCTTTTTCAAGGAAAAGCCGATCAGGAAACAGTTTACTTTGAAAATCCTAAGGAACCGGCACAAAGTTGGAAATTAGCGGGTGCCACTCATTTACATGTGGTTGACCTCGACGGTGCGTTCGATGGTGCATCCGCAAATTTGGATGCAGTCCGGTCAATTTTGGAAGTGGATGGATTAAAGGTCCAGCTCGGTGGTGGAATGAGGAGCGAGGAGGCCATTGATAAAGCTCTTTCGCTCGGATTAAACCGCGTAATTATAGGAACTCGTGCCTGCTCGGAGCCAGAATGGGTCGGTTCATTAGTTAAAAAGTTTGGCGAAGATAAAATTGTAGTCGGAATCGATGCAAAAGATGGGATGGTGGCCACAAAAGGATGGGTCGAAACATCCAAAACAGATGCTATCGTATTGGCTCAGGAATTAGAAAACCTGGGCGTTCGCTGGATTATTCATACTGATGTGGCAACAGATGGTGCAATGAAAGGTCCCAACTTAGAGGCTCAGCAAAAAATGGCCAATGCAGTACCACACTGTCATGTGATTGCATCGGGTGGGATCACCCGAGAAAGCGATGTGACTGACCTTGAAAGCCTGGCTTCTCAATTCCCCAATATCGAAGGTGTAATTGTAGGAAAAGCCCTCTACGAAGGAACTGTCTTGCTTCAAAATTTATGTGGTTAATTTTTACTACTTATAATCAAAAATTAAAATTAAGCATTTAATAATTATAATTAAATTGAACTTGCAAAGAACTTAAGAGAACTTTTGACTTAAACCCAACTAATCCCCTATTCCTATTTAAATTACCCTACGAATTATGACTAAAATATCCTTCGATGTAGATTTCAGTAAAAATCCAGAAGAAATCCTAAAAGAGATTCAAGAACGCGCCAAAGCCGAGGTCGAAAAAAGAGAAAGCAAAGAACGTAATGCTTCCTACCTTTCCAAGTTACACGAATCAGTGAATGAAAAAATAGGTACCGATTTTAATAGCGTAAGTGATTTAATTCGTGCGCTAACCCCATACGCAGCCCCTTCCTTAAGAGATAAACTTTCGGGCACTACTGTTTCTGGGCGTCGAAAAACTATCTCGATGAACAGAGATATTTTTCATGAAATTAAAAAACTTTTAACCGAGTCCGACCCGAATAAAGCAGCAATTGCTAGGCAAACTGGCGTAAGTGTAGTCCAAGTTAGAAAAGTTGCCGATGGGGGGTTTGATTCCAAATACAGCAAATCAGGATCTGATCAACCTTCCGAACCAGCCGATGTTCCTAGTTTGCCAAAATTTTCATCTCCTCCTCCAGTAATCGAAGATGAGAGTAAGGATGAACCCATAAAAGAAGAAAAAATTACGCTTCCATCCATTCCATCTTTCGGAGAAGAAGAATCCAAAACTGAAGAACTGCCATCCACCTTCGAAGATTCTGACGAGGATTCCACTGAAGATGACACAACTCCTTCTCTACCGTCTTTTGGCGGCGAAGATCTGCCTTCTTTGCCCCCAACCGCTCCTTTAGATATTTCTCCTACACCTGCTCCTGACCTGCCTCCTCCCGTACCTGCGTCAGAGGATTCTCAAGAGTCTGTGGAAAGTTCAGATATTTTACCTCCTCTTCCCCAATTTACACCCGCTCCTTTTGATTCGACCGAAGATGATAATGATAACACCGAGGAAAAAGCACCTCCTCCCCTACCATCCTTCGGTGACGAAGAGGATGAAGAACAATCTTTACCCCCGCCCGCCCCTCTAGACATTGCTCCCGCCCCTAGCCTTCCTCCTCCGATTCCTATGTCTGATGAACCTGAAGAATCAGAGGATAGTGACGGGTTATTACCTCCCCTTCCTAAATTTACACCGGCTCCTTTTGATTCGACTGAAGATGAGACTGCGCCTTCTGAAGAAGCAACTCCACCCTCTCTTCCATCCTTTGGTGATGACGATGGACCTTCTTTGCCACCTGCTCCTCTTGACATTGCTCCCCCTCCAGCACCTAACCTTCCTCCTCCGACACCTGCGTCCGAGGATACTCAAGAGCCAGATGGAAGTGAGGAACAGCCAGTGGTCCCATCTCCTCCCTCTCCGTCAGATGCACCTTTAAAACCACCTTCTCCTCCCTCAATGAGTGCAAATCCACCTTCTGGTGGATTAACTCGACCACATTCTGGACTTAAACCGACACTTAAGCCCAAATTAGGGATGGGTAAAAAAGGAAAACCCTCACTTTCTCTCAAGCCTAAATCTAAAACTGCGGGCTTAAAGATTACTCGCCCACCAATGCGTGGAAATCCACCGCCATCTCAATAATCTTTAAATGATCATTTGAGTTCGACAAATGTCTTACTCTTACTCATACATATTACACAAGGGGCCGTAGCTCAGTTGGAAGAGCGCCACAATGGCATTGTGGAGGTCGTCGGTTCGAACCCGATCGGCTCCACCATATTAATTCAGGAGTGAAAAGCATAATTATACAAATCAAGGCTTTCGCTTTTTACTTTTTTTTCTGTCTATTCCTTTTCTCATGCGAAAGAAATGACTTACGCGAAGAAGCAATCGAATATTTTGACGAGAATACGTCACTTCCCAGCACGCAAGATCAAAACATTTCGGGCTTAACTCGTTCCGCTGATGGCTTACAATTTACAAAAGTTGATAGGCAAAAAAACCAGGCCGAAACCATTGGCTTGACTAAAGAGGGTAAAGTTTCCTTTGAAGGTGAATTGAAAGATGGAAAACCTCATGGAGCTTGGACGACCTTCTTTCCTGACGGTCGCCCAAGGTGGAAAGGCGTAAAAAAAGAAGGAGTTAGCCACGGTCCATTTACTATGTGGTACCCGAGTGGCAAAAGAAAAATTGTAGGGAATTACCAAGAGGGTAAAAAACATGGCATTTCCACAATGTGGCATCTAAATGGAGCAAAGTGGAAAGAGCAAAGTCATCAAGATGGAGCACCCTCCGGGGTGTGGCAAACATGGGATAACAATGGAGTATTGCAAGAAAGTGTTGACCATGGTTCTACAGTTGAAGAATAAAATTGAATCGTCTACTATACAACTTGGCTTTCCTCTTGCCCATTAAATCAAAATTATAACAAATCATCTGACATGGAACCTGTGCACATAACTGGAATGGGCTTGATTACAAGTATCGGAAATAATCGCGAGGTGGTGACACAAAATCTTCGTGAAATGAAGCATGGAATCGATTTTCATCCCGAGCTTAAATGCGATAAGTCTCCAGTCAAATTAGCGGGTACCGTTAAAGGTTTTGATGTTGAATCTTCTGATCCAGAAGATTGGACCTATCCAGAAAAATATCGAGTTCCACGAGCGATTCTAAGAAGTTTTTCTCCTCATGTTCTTTATGCTTGGTGTGCCCTCAATCAAGCGATTGAAGATTCAAACTTGTCCGAAGAAGAAGTACAAGACCCGGAATCTGGTATGTATACATCCTCCGGTGGTTCAATGAGATCAATTCATAAACACTTTGAAAAAATGGACGCTCGCGGAGTCATGGCTTGTAATCCACTTGCCATTGTAGCTTCAATTGCAGGAACTTTATCTTTTAATTTAGTTGCAGCTTTGGGTGTACGCGGATCATCCACGGGCTTGGTATCTGCATGTGCATCCTCAGGTCATGCCCTGGGTATGGCATTAGACGAAATTCGATTGGGCAGGCAAAAAAGGATGATAGTGATAGGTGCCGAGGATTGTAATTTTGAAAGCATTGTTCCGTTCTGTGGAATGCGTGCTCTATCCCTTGACACAAATCCAGATAATGCATCTCGTTCTTTTGATGTCACCAGAAATGGATTTGTAGGAACCGGAGGTTCAGTCTGTCTTGTACTCGAAACTGAATCGGAAGCTCAGAGAAGAAATGCACACTCTTATGCAAAATTCATTGGCTGGGGACAAGGTTCAGATGGTCATAATGTCGCAATCTCACACCCAGAAGGTAGGGGATTAAAAGGAGCAATGTCAAATGCCCTACGAGATTCAAAAATGACTCCCTCAGATATTGATTATGTGAATGCCCATGCACCCTCCACCACAATTGGAGATGCGTCCGAAATGAAAGCACTCAAAGCAACTTTCCCTCTACCGCAGGAAGTTTTAGTATCCAGCACGAAACCCTTGACTGGTCACGGACTATCCCTCTCGAGTATAATGGAGGCTGCGTTTTGCTGTATCGCCTTGAAAGACCAATTTCTTCCTGGTTCTGCCCATGTAACTACACCCGATCCAGAACTTGGGCATCTTAAACTTTTACAGGAAAGTAAAGATGTAGAAGTAAAGCGAGTCATGAGTAATAGCAGCGGATTTGGAGGGGCAAATGTTAGTGTAATTTTTGAAAGATTATAATTTAAAACACCTATCAAATGTCTGACTTAATTAAATCGATAATAGAAAGAAGAACCTCAAAACCAGTTACTTTTTCGAAGCAACCTGCCGATCCAGTCATTATTCGAAAATCGATTGAGATCGCACGCAACGCACCTAATCACCATCGAACCGAACCTGCCCGCTTTTACTTACTTGATTCAGAACGGATCGAAAAAGTAGGCCAACTCTTTGGTGAAGAAGTCGCCGGTGACGGTTCCGATTCACTTTTAGTGGAGCGTGGAAAAAAGAAAGCAACTGAATGGGGCAAATGCCCTGGTTTACTAATTGTAACCTGCCATACCGATTATACTTCCGATCTCGTACAAAGAAAAAAAGCGGTCATCGAGGAAGATTATGCTACCTGCTGTTGTATCTGCCAAAACCTCCTTTTACTCCTTGAAAAGGAAGGAATATCTTCAAAATGGAGTACTGGACCAGTCTGGGATCATCCTGATTTTGCGGATACAATTGGTCTATCTTCTCCTGAAAATGAACGAGTGGTTGCACTTATATTTTATGGGTATTCCGATAAAAAGCTCGAGTCTAGAAACCTTACTCCAATCGACCAACACCTAATCGATTACCTCTAATTCTTGCTTACTTACTGGATCTAGGGAGAATCTTAATCCTTTGACATTGACCCCAAGTCAATCCTTTGATTGAAAGTCTTTTTGGTTTAAACACCATGGGACGGCGAAATAGCTCAGTCGGTAGAGCAGAGGACTGAAAATCCTTGTGTCCCCGGTTCGATTCCGGGTTTCGCCACCACCCCATGTTCGATAGGGGTTCTAGCCGATTTCAACCCCCGAAAACAGGCTAAGTGTCAACAAAAGTGACAACAAGTTTGTTGATATCTTTACATATTCTGTTGTGTTTATATATGTACATAGGGGGGGCGGGCGTACGAAAATTAGTTCGAATGATTCCGCAAGACCGATCAGCCCTCTCAAAAAATTCTGACAAGTGTGATCTCACTTTCTCCTTCACTTCTCCCCTACCCAACTCGGAAACGGAATTAACTGAACTGACGGCCTTGCTGTCGATAGGACAATAGAGACAATAGGACAATCATAATAGAATAATATAATTTTTGTCATTGAAAGAAGTCTTAAAAATTCAATACTAAAAGAAATGATAGGAATATTTATAATTATTTCCCCAATCACCTTCAAAAAATATTAATAGCGATGACAACAAACATTAAAAAGGAACAATACATTAAACGCATTCGCTCTGAATCGGCATATCCAGCCTTTCGATTGCTGACTAACATTTTTGTTATATTTTTTACATTATCGGAGGGTTCAGTATAATAAGTGGTATATCCGCGGGAGTTTTTGCTATGACACAGAACTTTTTTCAAGGGGTGGGAGTTTTAATTGGTGCACTCTTAGCGGGTGCTTTTTTCATCATCATTGGGAAAGTCGCAAAAGAGACATCATCTATGCTTGCAGATGTTGCCGATAGTATCATGGATCTGAATTGCCGCTATTAGATATGGGGTTTAAATAATTACGGTATGGAAATATTGTAATTATCAACGAAATTGTGCTTATACTTTTGGCTTTTCTTTATCTCTATTTCAGCAATTCTCTTATGTAGTTTTGGGGGCAGGGGATATTATCCACAATCTAACTATAACTATGATTTTAAGCCAAGATGGGATATTCCACTCCTTTTACGAGGCTTACAACCGATTCCTATTGGCGTAGTGTCCTATTGTCAGAGACTATTTTTTCATAAAAATACCGACAATCCAAGATGCCAATAAACAAAATAAAGGGCCAATAATAAAAGCCGTCACAATTTGTAAGATTATCTCGTATTGATTTTGAACGGGTACTTGATCCCAGTTTTTAAAATAAGTAATCCAAGGTTCGGACAACCAATTACTTCCAGTATTTTCGTTTAATTTTGGGGCCGAAAATGTTTTGCGGAGTATAAAAATTAAAGATAGGGCGATTCCATATTTTGCCCATTTCTTATCTCTTTTAAGGTCGAAATTCATAGTTATATAATCATACTTTAATAATTATTTTTATTCTATTACAGATTTTATAAAATTTTATAATGGAAATAAGCCTAAAGTTAAAAGCGTTGCCTTCCAAAATCAATCATTGCCCACAATCAAGAAGACTAAGTAGTAGGTTTAGTCAATAAATAGTATAAGCTAACGATTTAACTGCTCTTTATGCCATAAAATCGATCCACTTCCTGGCGAACGCACGCACGAATCCACTCATCTTACTAGGCTTGTAACCGAGTCCTAGAGGGGTATTG
>CAYLIJ010000023.1:0-35861 GCA_964383925.1 uncultured Puniceicoccaceae bacterium
CCTTCCGGATCTGACGGGGTTCATCCAATCGCTGTCGCATGGGACCCGACCTAAATTTTATTAAATTAATACGACTCACAAAAAGCAACTCAAAACAACTAATACGCGAATACTTTTAGCTTTGCGTTTTTTCATGGATAAATTTGGAATATACAGATGGGAAATTCTTTTGGTTCACTCTTTCGTATCTCCTCATGGGGAGAAAGCCATGGTGGTGGTATCGGTGTGGTAGTGGATGGTTGCCCTCCCCAATTGCCATTGTCTGTAGATGATATACAACCAACTCTCGATCGAAGGCGACCTGGACAAAGTAAACTAACCACTCCTAGAGATGAATCCGATAAGATTGAAATTTTATCTGGTGTATTCGAAGGCAAAACTCTTGGCACTCCCATTGCCATGCTTGTAAGAAATAAGGATGCACGTCCACAGGCTTACGATGAAATGAAAGTTAAATTTCGTCCATCCCATGCCGATTTTACCTATCAAACGAAATATGGATTTCGTAATCATGAAGGCGGGGGACGTTCTTCAGCTCGAGAAACGATCGCACGAGTCGCAGCTGGTGCCATCGCTCAAAAAATATTAGGTTACGACGATGTTCAAATTTCTGCCTATGTTGAGCGAATTCATAATATTCAAGCACCCGAATTAAAGAAAGTTCCAACTCGTAGTGAAGTTGAATCCTCTCCAACTCGATGCCCCGACCCTAATTCTGCATTAAAAATGGAGGAATGTATTTTAGCAGCTAAAAAAGCAGGTGATTCAGTTGGTGGCTCTATATTATGTAGAATTAATGGATTACCAATCGGATGGGGATCTCCCGTCTTTGATCGATTGGAGGCCGATCTAGCCAAAGCGATGCTATCATTGCCTGCGACTAAAGGATTTGAAGTTGGGAGCGGATTTGCCGGTACCTTTTTGAAAGGTTCTGAACACAATGACGCATTTGAAATTCGTGATGAAAAGGTAAGAACTAAGTCAAATCGCTCAGGAGGAGTTCAAGGAGGCATCAGTAATGGAGAGGAACTTTATTTCCGAGTAGCATTCAAACCAACAGCCACAGTCTTGCAAGTCCAGAACACTGTCGACGATCAAGGTAATGAAGCCGAACTAATGGGCCGAGGCAGACATGACCCATGTGTATTACCACGAGCGATACCAATTGTAGAGGCAATGAGTGCATTAGTTTTAATTGATCACCGTATGCGTCATCACGCCCAATGTAGATCATTTTCTTTTCAAAGTTAAATGAAAGGAAATTTGTTTGTAATTATTGGAACGCCCGAATCAGGTCGGCGTTCGACATTATCTCATGCGATATCGAAAATAGATGGATCAACTTCCGCTTTTTTTCTTCTTCCTCAAGATTTAGAAATTAAAGATTTACCAGGAACTCATTGGACATGGCAAGATGACCAATTCAATTTCCAATTAAATGGAGATGAAAAAGCAGAAGAATGGTTTTTGTTTTTATCTTATAATATTGATTTAGCTGACCAAATCGAAGGTGTATATTCTATTTTAGAAAATAACGAAGGTTTAGTGCTTACAAGAATCTTAACTTTTATCAATGCCTCAAAATTAAAAGAACTTAACAAACAATTAGAAGAGTGGTTGGATGCATGTGCTCATTTTTCCGATGTAATGTGCTTCATAAATAGATTAAACGATAATGCTAGCTTTATAAGCAATACTACATCTCGCTTTAAATCTATGTGCTACCCCATGGAAACTTTCATACTAAGTTACAAAAAAACTCCTCCTATCGATAGACTGCTTGCACCGATAGCGAGACGAATGACTCATATTTTTGAACTGGATGATGACACTGAAGACTTGAGGGAAAACGACCCATTTCTATTAAAGTGTGAAAATGGAAATCGAGTTCGAACAATTCGTATGCCTTCTTTTTAAAACTAATGGATTACTTAACTTTGAACTCGCCCGGCCAAAACCTATATGATTTGGTAACTCTTAAGCCGGGGTGGCGGAATTGGTAGACGCGCTAGATTCAGGTTCTAGTATTCAATTGAATGTGCGAGTTCAAATCTCGCCCTCGGCACCATCTCAAATTAGTTATAATTGGTAAATTACCTTTATATGTTAACACGATCATATTTTAATTCTTGTTAAAAAAAACTTGCCAAAGAAATTTAAAATTAGTAAAAAAGAAGCTCTAAACCTTATTCATAATATGCACAAATATCTCAAGTTATTACTAGCATCAACATTATCATCAATGGTGTTACATCAATCCGCAGTTGCTCAAACTGTTACAGCCAAGGAACCAAATTCTTCAGAAGAAGAAAATTCCGAGGGAGAAGATGGCAACCCTTCTTCAGCTAGTTTCCTTACTTCGCCGTCTTTAATACCAAGTTCCACCTCAACTGGAATCGAAGCAGGTGCTGTTTATCAGGCACAAACCGCCGGAGTTAACAGTCAAGCTGCAACAGCCTTAGGTGCAGCAGCACTTAGGACACTTTCTTCCGGGCTCACAGGCACAGTTAAAGAACGAGCCGCGGATCTTGCGACTCGAATTAGTGTTGTAGACGCTTATTCTAATGTTGAAGCTTCCAGCAATTTATTAGGGCGTAGAGCAATTAATTCGGCAGCAGATTTAACCACAATTGTTAATTCTACACTTTCCTTAACTGCAGATCATTTAGACACACTTGGTCAATTAGAAGTTTCACACATGTCTACATTTGCTGCAGATGGCATTGCTAATATCGATAACTTTGCGACTCGAGTTGATGTGACATCAGCAATGGTTGGAACTGGGTTAGGGTCGATCACAACAGCAAATCTTAGCACACTTATAGAACACCTACACTCAAGCCTAGATGGCGATAGTTTGACTGCCCTAAAATCACTTGAAAAGTCACACATGACTACTTTGGTTGGATCAGGTGACAAAAAAATCGATTTAACTGCATCATTCGACGCATCAGCAATCAAAAAATCAGTTAAGAAATTTGCAACAAAAGCTGAAGTCACTGTTGAATTTGCAAAAGCTGCTGCCCCTACATCTGCAGAAGGTGTTGTTGACTTATCCAAAATTGATCTAGGTGCTATTGCCACAAACATTCATGCTAATTTAGATGATGATCACTTATCAGCACTTCAGAATTTAAGCCCAGCCCATATGGCATCTATGGCTACAGGAGTAGATATTACTTCGTCTGAAATTAATGTAGGTAACACTCTTTCTCATTTCGCAACTAAGGCAGAAGTAATAGTCGAATTTGCAAAAGCGGCAGCCCCTACTTCGACAGCTGACACAAGTGGCAATATTGACTTTTCCAAAATCGATATGGCCAGCTTCGTTAAAAATGTCCACGCGAGTCTTGATACTGACCACACTACTGCACTTTCAAACTTAGACCCTTCCCATATGGCAACCATGGCAATAGGAACTGATTTTTCTGCTGGACTTAATGTTGATGATTTGAGCCACTTTGCCACAAAAGCTGAAGTTATTGTAGAGTTTGCTAAAGTTGCAGCTCCAGCTGATGCTACTGGGATATTCGATTTTACTACAATCAAAATGGATGATTTTGTATCAAATATTCATACCAATTTAGATGAGGATCACACTAAGGCGCTTGCAAAACTTGATCCTAGTCACATGGCCACAATGGCTGTGGGGACTGACCTTTCATCTGCCACATTGGATTCCACTGCAATTGCAGGTAAACTATCTCACTTCGCAACCAAAGGCGAATTAGCTTCACACTACATAGGCGATGGAGGAGAAAGCGTTGATGTTACTTCAATTATCACCAATGTACAACTTACTATTACTGTAGAATTTACTACCTCACTTAGTGAATTTACCCCTGACCAAATGGCAACAATGGCAACAGGGGTTGATATATCTGCGATCGCAAGCGTTGGGCACAAAGCAAAAGTAGCTCATGCATACAAAGATACAGCGGGATCAAGTGCTAATATAGCTGACATTTTATCCAATGTGGGAAATATTTCGACAGACGATTTATTACACTTTGCTGAATTAGACCATACAAGTTTGAAAGCAGTGGCTGCTGATACTGATATCACTAAAGTTCACCAGGATGCAGCACATAAAGCAAAAGCAGTAGCAGCTGGTTATACTTTAGATGCAGCACTTGCCTTAGAAGGGGATGCGTTGAGTGCCCTTGCTAATAGTTCGAAAGATGAACTTGCAGCTGCCAAAGCGTCTGGTAAAACTCTAACTGATCACGCAGGTGAAACAGCAATCGCTAATACAACAGTATCATCCAACGCCGACATTGATAAAGCTGCTAAGGAAGTAAAGACGGATGCAAAAGCCAAAGGGAATACTTACACGAATGCAGCTGCCACTGTTACTGATGGTTTTCCAAAAGCCCTAGAAAGTGCTGTTAAGGTTGCTGAATTGCTATTAACCGACAAACTCATAACCAATGATAATAATCTTGCCAACGACTTATCCTTAGCGACCATAAGTGGAAATGGATATAATACTGAGTTGATACGTATCTTAGCTAAGTATGGTGCACTTGGATCAAAAGGAGGAACCCTTTCAAATGCGGTTTTAGGATCAGATTTCTTGGCGTTCGATAAAACAATTGCTCTATCATCAAAAGTGCAATCGAACACTAGCTATTATACACAATTTCTTACTGATTTAGGTGCAAGGGCACTGGGTTCATCGAAATCTAGCAATAATATATTTTCAGTAAAAACATCTAACATTACACTTAGTCCTGGAGCAAACATTACCTTCAATTCTGGTGCAGAAATAGATTCGTCCGATGTTTTACCCAAGGGGGACCGTAGAATTGCGATAATTGGTGCAGCTAAAGATATGACATTTAAAGGAAACCTAAATATCAAATCCGTGAACAAAACTGAAAATAGTGCAGTTGTATTAGGTGCTGCTGATGATCTCTATTTTAGGTCTGAGTACTCCACTAGTAATAATGCTGATTACAGCGGAGATCCTAGTGTTGTCTCAATAACAAACGAAGGAGCTAATTTAGCATTAGGGGCAGAAGACACTATGCGACTTGTGAATGTTTCTATCTCAACTGGTGGAAACCTTGCGATTGGTACTTTAAATGAACTTCATATTGGAACTGCTACCGCTCAATCTAACTCTTTGTCTGTAGGTAATGGTGGGCAGAACTCAGACTCTGATAATGTATACTTGTATGCAAATAGTCTGATCCAAGTAAACGGTTTAAACATCACAGGTCGAGTTGATGATGTGTATATGGAAGCGGTAACGATTAACTTACGTAATGTTAACTTTCCGAATAGTTCAGAGGTAACACTTAGAAGTCAAAATGGAACACTTGGCTTTAATAATTTTGCTTCACCTGTTATAGGTGCGGTCAATTTATCTAATGTGAAACACGGAAGTGATGTATTAAGTTTATCTTCATTCACCGGTACTGTAGGTAAATATGCAACTAGTAAGGTCTTACCTAATGGTACACCTGCCGTTCAAGTAAAGAAATTCTAATTTCAATTTAGAAATATTACAATTCTCATGAAAACTAAGTATTACAAATTACTAGCTGTGCTTGCTGCATCGCCCTTACTAATGCATGCACAGAACAGACCTGATGCTACTATAACTGATAGATCATCAACTCCTCCAAGCTCTGTAACAGCTGCTAACAATGATGGTAGTAGTGTTGATGCAAGCGATGCAGGTGCACAACGCCCTATTTTCCTTAAAACCGAAAATATTACTGCATTCGTTGGCTTAGACTCTAAGTATTTCTATAGAAATAATCCTCTATCTTCTTCAGTAATCCAAAATGAAACTGCTATGTGGATGAACACAGCATATGCTGGTGCAAGTTTTGAACCGATTGAAGTAGAAGATGCTGTCATTACTCCCTATGTTGGTTCAAGTTACACTTCTACAGATTATCTAGATCTTGATGGATTAAACTTCTTTTCAACTAGTGCATATTGTATGCTTCTTGCTCAGCATTCCAATGGTTGGGCTTACCGTTTAGGTGTCAGTTATGCAATGGACAAAACAGACATTACTGATGAGGAAACATATAAAGAATTCTATCCTAATGTTGGTGCAATGAAAATGTTCAATCATGCTGAAAATTTAATAGGTATATTAGATCTTTCCGGAGGTTTTCACAGTTCAGAATCTGATTCTTCTTTTAGCGCTAATACAAAAGAGCTTAATAACATTGATGTCACAGTCTCCTATGGTATCCGATATATTTATGAAAATTTTATTATATCACCTCGATATAGCGCTACTTTTAAATCTTATACAGAAGGTTCAACTTCTTCTAATGATGGTAGAGAAGACTTGATTCATTCACTTAGTGTTAAGATTGATTATCCTATTGATGAGAACTTTAATATAAGTTTATTCGGAGGTTACTCAAAACGAGATGCAAAAAGCTCGTTTGCAGATTTTGACTTTCAAAGTGCTGATGGTGGTGTCGCGCTCGGCTTGAATACGACTTTCTAGTAGTTGCTTTTTAAACTTTCAATATTAAGTGCTCTCTTGCTTTGCAAGGGAGCATTTTTATTTTCAGAACCTGAACTAGACACAGATTCAAATTTTAAATGCACTTATACAATTGGGGATTCATGGATTTTTAGTAAATCTGCTGATGGAGAAATATCACCAACTAGATTAGAAGAAAATAGTACCCTTATTTCGAATTGTTCCCTACACACGAAAAAAAACTCACTTTGTGAAATAACAGGTAATTCTTTTGTAATTCGTCTTGGAGCGAATTCTATTTTTGAATACAATGAAAATAATGAATTAAACTTATCTCGTGGAAGTATGTTGCTTTACCTACCAGAGTATTCAGAACTTACAATTCAGTCTGAATTATCGAGACTTAAAACTTCAGGTAAATATACTGCCATCATTGATCATACTAGTAATGGAGGTTTTAAATTTATTCCACTTGAAGGGAAGGGTGAAATAGTTCCTCAAAATGGGGAGTCTAAAGAAATATTCAGAGGAAGACTTACTATGGTGTTAGGTTCTCCTTCCAAATTAGGAAATGCCTACGATATTGATCTACTACTTCTACTCAAGTCAAGTAGGTTAATTAACTCCTACCCCACCCCATTGCCTTCAATGAATCGAATTTCATTATCTATCTATGCACAACAACTCAGATTAAAAGGTAAATTTAATGCTCTTATTGGAGATGCTCCCACTGACGAAAATCTACAAATGTGGGCGTTCGGCGACGGAAAACAGGAAAAATAAATTACTAGTGTCTAATTACCGTCTAACGCTATAATACAATTTCTGATAGCCTGCTAAAATGAAAATATTTACTATTATCCTATTTTGCGGTTTTTCTTCATTTTGCTATTCTAAAGATTTAAACGATTACAAAGACCTTGCGCTTAATGGGAGTGGTGAAGCTCAAGTTCATTTAGGACTTTTTTTCTCTTTTGGGCATAAAAAAGATGTTTTAGAAGCCTATTATTGGATGAAGATGGGTGCTAAAAAAAACATTCCAATCGCTTGTCGATATATTGGTCATGCCCATCTCTATGGGCGTGGTACTAGCATTAATATTGAATTAGCTAAGAACTGGTATTTGATATCAGCAAAGAAGAGAGATGTGCTCTCAATGACTGGAATAGCTAAATGCTTCGAAATAGAAAATAATTGGATTGAATCTGCCGCTTGGTTTAAATTGGCACACGAGCATGGTGAAAAAGGGTCCTTAATATCATTAAATAAAGTTTTTAAAAATATCAGTACAGCTCAATATTTGCTCTTTGAGGAAAGAGTAATTCACCTTAAATCTTCCATTTCTCATGATAACTTTTCTCCAACTAAACTTCACAGTACGAAAAAAAGTTCTGTACAGCGCATAAGGTTAAAAAACGGAAATTTGTACTGGGGAGAAGTACGAGAAGGAATTGCTCATGGTTTTGGAAGGTCCACCTCCCCGGATGGAACTAGCTATCATGGTGAATTCAGTAATGGAATTGAATCGGGTTATGGTCGTACTTTTAGTTCTAATGGTCACATTAAATACCAAGGACTTTGGAAAAATGGAACACCTCAACAAATTGGTAATCCTATTATCAAGAACCAAACAAATTATTAGATTTTAAATAACAAAACTAACGATTAAATGCCACTTTGACCTAATCCAAACCTATCATCAAGGCCTGATTTTTTCGTCATATAAGAAAAAATATACTAAAAGATATTTTTTGCAGCTATCATAAATTAATATCTAATGTGATTCTTCAGAGTGTGGTTTGTCTAACACACTACTAATATAAATTTTGGTCGCTATGATTCCAATTATCACTGCCCCAAACATAAGAACTGGTACTAAAAGGACAGGTAGCTTAAATTTGCTATGTCCGAATTTTGGATTGTCAATGAATTCCATATCGATTTTTTAAATTAATTAGTAAGTTCTATTAAATGAAAGCATATTTATTTTATCCTAGTTTTCAACTACCCAAGAGTTTTGCCCAGTTAAAAGCTCCTGTAAATTTCCTGAGCCTTCTGCCTGTGTATGATTGATCTGTTGAATCAATGCGTCTTCATAAGTTTCTCTACCATCTAGTTGTCTAAGAACACCTACAGGGGTTGGAAATGTAGGGTATGTCATTTGAGCAAGAATATTGGCGTAAGCAGAATTAGTATTTCTAGGTTGGTGTACGAGAAGATCATCTTGGCCAATTCCATCTCCCAATGTGACAATTTCAGGATCAAGTCCATTTAAACGAATTCCCTTATCTTGATTAGCACCGAAAATGAGTGGTTTATCTTCTTCCAATACAAGTAATTGATCATTTTTGGCATCTCTAGAGGTGACCGAATCAAAAGTTTTATTATTAAAGATAACGCAATTTTGAAACACTTCTACAAAAGAAGTACCTTTGTGAGATTGAGCATCCTTAAAGGTTTTTATCATATGCTTCATATCGGTGTCAGTAGTACGAGCGACAAAAGTTGCTTCACTACCCAATGCAAATAATAAAGGATTAATCGGATGGTCTACAGAACCTAGTGGTGTACTCTTTGTCTTTTTACCCACTTCAGAAGTCGGGCTGTATTGTCCCTTGGTTAGTCCATAGATACGGTTATTGAATAGGAGAACATTAATATCCAAATTTCTTCGAAGAAGGTGCAGTAGATGATTAGCTCCGATTGATAAACCATCCCCATCCCCAGTAATCATCCATACAGATAAATCGGGATTTGCCACTTTTACTCCAGTAGCAACTGTGGGTGCGCGTCCATGAATAGTATGAAAACCGTAGGTGTTCATGTAATAAGGAAAACGACTACTACAACCAATCCCACTTACCACAACAAACTGTTCTTTAGGGATACCAAGTTCAGGAAGAGTTCGTTGAACAGCATTTAAAATCGCATAATCTCCGCAACCAGGGCACCAACGTACATCATTCGGAGTGACAAAATCTTTTTTGGTCAGGCTACTTCCATCGGTTGTTGTAGTGCTCATTTTATCAATTATTTGTATTTGCTTAGTGCAGGTACTCAAGAAACTTTGAATGTAATTCAGAAACCTTAAAGGGCTTGCCTTGAAGCTTACCGTAAGAAATTACATCTACGAGGTATTTTGCACGTAAAAGCATATTCAATTGCCCGAGGTTTAACTCTGGGACGATTACCTTTTTAAATCGAGTCATAATCTCTCCTAAGTCATCAGGAAGTGGATTCAAATGACGAAGGTGAATATTACTGATTGAAAATCCTTCTTCCCTTAAATTTGATACTGCAGATGAAATTGCTCCATATGTCCCACCCCATCCGATGACTAATAGATCTCCAGCTTGATCTCCATGGATTTCAATTGGGGCTAATGACTTGGAAATTCCAGCAATTTTCTGCGCACGCAAATTACTCATCTCTTCGTGGTTATCAGGATCGTAACTTACTCCACCATCCTCGCCCTTTTCAAGTCCACCAATTCGATGCTCTAATCCAACTTGTCCGGGAATTGCTTGAGTGCGAGCAAGGGTTTCAGGATCTCGACGATAAATAACATATTCTTCGTCAGTGCTTGCAAATGAGTTTTCGATCACAGGTAGATCACTTACACTTGGTATAAGCCAAGGCTCGGAACCATTTGCTACATATAAATCACTTAAAAGTATGACTGGGGTCATGTAGGTAATTGCAATTCGGGCTGCTTCGATTGCACAGTCAAAACAATCAGACGGGGAATGTGCTGCAAGAACTGGTATTGGACAATCGCCATGCCTCGAAAATAAAGCCTGTAATAAGTCGCTCTGTTCAGTTTTAGTGGGTAAACCTGTGCTAGGTCCCCCGCGTTGAACATTACATATAATGAGCGGCAATTCAGTAATTGAAGCTAGTCCGATAAACTCACTTTTCAAACACATACCTGGACCACTTGTTGCGCAAACTGTAAGGTCCCCGGCAAAACTAGCACCTAGACAAACACCCATCGCCGCAATTTCGTCCTCTGCCTGAACACACTTAACTCCAAAATTTTTAAGTTGAGACAAACCCTCCAACACAGGAGAAGCCGGCGTGATAGGATACCCTGAATAGAGTAATTCACGATTTGCCTGTTTAGCGGCAGCAACTAGGCCAAAAACCATCGCCTCGTTTCCAGAAATTTTACGATAAACTCCAGATTGAACTGGAGCCTTGGAAACTTGATAACGATTACGCGCTGTTTCCATAGTATCCCCCAGATTATAACCCGCTTTTAAAACCTGTGAATTAGCAAGGGCAAGTTCCGGTAAACGTTTACCCCATTTTTGTTCAAAAAACCTAAGTGTAGGTTCTAAAGGTCGCCCATAGACGTAATACATAAAACCTAATGCAAAGAAATTCTTACAACGAACCTTGTCCGATGGTTTAAGGGGACTTTCCTTGAGTGCCTCTTTTGTTAATCCTGTAAGATCTAATTCCACTAAATGGTATTTTTTTCGAAAATCCTCATCCTCAAGCGGATTACTTTCATAACCCGCTTTTTTCAAATTCATCGATTTGAATGAATCTATGTTGACCACCAACATTCCTCCTTCCGGCAAATCGTCTATATTTGTTTTCAATGCTGCTGGGTTCATTGCGACTAAGGCATCCGGAGCATCACCTGGGGTAAGAATTTTACTATTTCCAAATTGAAGTTGAAAACCTGACACACCGGCAAGAGTACCAGCTGGAGCTCTAATCTCAGCTGGAAAGTCGGGTAAGGTTGCAATATCATTACCGGCAAATGCACTGCTATCTGTAAATCGTTCACCTACAGTTTGCATTCCATCACCAGAATCTCCAGCAAAACGAACAACTGCTGAATCAATTTCTTCAAAAGAATCTGATGGCTTAATCATGACGGAAAACAATGAAATGTGAATTATTAGCTTATGAAATCAGCTACCATAAAAGTGATTGCAATAAAGAATCACAATGTAAATCGAAAAAGAACACAGTTTTTTTAATAATACATACTATTTTGAAGAAAAACCTACCATTCCTCGCTCAGAAGTGGAAAAGGGTAAAGATTAAAAGATAAAGATATTCTTTCATCTTCAGATTTGTTACAATGTACTCCGTGTCTTAGATGAGAGGGAAATAAAACCATTTTACCTACCTCTGGGACGATTAATAAATCGTCTTCATCCTCTTTTTGGAAATACAATTCTCCAGAAGCAGTATTACTTTTTAAATAAACAACGCCAGATACTGAGGCTAATTTAGCATGATCATGAATCCCTGTTAGATCTCCTACTTCTGCAATATTAAACCAAAAGGGAGGATGGGGATTAATTGTATTTGCAATGGGTTCATAAAAAATAAGAGTTGGTTTGTTCCACTTCTCCTTAGCCAAACCTCTTGCCAATCTCATGGGAACTCGAACAGATGGAACATGATCAACAGCAAGATAAGAGTTTTCCCATCGACCTCCTATTCGATGGGAGAATTTTAATTTATCACTCCCCTCTTTTAATTCCTTCAGAATCAAATTTATCCATTTTGGGAATTCTGGAATCATACAGGTAAGAATTTGATCCGTGCCTAATCGGTACTCTTTAGTAACTATCATAATTCCCCTAATTGATCGGAGTGGCGTTGTAACTGTTTTATAACTTGATGGTGCTGAGGAAACTGCAAAAAAAGCTTCTTAACAGACGACCAATGAAAATCCTCTTTAATAAATCCTGGACAAACTGAGCAACTCATCAATGCCCCTCCATCTCCGAGTAATTCAGCTCCGAAAATAGTGTTGGCAATAACTGTAAACTGAACGACTTCCCCTCTTCTCCAGTTATGGCCAAGAACTATGCTATAATAATCTGATTTTGAAAAGAGATGCAACCGAACTGAAACCCCAAAGTGAAAATACCAAGTTTCATCAGATTCAATAGAATGCAGACATGACTTCTCACCATGCTTAAGATAATAATAAATTGAGGTTCCACATAATCTTTCACCACGATCTAGAGATACTTTATTGCCAGAACTGTAAGTCCTTCGGAACCAACCACCCTCAGGGTGAGGACTAAGTTGGTAATGGTCTACCACCTTTTGATCTTCATCCTCGGTCATTGATAGTATTTCAAACTTAAATTGGATTTCATTCTTAATATTTTTCCGCTTATATTAACTTTTCAATATTAATTTTCTTTTACATCTATTAAACCCGCAAATCAATTCCGTCTCAGATAATTTATAATATGAATAAAGTGTACAAAAAAGACTCTCATTTCTGAGAGTCTTAATTTGCTACATTTTTACTTGTAAAAATTGGTCGGGATGGAGAGATTCGAACTCTCGGCCTCCTGCTCCCAAAGCAGGCGCGCTAACCAGACTACGCTACATCCCGATTTATTACTTGTATAGGATTATTTATGAATATGCAAAGTAATTTACCACCTATGCAAATAATCAATTTTTAAAGAAATCCTCTTTCGGTTTGCAAATAACGCATCAAGATATCATGATGCGTTGATACGAAATGAAGAACTTTTCACTAAATCGACCTACAGAACAAGACCTAAAAAATCTTTTAAAAGAAAGAATTGTCATCATGGACGGAGCCATGGGGACAATGATACAGCAGGAAAAGTTAGAAGAAGAGGATTTTCGAGGAGATCTATTTCGCAAGCATTCACAAGAACTTAAAGGTAATAACGACCTTCTCTGCCTGACTCGTCCCGATATTATTCGTAAGATTCATCAGTCTTATTTCGATGCAGGTAGTGACATCGTAGAAACCAATACTTTCAGCGCCACGACTATTTCCATGGCCGACTACAACCTAGAGGAAATTGTTCCTGAACTTAATATAAGTGCTGCTCGACTCGCAAGGGAGGCAGCCGATCAAGCAATGGCCAAAGATCCGAGCAGACCGCGTTTTGTAGCAGGTGCAATCGGCCCAACCAATCGAACTGCTTCACTGTCGCCCGATGTCAATGACCCAGCCCTTCGCAATGTAACTTTTGATCAGCTTGTTTCAACCTATTACCAGCAAATAGAATCCTTGGTAATAGGTGGTGTCGACCTGCTTTTACCGGAGACCACTTTTGATACGCTCAATTTAAAGGCCGCCATTTTTGCAATTGAAAACTATTTTGATGATACGGGTAAAAGGCTACCCGTTATTCTTTCAATCACTATCACAGATGCATCTGGCCGTACCCTTTCTGGACAAACCACTGAAGCATGCTGGAATTCCATCTCTCATGCTAATCCTCTCTGTGTGGGTTTAAACTGTGCACTCGGAGCGGATGCGATGCGTCCTTACCTCCAGGAGTTATCTAAAAATGCAGATTGCCTAATCCATTGTTACCCTAATGCAGGTCTGCCTAATCCACTTTCTGCAACTGGATATGATGAGAAGCCAGAAGATACTGCTGATTCATTATCAGTCTTTGCAGAAGAAGGTTTGCTCAATTTAGCGGGGGGGTGTTGTGGAACAACGCCTGACCACATCCATGCAATTTCAGAAAAATTGGGTAATTATGCTACCCGCACTATTCCCGAAATTGACCCCGCTCTTCGTTTAAGTGGATTAGAACCCTTTACCATGGGGGATAAACAAACTTCTTTCCTCATGGTCGGAGAACGTACTAATGTGACAGGTTCTCCACGATTCAAAAAACTAATCGAAGCCGAAGACTATGAAAGTGCTTTGCGTGTTGCCAAGCAACAGGTCGAAAATGGAGCAAATGTAATCGATGTGAATTTTGATGCGGCTATGCTTGATGGCGAAGCATGTATGAGTCGATTTTTGAATTTAGTGGTTTCTGAACCTGATATTTCAAAAGTTCCAATAATGATCGATAGCTCAAAATGGTCTGTGATTGAGGCTGGTTTGAAAGTCATACAGGGCAAATGCATAATTAATTCGATCAGTTTAAAAGAGGGAGTTGATACTTTTAAGAAACATGCACGGCTTGCACTTCGTTATGGAGCGGCAGTAGTGGTGATGGCCTTTGATGAAAAAGGCCAAGCCGCTACCTTGGCAGATAAAGTAAGAATTTGTGAAAGAGCGTATAAAATACTTGTTAACGATGTAAAATTTCCACCTGCAGATATTATCTTTGACCCTAATGTACTAACGCTCGCGACTGGTATGTCAGAACACGACTCCTATGGTATCGATTTTATCGAGGCGGTCCGTGAGATTAAAAAAAGATGCCCACATGCCCGTACAAGTGGTGGTGTCAGTAATGTTTCATTTTCTTTCCGCGGAAACAATTTAGTCCGGGAAGCTATGCATGCCGCCTTTCTTTATCATGCCTGTAAATCAGGACTTGATATGGGGATCGTAAATGCAGGCATGTTGGCGGTTTATGATGATATTGAGCCCGAACTTCGTTTGCGAGTAGAAGATGTAGTACTTGCCAAAGATAGCGAAGCTGGAGATCGACTTTTAGAATATGCAGAGAAAATTAAGGATCAGAGTTCGAAAAGAAAATCAGAGGGTCCAGATATGTCCTGGAGAGAAAAACCTGTAGGAGAGCGACTCACTTATTCTTTAGTAAAAGGGATTGGGGATTTTGCGGAGACCGATGCCGAAGAAGCACGACAAATGCTTGGACGTCCATTGGAAGTAATCGAAGGTCCATTAATGGATGGAATGAAAGTTGTCGGTAATTTATTTGGGGAGGGTAAAATGTTTCTTCCTCAAGTGGTTAAAAGTGCTCGAGTGATGAAAAAAGCGGTCGCTTATTTAGAGCCCTACATGGAAGCCGAAAAGGAAGGTAAAAATTCCAACAAACGCGGAACTATGGTCATCGCCACTGTTAAAGGAGATGTTCATGATATCGGAAAAAATATCGTTGGTGTTGTCCTCGCTTGTAATAATTGGGAAGTCATCGACTTAGGAGTAATGGTGTCTTGTGATAAAATTTTAGATGCTGTTCGCGAACACAATGCAGATGTTCTTGGGTTGAGTGGTCTTATTACTCCATCCCTTGATGAGATGATTCATAATGCAAAAGAAATGACCAAGTTGGGCATGACCATTCCACTTCTCATTGGAGGTGCCACTACTAGTCGTGCGCACACGGCAATCAAGATCGCTCCTTTTTACAATGAAGCGGTGGTACAGGTTCAAGATGCCTCTCTAGTAGTTAATGTTTGTAATGACTTGACTATTGAGAAAAAGAAGAAGGAATTCATCAAAGATTTAAAAACAAATCAGGAAATGCTCCGGGTTAAATACGCAGCAAAAGGAAAGCAAAAACTTCTTCCACTTCGAGATGCTCGAAAAAAATCGCTCCAGTTTGATTGGAAGCAAAAAGAAATTTCAGAACCCAGCCAAGATGCTCTTGGTGTACAAAAGATTACTGCACCACTAGATGAAGTCCTTGAGTTCTTTGATTGGTCTCCCTTTTTCTGGTCATGGGAATTAAAAGGTCAATATCCATCGATCTTCGAACGCTCCGACTCCGGTACTGAAGCGAAAGACCTGTTTGATAATGCCCAAATGCTTCTAAAACGAATCATCGAGCAAAATCTTTTCACTTGCGAAGCAGTTGTTGGAATTTGGCCTGCAAATGCGAGTACAGATGATGTTATTATTTTCGAAGATTTAACAAAGAAAAATGAACTCGCAAGGTTCCATTTTGTTAGACGTCAACAAACACTGCTTGATCAACCACAATATTGCTTATCGGATTATGTGGCTCCGCTAGAATCAAATCGGACTGACTACTTAGGAGCATTTGCGGTTTGTGCTGGGGCTGGGGTTGATACCCTCGCAGAAGAATTTGAAAAAGATAATGATGATTATAGTGCAATCATGACCAAGGCACTTGGAGATCGCTTTGCCGAGGCGATGGCAGAATACACACATAAGAAAGTTCGTGAATGGTGGGGTTATGGAGAAAGAGAAAATTTAAGTAAGAGCGATCTTATTAAAGAAAAGTACCAGGGTATTCGCCCGGCAAGTGGATACCCTTGCCAACCTGACCACACTGAAAAAGACATCATTTGGCAACTTCTTGATGTAAAAAATCAAATTGGCTTAGAATTGACCGAGTCTCGTGCGATGAATCCGGGTTCATCAGTCTCCGGTCTTTATTTTTCTAATCCCGATTCAAAATACTTTAATGTTGGTAAATTGGGAAAAGATCAGGTCGAAGACTACGCAAAAAGAAAAGATTGGCCAATCGAAGAAGCAATGAAATGGCTGAGACCCAATCTTGGGTTCGATGAATAAAGGTTTTCCTTTGGCGTTGCAGGTTATTGACTGCACAATTAGAATGCAAAATTCAATATGAAGGAAATGAATTTATTAGAAGAAATTCGGCACTCTGCTGCCCATATTCTCGCTGCTGCAGTCTTGCGGCTCTACCCTGACACGCAGTTGGATATTGGTCCACCTACGGATAATGGTTTCTATTATGACTTTGACTCTGAGATAGCATTTACCCCTGAAGTGCTAGAGGAAATTGAAGCGGAGATGAAAAAGATCATCAAGGAAAACCAACGATTTGAACGAGTCGAAGTTTCCCGTGAAGAAGCCAAAAAAATTATTAATGAAATGGGTCAGAAGCTCTATAAATTAGGGCGTTTAGACGATATTCCAGAGGGAGAAATCATTTCTTTTTATCGCAATGGAGAATTTCACGACTTGTGTGCAGGCTCTCATGTATCTTACACTAAGAAAGTTAAAGCTTTTAAACTTCTTCAGGTCGCTGGGTCCTACCATCGGGGTAATTCTGATAATAAACAACTTCAACGAATCTACGGTACGGCATTTCCATCCAAAGACGAGCTTGCTGAATATCTTAAAAGAATAGAAGAAGCCAAGAAAAGGGATCACCGTAATATTGGCCGAGATATGGGGCTTTTCCATATTGATGATATGGTGGGACAGGGTCTAATACTCTGGAAGCCCAAAGGTGCAATCATTCGCCAAGAATTGGAAAATTTCATTTCTGCCGAGTTGAAGAAGCAAGGATATTCCCAAGTCTATACTCCCCATATTGGAAAACTTGATCTTTTTAGGACTTCCGGACATTTCCCTTATTACCAGGACTCTCAATACCCACCTATAATACATCGCGACTCTTTGAACAAGCTTGCTGATGAAGGATGCACTTGTTCTGAGCTATCTAATCAATTAGACAAAGGAGAGATTGAGGGTTACCTGCTCAAACCAATGAATTGTCCGATGCATATTCGTATTTTTCGCTCCGAACAAAGATCGTATCGCGACCTACCCGTGCGCTTAGCCGAGTTTGGCACGGTTTATAGATGGGAACAATCCGGTGAACTTAATGGAATGACTCGGGTAAGAGGATTCACACAAGACGACGCCCATCTCTTCATTCGAGAAGATCAATTACAGGATGAAATTCAAGGATGCCTCGGACTGGTCAAATTAGTCTTTTCAATTTTAGGGATGAATGACTATCGGGTAAGAGTTAGTTTACGGGATCCAAAATCTGATAAATATGTGGGTTCACCTGAAGCTTGGGATAAGGCGGAATCGGCCCTTCGAGATGCGGTTAAAAATTTGGGCGTTGATTATGAGGAGGAGCTTGGCGAAGCGGCATTTTACGGGCCAAAAATCGACTTTATTGTAAAAGATGTTATCGGGAGAGAATGGCAATTAGGTACGGTACAAGTAGATTATAATCTACCTGAAAGGTTTGACCTTAACTATGTAGGTTCAGATAACCAAGATCATCGCCCGGTAATGATCCATCGGGCTCCTTTTGGATCTATGGAAAGATTTTGCGGTGTACTGATTGAACATTTTGCTGGAAATTTCCCCACCTGGTTGGCACCCGAGCAAGTTCGAGTGCTTCCAATGAATGACGATTTAACAGAAAAGGCGGAAGAATGTGTTAGTTCGCTTAGAGAAAAAGGCATTCGAGTGAGCCTCGATACTCTATCTGGTAAACTGGGGGCTAAAATACGAAAAGCAGAAACTGATAAAATCCCCCATATGCTTATAATGGGCAAAAGAGAAGCCGAAGAAGGAAAAGTCTCGGTTCGTTCTAGGGCAAATCCAAATTTGGATGGATCGTGCACATTGGAAGAATTTACTGAAAAAATTATTGCTGAGATACATACTAAGTCTTTACCCATATCACGCGAAAAATTGGCTAAAGATTCCTAATTCCTAACACCTTTTCAAAATTTCGAGTCAATCGCTTTGCCTATGAAGCAAAATACAAATAGATCGAGAAAAATGGTACAAAGTGTAAATTTAGGTATCTTTTGGCAAATTCTAGCTTATCCATTTGTCTTAGTCATTCGTTTTTACAGATTACTTTCTCCTCTAAAGCAACTTCTTCTTGGTCCCTATGCGGCTTGTCGTTTTCTCCCGACCTGTTCTGAATATGCATTGGAATGCTTTACGATTTTTTCTCTTCCCAAAGCACTTTGGAAGACTTTTCTCCGCATTGTACGATGTAATCCAATACATCCCGGAGGTTATGACCCAGTCCTAGATTCGGCAAAATCATCTTGCGACCATGAATAGTTCACAGGAAAGTCCAACCCCCGTCCTTTGTGATGAAAAGACAGACTTATTTCCTTTCTTCGATTATTGCACTAAGGAGGCGAAAGGAATAAACTCCACTCTCTATTCGTCGATTACATTTGAAACTAGTTACTGCGATCCTTTGGCAATTCTTGAACAAATTTATCGCGAAGATCAATCAATCTGCTACCTAGAAAAACCTAATAATGAATTTTCTGTTGCGTGTGGAGAACCCGTGGTCAAAGCCTCCTTTGATGGAACTCAAAGATTTCAAGAAGGGAAAATCTGGTCTGAACAATTGTTCAAACAAATACATTTGGCTGGTGATAATCAAGTTGAGGGTACTGGCCCCACTCTTTTTCTCAATGCGACCTTTGAAAATGAGTCTACTGAACCCGATTTAGCCGCCCTACAAATTTTCTTACCTCATTGGCAGGTACTAAGAAAAGGAGGGTCTTATTACATTATTATTAATAGCGAAATTTCTCCTTCTTCTGATCCAAATATTTTAATCGAAGAAGTCGCTCGAACTCTCGATAGATTTAACCAATTAGATGATCGTGGTCCAATCAAACAAACTTTTAAAAAAGTAAATTTAGGAACCCCTACAGAAAATTCTGATTACGAAGATTCAGTTCACCAAGCACTCCAAGCCATTAAAAGAGGAGAAATAACTAAAATCGTACTTGCTCGTAAACTGACTTACCAAACTGAACAAGAACTACCATTTTTTTCGATTGCACATGACCTCAGGAATAAATTCCCTGATTGCTACACCTTTTGTATGTCTACCCCTGATCAAGGGATGTTTATTGGTGCGACCCCAGAAATTCTTTCGCGTATTTCTGGTACAACTTTAGAAACAGAAGCAGTTGCAGGAACTGCACCCAGAGGTCCATCTGCGGGAAAAGATGCCCATCTCGGGAAAACTTTACTGGGTCGAGAAAAAGAAGTGAGGGAACATAGACTTGTTATTGATTCAATTTTACGCAGACTAAAAGCAACTGGTATCACACAATGTAAAGAAGGCCTACCTCGATTGCTTCGACTCTCAAACCTTCAACATGTTCGGACCCCACTACGTGCAATTTTGCCCGAAGATGTGCACCCATTTGATGCCCTTGCCGCACTTCATCCAACCCCTGCCATGGGAGGATCTCCTAGAGAAAAAGCCTTGCCCATGGTAAGTCAACTCGAAGGTTCCCCTCGTGGTTGGTACTCTGGAATTGCTGGTTGGTTTGATTCGAGAGGCAGGGGAGAGTTCATAGTTCCAATTCGCTGTGGTAAAATTACTGCTCATTCATTGACACTTCATGCGGGAGCAGGAATTGTGGAAGGCTCTGTTCCATCCAATGAAAAAGCAGAGACCGATTGGAAATTGGAAGCGATGCTTGAAGTTATTACGGGAAGAACTAGTCTTCCCAATGAATGAATCATAATCTGGAATCTACTGCTCAAGCCAATTTTGCATGGGGTCAGGTCGTAGCCCAAACTCTACATGAGCTTGGGATTGCTAATGTTTTTTTCTCACCTGGTTCTCGATCCACGCCTCTTATCCTAGGCTTTGAAAGACACTCACATATAACCTGTCTTCCGGTTCTCGATGAAAGAACAGCAGCATTTCTAGCTCTAGGTTTCAGCAAGAGAACACGACAGCCTTCCGTTCTACTCTGCACCTCTGGTTCAGCAATAACTCATTGGTTTCCTGCGATCGCCGAAGCTTCACATGCTGGCATTCCCTTACTACTACTCTCTGCTGATCGGCCAGATGAACTTCAGGATTGTGCTTCTGGTCAAACGATTAACCAAAAAGAATTATTCGGTTCTTTTGTCCGAAAATTTCACCAGATCAGCCACCCTGATCTAAAACCCTCTTCTTTTCATTTCTTACGTAATACCCTAGTTCAAGCGTACTCCCAAAGTGTTAATTCCAATCCTGGACCGGTTCATCTAAATTTTCCCTTTCGTGAACCATTCCTACCCAAAGTTAAATTCCCCCCGATTGAACTTCCCCCACTCGAAAAAACCCATGAAGTTGGAAACAACCTCCAAGACCAGATTGTCCATATAAATGATGAAATCAAAGGGTTCTCTCGTTCCATTATTATTGCTGGAGAATATGTACCAGCTTCAATATTTATTGATTGGCCAGAGAAATCCCCTACACCCATAATTTGTGATTCTCTCTCCCCACTTCGCGAGACCCCTATTCCTACAAGAATCCTTCGCTACGAAAACCTTCTAAGGGATTCAAATTTTGCCAAGCAAGTAATACCAGACCTAATCATCGTCCTTGGTCCTCTCCCTACTTCAAAGACTTTACGAAACTGGATTAATGAATGTGGAGCCAAACGAATCGTAATTGAACCTAGGGGCAAACCAGTCGATCCCCTTTCAAGTAAAAGTCATTCATTCCAAATTGCCTATTCCACACTCGCTGAAATTGAACTACCTAAAAATGAAGATGGATGGACAAAGCGATGGCAAACTGCAGAACTAAAGGTCGAAGAAAAATTAACCCTAGCATTTGCAAAAGAACTTCCTTCGTTTGAAGGTAAATTATCTCGTCTGCTATCTGAACACCTTCCTTCATTTTCCTATCTCCAAGTAGCAAACAGCATGCCTGTCCGTGACCTTGAGTGGTTTTGGCATGCTAGCCAAAGAGGGCGGAAACTTTTTGGAAATCGTGGCGTAAATGGAATTGATGGTACATTGGGAACCGCAATGGGCCTAGCACATCAAGCGGAGCAACCTACTTTCCTACTTACGGGCGAACTTGCCTTCCTCCATGATTCCAATGCCTTACTCTTTAATAAACAACTATTAGGAAGCCTTAATGTTTATCTTATTAATAACGATGGGGGGGGCATCTTTGAACATCTTCCTATTTCTCAGCAACCGGAATTTGAAAAATGCTTTGCTACCCCACAAGAATGTGACTTTTCAGTGCTTTGTAAAGCCCATGGGATTGAATTTATAAGACCCCAAACTTGGAATGAAATTATAAGTCTGATTGAAAACCCAATTAAATCGGGAATACGGGTTGTGGAAATAATAACCGACCGGAAAAAAGACCGAGAAACTCGAAAACGGCTTCTCTCACTAGATTCTACTTAAAAGAAAGAATTGTTGAATGCCAGAACTAGCCGAAGTCGCTTATGCATGTAGTCTATGGAAGCAAGGATTAGGCTTACAGATTAAGGAAGTAATTACCCATCCAACTTCACGAGTATACCGAGATTTTGATCGTTCTCAGTTTATAAAAATACTTACTGGAACGACACTGACTTCTTCCATTACCCATGGGAAACAAATGCTTTTTTCATTCTCTCAAAATGCTTGGCTAGGTATTCACTTGGGAATGACCGGAAATCTAGTTATGGAATCCAAGAAATATGAAGCTCAAAAGTATGATGCTCTGATTATTAGGCAGATAGACCAAAACCTTGTATTTCGAGATCCTCGCCAATTTGGTCGACTCCGTTTACATCTTGGAAAAAAACCGCCCACCTGGTGGAGTAATCTTCCAACTAGCATGCTATCTAAAGAATTTAAACAAGATATCCTCCATGGTGCTCTTACTAGGCATTCACGTCGCCCAATTAAAGCTCTTCTTCTTGACCAGCGTTACTTTTCAGGAATGGGAAATTGGATGGCTGATGAAGTTTTATGGCGAGCAAAAGTTCACCCATCTCTACTTGGTGCACAAATTAATAAAGTGCAAGAAGGTGTAATTTATAAACAAATTATTTTCGTGGCAAAGGGAGCGATGAAATCAGTTGGTATTAACGGGGGGGACCCTCCCAAAAGTTGGCTTTTTCATACTAGATGGAAAGATGGATTGCTTTGTCCAAAAACCAAAAGCACATTAATCCGAGAACAAATTGGTGGCAGAACAACCTGTTGGTGTCCAGCACTTCAGAGGAAAATTTAAATTGTAGTCCGAAAGCTCTCCGCCTTCAAAAGATCAGATTTAATCTGACTCTTCAAATCATCCACCGAATCAAATTTTTGCTCAGGGCGTAAAAAAGTATCCAAGCTCATTGATAATTGCTGTCCTGCTAGACCAAATTTATCGTCAATCGAGTCAAGAACATGCACCTCAAGCAGGGGTTGAGTGGCATCTTCCTCAACAGTTGGCCTTAATCCGTAATTAGCGATTGCGTATTTTGTTTCTCTATTCGATTCATTTTTCACTCTTCCTAAATAAACCCCATAAGCCGGACGGGCTTCTGGATGCCAAGGAATATTAATTGTAGGAAAGCCAAATTCTTTACCCATTCCTTTCCCATTAAGTACTTCTCCAGAGATCGTATATTTCCATCCGAGCATTTCATTTACATCCCCAACTTTTCCCTGCATCAAAGCTTCCCGTATACGTGAACTACTCACAGGATAATTGGAAAATAATTTAGATTCAACTACATCCACAGATAATCCAATCTCTTTTCCATATTCCTTAAGACATTTATCATTTCCCTTTCGTCCCTTACCGAAACGAAAATTCTGCCCCACGCACAATCCAGCAAGACTACGAACTCGGGCAATAAGAAAGGAAGGGAAATGCTGAGCTTCCACATCTGCAAATTCGCGATCAAAAGTTCGTAGAACTACTCCATCCATCCCCATCTCCAGCAAACGCTTTGCCTTCTCATCTTTATTCATGAGTAAGCTAGGTCTTTGATCTGGTCTTAAATAAGAAGCGGGGTGTTCTGGAAATGTGAACGCAATTGCAGTTCCACCATTCTCACGCGCAATCTTTTGTGCCTGGAGAAGAACCGCTTCGTGCCCTCGATGCACACCGTCAAACATACCAAGTGCAAGGTAGACTTGTCGGTCAGTACTCCGACCCAAATCTTCAATTGAGGTAAAAACCTCCATTAATTTAGAGAACGTGGGTGGGCACCGCCTTATGAATAGGAATCAAAAGAGATTGAAATTCGCCCAGCGGCATCAATTCAATCTCTTCCAAAGTTTTCGCATCATTAATATCAAATTGATCAATTTTTGTTCGTCTCAAAGCGGTCAAATGGGCACCGCAGTCTAAATTTTGTCCCAAATCATGCAACACTGTGCGAACATAAGTTCCCTTACTGCATGCCAGTTTAAATTTCCCTCTTGGACTATCCCAACTTTTTAAATTCAATTCGTTGATTCGAATAAATCGAGGTTCGCGTTCTACTGTTTTTCCCTTTCTTGCCATCTTGTAAAGAGGAACACCGCCGATTTTTTTAGCCGAAAACATTGGAGGTGTTTGATATTGATCTCCAAGAAAAGTCTTCATTTCTTCTTTGATCCGTGCTTCATCAATATTAGAAGATACTGGTTTTTCTAGTACGACTTGACCATCCGCATCCTGACTATCCGTTTCCACGCCAAAAAGAAATTCACCTTCGTAACTTTTATCCAAGCTGATAAGGAATTGGGACACCTTAGTCGCTTTACCGATCAACATAATCATAAGCCCAGTAGCAAGAGGGTCTAGTGTACCCGCATGCCCTATCTTTTTCATTTTCAACTTCCTACGCAATCGATCCACAATATCATGAGAAGTGATACCGCTTGGTTTATCAACTAGGAGAATTCCTTCAAAAACTGGGTCTTGTACATTCATAAAAATTATTTTCCTTTCGCATGCTCCAAATGCTTTCCAATCGCCTCAACGAGTTCTGAATAAAAATCATCTATTGATTTACCAACATTAAAACCAGCAGCACAAGCATGCCCACCACCTCCAAAATGCTTGGCCAACATATCCACACGATAGCGGGAGTCCTTTGCACGAAGACTGCCCTTAACCTTACCTTTTCGTTCTTCAATCAATACTCCGATTTCAACTCCCTCCATAGATCGTGCATAATCAACAAAACTCTCGGCATCTTCCGATTGAGTATTAGTTTCCTCATAATAGGAGTCCCGTATTGTTCCTATACATACACGATCATTATGCTCCATTCGAAAACTCGCTAAAAATCTCTGCAATAATTGAACACGTCCAGGTTTTTCCCTTTCATATAACTCATGAGCGACTGACGATGGACTAGCTCCATACTCACATAATCGACGACAAACTTCAAAAACTGAGGCATTTGTTCCACCATAACAAAATTGGCCGGTATCAGTTGCAATTCCAACATACAATGCATCCGCAGTAGTCGAATCAATTCTAAATTCATTATCCAAGAAGAACTTAGCTAAAATCTCTCCAGTGGCCGATGCATCAGATAAGACAAAATTAATTTCAGCATAATTATTATTTGAAACATGATGATCAACATTCAGAAAAATTTTGGGGAACCTTTTACTTAATTCTTCTCCGATCCGCTGCCTATCTGCACAATCAACTGCAACCACAGTGTAATCACCTTCTCCGATCTGATCTGGAGAATAAAAAGGGGTATCTCCGACAAACTTGCTAAGCGTCCTGGGAACAGGATCTTGGTTCACTGCTCTTGCATCAATTCCAAGTTCTATCAATATTCGCGTTAGACCAACTTGAGAACCAATACAATCACCATCAGGTCGTCGATGACCAAGCACTAGTACCGACTTGCCCTTTAATTCATTAAGGGCATGAGCGAAACGATTAGATTCTTGGAGGAAGGGCGACATGGCAGACAATTTAATGCAGATCGAGAATGCTATCAGAAGAGATCTTGCAGGGAAAGCATTGAAATATTCATTTTTTAAATAAAAAACCCTCCTCATCTAGTCCCTTGACGAAGTCAATTCGATCGAATGTACCATCACAACCAATCACACCAAATCCATCCTCTTTTTTATAGCTTAACCCAGGAAGTAAACGCCCAAAAGTATTTGGCTTGTACCCTCTCTCTAGTTCATCAAAGTCCTCTTTTTGCTCCGCTACAGATTGAAAATTTAAAGAAATTAAACCATTTCGATCCGAAGTTAATCCGTTAATGATTTGAAAATTCTCCGATTCTCCTATCTTAGGATTCTGAATTACAAAAAATTCATTCTTAAACTCAACCGTTAATCCACCAAGAAAAGCAGCCCACAGAATCCACTCAGGTTTTAAATATTGGTCGGTTAACACTTTGAAACCAATTTGATCCCATAAATGAGTCTCACGAAGTCGGAGAAAAGAAGCCCAAATTTTCCTTTCACTCCCGACCTCTTTAAATAAATTTAACATCGAATTCATACTTTGAATATATTCATCAGGTAAAGTGGAGATTTTTTTTCCAGAAATCAAAAAATTAGCGACTTCTTTGCGGGAAAAACTAAGACCACCTTCAAAGCAAAAGGATTTTGATTGAGGGGCTGTTTGAAATGAATTTTGGATAAGATTAGTAATATTCTGCCCCCTTGGTAAGCGTTCAGTAAAAGACAACCTACCCAATTCCATGACTTTGGATCTAACATTCTCCGGATCTGCATGGCTCGCATCAATTGAGCTTCCTACACGTACAGAAACTCGATATGGTAACGAAGTTGGCCACTTTTGAAAAAACTTACCTCGCTCCATACTAAAAACTGAACCCCAAACCCCATCTAAATGGACGGGCAAAATTGGAACACCGGCTTGTTTTGCCAAAAGGAACACGCCCCTTTTAAAAGAAAAAATAGTACCCAGGCGAGAAATTCCTCCTTCCGCAAATACGCATAAAGGTGTTCCTTTTTTTAATCGATTCACACAAGTTTTAATCGATTCTAAAGAGCGGTCGGGAGAAACCGTTACAGTATTAGTTAGATCAAAAACTTGACGCATTATTCTTGAATCTGCCAAACCACTATAGGCTAGGTATCTAATTTTTCTTGGAAATGCGGCACCAATGAATACTGGGTCAGCATAAGATAGATGATTACTGACCAATAAGACTCCTCCATTAATTGGGAAATTTTCCATTCCCACAATTTTGATTCGATAAAATATTCGTAATCCTATGTGAAAAAGAGTTCGGAAAAAATCTTCCATCAAGAACTTGAGTGAAAACAATGCAATTAAGCAGGCAGGCACGCTCATAAATAAAATTTCTTGCTTGGCTGTTAAACCGAGAGAATTCGAAAGAAAAGCATGCAGCAAAATAAATACAATGCTACATAACTGGGTTAACAAATTTGAAGCGGCTAAAATTCTTCCACGTTCTGCCTCACCTGCTTGATCCTGTAAAAATCCATTCAATGGGACAAAAAACAATGCCCCAGAAAATCCGAGTAATAAACATCCCCATTCAAAAATAACATTAAACGGGTCGAGAAAATATAGGCTTATAAAAGCGACAGGTAACAAGATCGCCCCGATTGGAGTCAATCCAAGCTCAATTCGGCCTCGGTTTAAATAAGCAACAAATAGGCTACCAAGCATAATTCCAAGTCCAAGAAGTAAAAACCAATAACCATAAAGCGTGCCCATTCCGATTTCTCCCTTCACGACTTCCCCTGATAACTTGACCAAAACAAGATAGAAAAAACTACCCACTGACCAAAACCATGCATCTCCCAAAGCCGCAGCCCTCAATCGACGATCTCGCCATAAAGAAGTCAGGTCCCGCCAATGACTCCATAAAACTCGCATTCGAAAAGGTGTGGTTCGAGGTGCTTCTGTCCTCGGGGTTGGAATAAATAAAATCCACGAAAAAACAGCCAAACCAATTGCAACAAGGGATAAAATAAAACCCGCACCCCACCCCCCATGATTGGGAACCAATTGATCAAAGTACCGAGCCGCTACAAATGCACCGCCCAAAATCCCCATCATGGTTAACATCTCCATCCAACCCACCGCCTTACCCAAACGATCGGAACCTACTAATTCTTTTAAAATTCCTTTCTTACCAGGTGAGAAAAAAGCAGATTGTACTGCCAATAGAAAAAAACCACACAATCCCAACATTAAATTCTCAAAAAATAACGCACCGGCAAGAACGCCTAAGCCCAATACCTGTGATAGAAGAGAAAGGCTAACTACATCTTTTTTCGAAAAGCGATCGGATACCCATCCCGCCCAAGGAGCAAAGAGGACAAAAGGTAAAACCAGCAGAATTGAAACGACTTGATTAGTCTGATCCATACTTGATTTACCAAATTGAAATGCTGCCATGATCGGCAACATTGCCTTCATTCCATTATCATTAAATGCACCTATTGTTTGCGAAATAAATAAGGGAATTAAGACTCGAAACGGATGTCTTTTCTTTGTGTCTTTCATAAATAACGACTCAATATTATTTTCATCCACTTCATCCCATACGAGAATGCTTCATTGCCAAGAGGAATTTCACTTTGGTCAAAGAACGGAATCTATTGCTTGAGCCAAGTTAAAATCTTTCTGTGTCACCCTATTGCCTGCATCATGAGTGCTAAGGGATATTTCCACTCGATTGTAACAGTTATAAATTTCTGGGTGATGATCTTGCTGTTCAGCTTCATATGAAATTCTAATTATAAAAGACATTGCCTCACGGAAATTCTTAAAAATATAGCTCTTCCGCAATTGATCTTGAATAAAGGTCCAGTCCGATAAGTCAGAAAGTTTCTTCTTAATTTCGTCATTATTAATACTTTTTTTCATTAGATGGAACTAGAATATGCTTTCCTCGTTGTCAATTGGTCATGAACTCGTTGGTATATTCATAATTAAGAATGACTATCTTTTCTGAAAGTGAAAAAGAAAAACTCCCTCAGCACGTTGCCATCATTATGGATGGTAATGGTCGCTGGGCACGAAGCCGGGGTAAACCTCGTTTATTTGGTCATCGAAATGGAGTAAAAAATGTCCGTAGTGTTGTAAACGCGGCTCGGGAATTTGGAGTACGATATGTAACGCTTTACGCTTTTAGTACGGAAAATCAAAATCGTCCGAATGATGAAAAATCGGGACTCATGCGTTTGCTTGAAGAATTTCTTAAACGAGAACTCGCTGATATGATTAAAGATGGTACTCGATTACGGGCAATTGGAGACCTATCGGGCTTACCCAAATTTGCTCAAGAGATTGTCGAGGCTTCTATTGAAAAGACAAAGAATAATTATGTATCGAACCTTACCCTTGCTCTGAACTATGGTAGTAGGCAGGAAGTGTTGAACGGAATTCAATCCTTCGCTCAAGAAATCTTGAAATCAGGGAAATGCCCAGACAAGTTAGGCTGGTCCACTTTTTCCAACTACCTTGAGACTAAAGATCTACCCGATCCGGACCTGATTATTCGCACTTCTGGAGAATTTAGATTGAGTAATTTCCTACTCCTACAAGCCGCATATGCGGAAATTTTTGTCTCTCCTTTACATTGGCCCGATTTTAACCGAGAGGCTTTTATTGAAGCCTTACAAAATTATATACAGAGAGAAAGACGATTTGGTAAGACAAGTGATCAACTTACCACTGCAACTCAACCCTCAATAACTTCTAATTCCTCATGATTTTACGATCTTTCTCAACCACTCTTCTTTGGGGGCTTGTTGCACTTGTTGTATATTCACTCAAAGAAACAGGAGCCATGTGGATTCTTAATCTCTGTGCCACTCTTACATTATTTGAAGTTTACACCATTTTGGGAAGACTGGGTTATGCCGCGAATCGGCTCTCAGGTCTAATAACAGGAGGATGCTTAATCCCCGTGTCCTACTATTTTGAAGGATATGGAGTGGATGTACTCGCGATAGGTGCCTTATTCGCCTCCGCCGCCTGTGTTCTCTTTCCTCAAGCACAAAGGGGCATGTATATCAAAAGGCTAATGCCTACATTCTTTGGTCTGCTTTTTGTATCCTTTCTACTTCAATATTTTGTTCGTATCTTACAAGTGGGTGGTAGTGATCATAACGATTGCTTTATGGGTTTTGGTTTATTCTTTGCTCTTTGGGTCGTCGTCGTGGCCAAATTTAGCGATATTGGAGCTCTACTCATTGGTAAAGCAATTGGAAGAACCAAAATGGCTCCATCAATAAGCCCCGGTAAAACGATTGAAGGACTAATCGGTGGATTTGCCGCTTCTGCTGGTATGGGTGCGCTTCTACCCTGGCTTTTTCAAGAAAAATTCACCGATATAGTATTTTTCGGGGACTGGGTCTTCACTCCCGTACAAGGGGCTATTTGGGGTGCTCTGCTTGCCCTTAGTGCTGTAATTGGGGATTTAATTGCATCGGTTCTTAAACGCTTGGCATCCATGAAAGATTCTGGGGGTGCCATTCCTGGAATTGGTGGTCTATTCGATCTAACGGACAGTCTAATTTTGGCTGCTCCCACAGGGTACTTCATTTTATTTCTTCTACAAAAGTGAGTTCGCCAAAGAAGCTTGTACTCCTAGGTGCTACGGGCTCAATTGGAGACAATACTCTAAAAGTTATTCGCAAACATCCCGATAAGATTGAACTTATCGGGATATCTGCCCATCAACAGGTAGAAAAACTTTTCGCTATTGCGGAAGAATTTAAAGTTCCTCTTGCCTGCTTAAGTAAACCTCCAAAGGAAAAAGTTAATCCCCCGAGCAACACTCAATTGCTTGCCGATCCCAATTCGCTAGAAGAATTAGCTGCCTTAGAAGAAGCGGATATTGTAGTCGTTGCAGTGGTGGGTGCGGCAGGACTTCTTCCCACCCTTTCCGCTCTGCGAGCTGGAAAGGATGTCGTACTTGCGAACAAAGAATCCCTTGTCGTAGGCGGAGAAATTGTCATCGAAACTGCAAAAGAATATGGGGCTCGTATCATCCCGGCAGATAGCGAGCACAATGCGGCATTTCAATGCATTCAAGGTCAGGATGAGCGTGCTATTGAGTCGATCATTCTCACTGCATCGGGAGGGCCATTTCGTGAGTTGCCTATTGATCAACTAGCAAATGTAACAATCGAGCAAGCTCTTCGGCACCCAAACTGGTCAATGGGTAAGAAAATTACGGTTGATTCCGCAACTATGGCAAATAAAGGCTTGGAATTAATCGAAGCACGTTGGCTGTTCGATGTCGCTCCAGAACAATTGGAAGTCGTGATCCACCCCCCTAGTCTAGTCCATGCAATTGTCCGCTTTATTGATGGTTGTTGCCTCGCCCAAATGACACCGACTTCAATGACCTTTGCACTACAAAATGCGATTTTTTTTCCTGAACGTCATAAAGGAGTAGAGCCTTCGCTCGATTTTTCTCAACCACTCGATTTTTCATTCTCTCCACCCTCACTTGATCGATACCCCTGTCTACGACTTGCTATTGAGTCGATGAAACAAGCCGGTTCCGCCCCACTTATCTTTAATGCGGCTAATGAAATTGCAGTGGACGCATTTCTACGGAATCGAATTGGCTTTCTTGATATTCCTCGCATAATTGAAACTACTTTGGATAATTCAAATCATATAACTACCAACTCTGTTGATGATCTGCTCTCTCTTGATGCGGAAATTCGACAATCTGCAAAAATACGGGTTGAACAACTCGGATAGCACCAATTTTCTATATGCCCTTTTTATACGACTTTGCATTCCTTTTAGTTGCCCTACTTGCGCTAGGTTTTACTATCTTCATACATGAGCTTGGGCATTTCCTCGCCGCCCGACAAAGAGGGTTAATTATCAAACGCTTCTCAATTGGATTCGGGCCTAAAATTTTTGGCTGGGAAAAAAATGGTGTCGAATACAGAATTTCAATGTTCCCCTTTGGTGGTTATGTGGCCCTACCCCAACTTGCAGATATGGGGCGTGTGGAAGGAGAAAACGAACAACTTGAAGAAAATAAAATGTCCGCATGGGACGATATTGACGACGATGACGACGACGATCAGGTAAGCTCAAAGAAAAATGCGGTTCCTAAAATAAGCTATGCCGATAAAATGATCGTGTCGGTTATGGGGGCAGTGTTTAATATATTATTGGCATTTTTTCTTGCCAGTATACTTGGTTTATTTGGCTACGAACGCCGAGATGGTGAACTTACCACTAAAATCGGTTATATTGCAGATACCGTTGAACGATGGAATCCAATCGTTGAACAAGGAGAAACAGTAACTGGTCCCGCTAAAAAAGCAGGTATTCTACCCGGTGATCAAATTCTTGCGGTTGACGGTTCCCCAGTTGAAGATTTCATGGATATTCAAAGTCGAATAGTTACTGGAAAATTAAAATCTGCTCAGGGCCGCCGGCTTACAAGGCTAACTATCCTACGAGATGGTGAACAAAAACAGATTGAAGCTTTTCCCGAAGTCTTTGGAAGCGAAGAATTCCGAATTATTGGAATTGGGCCTAAAGAAACCTTTTTCATCAATGAACTTCAACCAGATATGCCCGCCATCAAAGCAGGACTTGAAAAGGGCGACCAACTAGTCTCCGTGGATGGAAATAGAATATTTTCATTTTATCACCTCGTTGACTACCTTATGAAAATTGATGAAGGAAAAGAAGTTGCTTTGACCGTTCGTAAAGGGGGAGAGGAAGGTTTAGAAAAGACCTATAATTTAGTACCAGTGGTGAAGGAACTTACCAAAGGTGACCCTTCAACCAAACGGAAATTGATTGGATTCAGCCCCGAGTTTAAGACCATCACTACCTACCCCAATCCCCTCGTATTAATTGTTAGTCGGGTCAAGGATATGTACCATACTTTAACTGGTCTAGTAAACCCCGAGTCAGATGTTAAACTTCGTAACATGAGTGGGCCTGTTGGAATTGTGAATAATCTTAGCATATTTGCCAGTATCGGCTTTAAAAAACTTCTCTGGTTTGTTGTTTTTATCAATGTCAATCTCGCCATCCTTAATTTGCTCCCAATCCCAGTGTTAGACGGAGGCCATATGGCATTTGCAACTATAGAAAAAATTCGGGGCAAACCACTTCCCCGTGCCTTGCTCGAACGTTCGCAAATTCTTTTTATCGTCCTACTCTTTTCGTTTATGCTATATGTCACCTTTTTTGACTTTCAGCGCCTCTTTTAAGAGGTAGATAATATTATGGCGTCTTCTTACTGCGCCTCGCGTCTTCAAACAATTCGGCGAAAATCCCGAATCGTTTCAATTGGTAATGTGTTAACTGGCGGCATCCATCCTGTTCGTGTTCAATCCATGACCACAACTAATACCATGGATGTGAAAGCCACCGTTCGACAAACAATCGAATTAGCCGAAGCGGGTTGTGAGATTGTCCGTATTACCGCCCCCAATATCCGTGCCGCAGAAGCACTTGGTCAAATCACTAAAGAAGTACGCTCTGCTGGATTTGATGTGCCACTTGTTGCCGATATTCACTTCCTCCCCTCTGCGGCAATGGAAGCGGCCAAACATGTCGAAAAAGTACGGGTAAACCCTGGAAACTACGCCGATCGTAAGAAATTTAAAATTCGTGAATATAGCGATTCTCAATACGAAGAGGAACTCGAGCGCTTACATCAATCATTCACCCCCCTTGTTCTTCGTTGTAAACAACTCGGACGATCTATGCGGATTGGTACTAATCATGGATCCCTCTCCGACCGAGTCATGAATCGATTTGGAGACTCGCCTCGTGGGATGGCAGAATCTGCTCTTGAATTTATTCGCATTGCAAGATCCCATAATTATCACGATCTCGTTCTTTCAATGAAAGCAAGTAATCCAAAGGTTATGATTGAGGCGTATCGTCTAGTGGTTTCCTTAATGAACGAAGAAGACATGGATTACCCACTTCATCTTGGAGTCACCGAAGCAGGAGACGGTGAAGATGCCCGAATCAAGAGTGCGATTGGAATTGGCTCTCTTCTTCTGGATGGCCTTGGTGATACAATTCGGGTCTCTCTGACCGAAGACCCAGTCGCCGAAATCCCAGTCGCTCAAGACCTCGCACGACGAGCTCAGACTTGGTGGTCCACCAATCACTCTGAACCAGTAAATGTAGTCGAGGAAGTCGACCCCTTCTCTTTCCAAAGGCGAAATTGCCCAGAACTCTCTCTTACTTCAAATCGCAACCAAGTGGGGGATAAACACCCCCCCCTCGTGATTGCCCGATCTACCCACCCGCTTACAGAATCAGCCAAGATCATTCAGGAAGTGGCTCAAGTACAAGTAAGTTCAAAAGACGCACCAATAGAAGGACTTTTACTTACCTTGGAAAATTCTTCTGAACTACCACACCTTGCTACACTGCGCTCCTCCCTTATCGGTGCTGTCCCCTTTTTAGTCATAGATGACCACAGGGACGAAACAGACGACGATTCGATCCCCCCGCAACTCCCGAGCCTCACCCCACTTCTGTGGCATTCGCAACAAGCTACCACTGACGAAGCATCACTCGCTCGTTTCCTGACCTTTTGTGACCAAGCCGGGCAACAACCCATTCTTTCGCTCAACGAAGATTCCTTCACCGCTGGATTTATTGCACTCCTTTCCAACTTACCCTCAACCCCTCTGATCACACTATCTCCCAAAGAAAATCAAAACTCTGTTTTTGGATACCGTTCGCTCGCAGCTCACCTGGCTCAAAATGATCTACCCTTCCCGATCTGGATTCGAAATAACCAAGAAAATTTACTTTTTTCAGACGATGATCTATTCTCCGCTCGACTCCTCGACTCCTCAATACTCTCTGGCTCCCTTCTCTGCGACGGGATAGGAGAAATCCTTTCGGTTGAACACTCCGGCGAACTTAACCGTAACCGCGGACTTGCATATAATATACTCCAAGGGGCTCGTGCCCGAATTTCAAAAACTGAATTTATCGCCTGCCCTAGCTGTGGCCGTACCCTCTTCGACCTCCAAAGCACAACCCAGCGGGTTAAGAAGGCAACGGGACATTTAAAAGGAATCACCATCGCCGTGATGGGATGCATCGTAAACGGCCCCGGAGAAATGGCCGATGCCGACTTTGGCTATGTTGGATCAGGCCCAGGCAAAATCGATCTTTATGTGGGGAAAAATCGAGTTAAATCGGGCATCTCCGAAAATGATGCTGTTGACCAACTTGTCCAACTCATACAAGAAGAAGGTAAATGGATCGCTCCCTAACTAACCAAACTCCTGATCTTTCAAACGCGGACTCTGTCCTTCAAGACCGGATCCTTGCTGGTCACCAAGCCGTTCTCGCCCAGGTAGAATATTTTCGGGCACACTTTGGCCAAGCCGAAAGTAAGTGGAAAAAAGACGGTACCCGTGTCACTATTGTGGACGAAACCATTTCACACCAACTCTTCCTCCTTCTACAAAAGGATTTCCCACAAGACGACTACTGCTCAGAGGAAGAAGCGGAAACACCGCAACCCATTCCAACCGAAGCCGAATTTTGCTGGATTCTCGACCCCGTCGACGGGACTAATAATTACGCCGTTGGCATACCGGAATGTTGTATTTCCCTTGGCCTCCTTCGCCATGGCATGCCTATATATGGCTTTATTTATGACTATGGACGCGACAACCTACTTCAAGGAGGAAAAGGATATGGTGCAATCGAAGGAACTACCCCTGTTTTCGCGGCAACCGAACTGGTCAATGAAAAGCTTACCTATTGTATGCACTTCCCTATACCTTCTAAATCACTTGAAGCACTTACCCCCGCCCTCGGGGTCTGGCGCATACGTTGTCCAGGGTCTGCCGCAGTAGGACTCGCCAATGTAGCCACTGGGCGACTTGACGGATGTCTCGAATATCGACCCAAGCCCTGGGACTGTGCCGCAGGTTACCCTATTTGCGAAGGAGCGGGTGCTAGATTTTATTTTTTAGGCGACCCGATTTTCCCACTCCAATCCTTCTCGCCAAACATGAGCTCCTGCCCATTTCGGGTTGGATCAGAAATTTTTCATCAGGAAGTAATTAACGCATTAAAACTGAACTCCTGAGGAAACGAATTCCATCTTGACCCACTCGATACAAAGGGTTTTATTAATTTTTTTGGACGCGGGCATAGTTTAGTGGTAAAACTCCAGCCTTCCAAGCTGGTCTCCTCGGTTCGATCCCGAGTGCCCGCACCATCCTCTTAAATAGAGGGGTGCAGCA
>CAYLIJ010000024.1:0-35640 GCA_964383925.1 uncultured Puniceicoccaceae bacterium
TTTCTTACAGGGTCTTTACTTTGATATTTTTTATCAAAACCGTGCTGCCTGGGTCCATTCTCGGCAACACCTCGCCGATAGACTATACGAATTGACTGGAAATATATGGGTGGAAAGCGTAGGCGAGTGGGTAGTCGACCCAAATTGGGTGGAACTTGGCAACAAATAGGCAACAAAGCCTTGAAGGTCAGTAAAGACGGGGAAGTTAATCGCCTTACAAGTGAGGTGCTCTACCAGCTGAGCTAAGGTGGCAAATCGCAAAAGCAATAAGTAAACATACAACTAAAATGTAGGGTAAATGCAACAATAAAGCCATTTTCCTTAAGTAAAATGGGACTCTCTTTAAAAGGAGAGTCCTTTTTTGTTTAAATCACTATATGTTACACTTATGCATGAATTTGTAGATTTTATGTCACTACTTATGTCACCATGCCACAAAACGATGTCAACAGATGAAAAAATACAAAAGAACGGTCCGAGGAGAAATTAAATATGTCATGAGACAATCAAGAAAACTGGAGAAGACAAATGAAGCGATCAATCACTAGGAGGAGCTTTCTGGCTACATCAAGTCTGGCGCTTGGCGCGCCGACGATCATTCCCGGAAGCGCCTTGGGTTTAAACGGGGCTGTTGCGCCGAGTAATCGCATTGTTGTAGGAGGAATAGGCCTAGGACGGCGGGGGCGAGGTTTGGGTAAGTGGCTAATGGGTACCCGCGGTACACACATGGTGGCTATTGCCGATGTCTGGAAAAAGCGGGGCGAAATCATCAGAACAGATGTCAATGAGTATTATGGCAATTCAGATTGCATTCTATACCGCGATTTTAGAGGAATTTGAGTTTTAATATAATCGGATTGTGTTAAAAATAACTCTAAGTGATTGTTTAAGAGACGGTTTCACAATTAAAGATTTTATCTGATTCGATGTGTTCATGGAGTAACTCTAAGCAAATATCTTTCTTTTGTTGCTCAATTTCTTCTTTGTAGGCAAGTGTGCCCGAACGATTTTCCAATCGACCAGCAAAGAGTTTTTCTTCGGGGTGCATTTTTTCCATCTTTTTAAAAAATGTCACGGGCATTCGAAAGGTACCAAGGGAAACGGAGTGGATTTTATCTTGGGGGATATTGGTAAATATATCTTTAAAGAGCCTTTGGTAGCGCAAAGAGAAATCTTCGCAGTCAATAAGGGGATCAATCCGAAGCCCAACTGACCAGCCCTGATCGGTTAGTTTTTTCATTGCTCGAATACGTGATTTGACAGGTGGGACTCCATTTTCGACTTGTGAGCTAATTTCTTGGGGGGTGAAACTAAAGGCGGTGATTATATTTTCAAGTGGAGTGCTTTGTAGGAGTGGGGAAATATTTACGCTCTTGGTGCGGAGTTCGAGATAAGCCGTTTGGTTTTGTTGAAAGAATGGAAGGAATGATTTTACGAAACCGGATACTCCATCAAGGGCGAGGCTATCGCAATCGTATCCCGAGAAGAACCAGGCGGGTTGGTTTAAATCTTCATTTGTCTTAAACTCGATGTCGGTAAGGAAGTCCTCGTAGTTGACAAAGAGGACATAGTGAGCGGATGGATACATACCTTGTAAAAAGCAGTATCGGCAATCGTAGAGACAATTGAGCATGTGAGAGAAATAAAAATTTCGCTTCCCTCCAATTCCATAAGTTTCCGGGATGGGCAGGGCAAAATTGCCTTTTTTTTCTGCAAGAATGAGAGCGGGTTTCTTTTTTTGAAGACGAAAGTTTTGACCGCTTGGGTTAAAAACTTCCTTATAATTACCACATGGTATCTGGGTGGCTTGCGGATAGCGTTGAAGGAGTTCTTGAGTGCGGGGATGTTGGGCAATACTTTCCTCGAAATAAATCGAATCGATCATGGGAAGGTTTTCCTCTCTTCGAGTAGTTGATTGGCGAGAGATAGAGAGGATTTTACATTAGTAGAATTGTGAAATAGTTTGATGATTTTAGAAAGCGGTAATTGGAATAGGTGGGCTTGTCTAATTATTTTTATAACCTGGTGTACTTGAGTTTCCGAGAGTGTACATAACTTGCTTATTTCCTCAAGTGTATGCTCGAGTTCAGGGGATGGGGTCAGTTCTTCGGCAATTATTTCCATTTCCTTAATCAGAGAATGAATGAGGGGGATAGATGGGGTAATGAGTGGGGAGACTTGTGATTTATCAAAGCGTACGAGAGGAGACTCTGGGTTATCCGAGATTATCTTGATAGACTGAACCAGTTCGCGCGGGCAAAAGCGTGAGGCAGTCTCAAAGAAAGCGAAACCTTCCATGTCATAGGCAGTACCAGTTTGATACTCGGTGGAGGGTTGATCGCAAGTATGAAGAGTAGCCTTGGTTAACTGAGTCGAGAAAATAGGGGGCGGATAAAATGATTTTTGAGAAGAGGTATCAGTGCATTTTATAATTTGACAGGGGGTGCCCAATTGGAAATTTCCATGACCGGCAAGTCCGAGATTTAGCCAAGGGGTATTTTTATTAGGGGCAATACCATGGAGGAAACCAATAGCAGTAGCTATATTTTGTTTACCCATTCCGGAAATCACTAATTGATGGGATTCATTTTTAAAAAGTGCGTATGGGGATGAAATTCTTTGTTTCTTAAGATCGAGGTTTTCGATAAGAGGAGTGGCTTCGGGTAGTAGTGCGCAAACAAAATTCATGATCAATGGGGTATAGACTGAGCATGCCTGATGAGCATATCAGAATAGAATTGTCTGGATTTTATGAATTCTTCGGCTTCTTTCATTTTTTCTCTCTTTGTGAAACTCTTGGCTAAAATATCAAGTTTTTGAATAAGTGTTTCAAAGATGAGAGGGATCTGGTTAGATTTTAGATTTCGATTATTTAAGAGGTTCTTTAAGGATTGAACCCGAAAGCGATCCATCCCCCAGTAGGTTGTTGAGAGTTGGTCGGAATGTCCACCGTACTTTGTGACCAGTGGTTGATCGAGGTACGCAATTTCGTATTGAAGTAATACTCGGAGCCAGAGGTCGTAGTCTTCACAAACAGTAAGTTGTTCGTCAAAAAAACCGGTATTTTCAAAGATTTTTTTATGCATAACTACTGAGGATGGGCAAATGATACAGCGAACTAGACTTTTAAGAAAAATATCCTGATTTGATTTATTTAAATAAGCGGGTTGTTTAATCTGCTTCCCTTGGCGTACCCATACTTCATCGGTGTGACAAAAGCAAAGGCTTGGATTTCGATTTAAGAATTTGTGCTGATTTTCGAGTTTGGTTGGATGCCAGATATCATCTGAATCAAGTAAGGCGATCCATTGTCCCTGAGCCTGCTTGATTCCTTGGTTTCGTGCGTGGCTTACTCCATGGTTAGTCTGGGTGATGACAATGATCGAGGGGAATTCAGTTACCAGTAAATCGAGAGTTCCATCGGTTGAACCATCATCCACGACTATGACTTCAAGGGGTTGTAAAGTTTGTTCAAATACAGACATTAAGGTGCACCGAAGCATTGCCTTTCTGTTATGAGTGGGGATTACCACCGAAACCTCATGAATGAGGGAGCCTGGCAACATGACCATAGCTCTATTTCTTTCCCTATCTGAGAAAATTAGAAGACTCGAATTGGTACTTCGGTGCTTTGGTATCCGGGGGCAGAAATGACTAATTTCCCCTCTCCTGCCACTCCTCCTTTTATCAAAATATTAACAGTTTTATTTCCTTGGGAGATAACTGCTTCGGGCATAATTACAGATTTTGAGATGTCTGTCTTAACCGAAATATTTAATCCCCCTTCTGGGGCTTCATAATCGATTTTAAACAGTAGGGTATTGGTGTCACCCGATTTAATCTCGAGGGAGGTTGGGATAACTCCGAGTACGCTTTCATCAATCCGAAAGTTTCCGATATCCAAGGCTCCATGGGGTCCACCGATTAATTGAACGGTGTAATCAATCCCAGAGGGAAGGGGGGGTATGGTAAAGCGGAGTTCATTTTCAGAGAGGTAGCGAGTACTGGTTTCCTTTTCTCCAATAGTGATTGAGTCATATTTGGTAAAGCCTCGACCTTGTACCGCGATTTCAACGCCTACGGGGCCGCGATAAGAGGCAAGGTTGCCCACGTAGCGATTTTCCAAGCGGAACATCTGGATTTCACTTTTAAGATCTCGAGGATAGGCATTACCACTATCTGAAATTGTATTATAGCTGGTTCGCCTCGTCAAAGCCCTGCGGTAATTTATAGTCGCAACTCCACAGATTTTTATTGATTGGATCCTGAACCATGGGAATTTTCTGACCGCCTACAACGGCAAAGACTTGGACTGACTCTGGATTTACTTTTCGATCCTGAATATCAAGTTCAGTTTGCAAGGTATAAATCCCCGATGGATTTTGACTTATATTCGTTGAGGTTAAGTTAATAAAGCTTGGTTGGTTACAACTTGCAAAAAATGCAAGGGTAAGGGACAACAGGATATGTTTGTAAGTAGTTTTCAATTTATTCATCGTTCAATTTTTCAGTATAGTATTCTAAATTTGTAGACTAGGTTCTTTAATAAAATGCAAGAGTCAAATATTCAGGAGTTAGGTCTTTATGTTCATGTTCCGTTTTGTTCCACCACATGTGACTTTTGCGCATTTTACCAAGAGAGACCAAGCAAAAAGGGTTTTGAACAGTATTTTCTTGCTCTAGAAAAAGATTTTCAGGCACATTTACCTTCTAAAAAGTTTTCTACTGTCTTTATCGGGGGTGGTACGCCTGGACTTCTTTCCCCTGATCAAATTAAGAAATTATGTGAAGTTATTAAACAATTTGGGGTACAATCCAATTGTGAATGGACTGTGGAAGTGGCACCTAATGAAATTAACATTAAAAAAATTGAGGCTTTCTTAGAGGGGGGGATCAATCGTTTATCATTGGGCGTACAAACATTAGATCCAGTTTTTATGAAGGAACTGGGGCGAAACCATAATGTATCCAAGGCATTACAAGCCTATGAATTGGTGAGAAGGGCGGGTTTTGAGAGTATCAATGTGGATTTACTTTTCGGTGCACCTGGTCAGGAGTTGAGTGACTGGCAGGATGACTTAAGAAAACTGGTTGAACTTGGCCCTGATCATATTTCCACATACTGTCTCACCTTTGAAGAGGACACGGCTTTGTATGCAAAACTGGCTAAGGGTAAGATTTCGATAGATCCAGAGCGGGAGGCAGTCTTCTACGAGTGGTCATGGGAGTACTTGCCTGAACAAGGGTTTGCTCAGTATGAGGTATCGAACTATGCGAAGCCAGGAATGGAATGTAGGCATAATATCAACACCTGGAAGATGAATGATTGGATTGGATATGGTCCCTCTGCGTCCAGTCAGATCAATGGAGTGAGACGGAAGAACTTTTCGAATATCGAAAGTTGGGCGAAGAAATTAATTTTAGACCAATCTTTGGATTATGAGGAATGGTCTGAGATCGGAGGTTCAGAATTAGGAAGGGATGCCATTCTTTTTGGCCTAAGGATGAACCAGGGGGTAAATGTGGATCGAATTTGCGAGAAATTTACGATGGAACCATACCTATTTACAGAAATCATTTATTTTTTAGATGCTCTGGTCACGGAGGGATTAGCAATCGTGGAGAGTCGTAACTATCGATTGAGCAAAGAGGGGCGAATTCGTTGTGATGCAATCGCTTGTGAGTTGCCAGAGCTCACTTCTCTGGTTGGAAGTAATTAATTAGTATTAGGTAAGTGCTTCCTTAAGGATTTCGATACTCTCGCTCATTCCACCTGGTCTTGCTCGTGAAAGCCAGAGCTTTTCGTATAAGGAAAAAATTTCGTGTTCTTTGGGGATTTTAGGAATATTCTTTCCTTCAAGGAGTGCGATCCCTTTTTCGAGTGCTATAGTTGAGAGTTTGATTCCTAATAAAATCTCTTCATCAATCAGTCTTGATTTCGAATGAGTGGATCGGGTTACGATTGATTGCTTGGCAGACTGGAGGAGTGATAATCCGTCTTCAAATTGTTCGGAGGTGTGAGATTTGCAAAGATGTATGGTCACTTTATCTGGGAGCGGAGCGAATAGCAGGTACCAACAAAGACTGGTATTGGCTATGTCCGAGCCGATGGTTTTATCCAATTTTCCTAATTCAATAACTGGAGAGTGATCGTGTTCCGATTGATTTCCGCAAACAAGTTTACCTATAGCTTGAATGACATCATTTTCATTAATGGCTTGATTATTCCATGCCTTAGCCGCCCCATAAAGTAAAGGTGGGTAAAGTGTCGCCCAAGGTTGATGGTTTCCACAGTCTCCCCAACTAGTAAGCAGAATACCTTGAGCGTTATATTTTTTGGCATTTGTAATTGCGGAGTCAATATTTTCACAGGTATTTTCCCAACGCCCGGAAAAACTTCTCCAGGTCCCCGTTCCTGGGGCAAGACAATACGATAAACCACAAGAGGCAATGGCATGAGCTTGTTCCTCAAAAGGGTGGTTTGGTTCGTATCCCCAAATAATGGGAGATGCTGAGAGGGGTAACCGCTTTGCGTTTTCCGGATTTTCCAAGAGAACATCCGCCCAGAATTGCATCTCTTTTCCATGTGCCTCTGCGAGCTTTCGAATGCCCTCTAAGTGAGACAGATAGACTTGGTCTTTTCCCACTTTTTCAATTTTACTTTTACTCCAACCCTGGCCAAGTTCCCAGGGTTCATCCATTCCCACATTGAACTTTTTGGAAGAAAAATTGGGTAGGTATTCTGAATATAAAGTGTTTATGAAGTCCAAGCTTTCCTGGTTTGGCTTTAGGGTGGTGCCATGATCTCTTACGATGTAGGGATTCTCTCTTCTGAAACCGTCGGGACATTCGGCCAGGTGTTTATATTGATCATGCCTTAACCATCTTTCAAAATGGCCAAAGGAATTTAAGTTGGGGATAAGTTCGATAAATCTTTCTTGGCAATATTGATCGATTGCTTGAATTTCTCCCGCGGTAAAAGGAGAGGAGTCTTTCCAGACTGTATTATGCTTTTCAAAGGCAAAGGTGTGCTCAATATAAAGTTGAAATTCATTAATATGCAGTTGAGCGAGGAGGTCGATTAATGAGTAAACTGTATCCATGGTTGGAACTTTACACCTACTCACATCTAGCATGAATCCTCGTCTTTCTAACAAAGGATAGTCTTCTATTTCAAGGCAGGGCAGGTTATGTAAATATTCTTGGTTTTCAATAATTTGAAACAAGGTTTGCAGACCATGAAATACTCCAACAGGCTCAAATCCAGAAAGAATTATTTGAGAAGGGGTAATTTTTAAATTGTAAGCCTCGGAATGTGATAATTTTTCCTTACGGATTAGAATGAGAGCTTCTGATTTCTGCTTAACCGGAGAAATTCCATGTTTTTGCAAATGAGTTTCAAGTATTTGAAATGACCGATCTTCTATAAAGCATGGAAAGCTTGATGGAATGGGAAATCGGTCGGAAAAAGCTTTAAGCTTCTGCGGGCAAGGAAAGAGGCAGATTTCGTTTCCTTTCATTATTTTTTCTTAAGAAATAGTAATCCAGTACCCCAAGTGATGAACACAGTTACTGGCCAAGCCCACGCCGTATGGATGACGGGTTTTAATTTACCGTTCATTTCCTGTAAGCCACTCCATTCAAGTGCCTGTGCCTGGCTGATGATATCAAAATTGAGAAGTATTTGATAGATGTCGGGTCTAAGGTAAGCAACTAGAACAAAAGAAATGAGGAAGCCAAGAGCCAACCCCCTCGCTTGTACTCGAGGTGTGAACAGGGCGGCGAAGAACATACCTAGCATCGGACCTGTGGTGTATGAAATCATTCCGAAAGCGAGTACTACTACATTCACCTTACCCCGGAGAGAATCCAGCTCTACTGCAAATGCAGAGAGAAGAATTCCCCAAAAAATAACCAGTAAGCGGGAATAGAGTAGGTCTTTGTTGGCTTTTCCTTGGATTGGCTCTTCTTTACGAAAAAGCGAAAGAGTAGTTTGTGAAAGAGCCGCAAGGATTGAATCTAGGCTAGAAATGGCCGCGGCGAAAATACCTGCCAATATGAGCCCGCGAAGTCCGACTGGTAATTCAGTCACAATCCAAACCGGGAATATAAAGTTAGTATCTTCGGAGAAAATGGATGGCTCGCTTCCTGTTGCTCTCATTGGTTCATAGTACGCAAATAAGGCAGCTCCCACTAATAACATAAGTGTAGTCAGTAAAAGCGCAGCCGAACTGGTGATCATTGCTTTGCGAGCGTCAGATGCGTCACGGCAACAGAACATTCTTTGAGCATTCAACTGATCAACTCCAAATGCACTCAAATTTTGAAAGGGAACAGCGATAATTGCGACCCATAAAGTAAAGCCCACGGCTGGGTCCTTGGTCAGATTGAGAAATGTGAATTTGCCTGCATCGCCAGAAACTTGCATGAGGGTTCCCCATCCGTCTTCTAGTGAAAAAACCATCCAAAGTAAGGAAAGTAAACCCGCACCAACAAAAAGAAAAAACTGCATGACATCTGTCCATATGACAGTTCTCATTCCTCCCATTAATGTCCAGCCGACTGCAAAGAGTCCAATAATCCAGATGCATTGATGAAATTCAAGCGGGGTGACCACCTTGAGGGCAAGTGCAGCTACTAAGACTCTGACACTTTGCCCAAGTATTCCACCAATTTGAAAAATTATGGTGGCAAGCCGTTTGGCACCAATCCCTAGTTGATTGCCCATATAATCATAGGGACTGTAGATCTCTCTTTCATAAAAGACTCGAACAAAAAAGATCCCTACAATAATCCGAGCAATAATAGAGCCGATGCCCCATTGTAGGTAAGTAAAGTCGCCGCCTGCCGCATAAACCATACCCGGAACCCCAATGAAAGTGACTCCACTTATTTCAGTTGCAATTATTGATCCAGAAACCGCGAGCCAAGGGAGAGACCGACCGCCGAGGAAGAAGTCTTTGATTGTTGATTGTTTTCCTTTTAGCAGGTGTCCCACCAGGGTAGTCGCGACTAGGTAGCCAGCGACCACAATCCAATCTGTTGCAGTAAAGTAATTATGGAAATCCATCCGCTTTGACCCAACATGATTTTACTGAGAAAGAAAACGGAAAAGCGACTTTAGTGAATAAAAATTACTTTTGGGAACAACTTGTCCTTCCCCTAACAAATTTGGTGTGTGATAAATAACATGTGAATATTTTTACAATGATGATAGGTGGTGCGGCACTTTTTATCGCAGGTTGTGCCGCCTACTTTAGCGTCCGTGGGATCGCACTTACTTTTGGGGCGGTAAGTTCTTTTACCATCCCGATTATCGTGATGGCTTCAAGTCTGGAGTTTGGGAAGTTAATTGCGGCGTCCTTCCTTTATCGAAATTGGCATACTTGTAATAAGACTCTTCGAACCTACCTGTTACTGGCTGTATTTCTTTTAATAGGAATAACTTCGGCTGGAATTTATGGTTATTTATCTCAGGCTTTTGAGGAAACAATTAACCAGGTTGAAGGCTACGAGAAAGAAATCTCGAGTATGCAGAGGCAGCAGGATGGATACGATCGATTAATTGATGCTTACAGGATGTCTGGCAAGAAAGGTTCTCTTCTTCGTGAGGAAAAACAGACTGAAGAGCGAGCTCGTTTGGAAAATTATATCAAAGAGAGAAGAGAAGACATTGGGTCGGCAGAGGAAGCTAAAACACGACTGGCAGAAGAAACGGATCAAATGATAGTGGGGGAGCGTGAACGCAGGGAAGAGGAGAAAAAAAGAATTGAAGACTTTATTCAATCTCGCCGGGCTGACATTGCGGCTTTGGAGAGTCAAAAGTTACCTTATAAAACCGAAACGGATAAGCGCTTGGACTCCGAATTAGCGAAGGAGGAGAAGATTAATGAACGTATTGCCAAGTTGGATGCGGCAGTTAAGGCTTATCAGGATAAGGGTGCGGGTGGCTTTTTGAAAGAAGATGGTTTTAAGAAAGCGGCAGAACTTTTAAAAACTCAATCCCTTGAAAGGGATGGTTTAATAGCGAGTTTACAATCAATTACTCTTGCGGCACAGAAAGCCAGAGAAGATCTAGATAAGAGATACGGGGGCTTAGACGGCAGAATTGTTCAGGCTCAAAACGAAATAGCAGAGGCCAATACTAAAATTACTACCCTGACAACCGGAGGGGCGGAACAAGCCGACAATGTAAAAACTGCATTGGAGAATCTAAAACAGGCCCGTTCCTCGGTAGACGAACGTATCAAATCCCTTGAAAATGAAATTGCGGAGGCAAGTCGAAAAATTACTATGTTAAGCGAGAGTGGATCAGTATTTGGACCTGAAAGCTCGGCTGAATTGGAAGCCAAGAAAACTGAACTTTTCGCCAAGAAAGAAGAAGCAGAGAAAGTAATTCTCGAACTAGGTACCAAGATCCGATCGACTGATATTGGTTCCTTTAAATTTGTCGCACGTGCGATTGATCCCTCTGTTGCCGAAGCGGAAGAGACAGAGAATCCTGTGATTATCGAGGAGGCAATGGCGAAAGCAGTTAATCGAGTGGTGAAATGGTTTATACTTCTTCTTGTTGTTGTGTTTGACCCCCTAGCGGTGACTCTTGTCATTGCATACAATGCGTCATTATTAAGAGGTAAAAATCCTACTCCTGTAAAGGTGGTGGAAGAGGTTTCTGGCAAGAACTCTTTTTTCTCGGTAAGTAATATACCTATCATTGTTATTATATTAGGTCTCATTGGATGGTTCTTATATGACAAACTGGGAGATCAGGAAACAGTGAATCCCGAAAAAATGGCAAAAGCATCCTTTTTGAGCAAACTTTCATCACGCAAATTTGATGATCGAGCTTTTGCTTATGTTCCTGAAGAAGCATTTGGTGTGTTTTCTTTTTCGGGGTTGCGGATGGTTGAACAGGTCGGCTTTTCGAAAATAATTCCAGATGATTTTTTAGAAAATGTACCATTCTTAAGTAATTTATCATGGGATCCAGAGGAGTGTGGAGTCAATCCGCATGGGCGGGTTCTTTATTTTCTCAAATTTCCGAATGTTGAATTTATCGAGAAAAGGAAACAGGATATTGCCTGGGGGGTGATCATACCAATTGGAGATCAAAATATACTGAGGGAATTTATCCTCCGAAAGCTTGAATTAAAAACGTTGTCTAATTCATGGAAGATTGAGGAAAATAAATCCCCATCCTTTATCTCTTTCCATCATCGGAAATCCCATATCTCATTGGGAATGGATGATCAATGCTTAGTCATTCTCTCCTCTTGGTGGTCCGATCAAAAAGACCCTAAGTTTTTAGCTGATGAACTTCTTCAGGTTTTTAGTTATGGACAAAATTCCAATATATCGAATTCTGCTGTAGCCAATAAACTTACAGGAGATGATTACGATGTTGGTCTGTCTTTGAAGGGTAAGAATTTTTTCGAATCTTTTAGTAAAAATGATGATGAGGAGGAACTTTTTGATAATTTTCAAGACTTTGTAAGTTTTGACCTTAATTTAAAGGCAAGGGTCGAAATGGACCAAGTTTTATTGGAGGGTATTTATGAATATGATAGGGAGGTCCTTGATACCGGCTTTGGGCTTAAAATAGCTAGTAAATTGGATCAAATTCGAGAAAGCAACCCATCGTCCTTGGAATCTGTATATGCAGAGTTTCTTGAGATCTTTTTACAACGCCTCGACTTTCAAACCGCAAGTAATTTAATTGAGAGAATTGATCTCTCTCAAACTGTTGGATTCGAACAATTTACTCAATTAAATGCGAAAAGTAGAATAAGAGGTCAAAAAAATGGCACCATGTCGATGGTTCTAGAAACATCAGAATCAGGAGGTTCTGCTCTTTGTTCATTAATAGATCTTTTGGTTGCAGCATTAAATCCTTTTCCTGAACCTTCGTTAGATAATTAATTAGGTGAAGAGGAAAAAATCGTCTTGGTTAGTTTGCTTCTTATTAATTTTTTTATTTTCAAATTGCGCAACTCCATCAGTGCAAAAGGGAGGAACTTCAGAACCTAGTGTAAGCGAGAGTCCACTATCTATACCGGTTAATTCAAAGGAACCGAAAAAGGTTAATTCTTCAATGGTGAAGAGTATAGCAAAGAATTTGGATGTATCGCCTCAGGTTATTAATTCTCCAAGTGAAGGAAGGAGGCAGGGTGATGGAAACCGAGATGGGGGTAGGAATCGAATGAAAGATTTAACTCCAAAAAAAGATGTTGAGGTTCCCCAAAATTTATTGATCGCTGAAAATAATTCATCTATACCGAGAGTAAAAGAACATTCCTCTATTTCAGGTCAGACTCAACCTGTAAATGTGTTTGGTGATAAACCAACCAAGCAAGACATAAATGAAACCTTTAATCCAGAGATGGTACTAAAAGAATCTGTCAGACTTGATAATCTAGAGAATAATCAGACTTTCAATCAACAAAATGACTTACAACCAGACCATGCTTCGGGCGAGATTGATTTTAGTGATTTGACACCCAAACTTTCAAGTGATGTTGATCCCAAGGTAGTGAATGATGGTGCAGGCGTTGGCCTGGAATCGTACTTCATCTCTGGAGGCACAAACGATCTTGTCGTAGAACCAGAGAATGTTGAACTCGATTCTGGATCGGCAAATCAATTGGTTAAAGAAAAGAAAAAAGAAATTGGATTTAATGATATTATTTCGATCTCAGAGATTTTTGATTCTGAAGCCAATGTTATTGATGTAAATAAGAGCATGAATGAAATACCTAAAGAGGGAGTTGATGTATCTAATTCTCTGATACCTAAATCCAAATCGATTGTCTCATCTTCTCAATCTGGATTAAAACCAATGAATGAGGTGCAAAATAATGTTAATATTCAATCTGATCAATTGGGGGTATTGTCAGATGAGATCGGAACTAAGGCTCCAAGGGTAGGTATAAAATCGCGAAGACTCAATCCAAGTTACGAAAATACCAAGACTTTATCAAAACTAAGCTTCAAAGATACTACGGATTTAATTCCTCGAAGAAATGATAAATCTACCAACCCCAATGGTTATCTGAAAAACGAAAAACCTTCTCTAAGCTATGGGAGAATCCGATCATTTCTGAATCGAAACGAAAGGGGTAATGGCATTGAGATTAAGAACGAGACTCAAGAGTTCAATAGAGCTAAAAGATATCTAACCGCAGAAAGAAAATCGATTAATCCCAAGGTCATATCAGAGGGGCAAAAGTTGAAAGGAAATCGGTATCAAAAAACTTTGGAGTGGATCAAGAATCGCGGACGCAACGAACCTAACTCAACTTTTGAATGAAAAAAGAAATGCGTTCATCTTGGCTATTGATTTTACTAGTCCTCCTGATGATTTTACTTATTGGTCAAATCGCAGGTCTTTTTTTTGAGATGAGTGATATCTTTAAAAGTTTTATAATGCCAAGTAGGTAGTTATGACTTGCTCAGTCTAAGCGATAGATAATACGCATGTAGTATTTCAAATCCAATTCTTCTTTATTTTGGGCAGGAGTTGAATTGTAAGTTCCATCAAGACCGGTCCGAAGATTCCAGTCTGATTCTTTGTCCAAGGGAATGACAAGTGCGGTGTCATTACTTAAGAGATAGTGGGATAAATCCTCAAAACTCGGAATGATTGTAGTATCACTTTCGAGCGAGAGAAAATCTTTAATATTGTGCGAATATTCCAATCCAAAATCCATCGCAAATTCATCAACATTTTTCTGACTCGCTAAGCTGTAATCCTCAAATCTAAAAGCTAAACCAGAGCGGAAAGATAATTGATAAGGTTGATCATCTATCCATGAATACTTTATTCCAAGTGCACTGGTTGAACGGAGGTCCACTTCTTCTAAGCGATCATTCTCAAAGTCTGTCTTCGCATACCAGGAGAGTTGCTCAAAAAAACGAGAATCATATTCGATTCCAAGTTTAGTTTCATCGACTATTACCTGATCCTTCTTAGTTGAGTTGTTATAACTTAAATACATATCATAACCACGAATCTTATTTCCATATTCACTATCAATGCGTGCTCCAATACCAAAATTTTGGGTATTTCCAGAGGCTCCCATGAAGTCAAAACCCAATGAGTTTTTCCAAGTCATAACAAGAGCTTGTGCTTTTTTTTGTATTTCGACCACAAGAGGGTCTTCGTTTGAACTTGGCCATAGATGCCGCACTTCATCAAGGGTTGGTTCTATTTGGTTATCCTCGATAAGAATTGTAGATTCTTTAGCCATACGAATTTTACTTTCAAAGGTACGATTATCTTCTAATCGAATCGAGATTTCATTTTCAGTGGAGAAGGAACTAATTTCCGTAGTCGAAATTTTTATTTTCCCGGCAAATGAAGTTTTAAAGGTTAGATTTCCATCCTCGAATAGGACGAGTTCTCCGACAATACGAGAACCATCTTTAGTAATAATTTCATCGCCCAATAGTTGAAGGCATAAAAAGAGATTTATAAATAGAGTTAGGGGAGCGAGTGGGATAATATTTTTCATTTCAACCGGGAGGCCATTTCATTAGTCTTCCACCAAGAAGGTGAACATGGAGGTGAGGAACACTTTCACCACCATCTGATCCGTTATTAATTACGATTCGAAAACCGGCCTCAAGATTTTGAGCAATTGCTAATTTTCGAGCAGTGAGAAGAAGGTGCCCCAAAGTTTTTTCGTCCGACTCTTCTGCCAATTCGATTCGAACTATTTTTTTCTTAGGAATAATCAGTATGTGAACTGGTGCTTGGGGTTCTATATCTTGGATCGCTATACAAATTTCGTCCTCATGAAGAATTGTTGCAGGAATTTCCCGATCAATAATCTTTTCAAAAATGCTTTTCATTCTAAGTTACTTCGCTGTCCAAGTTCTAAGCGAAGAAAGCCAAAAGTATTCAAATGCGGTTTCGTCTTTTAAATTTACTTCCAGAAGACCAGAAACTTTCTCGGCGAAGGCAACTACTTTGACTAATTTCCCAGCAACTTTCTCTAAAGGCAGACCTGAATTAACAACAAGCAATCTTGAGCGATCAATTAAGCTTTTCATTAGTTGTGCTCGGATTCCTTTACGGATGGAAGTTTCGATTGCATCTTTTTCTTTATCTTCAACTCCTACGGGAAGGTCTTTCGCATTCTTTTTCCATTCTTCATCAGCAATTTGTTTAATTATATGAACAAATCTTTCAATAAGCCCATAGGCAGCAAAAACAGGAGTTACTCGATCACTCTTGAGTTTTTCGCGGTCTAATAATTGGATGATCCATGATTCATACAAAGTAAGCCATTCTTGCCATAATGGATTATCAATTTCTTCATTAGTTGAAGGCAATCGAACTTGTAGGCACCTACTGCGAATAGTTGGCAAGGTAGAGTAGGGTTTGGTAGTCGCCATGAGAATGTAGGTGCCTGATGGTGGTTCTTCCAATGTCTTAAGAAATGCATTGGCAGCTTCCTTGCGCATTCGGTCCGCTTCATGAATCAGGGCAACTTTACAACCGCCTTGATTCGAACTACGATTAAGTTCTGAAATCAATGCCCTTGTATTATCGGCGGTTATGATTCTCATTTTACCGCTCGGTCGTAAGTGAAAAAGGTCCGGGTGCTCGAACTGCTCATCATTCATTCCTAAAATCGCACGTACAAGCAGAACCGCTTGATGCTCAACTGATTGAATATTATCGCCTTGGAAGATTAAGGCATGATGAAGAGAGTCTGATGAAAACTCAGTCTTTAAAATCTCAGTTTTTTGATTTGCTGAATTCAGCATGAATCTTTAAATTTAGCTCTCGTTGAAAAATCGGGAGTGGATTTCGTTCCAAATTAAAATCTCAATTTCTTCGGGCTCACCTTCTCCGTCCACCACGAAAAACCTTTCGGGTAAATTACGAGCTAGGTGAAGGTATCCTTCTCTCACTTTTCCATAAAATTCCACATTTTCCTGCTCCATGCGATCAGGCATGTCAGAAATTCGATGTTTTATTCTTTCCAACCCGACTTCGGCAGGTATGTCAAGTATGACTGTTAGATCCGGGACCACATCTCCAACGGCAAATGAATTAATCTGGGTCACCGGATCATCTGCAATTTGTCGTGCCACTCCTTGGTAAACAGTGGTCGAGTCCAAAAAACGATCACAAAGAACAATTTTGCCGGCAGTTACAGCAGGAAGAATGAGTTCACGGACTAGTTGAGCTCGACTGGCCGCAAATAGGAGAAGTTCAGTTTCAGGGAAAATGTTTTGTGAAGAATCGGCATGCATTAATAGATGTCGAATATCCTCCCCAATGATAGTACCTCCGGGTTCTCGTGTGACCACTACATCCCGATGGTCGACATCTTCCAATCGATCTGCAAGTAAGCGTATTTGCGTAGACTTTCCACATCCCTCCGAACCTTCGAAGGATATTAATATTCCGTTTTCGTGACTCATGAAGTTGTTTGGTTGGTTTGCCTTAGCAAATCGATAACTTGTGAAGTAGAGGGGCTTTGTGCAGTTCGCACATAATGACCAGATGTGCAGGTTGCAAGAGCAAGAGAAGTAAGGGGAGAAAATCCGCAAAGTCGGGCCGCAGAGAACCCTGCGTTGAAGTGGTCACCTGCACCAGTGGTTATTTTAGGGTTTTCTGTAAATGGACCAGGAGTCCACCATGCTCCATCTTTGGTCGCACAAGCAGCAGATTCGATGGGATGTACAACTACACACGAAATTTCGAGCTTTCGACGAATTTCTGTCGACATGGTACAGAGGCTGTCCTCGTCTTTCCCTCCAGCATTCAATCCAAGTGTTTCACAAACTTGTAGGGCTTCATTAAAATTGAGTCCGAGAGTAACTTCGCAATGAGCCTGGAACCTCGATATTACTCGAAGAACTTCACGGATGTCTTCAGCAGATCTTTTGGCTGGATCAGTAAGATCAAAAAAGAAATTTCGAGTGTCAATTGGGGGAAGGTTTGGCATTATACGCTCAACTATTTCAAGTAAGATAGAAGTCATCTTTGGAATCATGGTCCAATTGACGATTGAAACTGATTCCGCTTTTGCGAGCATATCAATAAATGCACCTTCTCCAACAACTTCTATAATTCTTGGAAAGTCTATTTCTTCCAGACTTCTAGTGTTGCCTAGCATCAGCTTTCCGTCTTTAAATTCGAGTGCAGTGGTAATGCCTGGATTAGCGAGTGAGATTGCATTGGTTTTTTGAGCAAACTCTTCAAATACCGGATCAATTGAGGGATGCCCTAATGCCCCAATATAGCGAACATTGAGTCCTAATGAGTTGTGAGCATTGGCCATGATCGGTCCATTGCCCCCTAATTTGTCAAATCTGGGGAAAAGTTCGATATTGGCACTTTTACCTGCAGCGGCAGAAATTCTTGCTCCTAGGGCATCTAGAGTATCAATTGCTTTGAAATTTTCTTCAAGTCCATGACGCTTATCAACTGGAGTGACAATTTTATCCACAAAGCCATCTAAACCCACAACCGAGTTCATTCCAGATGGGTTAAAACTTTTCTGATTGAGTTCCTCTATTATCTTATTGGAAATGTGCATGTGAATCTTTGACTAAATTTCTTTTATCATGTGGGCAAACTTAATCGAAGTATATTGATTTTTCCCTGTTCAATTTTAGATTTTAGTTGATCTACTGAAAATCAGAGTAAATATGGTTTTGTAGTGTTAAATATAATTTAAAAATGACCGATATGATTTTATTAGCTTCAATTGACCAATGTACTTTTACTTTAGGGAGTGCGGGCTTGATTGATTATTTTATCGATTCTAATAACGCGGGGAAGGTCGTAATATGCCTCTTAGTCGTCATGAATTGTTATGCTCTTAGCTTGATGTACAGCAAATATCATCTTTTTAAGAAGGTTAATGCGAAAAATGCCCGAGATGAGAAACGAATCAATGACTTGAATAATATATTTGAATATGATGATGGCCTCTTCTCGGGAGGCGGGAGTCCATACCTGACTATTTGCTCTCGTGCAATGGCAGCAGCAAGAAGGACAAATGATAGTGGTTCAATACGAATGAACTATGTTGAGAATGCGATTAAACGTGCCCTGTCTGAAGTCGGCGAACAATATGAAGCGAAAATGTACTGGCTTGCTACAATTGTATCAGGTGCCCCCTTCCTTGGTCTTCTTGGTACAGTATGGGGTGTTATGGATGCATTCGGGACTATGGAGAGTGGTGGAGCTACCATTGAGCATCTTGCACCAGGGGTGTCAGGTGCCTTACTTACCACCGTTGCTGCTCTTTGTGTAGCAATTCCAATCGTATTTGCTTATAATGGATTATTAGGAACTGCTCGTTCCTGCATGACTAAGCTAGAAAACTTTGCCAGTAATCTAGCGGATCGAATTGAAATCGAGCAGAAGTAAAATAAGCCGAAATCCTTTGAGACTGAAAATCTAAAATATGGCACGCGACTTTAAAAGGCCGAATAAATTAGCGGTTATCTCTGACCTTAATGTTACACCATTAATTGACTTGGCCTTTTCTTTATTGATTATTTTCATGATCACTACTCCGGTAATTGAACAATACAACCGAATCGATTTGCCTAGTCAAAACTCGGTTAGTAACCAAAAGCCACCCGAGCAGGAAGATAAATTTATTACCATAGATTCGTCTGGTAATTATAACTGGGGGCAAGATTCGGTTACCCAAACTGAATTGGAAACACTCTTGGATCAAGTGGTTCAGGGAGCAGGTGAGCAACCCACTATCCATTTGCGTGGAGATCGAAGTCTTCCTTATCAAGAAATTATGGATGTTATAAACATGTTAAAATCAAGAAACTTGACCAAGCTCAGCCTAGATACCAAGGCTGGATAAACTTTTTTCTTCAATTTGAAAATATGAATCCTAAGGAAAAAAATGATTCTTTGGCGTTAATCAGTTTAAAAGAAAAATTGGGAAGTATTGTTTCTACTGATGAGAATTCCCTTCATCAGGCTTCTTTTGATGGATTGAAAGTTTTCTTTCCTCCCAATGCGGTAATCCGCCCACAGAAGACTAATCAAGTGGGCGATGTTTTAGAATTGGCCAATGAATTTTGTATACCAGTCACTACCAAAGGTGCGGGATCTTCTCTTACTGGTGGTGCCACTCCAATTAAAGGGGGCTGGGTCTTGGATCTTTCCCAATTAAATGAAATTGAAATAGACCCCGATAATATGATCGCTCGATGTGGTCCTGGGGCAGTGGTGGCAGATATTCAGAAAGAAGCAGCAAAACTAAATCTGTTCTATCCTCCTGATCCCTCTTCGAAAATGTTTTGTACTATCGGGGGGAATATTGCCTGTAATGCTGGCGGGTTAAGGTGCGTGAAGTATGGAGTGACACGAGATTATATTTTATCACTCTCTGGATATTTACCTACCGGCGAAGCCGTTCAATGGGGCAGGGCAACAAGGAAATTTGCCACTGGATATAACATTCGAGATTTATGGATTGGAAGCGAGGGTACTTTGGGAGTCGTTACTCAAGCGGTGCTTCGCTTGATAGGTTTACCTGTGTCCCGAAAAACATTTCTTGCTGCTTTTGCGAGCGATTACGATGCGTTAAAGGCGCCTGTTGAATTGTCACGCATTGGAGTTCGTCCCTCAATTCTTGAGTTTCTTGATAAATGGACAGTGGAATGTGTGCAGAGTTTTACAGGCAAGGAAGTATTTACTGATTTACCGCCGCATCCCGTTCTTTTAATTGAGTTGGATGGAGTACCCTCTTCAATCGAAGCGGAGTCCATTCTTTTGCAACAATGGTTAGAAGAATCAGCAATTTGCCACTTAACTGCAAATTCTACAGAAGAGGCAGAAGAATTATGGGAAGTTCGACGCAAGGGATCTCCGGCGATGAAGAAATTAGCCAATACTAAATTAAATGAGGATGTAGTTGTTCCATTAGATGAACAAATTAAATTAGTCGAATGTGTGAGTGAGTTACGAAATAAATTTAATTTAAAAGTCGGAGTTTTTGGTCATTGTGGGGATGGTAATCTGCATGTTAATTTTATGTATGACCATGAAGATCCAGACGAATCAAGTCGGGCAGTTGAAGCACTTGGCCTGCTTATGAGAAAAGTGCATGAATTAGGGGGGGCAATCAGTGGAGAACATGGAATTGGATTAGCGAAAACTCCTTTTGTTCGGATGCAATTCAACCAAGCTGAGTGGAAAACAATGCAAGCGATTAAGAAAACCTTGGACCCGAACGGAATTCTTAATCCAGGGAAAATTTTTGACATTTTTAATCCTTGGGAACAAGAAAAGATAAATGTAGTCTTACCTTGGGAGCATTCCCACGACGAACCTAAACCCGTAGAAACATGAAAGTTACTTTCCTTACAGCACTTAATCTTCTTTTTGTATTCGTCCTGAGTGCACAGACCACTCTTCATCCATGGACAGACCTGCAAGGTCGTACACTTGAGGCATCCTTTATCAAATCAGACGGAGTAACTCTTACGATTAATTGGAACGGTAAGATCGTACCAATTCCATTAGCAACCCTTTCAGCTGAATCCCAAGCCCTCGCTTCAAAACTATCCACTCCGAGTAAAAGTTCCAATCCATTCGATACGATTAAACCAGCCCCAGAAGCCAAGCAGTTACATTCGTGGACGGATTTACAAGGCAGAACATTAAAGGCTACCTTTATTAAAGCAGATTTGAGTTCGGTCACAGTGAAGTGGCAGGGCAAAGTCGTTCCATTACCACTCGCTAATTTAAATCCCGAATCTAAGGCTTTAGCTATCCGTTTAACTGGCGGATCTAACCCCAAAAAGGATACTCCTCCAGTTCCCCAACAAGAGGCGGTGGCAAAACCAGTCAAAACTGGTGACTTATCATTGGATTCCGAGCATGATTGGAAAAGTTCAACGGGGAGCTTAATCAAAGCAAAATTTATTTCGATTGAGGGCGCTAATATAAACCTAGCCCTTTACGGCGGAAGGTCAGATCAGTCAATTCCGCTTGCCCGTTTATCCCAAGAATCTCAGCAATTAGCGAAAAAACTTCAAGATTTACTCGATAAGCAAAATAAAATCCAGCAGCAATTAGCGGGGAAAAGAAAGAAGATGAAGGTTCCTGTATTAGTGGAGACTGATCTTGGTAAAAGTCATTCTTGGCAAAGTTCGGATGGAAATAAAATTGAAGCAACCTTTGTTGCAGCTAATGAACAGGGCGTTACCTTATTGATGAAAAATAACCCCAATCGACCTTATGAATTACCATGGGTAAGACTAAGTCTAGAATCACAGGCACTAGGAGAAGGGCTGAAAAGATTGAAAGAAAAATTAATACCTAAGAATCCAGCGATTTTACCTGCAAAGGGGGGGAGTTTATCTAGGTATGGGGATGGAAAATGGAAGGGTTATAATACGGTACTTGAAAGTGCGGTTTATGATGTCGCTCTTCATGGGAATGGAAACACAGTTCATGTGTGGTTAAAAAATACAGGTAAAGAAGGTGCAACTGCTCTTGGGGAAAGAGCAAAACGTGTTCCATTAAGCATTAATTTTCGTGCTTATTACTATTTAAATCCAGGAGAGCGAAATCGTCAGTGGAAGCATCGGAAGATCGTTTCTTACGATGAACCGCCAAAGGTTTCTATGGATCGCGAGGAGACAACTATTCGAGGAACCTTAGATAACGGTGCTACCTTTGAATATGTGATGCAAATTAATCATAGAGGATTGAGTTTTTGGGGAGAAGTGGATGAAAAGAAACCTGGCGAGCATGCTACTATTTTTAGCATTGCTCTGTACTCGCCGAACTTTATCCCTGATGTGGCCAATAAAACAATGGCCGAGATCAAACCAATGGTCGGAGATGGTTGTTTATACATTGATCCATTAGAATCTAAGCGTGCTAAAATTGAAATGCTCGACAAGTGGAGTGATGTACTTGGTAAATTTAGTGGTGATGCATGGAATCCAATTAAATCGGCCGAATTGGTGGGACTGCCTTTTGGTTCTCATAAAATTAAGGTTAGTCCCACTAGTTTGAGTGATATGACCTTTCGTTGGGGGAAAGGATATAGCGGAACCTTCCCATTCCAGGGAATTCACTTGGTTCATAGAACTCAGGACTCGTACGATGCGATTTCTTCCAAAACTCCTGCAGAATATAAAAAGCGCCTTGAGATCCCTAAAAGTAAACGGCTCAATGTAAATATTATTAGAGGCCGTGGATAGTTTAAAGGTTTCCTCCCTCCTTCTCTTTGTTTTCTCCCTAATCCCCCTCCAGGGTAAGGACACGGTTCGGGTAGCTAGTTTCAATCTTAGGAATTATTTATCCTGCGATCGAATGGTTGAGGGAAAATGGCGCCCCGATTACCCCAAGCCTGAAATTGAGAAAAAGGCCGCACGATCAATGATTCGGTCGGTAAATCCAGATATTTTAGTTCTTCAGGAAATGGGAGATTATCCTTATTTAATTGAATTATGGATGGATTTAAATGTGACTGGCGGTCCCTATTATCCTTATTCGATTTGGAAGCCTAATTTAGAGGATGATGAAATTCGCCACCTTGCTATATTTTCAAAATACCCACCTAAGAAAGTAATCAATCATGTAGATCTTTCCTTTTCGTATTTTGAAGGAACGAGTCGATCAGGTCGTGGTTTACTTGAAGTTGATTTCCGTCCATTTGGCTTAAGTTTTTCATTATTTAACCTACATTTAAAAAGTATGTGGACTGAAAGAAAAGATGATCCGCAGGCTCGCATTCGGCGAGAAAAAGAAGCCCGTACCATGCGAGATCTCATTCGGGAAAAATATCCACCCGAAAGTAAGCCTAATTATCTAATTATTGGTGATTTCAATGACCATAAAAATTCTGCACCTTTAAAGAGATTTATGACAGTGAATGAACGAGTTTTATCAAATGCGATCCCTTGTGTTGATTCGAGAGGTCACTTATGGACACATTATTTTAAAAAACAGGACAGCTATTCTCGGATCGATTATATTTTAACAAGTCCAAATTTAATGAATTACTATGTACCCCAATCGGGAAGAATTATGGATTTTAAAAATGCTGATATTGCATCAGATCACCGTATGATATACGCGGACTTTTCATTTTAAGAGTTTTCTAGGAATTAATTCTTCCAAAGATTTTTATTTTCAATCATCTCACTTACACAAGGGGGCAAATTTTCCTTCCAACCTTCGGTCCGATTGCAAACTAATTCAAAGATATCTCTGGAAAAGAGATTCATATTTACCCGGTCGCAATTTTCAATAGTGATAAGAAAACCATTTTCCCTAATGTACTTGTATAAGTTCCGGAGATTGCTCGCGACAAGAAGGTTGTCAATTGTGACTAAACCGTCCTCGGCTTCATCCATTTCTGTTTCCACATTATCACCGATGCCCATTTGCAAGCGATAACGCTCAAAGTTTTTCAATTCGATGGGGTAGGCATAGATTTTAACATTGTCTTTGAAAAGCTTACCAAAAGCTTCAAGTATCCCTCCTTCAAGTTTCGAGTAGTAATCCTCCTTAAAAATATCGGCCAAATTATTTAGACCTAGTACAAGACCAATTGGGTTTTTAACATAGCGTCTAAGATAAGCAGAGAGCTTGAAATATTCCAAATAATTCGATACGAGTACGCCATAACCGCAGGAATTGATTACTTCTATTCGGGAAAGGAAGTCTTCATAATCGATATCACCCTCGTTAAGAAGACTTCGCAGTGTGAGTTCCATAAATACCTCAACGCTATCTTCTTGGACATCTTCACGAGAAACAAATTGATCCTTGGCTTTTTCAAGCATATCTAAATTAACCTTGGTGATTGGTCGAAAGCTTCCCCGTTCGATTAGGCAGGCTTTTTTATAGAGGTTTTCTGCAGGCTGGACGACATGCCCTGAGGCATTAAACATAATTGCATGGGTAAGTCCCCTCTCGGTCAACTTAAGGCAAAGGATTCGATTATCAACTGATTCAAATGATGGACCATTGAATTCAATCATATCAACCTCTATCCGTTCTGTGCCTAAACTATCGGTTAAGCTATTAATGAAAGCGTCAGGATCGTGATTAAGATGCATGGCGCCATATACTAGGTTCACACCTAAAATTCCAATTGCTTCCTGCTGGAGTTGGTTATCAGTATCAAGCATTCGAACATGAAGAATAATATCATGAAAGGGCGATTTCGGAGAAATTTGAAAACGGATCCCCATCCAGCCGTGACATTCATTTGTTTTGCTATAATTAAGTGCTGAAACTGTGTTAGAGAAGGCAAAAAAAGTACTATTTTCTCCCCGTGCATCTGAAAGTCGTTCATCCAAAAGCTCGTATTCATGGGCCATCATCTGCACTAATCTTTCTCGTGATACATAGCGTCCGGCTTCTCCGTAAATGGCATCACTAAATTTCATATCATAGGCAGATATTGTTTTGGCGACTGTGCCTGCTGCACCCCCTGCTTGAAAAAAGTGCCGTGCCACTTCTTGTCCCGCACCAATCTCAGCGAAGGTGCCATACTTGGATGAATCTAAATTTATGCGGAGAGCTTTTCGATCCGCTGAAAGTTCTTGATCGGTCATAACAAGGATAAATGCGTTCTTTTTGGATACAGGCAAAGTTTTTCTTCGACCTTAAGCAAAAAGAGGTGTTTTCTTTGCAAAAGTTATATGAAAACTTTTTTTAAAGATGTATTTAAAAGAATGGCCGTTACTTTAGTTTCGACGATTCTCTTTGTGCTAATCTCGTTGTTTCTTTTTGAAGCAGTTTTTTCTTCATTATTAGAAACAGATAAACCTGAAGCAGTGAAGGGTTCTTTCCTGGTACTGGATCTTTCTATGAATCTTACCGATCGTCCAGCAGGCTTTAAATTAGAGGATCTAACCAGAGAAGCGATTACTGATGAACGAAAGCCACCTAGTTTTCATTTAAAGGAGGTTGTTGATGCTATTAAAAAAGCTGAGACCGATCCTAAAATTCGCAGTATTTTTATCAAGGGTGGTTTTCTTCCTGATGGATATGGATGTGGATTTGCAGCTATCCATGAATTAGTATCTGCTCTTGAAGGTTTCAAACAGACCGATAAACAAATTATTGGTTTTTTCTCAGATCCGTCCCAATTGGATTATTTAGTCTATTCGATTTGCGATGAACTACATATGAATCCAAGTGGCACCCTTATTCTCAAAGGGTTGGCAAATGAACAAATTTTCTTGGGCGAGGCTCTGGAAAGGTTTGGAGTCGGTATTCAGGTGGTGCGGGTCGGAGAATTTAAGGGAGCTGTTGAACCATTTATTTCAACTGAATTTAGTGAAGAAAATCGTATGCAGATATCTAGGTTACTTGAGTTACGCTGGAGTAATTATCTAAATACAATCTCTTCCAACCGTGGTCTTGTTAGAGATGATTTAATTGTAGAATTGAATAAAACATTTCTTTTTCCACCGGATCTTTGTAAAGCAAAAGGTTTAACCGATTTTATTACACCTTATGGAGAAATGTTGGACAAATTACTTGAGCTAGGAATTGAAGATGAGGATTCTGAAGAATTTGCACATGTTGATCTAATCGACTATGTTGAACGGCCTCAATTATCTGCGCAAAAAGAATCAGCTCAAGGAAAAGGGAAATCCAAAATAGCCGTTATTTATATCGAAGGGACGATCATGGATGGATGGGGTGATGATGGGCTTTCCGTGGGGGGAGACGAGATTGCTCAACGTATACGTGAGATTTCTAGGGATGATGATTATAAAGCAATAGTTATGAGAGTAAATAGCCCGGGAGGTAGTGTGTCTGGATCGGATACTATTTTAAGTGAGCTCTCCCGCGCTAGGGCAGGGGGATTACCAATTGTGGTCTCCATGGGATCAGTCGCTGCGTCTGGAGGGTATTGGATTTCAATGGACTCGGATAGAGTATTTGCACATGAGCAGACGATTACTGGTTCTATTGGAGTTTTTGGATTGTTGCCAAATATCAAGAATTTAGTGGAGAGTTTCAGTTTACACTGGGATGTGGTGAAAACGCATTCTTCTGCCGATTTAATGGGAGTGTCCCGCCCAAAGTCTGCTGATGAGTTAGATATTGTTCAACAATATGTGGATCGAATTTACGATCGTTTTATCTCTCTTGTAAGTCAGAGTAGAGATCTGAACTCAAGTCGCGTAGATGAGATTGCTCAAGGACGAGTCTGGATGGGTTCAGACGCTTATGAACTCGGACTAGTTGACGAACTGGGTGGATTGAAGGAAGCTCTTGCCCATGGGGTTGTTCTTTCAGGAGTTGATGATTATGAGATCGTTGAATTTCCAGCTGCAAAAAATCCAATGGATGCGATCGCGGACATTTTTAATATTACCTCATTAAAAATGGGAGAAAAGAATTCAGCTTCTCCAATAATTGCTGCCTTAAAGGACATGAAGTTCTTTATGAGGCAGATAGAAAATTTTAATGACCCCAGACACTCTTACACTATTCTTCCATGGTATCGTGGGAGATTTGGTTTTTCACACTAATCCTTATCTTATTTGTTTTATGAAGAATGAAGTAACTCTAGTTAAAAATTGTTTAGCCACGATCATTCCCGCTGGTGATGAAGTAACTCTCGCTGAGGGGGCCACTTACAGTATCGCTCAATCATTGGGAGGATCAGTTACCCTTCGTGATATTAATGGGATGTATCGGGTTGGCGATGGAGATCTGTCCGCGCTTGGCGAAGAAATTTACCAAGAAGTAATGAAGACCCGAGAAATTCAATCGAGTGAAAAACCTTTTAGTGAGGAAGTCGTATGGGAGGCATTGAGAGGGTGTTATGATCCTGAAATACCAGTCAATATAGTAGATCTTGGACTGGTTTATGATTTGCAAATAAGTGGCGAGGAAGAAGCAAGGAAAGTGGATGTAAAGATGACTTTAACTGCTCAAGGTTGCGGTATGGGACCAGTCATCGCGGATGATGCGAAAACCAGAATTGAAAGTCTTCCTCAAGTCACTGAGGTGTCAGTAGAGATTGTATGGGATCCAGCTTGGAACCCCAAAATGATGTCAGATGATGGGAAGAAGGCTTTGGGTTTAGAATAGAATTTGAGAAAGTTTTCGAGCTTGTCGACTTTTGGGTCGAACTTCGTATCACCATCCACATCGGTATAAAGAATCATATTGGGTGGCTGGGCCACTAAGATCCGATTGCTAATGACCGAAATACCCAAAGGCGATCTGAGTTCTTTATCTTGGACAAACACGTGAGACTTGTCGGCCGTACCGTCACCGTTACTGTCTTCGAGCACCATAATGCGGTCACCTTTCGGGCGAAGATACTGCTTGCGATAATTGACGCCCTCGGCCACCCAAATACGGCCTTTGGCATCGATGTCCATATTCGTTGGGTTACTAAGAAGTGGTGACCGCGCCCACACGCTAACTTCCAAGTCGTCCCACATTTCAAAATTTTTGGTGGGAACATGAGTCGAATCCTTACCGGTCGATTCGGCCCCGTGCAACCCGCTACATGAAACCGTGCCAATAAAACACAAATATTGTAATCCCTTCATCATTGTTAATCCTTTTTTTATTCCGTCGTCCCGCGGTTCGTGTCCTTTAAATTCATAGTTCCAACCTTTACACCGAAATTACTTTAAATACTGGTGTGTGTCCCAATGAACATGAAGGTTGAGCATTTCGTCGAGAGGGACCTGGCTGAAGTCGGTAGAAGGGTCGACGAGGAGGTCGCTTCCCTTTTTCTTCTGTCCTTTGCCAAAGTGCTGCAATCCTACTTTTTAAAAGATGATGAGAAGGTTGCTGTCTTGTCAAATTTTTCGACCCACGCTTTTTTATCATGACTTCTTACACGAACCTTAATCCCTTTGTTGTCAATAAAGAGCACGCTTGATCCACGATCATTAGCCGACGCACCAACAGCGACATGTAGCACACCATCTTTTTCATGGTATAACCCTCTATCGTCTGTATCGGTTGCCCCATATTTAATATGGGTATGACCACAAGCAAATAGTTTGATATTGTCATGAGTCTTGAAGAGTTCATGCATTCGATCGGATTCTCCGAGAAACATATCTCGTGGCTTATGGACTTCTCGGGTTGAATTGCGGGCACCTTTTCCACTCATGTAAGTTGTGTTTTGAACTGGTGCGTGATGGAATAAAGCGGTGGTTGATTCTTTGTCTTCATCTAATGTCTTCTCAAGGAAATCCATGCCTTCTTTTCCAACATGGCATATATGCCGTCCATGGCCGGAGAGTTCTGTTGTGCCTAAAAATATAAAGCGTATGCCTCTGCGCATAATGGTATAGTGATTTGGGAGACCGGTATATTCTTGATAAAATTGCAGGCCCATACCGCAATCTGCGTTTCCCGATATGCTAAACACAGGCTTAACAGCGGGTTTTAAAACAAGGTCCCTGAACATATTGTAGCGTGTTACTTTGTTGACATGACTACCCGTGGGCTGGATTAAGTCTCCCAACACCGCCATGAAATCGTGTTCTAGGGTGATGATGTCATCCATTGCTTTTTTAACATTAGCAGGGCTGTCCTCTGTCATGGGTAATTGTGGGTCGCCCATTAATACAACCACCAATTTATTACTAAATGCGTACTTTGTATTTGATTCACTTAGTTCCGGCATACAGTCGGGTCTTATTTTATTGCCAGCTGTCTTTTCTGCTTGCGAGAAACGGGAAAAGGACAGGCCAATGATAATGCAACTAATAATAACTGACTTCATATTTTTTTTCATATTCATTACTTCATTTTGTTACACGAAAAGTGCTGTGGTGAGATCTCTTCCATCTTTCCGCCTGTTATTTGCCATTGCAGAGATAAACTCGTATCCAGTGCATTGGGTAAATAATAAATGGTTATGGGATGAATACCCGCCTGCAAGGGGATTTTGCCAGACAAAGCTGGAGTGCCTGCGGTGTAGTTTGTGTCAGCATTGATCAACAGAGCGTCATGCAGACGAACGATGGCTTTGCCTTGGGTCGTTAAGGCAAAGTCATATACCCCATCAACGGGAACTTTCAGGTTGCCTGTGAATTGCTGCGCGACCGTTGCAGGAATAAGTCCTCTCACCACTTCTTGTTGAGAACTCTTTAAGCCGTCAAATTGCGGAACCCAGGGAAATTTTCCTTGATAGGTCCTGCGCACCAGGCAACCTGGACGAGTCCTTATCCCCTTTAGGGCGGGTATCAGAGCGTTATCATAAGGACGCCTCGCTGATTTATCTGACCGGCGCACTCTGAGTACGGCAGCCTCAAATTGCTGCTGGGTAGGCACTCCTGGCTTGCCTGCAAGATTCGTCGTTTCTTTGATGTCATTTAAGCTATGGTACACCTCGAAAGGTGTATTCGGATTCTTTATATCCACACGTACGCCTTTGTAGTCGCCAAGAAGAATGCTCTGCATCTGGTCACGTTTACGGCCACGGCGCGAAGCTTCGAACTCTTTATAATCTACCGTTAGTCCTCCGATGCGAAACTCACTGTAAACGGTAGATCGAGCTTGTTTACCCTCCCCTGTTAAGGTTGGCACAATGGAAACACCATCGCTGAGTGCCGGGGCTTGCACGCCCGCCAGATCGCAGAAAGTTGCCATCCAATCATGAAATTGAGAGGACGCATTTGATTTGCCCCCAGCCGCAATCGCGGATGGCCAACGTACCAAGGTCGGCATCCTGACGCCACCTTCCCACATATCGGCCTTTATTCCATCATAGGGACCAAAGGTATCGAAATAGTCTGCCTTATATTTCACCAATTTATCTTCCCCTAAATGTTCAGTAACGGTTCCATTGTCAGAGGTAAAGACCACCAATGTATTTTCATCTATTCCTAAATCCTTCAGCAATTGGACGATATCGGCGACCGCATCACCAATGCGACGGATCATGGTCGCATGGCGTGTGGCGTGTTCCGGCCATGGTTGCCCGGCATCTCCCACAGCCTTGGCAAATGCCGGATGCATGCCTTTGTCGTAATCTCCTTTTGCCGTGTTTATTTGACCATGGCTGGCATCGGCCTTCCACTGCACCCCACCTGTCAAACCTCCGTCCGCAGGATAATTGCTTGTCTTCGTCATATGAGAGGTTGTGGGTACACGTGAACTGACGTGGGGAGCCGTGTAAGCCAAATAGGTGAAAAAAGGCTGCTTGGGATGGGCTTTGTGATGATCCATAATCCACTTTTTTGTGCGTGCTGTGAACAGATCGGTTGAATAACATTTGGCCAAACGATCCGTTACATCTTTATAGCCATCATATATAGGTTTATTACCCTCATGAGGATATTGGAAATGACCATCGATATGGCTCAAATAACCATAGAAATAATCGAATCCGCGAAGCAATGGATGCCCCGGCACAAGTTCAGGTGAACGGTCTCCACGTTTACCCTTCCTTAATGTGTGTTTCCCTCCCTGCAGGCCCCATTTGCCGATGGCAGCGGTGGCATAGCCGGCCTTCTGCATGACCGAACCCAAGGTATGTTCATCAGGCAGTTCTTTATCAAATTGAGTATCACGGACAGCGCAATGCCCTTGATGTCTTCCCGTCAAAAGCGAACCACGTGATGGCGCACAGATAGGAGCTGGGCAATAGTGGCGTGTGAGAATCATGCCCTCTTCAGCAAATGTATCCAACCGCGGAGTTGCGAACTTCTGTTTACTCGTCCGTTGATTCTGCCAAAGAATACCGAGATCACCGGGTCCCAGATCATCACATAAAATGAAAATGATATTGGGTCGGTCTGCTGCGATCAGAGGACAGGCAGAGATGAACCAAATCTGAATTAGAATACGCTTAAACATTCGTTGCATGGTTACTTTCTATTTGGAGGGCACTTCAGGCTGAGTCAGTTGATATTCCTTGCGGTGTAGTCGGCTGTGATTGTCGATACCCTGCCATATCGGCGCACGCTCGAAGCTGTTGCACCAATTTCCGTGAGCATCCATCATGCGGGTGACGACAGCAGGGTTCTCGGCGGCTACGTCATTGCGTTCGGCGGGATCGCTGACCAGATCGTAGAGTTGTGCTGGTTGGAATGTGGTGAAAATCAGCTTCCAGTCCCCATCGCGCATGGCACTGCCGATTGGCATAAGGCGCCAGAACAACTGTTGGTGTGGGCGCTCATCCTGCATGTTACCATGCAGATAGGGCAACAGGTCTACGCCATCATAAGTGACGGGTACTTTTTTGCCGCGGGCGGTTATCGTCTCGGGTTCGAAAGGCTTTCCGCCGAGTGCCATCATCGTTGGCATAATGTCCAGAGCGCTCACCGGGTGTGGGTAGTCTCCGGCCTCGACGTCTAAGCCGTGAATGAACATGGGGACGCGGATGCCGCCTTCCCAAAAGGTGCCCTTATGCCCCCAGAATGGCGCGTTGAGTGCGTGTACCGTCTCGGTGCTGCCACCGTTGTCGTTCATAAAGATGATGACGGTATTGTCCGCTTCCTCGGTTTCCTCAAGGTGCTCCATCAATCGGCCAACATTTTGGTCGAGGCAATCGACCATCGCGCAGTAGGTGCGTCGACCTGCCGGCTCGACGTCTGGATAGCGGGCGATGTCCTCATCCTTGGCTTGTAATGGGCCATGCGGGCAATTGTAGGCGAGGTAGACAAACCAGGGTTGTTCGTCATTTTCCTCCCGTCGGCTGATGTAATTCATCGCATCTTCGGTCAGCCAGTCGGTTAAGTACGGTACCTCTACTTCGTGGATTTTTTTTCCCATACGCTCAAGCCCGAAGTCACGATACCAAATATTTTTCATGGGCTCCAGCGTCACATGGTAACGGTGGCCGCCTCCACGCATGCCGAAGAAATAATCGAAGCCGCGTCGAGTCGGATAGAAGTTATCAGTGTGCCCCATGTGCCCCTTACCGATAGCGGCGGTGTGGTACCCGGCTTCCTGCATGCGGTTGCCCAATGTCAGCTCGCGGTCTGGAAGGCCGATCTTCTCAGGACGGAGATGTGGGCCGCCACGAGGATTGGTTTCGAAGCCGAAGCGATTTTGGTAACGCCCCGTTAGCACTCCTGCACGGGACGGACCACAGACAGGCGCCGTGACGTAAGCTTGCGGGAAAGTCACGCCTTCCTTTGCCAGCTTATCCAAGTGGGGGGTTTTGATCTGAGACGAACCGGTGTAGCCTAGATCTCCGTAGCCCATGTCGTCTGAAAAGATGAAAATAACGTTCGGCTTTTCAGAGGCTTTGCTCGCTAGAAGCGGGGGGGCGACAAGTGGTGTGAGGAGAAGTATAAGTGCTTTTTTCATGATGACTGAATACTGAACTGACTGATCGGGATTAGACTTGATATAGGAATTCTATGAAACCCATAAGCTAAGCCAATAATTCTCTTAGCGGTCCTTTGCCGGTGTGATATTTTTTATAGGCACCTCCCAAATTAAAATGCTCATCAGGGTTACCCGCCGCTTCGAGTAACGTGGCATAGAAGCTGTTGATCGGGCGATCATTCTCGATCTTAACGTAGTGGCCTTCATGCATCGCTCCTCCAAAATCACCTAGAGTCATAAAGGGCAAACTTGCGCCATTGGTGTGCTGTTTGTCAGCATTGTTACTGGTGTAGACAATCAGGGTGTTGTCCATCATGGTGCCATTGCCTTCCGGTGTTTCCTCAAGTGCCGCGACTAGTTTCGACAACATTCGCATGTTGTATTGTCGAATCCGTGTCCAGATATCGGATGTCATAGATAAGTGATCCATGATGGTCCCGAATACTTTAGCTTTGCCAGGCGTGTAAGTCCAAAAGGCATGGCTACGGACATTCGGAAGCTCTAATATGCTATCAAAGGTTTGTTTCTTTTCTTCTTCAGGTGCGAGGGCTCCGATGACTTCAATCTCTTCGCGGGCGAGTAGATTCCAATAGGATTCGTCATTAAGTTGAAGCGAAGCCGGCAAGCCGGAGAAGGCCGGATGCTTGGTATCGAGATGAAGGCGGTGTTCATGAGCAAACTTGGTCCACTTCGAGGTTTTGTGGTCTTTCCACGAACAACCAATGCAGCTAGCCAGCTTTCTGGCTCGTTCGATTGGGCGAACGATGCAGGATTCATGAATCGAAACCACTCGACCCCCACGATCTACGAATTGTTGATACAGGGCGAATTGATCGTCGGTCAAATCGGAGAAGTGAAGGTATTGGATTAATAGATCAGCTTGATCGAATTGCTTCCGATTTGGAAACTGAAAGGCCTCTTCCACGGTGATGCACGGAATGCTTCGAAGCATTTGAACAAACAACTCTTTGACGCGGATGTAGTCATACGAACCTCCACCATGATCTTCTGGGCCAGTAAGCCAAAGGATTCGTATATCTCGACTGATTTTAGCCCCCTCCCAATCGCCGGTAAATTGTTTTAAGCTTTCCTTGGACACGAGATCGTTCGGACGAGGCTTAATCTGTTTGCTAGTATCAGCGGCGTTTGAAAAATCCGCGAAGAATAGCGAAATAAGAATTAACTGGCCGAGGGTTAAAATAGGTGTATTCATTACTTAGTGCTTTTGTTTGTATCCTTGACCCACTCGTCGAGTGTTGCGAGCATCTCGCGTGTTTTTTCGGGATGGGCTTTTGAGAGGTCGTTTCGCTCGCCAATGTCTTCATCCAGATTAAAGAGTTCGGTTTCATTTAGTTTGATGAAATGAACAAGTTTCCAACCGTCCTTCAATATCGCCTGGGTTGCCTGCCTTCTATGCCCCTGCGGGTCAGGATATAACCAGGCCAGGAAGGGACGGTCCAATGTCTTTTTGTCGCCGCGAATCAGTGGAACCAGAGAGAGACCATCCACGGTCTGCTCTGGTAGTTGCTTGCACCCGGTCAACTCCAGGAGCGTCGGGTAAATATCCATCGTAATAACCGGCTCGGATGATTTCAAGGCCTTGATCGTACCAGGCCATGTGATAAATGTCGGGACCTTGATTCCCCCTTCATAGTTAAAGCCCTTGCTGGCGCGAAGCGGGTAATTGCTCGTTGGTCGAGAGGCCGGCATGCAGGATCCGCCGTTGTCGGAGGTGAAAACGATGATCGTGTCTTTGGTCACTCCGAGTTCCTCCAAAGCACCTATCACCTTGCCTACATTCGTATCAAGGTTTTTCAACATTGCCGCATAAGTGGGGTTCTGTTGCCTTAACGGAACTTGTTGATCTAACCTCTCGGGTCTCATCTTCAGTGGCGTGTTACCATACATTCGTTTCTTTTTTACCTGGTATTTCTCGACCAGTTTTTTCGGAGCCTGCATCGGTGTGTGGACTGCGTAATGACTCATAATAAGGAAGAACGGCTTTTTTCCTTCCTTAACCGTCTCTCTAATAAACTCTATCCCTTTATCAGTCAGAGAATCGGTTAAGTAATCACCCGGCTTACCATCCTCCAGATCGGGAACATCGGCAGTAGATGGCCTTTTTCTTTTAAACGGAAAGAAATAGGATGCAGGCAATCCATGCTTGGCCGTTGCCATTTGCCAATCGAAACCATGCTGTTTCGGCATCCCAATCTTTTCAGATCCGACATGCCACTTGCCAATATAACCGGTTCTGTAACCTTCTTGCTGGAAGGCCTCGCCTATCGTCGTATCGCCAACCGGTATATGTGTTTCGGCACTGTTGGAACCCGTGCGTTTCCCCGGGTTAAGGTAATCGGTAAAGCCAATTCGCTGGGGATACTTGCCTGTCAGCAAGGAAGCGCGGGTCGGCGAGCAGACACTACATGACGCATACGCGCTGTTGAACATGACGCCTTGCCCGGCCAGCCGATCAATGTTCGGCGTTTCATGGAATGTTGAGCCATAGCAACTGAGATCGGTCCAGCCCAGGTCGTCAACAAAAACAATGACAATATTGGGTTTGCTTGTCTCGGCTGCCGCCTGGACATGGGCGACACTGGCGGATGCCAGAACAACCGCGATCAGAGCCAGAGTCTGTATCCGAACTAATCCTCGTATATTTATGATCATCGTTTCACTATTTCTGGAAATCGGGATTGTGTTGTCGGAATGGGGCCACTCGTGCAGCTAACTGAGCCCCCAACCCTTGAGGTATTCATGAGCGATACGCGACATTGCCCAAGTGGTTGGCGAAAACGCAGGACGAACGGATCCGGCTCTTCGTAGGCGGCGAATTTCTCTTCCGCGAAACAACAGATTCGTTTAAAGCCAAAAAGATCTTTATCCCTGAATTCTTAGGATACTCATAAGTTTCCGCACTTACTCCCATTCAAATAAAGTAGTACCAATTTTCATTATCCGCAAGGAAGTTGTCAGGTAGCTAAGTGGAATTTCACCATATTCCATAAACTGTTAATTATCAGTCGAAACTGTGATGGAGGTGGCGGGAATAGAACCGGATACGCCATGCACCGAAAGCCTTGCAAGTATCGAGGGTTCAGAGTTTTTACCACAGATATTGACTGAGATTTTCGGGCCGAAAAATCAGATACTGGCACGAATTGTCGAAAGATGGAGTGATCTCAGCAACGAGTTGAAGGGGGTGGTTCTGAGGGCGTACGAAATGTCCCCAATACCCATATTATGGGCGTATAGGATCATGATGTTGGGCCTGTTCGCGGCACAAACTGTCGCACTTAAAAACGCAGAGTTGAAACGTTAGTCGCTTCATCATCAAA
>CAYLIJ010000025.1:0-373 GCA_964383925.1 uncultured Puniceicoccaceae bacterium
ACTATATTTTCTGATGGTACTAACGGGGTCAATCTCTCTGGGACCAATGCCGTAATTGCCTCGATTCAATCCGTGGATGCAGTCAACTTTTCAGGAGTCAATCTGACCGGGGTCAACTTTACAGGATCTAATCTGTCACAATGTATATTTAGTGTAACTTCTCTTTATGATGGAACTACAGTTTGGCCTTCAGGATTCGACCCCACTGCTGCTGGTGCTACTCTACAAAGTGGTAATTCAAATACCACTCCCACTGATCTGAACTCAACCGCTCCACTTAATTTTGCTGAGAACCAACCAATCGGATCGTTTGTCGGTGAGTTCAATGCGACCGATCCAGATGCTAATTCTACACTCCATTACTCGCTCGTTT
>CAYLIJ010000025.1:473-30874 GCA_964383925.1 uncultured Puniceicoccaceae bacterium
CACTTAACTTTGCTGAGAACCAACCAATCGGATCGTTTGTCGGCGAGTTCAATGCGACCGATCCAGATGCTAATTCTACACTCCATTACTCGCTCGTTTTCGGAGCCGGCGATGACAATAACTCACTCTTCGCTATCGACTTAAACGGGACACTGACTACCGCCACCACTTTTGACTTCGAAAATAACGCTTCTAACTACTCCATACGGGTTCAAGCAAGTGACGAACAAAATGCAAGCGTTGAGGCTTCATTCACACTCATGCTAACCGATGTGTATGAACATAGTAACACTGCTCCCACCAATCTTAATTTTACCGCTCCACTTAACTTTGCTGAGAACCAACCAATCGGATCGTTTGTCGGCGAGTTCAATGCAACCGATGACGCAGTGATTGCTAATTTTGTCTTGGATGCATATGATCAAAATCCAAGTTTTCCAAGCACCTACGAAAACAATAATGTGGTTTCAACCGACGATACTTTTTATGCCACTACAAACCTTAGCCGATGGACTTCAACCCTTAATGTCGGGTCAGAACGGGGCACTTTAACTGTTCAATTGAATGCGGGTACGGCAGCGGATAGACTCTATATTAAACAAGGCACCAATCATATAATTTTTGATACCAGTTGGTGGAAAACCGCTGGAACCGCTAATTCCGGGGACTACGATCAATTCATTATTCGCTATTCTCCGGGTGAGCCTACAAAATATTCATTTCTTACTCTTGACAGTGACATGGACGAAATTAACGGAAATTCATCTTATCATTCTCTAAGTGGGGTATCCGTCTTAAATTTCAATGGTGATCCGATTGTTACAGTACCTGCAATTACAAATGAAAATTCAATTAGCGTAGTGATTGAAAGTGCTACTCTTTTTTCCGCAGAAGCCACTTATGAATTACCGGTTCAGTATTCCCTCGTCCCGGGAGTCGGAGATACCCATAATACCCTTTTTACTTTAAATTCAAACGGCACTCTGACTACCGCCACTACTTTTGACTTCGAATCTAATGCATCCAACTACTCAATCAGGGTGCAAGCACAAGACGAACAAAACGCAAGCGTTCAGGAGCAATTCACAGTCATGCTTACGGATGTTGTCGAAAGTAATAACTCCGACCCAAATTATCAATCACTTAGTGGAGGCTATCAGTCCCCTGATGGGAACTATTCACCTCCTATTGTCGACCAAAACGCATCACCACCAGAACAAAAAGAAATTTTTGTTCCAATCATACAAACTTTTGATGCCTCTTTTGATGAAATCGGATCACATAATTTTTATGGCTCGATTTTAACGGATGGTGGATCACCTGTTTATGAAGCAGGCTTCGTAATAAGTGAAAGAATTCTCCTATCCGATCCAATTCGTATAACTGCTTTTCTCGAAACTAATGCAACTCAGTTTAATGCGTCTATCTCTGACCTTCTACCCTCCACAACTTATTACCTCCGAGCGTATGCAGTCAATCAAGCAGGGGAAAACCGGGGATCTTTAAAAAAATTCAAGACCCCTGACCTGATTGATTTAAATAGTTGGCATAGAGATGCACAGCAACTTCCAGACGGATGGAAAAAATCTGATTGGTTAGGAGTTTTCCAACCAAGTCCTCACAAATGGATTTATCATATAGAAATGGGATGGTTATACACTTCTCCTATGGATGACGGTAGTTTATGGTTTTGGTCACAAAAAAATAACTGGGTTTGGACAAACGAAGGAATATTCCCACACCTATTCAACTACAATTCTGCTAACTGGCTTTACTTCATGGGTAAAATAAGCGGAAAGGCCCTATTTTATGACTACATGACCGAAACTGTAAGATGAACTTCGAAAAAAAATAACAGAAAAGCCGACCTTCGATTTGACATTGTTATAAGCTGCATTAGCTTAAGTAATGGATTCAATTAAATCCTGGATAGCACAGGGTAAACTTTCCGCCTTAATTGAACGGACAAATCAATCAGGTCAACCTGTGCTCATTTATTCGGCTCAAGGCAGTTCCATACTTGTAGGTGAACTAGAATGGAAAGAGATGCAGGAAAAAATCAGGAAACATGATTACCTAAAATCGGTTGAAAAAAATCCAATCGAATTTCAGGCAAAAGATCCCCATCAAATGGAATGGCAACAAACTCGTGACGATGGTTACTTCACTGAAGGATAAAATATTTAAGGCGTAAAAAAAAGGAAAAGTGCCAAGCAATAAGATAGGAGATTTTTGCTTTAATATTAAAAAATTAAAAGCGTATTTTGTTTAAAAATCCCAAAATTATTAATTGTAAAAAGCGAAAATCCCTTGACTAATAATCGGGTACAACCACCATTTTATTGAATGGTATTGTTTTTAAATATTAATCAAGAACAAGTAGGTCCATATGAGATTGATCAGGTCAATCAAATGCTTTCAAGCAGTAAAGTTTCTATGGAAACGCAAGCATGGATGGAGGGTATGACCGGTTGGGAACCCCTGTCATCCTCTACTTTTTCTTTACTTGGAATTGGAGGTAAATCTACTCAAACTACGGTTCAACCTCAAATGGTTGTAGACCATCAATCAGTTCAAAATCAGGTTAGCGGAAACGGGACCTTTTCAATCAGTGGAGCGATTGGAGAGGCTTTCACTTTTTTTAAGGCAAATGCATTCGGTTCGATTGCATGGCTCATAATCACAAGTGTATTAAGTTCAACTGGAATTGGTTTTTTTGTGGCACCACTCTTGGGAGTCAATTTATTTATTTGCGTCAAAAACTTTCGAGAAACAGGAAAGAAAATGGAGCTTGGTGAACTTTTTGATTTTTCAAAAGCGGTCGAAAAAATATTTGGTCCAATTGTATTAGGAGTTATAATTGGTTTTGGGTTTGTTCTCCTCATTTTGCCCGGTTTCATTTTTTCTATGTGGTGGGCTTTTTCTCCCTGCGTACTAGCAGACCGACCTGATTTGTCATTTACTGATGCCATGAAAGAATCAAGATTGATTGCAAAAGGAAACTGGATCAAATTAATGGTCCTTTTTATGGTAATTGGCTTACTTCAAATTCTTGGAGCAATTTGCTTTGGAGTTGGTTTACTGGTGACCATCCCCGTTGGTCATATTGCTCTTTATTGTGCATATGAACAGTGTAAGCAATCGACTTGATACGCGTTGTAGTAAAGTTACGAAATAGCCGTTTCAGCCGATACTTTAAATTTGAGAAAATGACAATAATTACACCGATGATACAAAATATTCTATTAATAAACTTTTTTCTTTTAATTGTCCAAATTCCAGGTTGATCTGCAGATTATTTGTAGGATGTCTATTATTACAACTGATTTTTTAATAAACATGACATACTCATATAATTTGAACATTAATCGATATTAAAACACGAACAACTTATTATTTATAATCCATCAATTTTTCCTTGCAGTACCTAAGTGTAGCCTACAAATTATAACTATCATGAAATTTGCATATTTTATCTCTTTTATTTATTTTTCTGCCTTAGGATTGATTCTACAGGCAGAGGATCGTGATTTTCATTCTAAGAAAGGACCCAAAATAAATGGGACTATTATTAAATACTACGAAGATGGAGATGTTCTTCTTAAGCGATCCAAAGATATGCAACTTTTTCGGATTAGCTTAGATATTTTCACGGAAGATGACCAAGCTTTCGTTAAAAATAATTTCCCGCCCAATCACGACGCATTGCCTACCTTTAGCAAGCCACTGTCAGAGAGGGACTTAGCCACCAATGCTCAATTTATAGATCAAATCATAGAATCTAAATTGCGTTCCTATAACCAACGACCCAATAAAGAAATTTCCAACGAAACCTTTTTACGCCGTGCCTACCTAAAGATCATTGGTCGTATTCCTACACTCGATGAAACCCAAGAGTTTCTCGCTCAGAGAGATCGTAAAGCAAGGGGACAATTGATTGATAAATTACTTGCCTCTGATGGCTATGATAAAAATTGGTATATTTATTGGGCTGATATACTACGTGCGAAAACCCGTGTGAGCAATCGAGGTTCTGATGGGTACCCTTTCGTAAGATACATCAAAGACTCTATTGCTGCCAATATACCTTATGATCATTGGGTAGAAGAAATGCTTTCTTCTACAGGTCCGATGTGGGTCAGAGGAAATGGTGCAGTTGGCTACTTCTACCGCGACGAAGGGATGGGATTGGACAATATGTCTAATACGGTTCGGGTTTTCTTAGGAACGAGTCTTGAATGTGCACAATGTCATGATCATCCCTTTGATCGATGGACTCAAAAACAATTTTATGAAATGGCTGCCTTCACAAACGGTGCAGCAAGAATGCAGAGGAAAAATGATGAGCTTGGAAAATTATCTAAATTAGTCCGTTCTGCTCAAAATAAGAGTCCAGAAGAAAGAAATAAAATCCGCCGGGCTTTCTTGCCAGTACAAGACATACTTTCTCCAGGATTAGATGATTTAGGAAAAGGTTCAATATCATTACCCAATGACTACCAGTACGACAATGCAAAACCCGGGGAAAAACTAGAAGCTAAGACCATTTTTGGTCTAGTGGTGGAATTAGACGAAAGTCTAGAGGAAAAAGGCTCTCGTTCCTCTTATGCCAGTTGGCTCGCATCTTCAAATAACCCACGATTTACAACTGTTATTGCAAATCGTCTTTGGAAAACTGCCTTTGGATACGGATTAATCGAACCAGTAGACAACATGTACGATGACACCCTACCCACTCATCCCAAAATGATGCTCCATCTGGAAAAATTGATGGTTGCCTTGGACTATGACATGAAGGAATTCCTTCGTATCATTTACAACACAAGAGCTTTTCAACGGGAAGCCCCAGCTAGGGATATCGCTGCCCGTGACACTAAAGATGAATCTTTACCCATTGAGGTTAAATGGGTTATCTCAGGTCCTAATCCAGACTACCCAACACGTGGTGCTGCTCCTTATTTTTATCAGGGACCAGTCATGGAAAGGATGAGTGGAGAACAAATCTGGGATTCTTTAGTCAGTTTAAATTTTCCTGATCTAGATACCCGAATTAGTAATCGAGCTCCCGAGGATGGGTTTGATAAATATGTTCGATACACCGCGATGACTGCAGATGATATTTTTGAAGAAGTAATGTCCAAGCTCCAACTTGGCGCTCCTATGATGGACATGGCAATGGCGGGAAAAAATTCGGCACCTATAAACGAGAAGTGCCCTATTAAAACAAACCGAGATGCGGATCCTTCGATCACAGCCAAAAATGAAAAGGGCGAAACAGTCGCTTTTTGTTGTAACGGATGCAAAAATAAATTTATAGCATCAATGCCTAAAGGAGCTGTTTCAATGCAAATGGCTTCCAAAAAATCTGCCCCTCTTAATTTAATGTGCCCAATCAAACCCAACCGAGATGCGGATTCTTCAATTACTGCCAAAAATGAAAAGGGCGAAACAGTCGCGTTCTGCTGTAATGGATGTAAGAACAAATTTACCGCTTCACTACCCACAATGGCTAGTAATCCAGGAAATATGATGATGAACGCAACGGCAGAACAAGGTTCTGGTGGTAGCGATTCTTATAAAAGGAAGGGTACTCCAACCCGTGACGCAAATTCTCTCAGGGCCTCTGAAGTCGGTGACCCAGCACCTCGCGGTCATATGATTTTACAATTTGGCGGGTCTCCTCGTGACCAAATCCAAATCTCTCACAAGGAAGCTGCCGTTAATCAAGTACTTGCATTAATCAACGGTTATGTTGAGAAGAATATAGTTAACAATAAAAAGTCAGTTACTTTAAATAAAATTGCAGATGCTTCCACTATGGAAGATAAGATCCATTTATCTTTTCTTTCCATTCTTCAACGAAAGGCGAATACTAGCGAATTGAGAGATTTTAAGGATATGGTTAAACAGCTAAATACTGAGGATTACCATAAGGATATAGTTTGGACACTTTTAAACAGCCATGAATTCATGTTTGTTCAATAACGATTAATCACATATAATGGGGAAATTATCATGAAGACAGATATCAAGAAATTAGACGAGTTAAGCAGAAGAGAATTTGTAGCATCAGCTGCCAAGGCTTGCCTGGGAGTAGGACTCCTTCCAATGGCTGGATCCTACATCCACAACAATGTAAAAGCCCTTACCCCCGGTTCTCGACCTGCAGCTGCTCGTTATGTCATTTATCTTAACATGACTGGCGCCATGTCTCACCTCGATACTTTTGGAACAAATCCAGACGCACCAGATATTCAGGGCCCAACCAAGTCAATACAGACCTCAGCAGACGGAGTTATCCTATCTGAAAATCTTCCCTTAACCGCACAACACATGCACAATGCGGCAATCATTCGCACCATGTCAACAAGTCAGGGTGCCCATGAACAAGCCAGTTATTTGATGCATACGAGTTACCTCAAACGTGGAACTATTGCCCATCCCACATTTGGTAGCTGGGTTTCAAAACTTTCGGGAGGTATAAACAAGACCATTCCCACAAATGTACAAATTGGTTCCAATCCTGCAGGAGCCGGTTTTCTTGAGTCTAAATTTGGCCCTCTCCCTATTGGCAATCCAGCTGCTGGCTTAGCTAATAGTAAATTAGCAGATTATATTGATCAAAGTCGTTTTGGTGGTCGTTTAGCAATGGCACAAAAGATGAATCAATCCTACTCTGAAAAGTACGACCAAAAGCAAGTCCGAGCTTATTCTGATTTATACAAAGACGCGATAAAACTAATGCGCAGTGAAGACCTTAAGGCTTTCGATATTACTCTTGAACCTGAGCAAATGCACGAACTTTATGGTACAAGCAATTTTGGACAGGGTTGCCTCTTGGCTCGTCGATTGATTGAAAATCAGGTGCGTTATGTGGAAGTCAGTCGCGGAGGTTGGGATACCCATGATAATAATTTTGAATCAGTAGCTAACAATTGTGCTGATATGGACAAGGCATTAAGTGCACTTTTACTCGACCTTGAAATGCGGGGATTGCTCAAAGAAACTATGGTTGTTCTAACATCCGAATTTGGTCGTACGCCTAAGATTAATGAACGTGATGGTCGCGACCACTGGCCTTATGGCTTCACTGCTTTCCTTGCTGGCGGTGGAATAAAAGGTGGAACAGTTTACGGTAAAATGGATAAAGTGGGAAGAAACCCAGAGGAAGGTAAATTTGTCGATCCAGCTTCTTTAAACGCCACAATCGCTCACGCTATGGGACTCCCGCTTAATGATGTTCAGTATTCACCATCCGGTAGGCCTTTCACAGTTGCCCATGATGGAAACCCTTTGTTCGATGTCTTGGCGTAACTCGCCCTCATTATAATGGCGGGGCGCTGGGTCGGAATTCTTTCATTTATTTTTGGCTTCCTGCTAACTAGTTGGGGTCAAGAACCTTTCCGTACCTTTACCGCTTCTTCAGGCCAAGCATTTACTGGGCGTGTGCTTAGTTATGAAGGTCAAACTTTCTATATTCAAGGAAAGGATAATAAGCTTTACCCAGTCCCCTTTAAGCAGTTATCTCCAGACGACCAAAAGTACCTTATCCAAGTTGCCCGAGAGGGAAAAGTGCCAAAAGGTGACCCTCGTAAACTTAAACCTACCTCTCCTCCAACTGATAATCCATCAGTTGCCTCATCGTCTGATGGAGAAGAAATTATTTCAAGACCACCATCTAAACCGAAATCGAGTTTTAGAAAAGGTTCTTTTTTTGCCTATAAACCCGTAAACCTTGGACAAGATCCCTCCATGGCACTCGAGACCACTAAAGTTGTGTCTTTGCCAGGTCCAGATGAAGCTGTTGATTTTCAAAGTCATGTCCTTCCTATTTTAGAAGAGCGATGCTTAAGTTGCCACAATGCACCTTATGACAAAAATGGTAGAACCATTCACCCCAAAGCAGGTCTCCGACTTGACACCTATGAATGGGTAATGAAAGGAAACCTAGACGACACCGTAGTTGAGGCTGGAAGTTTAGAAAATAGTTATCTTTACGAGGTAATTACCTTGGATCAAGAAGATGATATGTTTATGCCCCCAAAGGGTGGTCCTTTAACACCCGAACAAATCGAGGTGATTAAACGATGGATAGAAGATGGAGCAAAGCCTTCTGTTGCTGGTGAAGGTGAAGTGGCTTCATCCGATATGAGTCAGGGGGTCAGTTTTAACGATCATGTATTTCCCTTAATCGAAGAAAGGTGCTTAGATTGCCATAGTGAGCCTTATGTAAAAAATGGTCGAACTATACATCCGAAAGCGGGACTTCGTTTAGATACTTATGAATGGATTATTAAAGGAAACTTAGATGGAGCGATTATTGAAAAAGGTGACCCAGATGGTAGTACTCTAATTGGAGTAGTCACATTGGACGACGACGACCCTGAAATTATGCCGCCTAAAGGAGAACCATTGGCTCAGGAAGAAATTGATATGCTTATACAATGGATCAAGGAAGGTGCTAAAGAAAATCCCAGTGATACTTTTACCAAGCCCGAAGAGGTTGTTTCTGTTAACCCTAAAGATGCCGTAAAGGAATTGTCTTTAGTCGATCAATTAGCCAAGCGACTTAAACCACCCTCGAGACCCCAAATGGAAGCGGCTCAAAAGTCGGGTGCATTAGTCACATTGCTTTCAACTAGACATTCAATGGTTCGGGCTGAGTTTTCTTCCGGTCCTAATTCGATAAAGGATGATGCGATCGGTGCCCTATCTGGGATCAAAAATAATGTTTCGCATTTAGACTTGTCACGCACCTCTGTCACAGATGGTGTATTAGGAGAAGTAAAAAAATTCAACAATTTGACGTGGCTTAGTTTAAAGAACACATCGGTTACTGATCGTGGGATTGAAAATCTAACTAAATTACCCTACCTTACCTACCTTAATTTGGTCAGTTCAAAGGTTACTGATCAAAGCATAGAATCTATTTCTTCATTAAAAACTTTAGAAGAAGTTTACCTTTGGAACTCAAAGGTAAGTGCTCAAGGTATAGCACGCTTAAGAAAAGCCCTTCCCGACGCTAAAATATTACACTAACTCTTTTATTTTGTTAGCTTTAAGCTAGCTATTCAAATCGGGATAAGTTAAATTTTTAATAAATTTTATTTTATTAATGTCTCAAAAAGTGAAAAAGAGAATACAAGTATCGGTTTCCCTCAATGAATTAGAAAAAGAGGTACTCACTAAGCAATCCTTTCGGCAAAACCGATCAGTTTCACAAATTATGCGATTTGCTATCAAGAAGTATCTGGACGGTCTTGAAAACTCCTATATGAAACCCATTGAAGAAGAATCGGTTGAACAAATTTTCTTAAAGTTGGGTTCTCAACTAGCCAAAAATGCTGATATTTTATACGCATTAAAAATAATTTTACTTGAAGCAGATAAAAATAATGACTTCCTTTTTCTTTCTCATTTTTCTGACAACGCAACCGCAATAACGGGATATGATAAGTATGATTTATTAAATCCCGATTTCTTAATGTCACGTATTCACCCAGATGAAAATCCAGAAGAAATTTTCATGGTTAATCCGGATAAAGAGAATTGGGAACATTACTTCTTGTTTAAAAAACCTCATGGGGTATACACAAAAACAAGAATTTCATTTCAAAAATCTCGCGCAGAAAGATATCTCAGTACTTGGCAATTTTTACCTTCCTAGTGAAGAATTCTTTCTTCTGAAGTTGCGGATAAGCTCATTCTCAAATAGTCATTAATTACTGAATTCTTCTTTCCAATCTCTTTTTCTTTCGTGCCTGAGAACTTTGCATCATAATTGATGCTCTTTATTTGTTACCGAAAATTTGGGACTCTAAATCATGACAAATACTATTAAAAAAATTAGGGATGACTTCCCTATTCTAAAAAAGTTAAATCGTGGTAAACCTCTCGCGTATTTAGATAATGCCGCTTCTTCACAAAAACCTAATTGTGTTGTCGAAGTACTTGCCAAATATTACAGAGAACAAAATTCCAATGTTCATCGAGGCATATATGAATTGGCTGAAGAAGCAGAAATGAATTACCATGATGCTCGAAAAACTATTGCGGACTGGTTCAATGTAAGTATCGAAGAAATTATTTTTGTGCGCGGTGCAACAGAAGCACTTAACTTGGTAGCCCACTCTTTTTCGAAAGCCTATCTTAAATCGGGAGATAGCATTATTCTGACCCAAATGGAACATCATGCCAATATTGTCCCTTGGCAAATGATTGCAGAACAAAAAAATATCGAAATTCAAGTAGTTCCGATATTGGAAGATGGTTCCCTTGATTTGGCACAACTTAGTAATCTGCTCGCACAGGAAAAAACAAAATTATTATCACTTTGCCATATTTCTAATTCCCTTGGCACCATTAACCCGGTTGAACAAATAATCGAAGAAGCACATTCTCAAAATGTCCATGTTGTCGTAGATGGAGCACAGAGTGTACCCCATGCAAAGCTCAATTTGAAAGAGATGAATTGTGACTTCTTTACTTTTTCTGGACATAAGGTTTTTGGTCCGATGGGAATAGGCGTATTGTATGGTAAAAAAGAAATTCTTGAAACTCTCCCCCCCTACCAAGGCGGGGGTGATATGATTGATGAGGTAAGCTTTACTGGAACTACCTACGCACCTTCTCCTCAAAGATTTGAAGCAGGTACCCCCAATGTTGCCGGTGCTATTGGCCTTGCCGCGGCTATAGATTATCTTGCTCAACAAGATATGAATGAGCTCGCTCAACATGAAAATGATCTACTTCAATTTACCCAGTCTGAACTCCTTTCTATTCCTGGACTCAAAATTCACGGAACGACCGACAATAAAGCATCCGTAATTTCATTTTCAATTGAGGGCATACATCCCCATGATCTTGCTACTCTTTTAGATGGAGAGGGCGTTGCTATTCGAACAGGTCATCATTGCTGTCAGCCATTAATGGAAGTCCTTGGTGTGAAGGCTACCGCACGAGCTTCTTTTGCTTTTTATAATTCTATGGAAGATGCAGAACGATTTGTGGCTGCGGTCAGAAAATCAATCACAATACTTTCATAATATTCCAACCAATGGGAAACTGAATTCCTTGTGTTATTGCTTTATCCAAGGTGAACGGGCATTTTTTGTAATCTCAGTATCGAGCTCTATCATTCGTGCTTTCATCTTCGACACAATTTTAGGTTTCTTCAAAGCTAAGTTATTTAGTTCTCTTAGATCTTGTCCAAGGTCAAAAAGGTATATGTCTTTTTGACCTTGCGGCCTTCCACGTTTTTTCTTGATCAGTATTTTCCATTTTCCTTGGCGAAGCCCTTCCACCTCGCCTCGTGATGTGTAATGAATAAATTCTTCCCTAATCGACTTACCCTTGCCGGTAAGTAATCCGCTTGCATCGACGCCATCAATCTTTCTTCCCTTCAATAGTGGCTTTCCTGTGATCGAAGCAAAGGTGGGCAAAAGGTCAATTGTTCCCATTAGGTCATCACATATTGTCCCCGCAGGAATACCTGGACCACGCATTACACATGGAACCCGTTGACCTCCTTCAAATGTAGTGCCTTTTCCATCTCTTAAGAGACCGGCTGAACCACCGTGATGACGAAAGGATAACCAAGGTCCGTTATCAGTTGTATAAATCACATAAGTCTTGCCGCTAAGATTAAGATCATCGAGGGTCTTAAGTAAGCGTCCCACCTCGGAATCGATATGCTCAATTGTGTTGGTGTAAGCATTTTTAGGATTGGGATCGCGAATCTCATCGGGAACATAAAGCGGGATGTGCGGCATGGAATGAGGCAAATAAATAAAGAAAGGAGTGTCCTTGTTTGCTTTTATAAAATCAATCGATTTTTGAGTGCAACGCCTAGTAATGGTTCGTTGATCAACTGGTAATTCCACAATCTTTTCATCTTCAAACAATGGAGTATTCCACTTGGTAAGGGTAGATTCTGGATCATTCCAAAGAATATCCATCCCATCTGCCCCCATTTTAGGTTTACCTTTATTGTCCGGGTGGTTCATATCATTCGAATAAGGTATGCCGAAATAGGTATCGAAGCCATTTGATGTGGGAAGTACCTCTTTATGATGACCAAGGTGCCATTTACCAAAGCAGGCAGTGGCATAATCAAGTGATTTAAAATGGTCTGCCAATGTATATTCTGATGGATTTAATCCTTTGGTTGAACTTGGGAATAAAACATGTTGATGCATTCCCACTCTTTTGGGGTAGCAACCAGTCAATAAGGCAGCACGAGATGGAGTACAGACTGGAGATGCAACCATGAAACTAGTAAATTTCCTCCCTTCTTTAGCAATTCTGTCAATATTGGGTGTCTTAATTTTTGTTGAACCAAAACAACTCAAATCCCCATATCCTTGATCATCCGCAAAAATGATAATGACATTGGGTCGATTTTGATCTGCATTAAGACTTAGCCCATTTAGGAGAAGCAAATATAAACCCAAAATTATTATTTTGTTCATAAATTTATGATTTACATTTCGAATCGCTTTAATCAAGTGAGAAAATAAATCTTAAGGTATTTAATTTTATCCACTTGCGAGGTTATCTAGTATAGATAATAAATATGGGTCTACTTCTATTTTTAAAATTTAAATCTGTATCATCATTCTTATGAAAACTCCTGTATTTGCTTTCGTTCTGTTATTTGGAAACCTAGTGTATGGAGCAAATGAATCAAATTTTGCCAATCAAACGATCGATATTGGTTTAGTAGTAAAAGATGTAAAGAAATCTCTTAAATTTTATAAAGAGGTTGTTGGTTTCGAAGAAAAAGAGGGGTTTAAAGTATCAGGAGAATTCCCAAAACTGGTCGGTTTAACAGATGGAGCAGAATTAAACATTCATGTTTTACGCCTAGGCGATGAAAAAACTGCCACTAAACTTAAATTAATGCAGGTTCTGGGAAAAAAACCTACACGAGTAGTCAAACAACCATTCATTCACTCGATTGCGGGAATTTCTTATTTAACCGTATTTGTGAATAATGTGGAAAAAGTTATGTCCCAAGCAAAAAAACATGGTTATCAAGCATTTGCCAAAAGCCCCCAAGTCCTCCCAGATGGATTACCACAAGATATTTGCTTGTTAATGCTTAAGGATCCCGATGGAAACTTTGTCGAAATTGTGGGGCCGATCACTTCACAACTTAAAGACAAAAAAGTTAAATAGTCCAAACCATCGCATGATAGCTTTTCAATGTAGTTTAGATTAACGATCTGGGTTTGATCTTAGTTTTGGGACTTACCCAATAGTTCAACTCAATTGAATTTCTGTTCAAGTCACAAATTTAAATCAATAATTTGTTAAAATAAAATATTGATAATCATGGCTTTAGGGAAATTATTTGAAAATTTAACGGTGTATTTTTAAGCAAAAAATTTTTAAATCTATACTTGGCATGAGTTGTGCAAATGATATGATAGACTTAAACATATTGCTACAACTCCTAACCTTGTAGACACAAATCTGTCTCAAATTTGATAGTTTTCTCTATTATAATATAACTCCTAAATTACTAATTGTTAAACCTGGCGGAAAGACAAATAATGAACAACACAAATAAACCTTGGAAATTAGGTAAAAAATTTACTAATAACGAGAAGGACGACTCCAGTTCTAAGGGTGCAAACAACACTAATATACCCTCCGGTAATTCGGATCATTATTCCTACACGGAAAATGGTCTTACCCAAATATTATTCCTGAGTAAAAGAGGTATGTCTCGTTCCCCCCTTGCTAAAGAAATGATGCGGACGCTCCTTGAAGGATCCCAACTATTTGGTCGAGTGCGTACCTCATCTCGTGGTGTGACACAAGCTTACGATCAATGTCCAATTGATGCGAGAATGAGTAAATTCTCCAACAAACTGGGCTATTTCCTGCAAGGTTTTTCACGCTTTGCAACGATTCCCGATCTTGCAAGTGCAGATATTATCGTAACCCTCGACCATGAAAGTGAAGGATTTGTTCGAATACATAAATCGTTCACCCGTGGACTGTCATGCCCCTTAGGTGGTTTCTTTGCTCCAGGAAGCGATCCCTATGTGAAAGATCCCTATGAAAGAGGTGAAGAAGAAGATGTTGATGACCATTACGATGAAATCGTTTCTTCCATTGAATATGGTTGCTCAAAATTATATGCACAACTTCCAACTTTAATCGGATAAACTTTCTTAAATTGTTTTAGACCCCTTTAGCTATTGCTTAAAGAGGATAAATTCTATTTTATTGTATTGTTGTTGTGATCTAGGTTTAGTTTCCGTCCGTTTCAGTTTTTGATAAAATTGGATGTTTCTATATTCGGTCGATTGCATAATAACATTTTCCTTTTGTTCGTATCCGGCGTGCGAAGGTTTTTATAAACTTTCCGGATCAACATATGAAAAATAATAACGAACAAAACTTTGTTCCTGAAAAAGTGGAACAATTAAATGGTGTATTCCAAGAATACTGCGCAGAAATTAAAAGTGCACTAATCGAACAATCCTATACCACACCAACTCCAATCCAAGAGCAATGTATGCGTCCAATATCTGAAGGAAAAGATGTTATTGGCACTGCCCAGACAGGTACTGGGAAAACGGCGGCGTTCTCGCTTCCATTATTAGAGCGGATGCAAGCTAATGATCGAGAATTTAAAACTCGTAACCCTAAGGTTTTAATACTCGCACCCACTCGTGAACTCGCTTCTCAAATTGCAGAAAGTATCCAGAAATATGGGAAAAACCTCCCATTCCGTCACACCGTCATATTTGGAGGGGTTGGACAAAAACCACAAGTCAATGCCTTGCGTCGAGGTGTAAATATTTTAGTAGCCACTCCGGGCAGGTTAATTGATTTAATGGATCAAGGATATGTACATCTTGAAGAGATTTCCTGTTTTATCCTCGATGAGGTAGACCGTATGCTAGATATGGGTTTTATTCACGCAATTCGAAGAATTTTACAAGTGGTGCCAAAAGATCGCCAAACACTCTTTTTCTCTGCAACTATGCCACCTGCCATGGAAAAACTAGCTCTTTCTATGGTACGAAAAGACCCAGTCCGGGTTTCAATTGCACCCAAAGAACCCACCATTGACAGGATTAAGCAATCCCTTTTTCGCGTTCCTAAAAATAACAAAATTAATCTTCTTGTTAAACTTTTTGAAAACGAGGATTTAAAAAAAGTAGTCGTGTTTACTCAAATGAAACATATGGCAAATCGAGTGGCCAAAAAACTTCAAGGTGAAGATGTTTCCTGTGCTGCTATTCATGGTAATAAAAGCCAAGCAGCTCGAACTAAGGCACTTCAAGAATTTAAAAGTGGATCGTCCCGAGCTCTAATCGCAACTGATGTCGCAGCCCGGGGATTGGATATTAATAATGTATCCCATGTCATTAACTTCGACTTACCAGTAGAGGCAGAAACCTATATCCATAGGATTGGACGAACCGCCCGAGCCGGAGCAGAGGGAGAAGCCTATTCATTCTGTGGAAAAGCCGAGATCGACCAGTTGAAAAGTATCGAAAGATTACTGCGTAAACCAATTCCTGAAAAAGAGACTCCCGAGCTACCGAAAGTGGAGAGTAGCGATGAAGAATCTTCGAATAGAAGAAGGCCACCGCAAAGAAGATTTTCAAGAAAGCCCAATTCAAATAACTCATCGCCATCTAAGAGTAGTCCAAGAAATCGTTCAAGAAATCGGCATTAATAGACTGTAATTGATCGTGCAGGCTTTAAAATTCTTAGGGCAATTTCAATTACGATATTACCCAAATGAATTCGTAGCTATTTTACAGTTAATCCACTTTATTTTATTGATTCCATCTTAGCTTTTAATTGGCACCTTCTGATAATTTTTTTTTGTAATGAGTTCGGTCTTTAAATCGATTGTAGATAGTAAATTTTTTCAAAGACTTATCATTTTCACCATTCTGCTGGCAGGCATTGTAGTGGGGGTGCAGACCTTTAAAGATTTTGCGGCGGAAAATGTGGTACTCCTTGATATTTTAGATGCCGTTATTTTAGGCATTTTTGTGATTGAGGCGGTAATTAAAATTCTCGCAAAAGGAAATCGTCCTTTTGAATATTTTAAGAATCCATGGAATGTCTTTGATTTCGCTATTGTCGTGGCTTGCTTACTCGAACCAATTATTCATGTAGGTGGTGATTTCCTTCCCGTTCTTCGCTTAGCCCGAATTCTACGTGTCCTGCGATTAGTATCGGCAATTCCGAAACTTCAACTCCTCGTTAGTTGTTTACTAAAAAGTCTGCCTTCAATGTTTTATGTCAGTATACTGCTCTTCCTTCTTTTTTATATCTATGGAACGATGGCAGTTTTTCTCTATTCTGAAAATGACCCCATTCACTTTCGAAATCTTCAAACTTCAATTCTATCTCTCTTTCGAGTTGTCACATTGGAAGATTGGACAGATGTGATGTATATAAATATGTATGGCTCGGATAATTACGGATATACTTCAAAAGATCTAACCCTATGGAATCCAAAATCATCGGCCTCCCCTCTTGGAGCTTCTTTATTTTTTGTTAGTTTTGTTCTCATTGGGACTATGATTGTTCTCAACTTAGTAATCGGTGTAATTATGAACAGTATGGACGACTCAAATGCGGAAATGAAAATCAAACAAGAATTACTGCGTAGAAAAATAAATCCGGAACCTTTACGAGATGGAATTTATGATTTACATCTACAAATGGAAAAACTTTCTGGAGAGATTGAAATAATTAAGAAATTACTTGAGGAAAAGGATTCGAAACCGAGTTTATAAAGGGAGTACTCAAATCGCAGTTTTAATTTCCAAGTGAAATTAAATTTAGTAAAAATTACTGATTTTTCTAAATAGGTAATAATTTGAAATTGCTTTGCTTTTGCCAAAACCAAGCAAACCCTTCATCATAAATCTACTTAAATAAAATGGCTGAAGAAGAAAAACAATACGACTTTCTCGCTATCGAGAAAAAATGGCAAGATTTCTGGGAAGAAGAAAAAACTTTTCGTGCAGAAGACAACTCAGAAAAAGAAAAGTTTTATGCTTTGGATATGTTCCCCTATCCTTCAGGAGCGGGTTTACATATTGGGCATCCGGAGGGCTATGTCGCCTCGGACATTCTCGCCCGCTATAAAAAAGCCTGTGGATTCAATGTTCTTCATCCAATGGGCTGGGATGCATTCGGACTACCTGCCGAACAATACGCAATTAAAACTGGCACCCATCCGTCGATTACCACTCAGGTAAATGTAAACAATTTTAGAAGGCAAATTAAGAGTATTGGGTTTGCGATTGATTGGGACCGGGAGATTAATACCACCGACCCAAACTACTATAAATGGACTCAATGGATTTTCCTTAAACTCTTCCAACGCGGGCTTGCCTATGTAGCTGAAAAACCCGTTTGGTGGTGCCCCAATTTACTTGCCGTTCTCGCCAACGAGGAAGTGGTGGATGGAAAATCCGAAGTCGGCGGACATCCTGTTGAACGACGTAATCTTAGGCAGGTTGTTCTGCGTATTACCGCTTATGCAGAAAAACTGATTGCCGGCCTTGATGATCTTGATTGGCCGAGTTCGACCAAACGCCAACAAAAAGCTTGGATCGGGCGATCAGAAGGGGCAGAAGTCAAATTTACAATCGAGGGAATGGAAGAGAAGCTCGAGGTCTACACGACCCGACCCGACACTCTCTACGGAGCGACTTACATGGTGGTTGCTCCCGAGCACACGCTTCTTGAAAAACTGGTAATTCCAGAAAATGAGAATGAAGTAAAAGCTTACATTGAAGCGGCTGCCAAAAAAAGTGACCTCGACCGGACTGATCTTGCCAAAGATAAATCAGGTGTGTTCACGGGGAGTTATTGCCTCAATCCAGTGAGTGGAGAAAAAGTTCCTGTTTGGGTCGCAGATTATGTCCTAATTACTTACGGGACTGGTGCAATCATGGCAGTACCAGCCCATGATGAAAGAGACTTTGAATTTGCAGAAAAATTCGGGATTCCAATCAAGCGAGTAATCGCTCGTTTAGACGGAGATGAAGAAAAATCGAAACTACCCTACTCCGGGCAAGGAATAATGGTTAATTCCGCGGAGTACGACGGATTGGAGGCCTATGAATGCAAAGCCAAAATTATCACCGATCTCGAATCAAAAGAGATTGGGAAAGGCGCGGTGAATTATAAATTACGCGATTGGATTTTTTCGCGCCAACGCTACTGGGGTGAACCCATCCCCTTAGTTTGGGTATCACTTAAGGATTTTGAAAAGGCTAAGGTAACTGAAGGGATTATTCGTGACCTTTTACCCAATGAACCCGTGACTTCAGATAAGGATGGGGTAACATTATACGCTCTGCCCATTCCTGCTTCTGAACTGCCCTTAAAATTACCCGAGGTGGAAAAATACCAACCTTCAGGAACTGGGGAAAGTCCACTGGCTACAATTCCAGAATGGCTCAATATTTGGTACGATCTGTCTACCGGTCTTTCGATCTCCCAAGCTGAATCGAAACCGGAGGGCGAAAATTGGGTATCTGCAACTCGCGAGACAAATACCATGCCACAATGGGCCGGATCTTGTTGGTACCATTTACGCTACCTCGATCCCAATAATACTGAAAATCTGGTCGATCCGGAAAAGGAAGCATACTGGGGAGGCCCCGACTTTTACATCGGTGGAGCCGAACATGCTGTTCTACATTTACTCTATGCCCGATTTTGGCATCGATTCCTTCATGACGAAGGGGTACTCGCGCAGCCCGAGCCTTATAAAAAACTCTTTCACCAAGGATTAATCCTAGGCGAAGATGGAAATAAAATGTCCAAAAGTGTCGGTAATGTAGTAAGTCCGGATGTGGTGATTGATGCGTACGGGGCCGACTCACTCCGCCTCTTCGAAATGTTCCTCGGTCCATTGGAAGCAGTAAAACCATGGAGTGAGAAAGGAATCGAAGGCGTTCATCGATTTTTGAAAAAAGTTTTTCGAGAAGCAAATTCTTCTGAAAAACATCTAACGGGGGAGGAAAGTAACCCAGAAACCCTTCGGCTTTTACATGAGACGATTCTCAAAGTAACTGAATCCATAGAAGGTCTTCGTTTCAATGTTGCAATTTCACAAATGATGATCCTCGTAAATCATCTCCAAAAGATGGAAAGCTTTTCGATAAAAACCATCAAAAACTTATTGCAACTTCTTGCCCCACTTGCCCCTCACTTATCCGAAGAATTATGGGAAAAATTAGGAGGAAACCTCTCGATTGTAAATGAACCCTGGCCACAAGCTCGAAAAGAACTTTTAGTCAGCGATCAAATTACCATTGTTTTCCAAGTGAATGGTAAACTTCGGGGAGAAGCCAAATTTTCTAAAGAAGCATCGAAAGATGAAATTATTGCCACTGCAAAAGAACATGAAAAAGTGATTGCCTTCACTATTGGCAAAGAAATCGTAAAGGAGATTTATGTTCCAGGTAAACTCGTAAATATTGCCGTAAAAGGCTAATCGTGGAAAAAGGATGAATGCCCAAAGGACACTATTATTGTTATATAGTTTATTACTGGGAAAATTGGTCCATGCGAGAGTGAAGTAAAAACCAAATCGCAAAAGATATACTATGAGCAGATTCCTACCCGACCACTTTGATGCCAGTCGCACCCTCGTTCTCATTGCTGGAAAAGGAACCTATCCTATTCTCTTGGCCCAAAGGGCTAAATCTGCGGGGATAAATATTCGCCTGATTGAATTGGGTGGCGAAACTTCCGAGGATCTCATCAATTCCTTCCCCGCAAATGAACGATCAGCGGTCAAGGTCGGACAGGTGGGCAAATTACTTAAGGAATTAAAGAAATTCAATGCAGGCTATGCGGTAATGGCCGGACAAGTTACTCCTGGCAAACTCTTTCGTGGACTCCACCCCGACCTGAAAGCTATTCGTATGCTCGCTGGTTTGGATCGAAAAAATGCAGAGACTATTTTTGGTGCGATTGGAGATGAAATTGAGAAAGCGGGTGTTCATCTGCTTGATGCTCGAGTCTTCATGGATCAGGACCTGGCCGAGGAAGGCATTATGGTAAAAAGTAAAGAAAAGATCGAAGACGAACATTTATTACACGGGATCGAGATCGCCCGTGAAAATGCCCGACTCGATGTCGGTCAAGGTGTCGTCGTTAGTCAAGGAACTGTACTCGCCGTGGAAGCCTTTGAGGGAACTAATTCGATGCTAGAGCGAGCCGGTTCATTTGGTGCAAATAATTGCTTGTTCGTAAAGTTAGGTAAACCTGAACAGGACACAAGATTTGATGTGCCCGTATTTGGGATGCAAACCCTTAAAGTAATGAAGCAGGTGGGTATTGGAAATGTGGCAGTTGAAAAAGATTCAGTTCTTCTTTTGGATCGAATTTCCTTACAAACCGAAGCCGGAAAATTAGATATTGGTTTGCTCGGTTTCTACTGAGAAAAGAAATGTATATTAAATTATTTCAATTCTGCTTAATATTATAATAGCCTATTAGTTTTGGTGGCAGATTATTTTCAATCTTCTACTCTCTGTATGGATCTGCTTTCTCGCAATCCGTCAACCTTTCTACTGTGCCAAATGGAACGTCTAATTTGAGTGCGACCGGCAGTAACTTGTCGAACTTGAATAATTTTGGAATAGCCCATATCGCCTTGAAAACAATTGTGGCAACCTAGCAAGGCGATTGCATGGAACGGACAAAATGGATCAACGGGGTGTTTATTTCAAATCAGTCTTAACGCTAGTCAAATACAATCAAACAATCCAATAAATTGGTGACTTCTGTATTCGCCGTGCATCGTAAACTCAGTAACATGACCTTTTGTAGGTCCAGGTGGGTATCCTCGTGCCGCCCTTAGTCTTCCGATTTACGGCTTGACTGCAGACGGCTGTCGATAGATTCCCTAGTTAGTAGGAGTAAGGAAAAGAACCAAGTAAACTTCTCGCACGAAACAGAAGTCAAATTTCATCCTATCGCATTCATACTTTAGGTCAAGTTGGAGTTCCAATTAAGGTAGTATATCTAGTTCTTTAAAGTATTTCGAATAATAGTAGAAGATCGAGAATATAAAAAATCATAGAGGTTACGCTTATTTTTTCTTTCGCCTTCGATTAAACGCCTAAGATCTTGATCCTGTATTGAAACTTGCCGAATTAATAAATATTTGGATGAATAATCTTCTAAGACTCCAGTTTCATTCACTAGTCCTTCCGCAGTTTTTCTTTCAATGATAATACGCTGTCCACGATATTTCTCTAAGATTGGTTCCCACGCATTCGGGACAAGCTCTGTCAATCCACTGCCTATCTCGTTCATACGCTTGTCTGAATTCTTTACTTTACCCACAGAGGAATCCTTACTCATTGCCCCAATTATAGTTTGAGCCGCTTGTCCAAAAGCATCCCTTAGCATATTGTAAAAATTCAGTATTGTCCGATAAACTCGGTCTTTAAAGGAGGGATTTTGAATACGGGTCAATTCTTTTTCCCACTGTACACCCTTATGTGTATCCACTTCGGGTACAGGTCGAATAAGGAAAGGGATTTTATCCACTTCATTAGGATGAATGATTAAAGATTTAACTTCACCAAAACTTTTTTCTTTTGGTTGCGGAAAAATAAGTTCGATACCTTGAGCAAAAATATTAACAACTCCGTGATGCCATTTTCCATTAGGATCGGATAAAATTACTAGTGCACCATCAAACCTTTTCAAACAATGATCACGAGAACGCCTTTTGAGGGCAGTCCCCATCAATGCAGATACAAATAAAAAAAGTAAGGGTAACCAAAAAGCGAGGGATTCCATTATTTAACTCACCTTGTAAAAGTTCAGAGGAAAGACGAGAGAAATTTTACTAATGGCTTGCATGAATGTCATTCTATTGTTTGCATATTGATTCCCTAATCGCCCTAGCCTTGAAAAAACTTTCTTTACAAACTTTTTATCTCGTCCTTTTTGTCGCTCTTAACGGTTGTTCAGAGGAAACACCTGTTTCCACAGAAAATCCAACAAAACAATCTGAACTTCCTCAAGCAAACTCACAAATTCAGATTGTAAAATCTGACCTTGAATTTCCTGATGTATATGTTGAGGAACTTGATCAAACTCAGGAATTTTATAAAGAACAGCATGAAACGAGTTTCAGCTTTGTTCCCAAAAAGAATTGGTTCAGTTATACCGCTCAAAAAAATGGTATTCTCACAAAAATTCTTTTATTTGGTAAACCGAACTTCCAACCGTCTGACCATTATGGAAAATCAATGCACGGTTTTATTCGCGAGGGAAATCCAGATTCAGGAGCAAAATTTGGCGAATGGGACTTATCCCGTGATGATATCGTTAATCAAAATGCAGCACAGGGTTTAAATGAAAGAGATGCAGGTTGGATTACGATTAGAATGCGTGGTAAAATACCTCAAACTATTGGAAAAACCTATTTCTTTGTGTGCGAAAAAATTATTGGTAATAAACCGTGGTTTGGTGCTTTCGCATTTGGTGAGGGTAACCCCTACAAATCAGGGAAATTTTGGTTACACCCAGAACATGATCTTGTTTTCCGGACATATGTTGGAAAAACTCCCGAACAAGTCACCAAAGAACAAAATAAAAAACAGGTAATCGAAGAACTTGGAATTTCAAAAGATAGTTTGCCAAAGAATCCGTCTGATCTACCTACCCCTTTACCAACGTCTCAAACAAATAATAATGTAGTTGTTCAGCAACTAGACCCAGTTTCGAATACAATTCCTCCAACAGATCAAACTTTAGTTCCTTTGGAGGTTCCTGATAATATTAATGGAACTTTGCCCAAGAATGGTAGCGTTGAAGAATTAAATTTCATCCAAATTCCCTCTGTTAGAGAAGAAGAACAAAATAATTCTCAAGATAAAGGAAGTCTATTTAATAGGCTTTTTAAAAGAAAATAGTTTCTTTCCTTTCAGTCTTATTGGTAAGAGGGAGAAAATAGTTTAAACTGAGATGATGACTCAGAAAATAAACTACCGTAAATTAAAACCATAAAAATGGTACCAAAGGGCGGACTTGAACCGCCGACCTCCGCGTTATGAGTGCGGCGCTCTAACCTGCTGAGCTACTCTGGCAAATAGTGATTCCTAATTTATCTTAAAAATTAAAATCGTCAATAATAAGGTTTAGTGATCACAAAATCTAATCTTTGCTCTTTACCATTTTCAACATTCAGTAATGATAAAAGCCCTTTTAAATTTATTTTATTGTGATTTCAAAACAAGCTTCCATTCTAATAATTGATGACGATGCCGAGATTAGATACTCTTTGGAAAGAGTTCTGAGCACAATGGGTCATCGAATAATTTCAGCTGACTCCGGCGAACAGGGTGTAGAGACTGCAAAAAAAGAAAAGGCCAACCTGATCTTTCTTGATAATAGGATGAATGGAATGTCTGGAATTGAGACTTTGCAACATTTGCGTACTGCGGCACCCGAATCGATGGTCATTTTGATGACTGCCTACGGAACGACTCAAACTGCAATTGAGGCTATGAAGCACGGAGCATTTGACTATGTGCTAAAGCCCTTTGATCTAGAGAAACTAAAAGAATTAGTGGCTCGTGCCCTCAAGGCAGGGAGAGATTCTGTCAGTCCTGAAGATGCCTACGAACAACTCTTAAATTCATCAGATTATGCAGAAGGAATTGTCGGTAGTGGAGAAAAAATGCAACAGGTACTTAAAAAAGTTGGCCAAGTTGCCGCTTCGGAAGCAACCATCATGGTTACAGGGGAAAGTGGAACAGGAAAAGAACTAATTGCACGCTGTATTCATCGGCATAGCTATCGTTCAAAGGCAACTTTTCGTGCAGTCAATTGTGCAGCGATTCCTGAAAATTTAATCGAAAGTGAATTATTTGGTCATGAAAAAGGGTCTTTTACGGGGGCAACTGATACCAAACCAGGTCAATTTGAACTTTGCCACAAAGGCACTTTATTTTTAGACGAAATCGGAGATATGGGTTTACCGACTCAGACTAAAATTTTACGGGCAATCCAAGAGGGTGAAATTCAAAGAGTGGGTGCGACTAAAACTAAAAAAGTGGATGTTCGGTTAATCGCAGCAACTCATAAGAACTTGGAAGAAATGGTTAAATCAAAAGAGTTTCGGGAAGATCTCTACTATCGACTTAATGTGGTTCGTATTCAAACTCCACCCTTACGTGAGAGAATGGAAGATTTACCTGAATTGATTGATTTCATGCTCCAACGCTTAAATAAAAATCAATCGACTGGTACGACCGAGATTTCTAAAGAAGCCGTTCAATTCTTAACGCAGCACGATTGGCCTGGAAATGTTCGAGAATTGGAAAATGTGCTCCATTCTTCCTCTGTCATATCAAAAGGAAAACGCATCTTAACTAAAGATCTACCCAATACAGTATTAGAGCAAATTGAAAAGAGTTCCCCTACCCCTCCATCCGATGATTCACATTCATTAAAAGAGGTGCAACCTTCAAGTTCGGTTTTAACAGATAAGGGTGAAACTTTAAAAGATTCTAATACAGCTCCGGTTGCATCCTTTGGCCAAAGCTCAAAAAATCCTTCCGATTTAACTGCTCCAAGTTCAATATCAGCAAATGAAGCTTATGACATTGCATACGCCAATGCACGTGAAACAACCGATATTAATTTACTTGAAATTGTAGAGAAAGAAATGATTCAAAGAGCGTTAAAAGAAAACGGTGGGAATCAGGTAAAAGCATCCGCAATGTTAGGAATAACTAGAGCCACATTGCGAAAGCGCATAGATACACATAGCATAAGGTATTGATTTAATCGAAAACTTTGCCAATCTAATGATATATAACTTTAAATTCTACATAATCGGCTAAATACCCTTGCTCCATGCTACAAGAAAGAATCGTAATTACAGGAATAGGCCTAACTAGCCCACTTGGAAATAACTTGGAAAGTTTCCGGAAAAAGCTCTTAGCGGGTGAAAGCGGTGTAACGACTTTTCCAGTAAGGAATATGGGAGATCAACCCGCTGGGGTTTGTGATTTCGAACGAACAAAATACCAAAAAAGAAAAGAAGTACGTATAGGCACCCGAGCAGGTGGGATTGGAATCTATTGTGCCCATGAAGCATTGGCCAATGCAGGTCTTTCTCTAGAAAAAATCGATCCGAGTAAGGTGGGCGTATATCTTGGTATTACCGAGCATGGAAATGTTGAAACCGAAACAGAAGTTTGCCAACTCTTTGATCACTACAGCGAAGAAGTAAAGTATTGGAGTCATCACCACAACCCACGAACTGTTGCCAATAATCCGGCAGGTGAAATTACTATAAACCTCGGGTTGACGGGGCCTCACTACACCGTAGGTGCAGCATGTGCGGCAGGTAACGCTGGAATTATACAAGGTGTTCAAATGTTGAGTCTTGGAGAATGCGATTGGGCACTTGCTGGAGGTGTAAGTGAAAGTATTCGGGCTTATGGAATTTTTGCTGGCTTTAAAAGTCAGGGAGCATTGGCGGCTCATGATGACCCTCAAAAAGCAAGTCGACCTTTCGATCGAGGTCGTAATGGAATTGTGGTAAGCGAGGGTGGATGTATTTATGTTTTGGAAAGGCTTAATGATGCGCTGAAAAGAGATGCTAATATTATTGCTGAAATTATGGGATACCGAATTAATTCCGATGGTACTGATTATGTTTTGCCTAATCCTGAAAGACAGGAGCAGTGTATCAGACAAGCTCTAGACCGAGCTGAAATTGATGCTTCTATGGTAGACTTAGTAAGTTCTCACGCAACCTCTACTCCCCAAGGAGACGAACAAGAATGCAAGGCTTTACGAAGTGTATTTAATGAGGAGACGAAAACTTTAATTAACAATACTAAAAGTTTCATTGGCCATTCTATGGGTGCTGCAGGGGCATTAGAACTTGCAGGAAACATCCCTTCCTTTATCGATGGAACTGCACATGGCACGATCAATTTAGACGACTTAGATCCATCCTGTGCCCTTCCAGGTCTTGTAATGAATGAAGCTCAAGAGAAAAAAGGCGGAATTAACATTATTCTCAATAATTCTTTTGGGATGCTCGGAATCAATTCAGTTCTTATCTTGAAAAAATTCGTTGGGTAGTATAGGTAAGAATAATATTTTACTAATGAATAAGGATAAAATTAAAAAAATTGTACTCGATATAATTGCAGAGATTGCTCCAGACGAAGACTTAAGCGATGTTAAGCCAGAGATTCGCTTGCGAGAACAACTCGATTTAGACTCGATGGATTTTCTTGATATCGTGATGGAACTTCGTAAGCAGCATGGAATTGATGTTCCAGAAGCTGAGTATAGAGAACTTGAATCTTTGGAAAGTTGCGGGAATTATCTTTTACCCAAGTTTGAAGCTGGGGCAGCAGCATAAACACTAGCTCTGTTTTTGATTGTTAAATTCAGATCCTAGCATTCAAACAAAAGAAAATCACTTCGAAGTAGCCATAATTGGTGCGGGTCTTTCAGGACTTGCCGCTGCTTTAAGATTGGCAATGTTTGGAAAAAAAGTGGTTATTTTAGAAAAGCACTATGTTGTGGGTGGACTAAATAGCTTCTTTGCACGAAAAGGTAGAAAATTTGATGTTGGTCTGCATGCAGTAACTAATTTCCCCTCGCCATCATCAGGAAAAACATCCCCTCTTTTACGGGCTTGCCGACAACTCCGTATCCCGTTCGATAGTTTAAATCTTTATCCCCAAAGTAGTTCGAGAATAAGCTTTGCCGATAAAAATGTTCTCTTCAATAACGATTTTAATTTTTTCCTTTCAGAAGTTGAAAGAAATTTTCCTAAAGAAAAGGATCAATTTCAAAAGTTGCTCAAGAGGATGGAGGAATTTGATGCTTATTCAGTAGAAGTAGCTGACCTTTCAACTAGATCCATTCTTAAGGAGACTTTTTCTGACCCACTCCTTGGAGAAATGCTTCTTTGTCCCACTTGTTATTATGGCTCGGCTCAGGAAAATGACATTGATTTTGCCACATTCGTTATGCTCTTCGATGCAATTTTCAAACAGGGACTCGCTAGACCCAATCAAGGAATACGGGCCTTGCTCGACCCTTTGGTTAAGAAAACAAATGAACTTGGTGTAAAAAGGTTGATGAATTCAGGAGTTCAACAGATTAACTGTGATCATGACCAAGTGACCGAGATGGTCATGGAAAGTGGAGAAGTTTTTACTGCTGATCAAATTATCTCGACTTGTGGAGTCGTTGAAACAGAAGAATTACTGAATCCCAAAAAAATATGTTCGGCTAAGACCGAAGAAGGCAAATTCTCGGTTATTGAAACTATTTCTGTTTTTAACGGAAAACCAAAAGATTTCGGATGGGATGAAACCATTGTTTTCTTTAATGATAGTGAAAAATTTCGATACGAACAACCCAAAGGCACAATCGATCTTTCCTCTGGAGTTATTTGCCTTCCCGAAAACTACCAAGATCCTCAAAATAATGAAAAGACGGAAGCAAGACTAAGAATTACAAATCCTGCAAATTTCACTAAATGGGCAACGCTTGATGAACCAGAATACCTTGAGGAAAAAACCAAGTGTGAAGCACAAATGCTTGATAAAGCCCTTTCCTATTTACCCAATGATACGGAACAAAAAGATGCTTTTCTTGATGCCACCGTCCTTACTGACACATTTACTCCTAGAACAATTAAAAAGTACACGAATCATGCAAATGGTGCCCTTTATGGATCACCAATCAAGAGTAGAACGGGCTCAACTAATTTAAAAAACTTATACCTCGCAGGAACGGACCAAGGTTACATTGGGATTGTTGGAGCGATGCTTGGGGGTATTGCAGTTGCAAATAATCGTATTCTGAGATCCGCTTAAGAAATCTCCTCTATTAATCTCTCCTGAATTTCTGCCATCAACAGGTAAGAGAAGTATCCGATTCTAACCTCGGGTTTAGTCGAAGAAAGAGAAGACATCCCTTCCTCAAGTTCCTCATCTGTTACCTCCTTCAATGAGGTTTTTCTGATGGTAAAACGAATTTCAGTCAGTCCACGCAATAAATCATCCACATCATCATCCTGAACCTCTACTCTTCCATAAGGCAATCGGGCGCTCTTTAGCAATCGAGCTAAAGCATTACGGTCCCCTTTGGCTTCGTCCTTGAGTCCTTCGATCCAAGCATCCTTAAGTTCAGGATCATCAAGCTCAGGAAAGAGATCGGAATAGTCTTCCACTTTTGAAGACAAAGCAAAAAGTTTTCCGATCTCAGGAAGAACTGCTTGGATAATCCGGCACTCCACCTCTAGGCTAAACTCAATCATCTTTTTCTAAAATTGTTTGTAAGCGCCAGCGTTGTAATTGGTATGCATAATTCTCTGCTTGTTCTCTTTCTCCCACCCATAGAACCGATTTTCCCTGCTCGTGGACCTCCATCATATGCTTAGTCGCTTTTGTGTCGTTATATCCAAAAACTTTTTTAAAGACCATTACCACATAATTCATTAAGTTCACTGGATCATTAAGAACAATAACCTTCCAAGGAGTCGCAAGGCATTCATCCAATTCGGTTTTTTCATCCAATAAAGGGGTCGCTAAGGTAGAACTAAATATTTCAAAAGACATTAAATATTCACAATAAGGAAAGTTTTTATTAATTCCGATTGTAAAAATGGTATTTTTTGGACTCTAATCACTTTCCGTGCTTGCCTGTCTCCCACGAAAAGAATTTCCTGTTATATATGCTTAAAATTCCTACATTCATTATCGGTGGTTTGCTCATCCTGACTGGTATCGTTGGATACCTGTTTCAAGATCTAGGGGTGTCTCTAAAATTAAAAGGTCCTCTTGCGGAAGATGCGCAAGTAATTTTATCAGATGGCAACCAGTCCCATGAGCTTGACCTCGGTTTCCCATCAAGTGATTCTGCTGGCGAACATGCATACTGGGCTATTTACAACTTAAACTTGAACCATGCAAAGGATGCTTCTCAAGGGAACTATGCAGTGGATGAAGGCGGAGCCAATTATGAAAAGAAATCTTTTTGGTACGCTTCCTCCAAGGGAGAAACCATGGAAGCACTGAAGCAGGAGTCAGCGAATTTTCAAGGTGCGGGCAACCAAGAACAAGTTGAAATTAATTGGAGTACAGTTGATACGAATTCCTCGAAAATTCGTTTTATCTTTAAGGATCAAGTCGGGTCAGCAGGTCCCGTTACCTTGCAAATGAATAATTGGAAGAATGTCGATATCACCCCTACGCCAAAGCCAAATGGAAAGATTGAATTTAAAAAAAGCTGGACTGCCTTTATTCCTGGGATTCTTGGTATTATACTGATTCTACTTGTTTTATGTGCAGATAAAATGCCCAAATCCCAAAAGCATTTCATGCATGTTGCAGCTTTAATTGGTTTGCTTTGTTTCTTCACAGTTGCCAAGCAAGTAATTGGAGCAGTTACTGAGATGAGTTGGTTAAAAGAGGAGCCTTACATGATCATTCATGTCTCAAGCCTCAAACCCACCACAATGCTCCTCACTGCGGGTTTGCTTCTTATATTTGTAATCCTTTGCATAGTGTCTTTTATTGAAGCGAGAAAAAACCGTATTGCTGATGAAAAAAAGGCACCGAAGAAATCATCTTCTCTTTCCAAAACATCTGGAGATAAAGACAACGATTCAGAAGATAAAAAAGATTCTTCAAAGGATACAGACTCAGAAAAGAACAAAGAAAAATCTAAAGATTCTAAAAAATCGACAGATACAAGAAGTAAAGATATCGATTCTGGAGACAAAAAGGATTCTTCAAAGGAATCGAAATCTGAAAAGAACAAAGAAAAACCAAAGGATTCTAGAAAGTCAACTGATGCGATAAAAACATCGAAGTCTGATTCCTCTTCAACTAATCCAAAACCCGGAAGTTCCGCCAGTCCTGAAAAAAAGTCTTTGGAATCGGTGAAAAAGGATAGTTTTTATAAGGAGAAAAGTGACGAAACCAAATCAAATACTCCCTTAGAAAAACCTGCAAGCAGACAATCCTCAACGAAATCGGCACCATCAAAAGAAGCTTCTCCTACTAATCCAAAAAATCCATCGGATAAAGCAGAAGATAAAAAAGAGGAAACAGATTCCTCAAAAAAAGAATAACCAAACACTATATTTTTCGTTTGTGTTCTCTAGTTAAGTATCAATGTAATTAAGTATTCGCTATCATGTTGATCGATAATCTGCTTTTGCTTTCTGTCGCAACTGTGTGATTGTTCAAAATAATTCTTGTAAGATACCTAAGTTCTGACATTTAAAATTATTTCCCCATTTTTTCACCCTGAATCTCCCTGGCACCAACCCCTGATTTCATACTCGTTTACACCGACAATCAAGGGTTAGGACTAGG
>CAYLIJ010000025.1:30974-33809 GCA_964383925.1 uncultured Puniceicoccaceae bacterium
TAGGGTTAGGGTTAAAAGATTCAATTTAACTGATATCGTAGCTAAACGGTGCGATATCAATCATGTATTGCACACCTCGATTAGTATCCTCCAAATATTCATTTTGAGTGGGGACAGGGTTTCTTCCAAATTAACCTTTTTTTTGTAATGGATTGATTCCATACATCTGTGCGATAATATATTAATGGAATTAATTAACTTGATCGATGAACTGAAGAGATTCATCAGTGATCGAGTGACGAGTTCCCAAGCAAAGGAAAGTATCAAGGAATTTAGAGACTCCGCGTTTTTGCTTTCTGTTGTGCTTCAGTCTTCAACTAGGACTTTTGTTTCGAGGATTAGCAAGAGCCATGAGGATGGACAAACTCTAGTGTGCGAATTGATTGGATACGATATTGAGGTCGCCATAATGCTATTCCCCAAAGCAAACGAATGGGTAAGAGCTCTAGAGAGAGGAACTAAGTTTAAAGTTTTGGCTAAGTTGATCTCCTATGACACTCTCTATAATCGGGCGATTTTTGTACAGGTTATTGAGAGTGAGGAAAGCAAAGATCAGACCTTAGTCAAAGAAACTCCAATCACACACCAAGAATCAGACTCCACAAATAGGCATTCGCTTAAGTCTAACCGAGTCAAACCTAGGACTTCTTCAACTACTCACAGGGGTGTTGGACATAAAGTTTCTAGAAGAGTTACAACAAAGGACTCCAATGTATTTAGGGTCTCAAAGGCTCGGATTGGGGGTAAGGTAAGGAAAAAGGTAAAACGGCAAACCAAAGTCAAGAGATTCCGTCCGGTCGAAGGTTCGAAGATTTTATTTCCGTTGAAAAAACAGGTCAATAGAACCCGCAGGAAAGTTGCCTACAAGCCAAACCCTAAAAGAGGGAGGCGTATCCCAGTTCCTCCCTCCCTTCCTAACATAAATTCGCCCATGCGACCCAATAATTTTTTGGATCCCATGAAAGTTATTCGAATTCTTATTAAGAAGAAGATAAATGGGACTCATGCATTAACAAAGCAAGAAAGATTGATCCTCCATCAATTATGGAATGGTAGGAATTCCGACTTAAATAACTTAATAGACGCGACTCGGGTTCATCGTTTTCAATTATGTGCAATCTCCTGGCTAATTATGATTTTCTGTGTGCCTTTCGAACTATTTCAAATATCACTTTTCTTGTTTTTTGCGGGCGGATTCTTAATACTTCCCGACATTTTAAGCCTACAAGATTATCGAGAATAATGACCTGATTTTGTTTTAAAGTTTGCAATACACTTAAAATAATAAAATTTACTGATTTGCCTCTCTCATTGCTGAGACCCTTTATTTAAGCCCATTTCACACTAGAAATAAAGGTACACCCGGCAGGGGTCGAACCTGCAACCTCCTGGTCCGTAGCCAAATAATAGTCCCCTATTTTGTGGGGACAAAGGGTGTTATTGCCATTCCATTGATAGTGGAAGCTTCTCCAAATTTAACCAACTCAATACCTGCGGTTGATTCTTTAGCTAATACTTTATTCCAATGGATGCGTTTCAGCACCTGATTGAATTGGCGGAACCAACAACCGTGACGCCAATGGTGCCCAACATTCGCACCACAAACTGTCTTCTCGAAGATTAATCAAAAAATATTCCTGGTCTCAGTCCTTCCAATTTTTACCAAAATCATTTGTTGTCAAGGGTTATGCCACTCTAGGGGTTTGTGCATAATCATCAGAATTGAAAAAGAACGCGTCATGGCTTGGTTTAGGAAAGGATGCCGAGCATGCGGTCAAGAGAATCGGCGGTTTGATGGATGAGGGCTTCCGGATAGTGCGGATAGGGGTGGAAATACTCGAAGGTAAGGTAGCCATCGTAACCGGTTTCATCGAATGCCTCGATCACGGCGGGCCAGTTGGTGGTGCCGTCAAGCAGGGGGCGAAACGACTCCAGCGAGTAGTCGGTGCCCTTTTTGGAGAATTCCTTGAGGTGAACATTGCGGATACGTTTGCCGAGCTGGCGGATCCAGTGCTCGGGAAATTGGAACAGCATGATGTTTCCAGTGTCGAAATGAACGTTGACATATTCGCTATCGAAAGGATCAACGAAATTGATCATTTCTTGAGGCGAGAGCAGAAAGCCGTTGAAGAAGATGTTCTCCATGTTAAGCTTCACCTTGAGCTTTTCGGCTGTAGGAAGAAGTTTCTTGATGGCCTCGCGGGCTCGCTTGTCGCAGAGGTCGTTGGGGGTGGGGTCATGGTCCTCGCGCCACGGCATGTGCACGGCTCCGGGTACTACGAGCAGGTTCTCCACCCCGAGGTCATGGGCCGCCTTGGTCATGAGCCCTGCCAACTCCATGCCCCGCTTTCTTTCCTTCGGGTCGTTGCTGGTCAACGGATAGGGCCAGAAAAGAAAGGAACAAAGCCCGCTGATGGCGATACCGATTTCATCGGCCATTTTGCGGATGGCATGGTATTCCTTTGTGCCACTCTTCGGAGAGAGATCGTTGTCTAGGTCGTAGTTCAACTCGATGCCGTCGAATCCCGCGTCTTTCGCTAATTGCATGCATTCCCGCAGGTTCATCCTTTCCGGATAGGGGAAAGCCCATTGGTTAATGGACTTCTTCATTTTGTAACGCTTCGGTGAACTGCGTCGGGCGTCGGCCTGGCGAGGAGCAGCTGTAGCCGTGGTCGTACTGGTTGCTGTCGCAACGGCACCCACCGCCGCCCACTTAAAGGTAGAGCGCCGAGACATGCTGCTGGACGGTGTTCCCCAAGGAGCGGTCAGCTTTGATGAATCACTCATGCTTTTTTTCCGCAAGCTTTACAACTTGGGTTTCTTCCAGAACTTTTC
>CAYLIJ010000026.1:0-31083 GCA_964383925.1 uncultured Puniceicoccaceae bacterium
ATGAAGTTGAATGGATTCAATTGAATATTTTACTCCATTCGGTGCATTCTCAAAATCGTTATAAAGAACGAATTCCCAAGACGATGGGTTGGGGGTTGGTTGGAATAGTGTATTCCTTAAAATATGAGCAGCAGTGACTACAATATTGGGAGCAATTAAAGTACCAGTACCATAAAGATCATCAGATACAACGGCACCAACGCATGATAAACTGGGATAGTTTAAACCCGGCATGTAAGAATAAATATTTGAACCCAAATTAAAGTAATTATCCCAAGAAACATTGTTTAATTTTCCAATTCGCCTCTCATTCCCTAGGGAGTATTTAAGAATGGCAAATAGTGGAATTAAAAAAAGGAAAAGTTTAATCTTCACGTGCAGGCACAAGATTGGGAGGTGGACTTGGAGGTAAAATATTCGGAGGTGGCGGTGGCGGTGGCAAATTGTTCAGATCTATTTGACCATTTGAATTATTAATATTATCAACTTGTTGAATCCCCGATGCACTGCCACCGTTAGTTGAACCATTTGGCTGCGTGGAAGGACCAGCATTGAGCCTTTGATTTAAATTGGTAGAAATACCTGATGGAGGAATTGGGATATTTCCATTTACCCCAGGTGCTGTTGTCACAGATCTTCTAGGGACAAAACCGGGGTAAGGTAAACCGGGCAGAAATGATCTTGACCCGCTACTTGCACTAGGACTTGAAACTGAGCGACCATTAGGAAAAGGTAAACGATTACTTTCTGTTCTGTTAACTAAAAAGGGGGGTATTACTGGATTCGACTTAGGCTTTGGAGGCATTATTCGAGGGGTGCTCGATTTACTTACTCCGGGAATATTCTTGGGTAATACAGGAGTTTTCCGATTGGAGGGGGGGAGTGTGGTTCCAGATTTTGATTCCAAAAGCTTCAATTCAAATGATTGACCTTCGTAGATAATAGTTAAAGTTTCGGTTTCTAAATTAAATTCCTGAACCATAAACTCTTCATAGGTTTTTTCATTAATTGTGATCCATTCACCATGATTAACCTTTTTATTATAAAGTGAAAAATAAGCCTGTCCTTTAAGAATAAAATAACCTTTAAATTCAACTTCTTGGGCAACATTAGGTCGAACAATGCTCTTAGGTTTAAAAACTGGTTTAGGTGTATTTGGAGGTTTACGGTCAGAACCGGGTCTCAAAAATGGATTAGGTGCAACTGATCCGTATACCAAGGAACAAGAAAAAAAAGCTATCCATAGAGTTCTGAAAATCACTTGGAACAATCTGCCATAAACAATTATGAGAGGCAAGGGACAAGGAAATTAAGTGCTTGCCCATGCATAAATTCGAAACCCTAAAAATATAGCCAATAAGGTACCCAGAAAATTTAGGCTTATGTATATAAAAGCATTCAGCCATTCAGCTGATTTTAAAAAATTTAAGGCATCAAGACCAAAAGTTGAAAAAGTAGTAAATCCACCACATAAACCAATAATCCAAAAGGCTCGAAAAAGATCATTTTGGCTATTTTGCTCCCAATGTTTAATACAAACACCTATTAAAAAAGCCCCTATTACATTCACTAAAATAGTTGGCCAAGGAAGCCATAAACGAAAAATGTGGGCAATTATTGCCCGAAATAATGAACCGAGTGCTCCTCCGCTAGCCACAAGCAGGAAGAATTTCCACTCCATGGTTTTTTAAGGTTTAACCCAATCAGGATTAACTACTTTTAGTTTCGGGAGATTCCGCAATCTCTTCCTCTTCAAATTCTTCGCTAGAATCGTCTTCTTCATCCACTGAATCTATCTCATCAAGTGAGTTATACTTAAGAACCCTTTGGTGTTGTGGAAGAGGTGATAAGCTAACAATAATAAATCTGCCATTAAGCTTCGGATTGTCATCTGCTTTTCCTACCCCACCTAAATCACTAATTGCCTGCTTGACTAAGTTCATACCCAAGTCCTTGTGTTCCATTTCTCTACCTCGAAACATTAAAGTTATTTTGAGCTTATTACCTTGATGAAGGAACTTTTCAGATCTGCGAAGTTTTGTTATATAATCATGTTCTTCTATCCGAGGTCTAAATTTTGCTTCTTTAACTCGCTTTGAGGTCTTTACTTGGCTTCTTTTTTGCTTACTTAATTCGTATTTGTACTTACCAAACTCAAGTATTCTGCAAACTGGAGGTATTGCTTTAGATGCAACCTCAACAAGATCCAAATGATGAGACTTCGCAATCTTGAGTGCTTCTTCAGGTGGCATTACGCCTAACATACCTCCATCTGGACCGATGACTCGAATCTCTCTTGCTCGAATTTTATCATTCTTTCGAATGTAATCACGGTTTTGATACCGTTTTTTATTTTTTCCACTTGGTTTTTTAACCATGTGGGCTAGCTAAGATTAGGAATTATCAAGAGTTGTAGAGGGTAAATGTAAAAATTAAGAATTTAAAATCACAATATTATCACCTTTTTAGCAAGCCTATTTTTTATTTAACCACTAAAGATTAAAGCTTTCTCCACAACTACAACTCGCTTTCGCATTAGGGTTCGAAAATTTAAACCCTCCGGCGACCATTTTGTCGGAGTATTCCAAAAGAGTTCCCCTTAAGTATAATGCAGTTTTGGAATCAACTAAAAGTTTAACTCGTTCGCTCAAAACATAAATATCTCCTTCTTTAGGTTCAGAAACAAACTTCATTTTATAAGACAATCCATTACAACCACCTCCAGTTATTCGAATACGCAAGTAGTCACCCTTACCTTCTCTTTCGATCAATTGAAAAATTTTTATGGATGCCGATGAAGATACTTTTACAAGTTTTTCATTTCCTTCTCTTACCCCTACAGGTAATTCCAAAGCTATTTGCATTTCTATTTTATAAGGTAAAGATTTATAAAATTCAACATGTTTAGAAAGCTAGTCCTGTGATTTACTTTTCACAAATCCTCTTCCTTCCAATAAGAAGAATTCAACAAACTCCTTAGCTACAGGACTGGCTAAAATAATACTCTCTTCTAAACAATTTTCTGCATAAACTAATGGATTTCCTTGTTTCATTAAAATTGAACGATAGGCATGCTTTAATGCTATTGTATCTTCATTTGAAATTTCCCTTCTTTTCATTCCAATCAAATTTAATCCACAAGCTAAATTTCGTCCGGAGATCGTAACATTGGGCGGAACATCCTTGGACACTTCTGCCAATCCGCCGATCATAACACCCGATCCGATTCGAGTAAATTGATGAATACCTGCTCCACCGCCAATAAAGGTATGAGCACCTATTAAAACATGGCCACCGACCAATGCCCCATTTGCTAAGATTACATCATGCTCAAGGCTTCCATCATGCCCCACATGAGAATAACCCATTAGGAAAGATTTAGTCCCTATGCTCGTGACTCCATCTGCATATATTGAACGGTGAATTGTCACACCTTCGCCTATTCGAACATAATCCCCTACTCGTACCTTTGATTTCAATGATGGATCAAAACTTAAATGCTGCGGATCTCCACCAACCACAGCAAAATGACCAACCTTTACTTCTTTTCCTAAGATTGTTCTTTTTTTGATAATGGCATGTGCCTCAATATGACAATTACCTCCAATAATCGCACCTTCCTCAATAATTGCAAAAGGTCCAACCTTACAACCATTCTCAAGTCTTGATTCGGAGTCTACGATTGCTGTTGGATGGATTTCAATAGCCATTATCTATTGGAACATTTCTAATTGAGGCTCTTTAGCAAGTTCATATGCTTTCAATAATTTTAAAACCTGAAAAAATGGTTTACCAGTATACACTTTACTCGGCTCTGTTTGTTTAAGTAAATTTTCTATCATTGAGCGTAAAGTCAAGACACCATCGACCCCAATATCCTGAAGTAAAGTAAAAACCTCCCCCGCTTTTGTTTCATTTCGAGGAAGTGCGGGGACAACAAGTAAGCGTAAAAATGAACCCATACCGCTTTCCGCTAGTTCGGGACCTGGAGCGAACCCACTCTGGATTCTATCATCCTGTACTTCTTTTTTAAAAAATTTAACCAATAATCCATCATTATTGAGCATTCCAATAGTAAAGTCTGTATTCCCCCAACCAAGAAGAGAAACCAAGGCTGCTCGAATCTGAATCAAGTCCCCTGTATATAAACGATGGCTTAGAGAAGAAGAATTCTGTAGCACAGCTGGATTAAAAATAGCCAAGGTTAATAAGGAATCCTGCTTTTTTCTTGATACGACTGATTCCACTCTTCCCGCTCGGCGAACAAGAAAGCCATTACTTTCGAAATAGGCTTCCATTAGATCATGTTCAATATCCATTAAAAAATGGGGATTAAATCGCTCCCACTGACTTCCACACTTTTATTACTTCATTCATGGAAACATCAGAAGTAACAAATGCATTACCAATATTCTTAAGTGCAACAAAACGAATTTTGCCAGCCGATACTTTTTTGTCAGATTGCATCGCATTCATTAACTCAGGAATTGCTAAAGGTGAATTAAGTTGAACTGGCAATTCATAGGACTGAAGAAGATTTTCTAAAGACGACTCATCTTGCTTCGAGCAATAAGTTCCCAACAAAGACAATCTAATTGCACAAACCAGACCAATTGAAACTGCTTCTCCGTGAAGATATTGGCCATAGCCAGAAACCGCCTCAATCGCATGAGCAAAAGTATGTCCAAGATTAAGAAGAGCACGACCACCAGATATTTTTTCGGTTTCTCTTTCATCCTCTTCCACAATTCTAGCCTTCTCTAGGCAACAACACTTGATTATGTCTGGTAATTCAACAGATTCTGAATGCAAGGGAGATGTAAAAGAAAGCAAATTATTAAAAAGTGATTCATTTCCAAGAAGTCCATATTTAATTACTTCTGCCATACCAGCTGAAAATTCACGTTTCGGTAAAGTCTTTAAACATTCAAGATCTATAAAGACGGCTTGTGGCTGGTGAAATGCACCAACCAAATTCTTGCCTGCTTTTAAGTTAATTCCCGTTTTACCGCCCACTGAACTATCGACCATCGCAAGCAAGGTAGTGGGCACTTGATAAAAATTAATTCCCCTTAAATAAGAGGCAGCAGCAAAGCCGACAAGGTCGCCTGTTACTCCGCCACCAAGTGCATAAAGAACACCAGATCGATCCACTCCCTCACCCGCTAGGAAATCCCAAATATTGGATAAAAACTCAATTGATTTTGTCTTTTCTCCACGAGGTAGACTCAAATTTGGTACCGAATGAATAAATTCATTAGCAAATGAAGAAGCTTCTTCCCTCAAACCTTGATCTATGACAGCCACAACCTTCTTACTTTGATTTAAATTTTCGGAAGCAACCTTTTGGATCAAAGATTCTAAATTACGACCGATATAAATTGGATAAGATCGATCTCCAAGCCCTACATTTAAAGTTTCGAATACATCGGTGCTCATTTTTTGATATTTAGCCACTTAACGAGCTATTAATTTGCGACTTCCATTTTCATCTCAGGTAATATGGAATCTAGATATTGTTCTACAGAAAAAGGTTGAAGATCATCTGGGGACTCACCCAAGCCGACATAAAAAATAGGAATTTTCAATTCTCGATAAATTGCCACCAGTGCTCCTCCTTTTGAGGTGCCATCAAGTTTCGTTACAACCAAACCTGTGAGCCCAAATTTTTTATTAAAAACTCGAGCTTGTTCGATCCCGTTTATTCCGGTCGATCCGTCTATCACAAGCCAGGAGTGATGAGGTGCTTTTTCATTTCGTTTTCCAAGCACTCTCTTCATTTTGGCCAATTCATCCATCAATCCCTCCTTTACATGAAGCCGGCCTGCAGTATCGATAATAACTAGGTCAAACCCACGGGACTCTCCCGCTGAATATGCATCAAATGCAACCGCGGCTGCATCTGCTCCGTGATGACCAGACACAATCTCCAAATCCAAACGATTTGCCCAGGCTTTTAACTGCTCTGTTGCCGCCGCACGAAAAGTATCGCAAGCACCTAAAATTATATTTCTACCTGCCGCCTTTAATTGAAAACCTAGTTTTGCACAAGTTGTTGTTTTACCAGATCCATTGACTCCAATCAGGCAGAGAACTTCTGGTTTATCCAAAGATTTGCCAAGGTTGTCAGTGCCCTCCGCCCCCTCCAAAATATTACGCAAAATATTACGAGCAATTTGCCCTACTCCTTCTGCTCTGAGTTCTCTATCATTTCGGTGAGCTTCTTTTATCGATTCCAGAATTTCTTCGGTTGTCTCTACTCCAAAATCGCTCCCATAAAAAGCTTCTTCAATATCCAGCAAAGTATTTTCATCTATTCGCCCTTTACCAGAAAGAGTGTCAAAGGCACCCTGTAAAACCGAAGCCCCTTTTTGAAAGCCTTTTTTAAATTTTGAAAAAATTCCCATTTACGTAATTTTATTTGATTGGCTTTGGCTGAATTAGCATTGTGCAACAAGAATACTCTACCATTTGATTGGTGCAACAATCCTTCACCTCAAAAAATTGGACTGTTAGCATAATTAAACGATCATTCAAATCCCAGGTATCAGTCAGATATCCTCCTTTGTCATTAAACGGAACATCAATCAAGTTAGGGAATTTTCGATGCTCTCTTTTTTCTCCATAAGCTTTTATTAAAATTTGCCTCAAATTTTCCCATTGGGGTTCGACCACATCCTCATAGAATGAAAATTGCCATCCTTTCTGACCTTCAATAAGGCATAATTGGAGTTTATCTTTATCTAATTTAGCCGCGAGTTGATATCGAAAGCCATTTAATCGAAGTGAGCATTTAACCAATTCTTTTTCACGTTCCTCGTAAATTTGTAGAAAACCTCCCATTCGCAATTTATTCATTACCACTTCTCGAGAATCCCCTTTTTTCAAATCAGAGTATATCAAATCCGTACCCACCTTGGCAAATTGGTCAGAATTTTCAACACCCTCTAGAAAGGGGTTAAGATTAACTAAAAAATATAGTAAAAAGCAGTAAGCTTTCATTTGGAATATTTGGATCTGAATAACTTTATAAACTGTAATAAACTCTTTCCAAGGCAAGTAATGCGTAGGCTGAAGCTAATATTGGATCTCTTTCCCACCATCTCCCGTTTTCATTAAACCAATATCCTTTTGGATTTTGTTTATTTATAAGTTCTAAAGCCAATTCTTTTCGCCAATCTCTTTTTTTACCATTCTTATCAATTATTATTTCAAGTCCACTTAAAGAAAGTGCTTTGGCCATGGTATGGTAGTAATAGTAAAGGCCCTGTTGCCCCATTCCAGGATTCTCAGAAATATTATAATTTTTCTCTAACCATTCCTGAACTGCTTTGAGTCGAGGGTCGGAATGATCCATTTCGGCATAAATAAAACTTAGTAAACCCGCATAACTCATACTTCCATAAGAACGCAGTGCAACTGAACCATTCTCCCTTTCTCGCTCCCCAGCCATGCTACTTCCGGGAAAATATACGAATCCTCCTTCATCTTCCTTGTGAGCACTAACCCATTTTTCATTATTTGTAGAAGATAAATTTTGACATTTACTCACAAAAGAAATGGCTGCATCCCAATCTAAGTCCAGATCTTCTCCTTCCTTTGATCGAAGTGATTTCTTCGCATAATAAAGAGCCTCCATCGCCAAGTGTGTATTAGAAAGGTCAGAATGTGCCCAGCGTGACCCATACCCTACCCCTCCATCAAATGTATTGTCTTCGACTCCTTTTTGATCAAAATCTGACTGTTGGTTTATAAGAAAGCGCCGAGCAGATTGGATAATTTTTTCATATTCTACATTCTTAGTTTGCAACAGCGCCATCATACAAATTGAAGTATTATAACAAGCTAGACCCTTACCATAAATTCCACCATCTGATTGGACATTAGAAAGTAAAAATGAAAATCCCTTCTTTTGGTTGGAAGAATACTTTTTAATCAAAGTCGAGTCCGGGTGTCCCATAGTTGCCCGAAGTGCGAGGGCCGTTAGTGCGGGATAATCTGCTTCTCCCCAATGACCTGAGCTGGCATTTTGTTCGTAATTGAGCCAGTTGACCCCTTTGCCAAGAGCATGTTCAATTTCTAATTTTAACGAAGTTGATTGATCGGCAAACAATGGATTAACACTACCGATCAAAAATCCTAAATATACTGTAAAAAAACCTCTTAATGTATTCATAATAATAATATCTACCTTAGCTTAATTCCTTTTTTGAGGCAAGTGGAAGCGGATGATAACTGGTAATTCTAAGGGGGGCATCTCCTCCTTGTTTGCAATCCAAACATCATCATTTGAACTATCATAATCACAGTTGTTTATTATAGCGGTATCATCTGCATAAATAGCAAGAATAGACCCCGAGGACTCAGCCAAAAATGTGCCTTCAATCATTTTTGAACCAGTAAATATAAATGATTTTTTTTCTAGAGGAGCATTTTTATTTTGATTGATTGATAGTTTCTCAATTTGTTTTAAATATTTAGTCCCATTAATTTCCCAAGAGACTGAAATTTCTAAGCAATTCTTTGAATAATCAATGGATTTAGGTTCATCAGACCACATATTATCAAAGAAATTTTCCACAGGTTTTAATTTTAGGAGTAACAGAGACGTGTGAAAAATCTGAGGCCTTATTTGAGTCCTAAATAAGGATTCATGAATTTTTCCATTTTCATGAACTATCCCATACTCAACTAATCCATTCACCTGATTGGAAAAAGCAGGAATCGAAATGCCATTAGTTTTTCGATCAATCAAAATTCCCCCAAATTCATAAACTCCCTCACTTACTTTTTTAATCTCTGGCAAACTAGTAGAGTTTTCATCAGCAATTAGAGATCCCGCTAAAAAAAAAGAAAAGAAAAGAAGGGTATTTAAAATAAATTCTTTATAATATTTTACGGTCATAGGCTTATTCTAGAAATCATAAACATTTTTCATTTTAAAAGTACCCTCATTAAAAGGAAAGAATTTAATAGAAGATAATATTCCTGCAAACTTGACCTTACTAATTTAGTGATTCATAATAAAACACTCGCTTTAATTAAAATTTCTAGATCATGGACCAAGAAGAATTATATCCCGATGAAAATCATGTTCCACAAGAAGAACATCAGTCTGTAACAGTTGCTCCCCCTCTCGAGGGTGCTTTCAGCAAGTATATGCGTGAGTATCGCTTGCTCAATAGTCTGCTTGTATCTCTTCTCGCACTTACCATTTTGATGGCTTCTATTTGGGGCATGATGATGGGGATCGCTCTAAGTGGTGAGGGGAGTTCAGACTTTTCAGATGGTGGAGCCGCACCCGCGGCCCAAAAACAAGAAAAGCAAAAAGTGGTTAAACTGATGCAAAGACAAAAAAAAGCTCAACCCACTACCCAGCAAACTTTTCGCACCACTGCCATTTCTGATATCACTCTGCCCGATTTTAATGAATTGGATGTAAAAGATTTAGCTCCTGTGGTTGAAGCCGCTGCACCCACCATGTCAGCCGCGGGAATGAATAATGACCAAATGAAAAAATCAATGGCGGGGATTGGATTAGCCCTTCCCAAAACCATGCAGCAACGATGCGATCCTAAAAAGCGTATTGCCCGGTTAAAATCGGGTGGTGGTAAAACAATGACCGAGACTGCTATTGTGAAGGGTTTAAATTGGTTGAAAACGAACCAAGACCCAGAGGGTTCATGGGGAGGCAAAGATAAAGATGAGGATGGAAAGCCATTATCTAAAGTTGATGCACATCATAAAAAAGCGATGACTGGAATGGCGCTTCTTTGCTACCTTGGGCATTGTGAACTCCAAGATTCCCCTGAATTTGGGCCCACCGTTCAAAAGGCAATTAATTATATCACCTCCATGCCACCAGACGAACCGGTGGGCGCTGGGAATCGCGGATCATATTCTCACCCAATTCGCACTTATGCTCTATGCGAAGCTTATACCATGACAAAAATTAAAAAATTAGAAGTCTATGCAAAAAGAGCGGCTGAATTAGTAATTAAAGGACAAAATGAATCTGGTGGTTGGGCTTATGCTTACGGTAAGGGACCTGCCGCACACACTGATTTATCCGTTGCCGGATGGAATATCCAAGCCCTTAAGGCAGCCGCTTACACTGGAATTGAAATAAGCGGACTTGATGAGGCAATGGACAAAGCAATCGGCTATGTTAAAAGATGCCAAGATAAAGCCGGTAAGTTTGCCTATAAAGAAGGAGAAAATGGAAAATCAAGTTTAACTGGAACAGGGGTTTTGTCCCTTCAAATTTGGAAAAATGCCAAGTCTGAAGAAGCGGACAAAGGCCTACAGTGGATCGTACAGAATCAGGCGACTATTACAGAATGGAGCAAGGTCGATGTGTATGGGTGGTACTATAACGCCCAAGCTTGCTTCCAAGCTACTGGGGTATCTGGTGGTTCCAAATATTGGAAAGCATGGAATAAAGATTTCCAAAAAACAGTCACTAGTAATCAAGCGGAGGACGGGCATTGGCCTCATGGTAATCATTTTCATGGAGATACTGATATTTATCGTACTACCATGGCCATTTTAATGCTCGAAGTTTATTACCGCTACATGCCAACCAGTAAGGTTTAAATTCTTGTTGTAAAATTTCGATGGTTTTGATTCTTTCTTTCCCATGGATCATGTTGAAGTATCTCCCGACGAAAATCAAATCCCCCAAGAAGAATATCAGACTGTAACGGTTGCTCCCCCTCTCGAGGGTGCCTTCAGTAAATACATGCGAGAGTATCGCTTGCTCAACAGTCTACTTGTATCTCTACTCGCACTTACTATTTTAATGGCTTCTATTTGGGGTATGATGATGGGAATCGCCCTCAGTGGTGAGGGAAGTTCAGACTTTTCCGATGGGGGTGCCGCACCCGCAGCCCAAAAACAAGAAAAGCAAAAAGTGGTCAAACTGATGCAAAGGCAGAAAAAAGCACAACCCACTACCCAGCAAACTTTTCGCACCACTGCAATTTCTGACATTACTCTACCCGATTTTAATGAACTGGATGTAAAAGATTTGGCTCCAGTAGTTGAAGCCGCCGCTCCCACAATGTCGGCCGCGGGTATGAACAATGACCAAATGAAAAAATCGATGGCAGGAATTGGATTGGCTTTACCCAAGACAATGCAACAACGGTGTGATCCAAAAAAGCGTATTGCCCGATTAAAATCGGGTGGTGGTCAAACAATGACCGAAACCGCTATAGTGAAAGGTTTAAGTTGGTTGAAAACTATTCAGGACCCAGCAGGTTCTTGGGGAGGTAAGGACAAAGATGAAACTGGTGCATTAAAACCGAGTAATAAAAATGCCATGACTGGGATGGCCTTGTTATGCTACCTTGGGCACTGTGAACTTCAAGACTCTCCTGAGTATGGTCCTACTGTTCAAAAAGCGATTAAATTTATCACCTCGACCACTCCTGAACCAAAAATTAATGGTGGTCCTGGATCTTACTCCCACCCAATTCGGGCTTATGCACTCTGTGAGGCTTACACCATGACGAAGATTAAGAGGCTCGAGGAATTTGCAAAAAGAGCGACTATTCATATTATCAATGGACAGAATGAAAATGGTGGATGGGCATATTCATTTGGAAAAGGACCAGCAGCGCACACAGATTTATCAGTAACTGGATGGAATATTCAGGCTCTAAAAGCGGCCGCGTATACTGGTATTGAAATCAGCGGTCTAGATGTGGCTATGGACAAGGCTATTGCTTATGTCAAAAAATGCCAAGACAGCAAAGGGGCATTTGGATACAAAATGGGATCTAAAGGAAAATCAAGTCTGACAGGAACCGGTATTCTTTCTCTCCAAATTTGGAAAAATGCCAAGTCAGAAGAAGCCAAGAAAGGACTCGAGTGGATCGTCCAAAATGAAGCTGTAAAAACAGATTGGAGCACCATAAATGTATACGGTTGGTATTACCATGCACAAGCCTGCTTCCAAGCAACTGGGGTATCAGGTGGTTCTAAATATTGGAAAGCATGGAATAAGAATTTTCAAAAGACGGTTACTTCCAGCCAAGCAACCGATGGACATTGGCCACATGGTCAACATTTTCATGGTGATTCCGAAATTTACCGCACCACAATGGCTATCCTAATGCTTGAAGTCTATTACCGATACATGCCGACCAGTAAGGTATAAATAATTCAAAATTCTTGCTCCTAAACTTGTCACTTACTCCCGATACTATTATATTAAATTTATGAGAAAACACATAATTGTTTCTTTTCTAATTTTTCACGCCGCAGTGCTTGCTTTAGCCGCAAAGAAAGCTGATCACGAAATTACCATTTCTGGAAATGATACCATGCAATTTGATATCAAAAATTTTGATGTCTCCTCAGGAAAAGAGGTCAAAATTACTTTTAAAAATTCTGGTAAGCTTCCCAAGGTGGCAATGGGGCATAATCTAGTCTTATTGAAAAAAGGTATTTCCGCCATCGCATTTGGACAGAAAGCATTAGGAGCGGGTGCTAACTCGGTAAATCCTCTTCCCGACTCACTCAAAGGTGATGTAATTGCCAGTACCAAATTACTCGGACCTGGTGAAGAACATATAATTACATTTACAGCACCTAAAGAAAAAGGGTCTTACGAATATGTATGCACATTCCCAGGTCATTTTGCGATGATGAGAGGTACAATGACAGTAAAGTAATCGGTTTTTTACACATTAAAAATTTGTAGTCATCTATTGACTACTTGACAATTTTGTCTTTGGGCGAGATACAAATGTATGTCCATTGAACAAGAGAAAAAGTTACTTCAAGATGCTGAAGCCAAAGGGCTTTACTCGTGCCTAGCAGCGTACACTAAATTATCAGGGCCAGGTTGGCTCCAAAGTGCGATTACTCTAGGCGGGGGTTCACTTGCATCAAGTTTATTTCTTGGAGTCTTAGCAGGGTACTCACTCCTTTGGCTCCAACCAGTAGCAATTATACTGGGTATAATCATGCTCTGTGCAATTAGTCATGTTACTCTTTCAACAGGACAAAGCCCTTTCGTTTCTATCAACAATGAAATTAATCCCGTATTGGGATGGGGTTGGGCAATCGCCACAATAATGGCCAATATTGTTTGGTGTTTACCCCAGTTCACCTTAGGAACTGCAGCGGTTACTCAAAACCTCTTACCATCACTAAATCATACCGGAGGTAAAGTATTTGTAGTCCTTTCCCTGCTCATTACCTCAGGAATTGTTATCTGGGCTTATGATCGGGGGAATAGAGGAGTCAAAATCTTTGATTGGATCCTAAAAATTATGGTCGGACTTGTGGTGCTTTCCTTTTTTGGCGTTGTCCTTAAAATGGGACTCGCTGGAAATTTACCCTGGGATGAGATAGCTGCTGGATTTATCCCTAAATTTTCACTTTTTTACGAACCCGCAGAAGTCTATGCCCCTTTCTTAGAAGGTACGGGAGAGTTTCGTACTTTTTGGGAGGACAAAATTGTAAATTTGCAAAAAGATGTAATGATTGCTGCTGCCGCTACAGCTGTTGGGATCAATATGACTTTTTTTATGCCTTTCGTTCTACTCAACCGTAAATGGGGAAGAGAACATAGAGGCTTAGCCAAATTTGATTTGTGGACTGCACTTCTCATTCCCTATGTCGTTGCAACCTCATGCGTGGTAATTGCCGCAGGTACTCAATTTAACGGTAAACCCGAGTCTGCATATGAAGATTATGAAAATCGAGTCCTACACCCTAATTTGGCAAAAGGATATAATAATTTTATAACTGAGAGGTTGGAATTAGAATTCGGGAAGAACGATTTTAATCAACTCGCTCCCATTCAAAAGAAGGAAATGAGTTCAACCGTACCTGAATCTGATAAACAAATTGCTGCTATGCTGGTGAAAAGGGATGCATTCAATCTTGCAGCATCTTTGGAGTCATTAATGGAAAATAAAACTTTTTCTCATTACATTTTTGGGATTGGAGTTGTTGGAATGGCCTTGTCGACAATTATTATCCTTATGACGATTAATGGACATGCCATCTGCGAAGTATTAGGAAAACCACATAAAGGTCCTGTCTTTCTAGGAGGTGCGTCCATTGCAGGAATTGGAGTGCTAGGGCCCTTCGTTTGGAGCGATGCTGCTTTTTGGCTAGCTATACCGACATCAATTCTTGGCTTCACTCTAATACCCGTAGCTTATTTGAGTTTCTTTCTCCTCATCAACAGCAAGAAAGTGTTAGGAAGAGAAAGGCCGAAGGGCATTGGACGAGTTATTTGGAATATTGGACTTATTCTTTCTCTATCCATAATGGGAACTGCCGCATTTTATGTTGCTTGGAATAAAAGCTGGGGAGAAATTCCGTTCGGACGGATTGCATTAGTTGGTTTTGGTGTCCTACTAGTGATCGGACACTTTTCGCTTCAATCTAAAAAAATGGGTAGGAAAATTGAGGCTATGGATCTTAAATTACAACAGGTCAAAAGAAAATTAGAATCAAGTTCTAAATAGCCCAAAAGCTTATTACCCTTCTGAAGTTTAAAAGTTCTTTATTTTGTCTCCAAAGGAATCCATTTCCTTTGCTCACCACTCGTTCCGATCCTAGAAGTTAAAACCCATGCCTCCCCGGTTGAAGTATCTAATTTAATTAATCTTTTATATAAAAATGGCTTTTTATCTTCAGAATAATATTCGGCACTAATAATTTGATATTTACCATTCTTATTTGTCAATGAACCAAAACTGGGCGGTGGTGGTATATTCATCGGTAAGTTCGGGTGCGAAATTGGAGATTTCACAGTTACGCTAGATTGTGCGAAACCAATAAACTGGGTTCCTACAAAAACCATAGATAAAGTAATAAGTATTTTGAGTAATTTTTTCATTGTTTTTAGATTAAAAAATAAGTCCTAACGATTAATCTACAGGTTTTACAAAACTAGTGAAACAGATTTATGTTTTTTATTACCAGTTGTTTCTATAATTAAAAAAGTTTTAACTTCTTAATCTAGCTTACTTGAATTTAATACTAATTTCGATTCAAAAAAGCCGTCGACCTTGCCCAAGTCGACGGCTAGTTTTGTAATTGTGCACGAAGCACAATTAATCCGTGCTTACTAATACTAATGATTGAATCATTATGCATATTCAATAGAAAAGATTAACTATTTAACTTTTTTAGTCTTTAAATGAAAAGCATGTAGAGTACATTCATTTTAAATGGAATAAGGTAATATCTAATAGTCGATCGGTTTTGTCTCAACAGATTTTTGCTAGCCCTTATGAGTAATTTGAATTTTAAGAACTTTTAATTCTTTTTTTAAAAGTTTCATTTTGAATCTAAAACATGAAACCCAACGAATACTGATGTGGTGCCACAAATATCAGCACACAACATTTAAGATAAAATTAAGCACATGAAAAATAATAATATCCATAACATACTTAATAAACACGAGGTTCCTTCTATTCGTATTTGCGATATTAATCTCGGTGGCCAAATACTTGAAAACTCAATTTATTTAAGGTCATAAATTGTTTAATAAAATTAAACCCTTTTTGATGATCAGTAATAATCTTTTTGAAAAACTTTTAAATTACTCTTCCTCCTCTTGTATAAAGACGACTGCTTGGTACCAAAACTCTTGGTCTTTAACTGGTCCACCTATACATTGCCAACGTGCGGATGACCTGAAAATAAACCCCTCCGTGTCTTTATACTCTTTTTGTATAGAGTCGTTCACCATCTCTCCCAACTCTTTTGCAGACGATGCTTTAATTACCTTGTACTTCCTCTGAACTCTTATCATTTCTATTCAATTATTCATTTTGGCTACCATTCCTATTGATCAATTCCATCCTAATCCAATAAGTTTATTTTTATGGCAAGACAATATCCTTTAAAAACAGATACAGAATCTCTTTCTAATAACGATGTTCAATCAATTAACGAACTTCAAGAAACTTTTTTAAGCATTAAAAATGAACTTAGTCGAGTCATCATAGGACAGGATGAAGCGATTGAAAGAATCTTCCTATGTTTACTTTCCAAGGGGCATGCCTTGCTCATGGGAGTCCCTGGTCTAGCTAAAACTCTTCTGGTAAACTCAATCGCCCAAACCACTTCGCTTTCTTTTGGACGTATTCAGTTTACTCCCGACTTAATGCCATCTGATGTCACAGGAACTGAAATTCTACAAAATAAAAAAGCCGGGGAGGGTCGCGAATTCGTTTTTATCAAAGGGCCCATTTTTGCCAATGTAATCCTCGCCGATGAAATTAACCGGACTCCTCCAAAAACTCAGTCGGCTCTTCTTGAGGCAATGCAGGAAAAAAGAGTAACCGTAGCGGGTAAAAACCATTTACTTCAAGAACCTTTCTTTGTACTCGCGACTCAAAACCCTATCGAACAGGAAGGTACCTACCCTCTTCCTGAAGCCCAGCTCGATCGATTTATGTTTTTGATTAAAATGAATTATCCAAGTCGCGAAGAGGAAATTGAGATTGCTAAGCAAACCACCATCGGAAAAAGTCCTAGGTTAAAAAAGATTATTTCTGGAAAAAAACTTAAAGAATTTCAAGAGTTAGTTGAAAAAGTTCCCGTACCTAATCATGTCCATGAACTTGCTGTTGATTTAGTTCGTCGCACTCGGCCCAATTCCGAAGAATCTCCTTCCTGGTTACAAAAGTGGGTTCAATGGGGTGCGGGCCCTCGTGCCGTCCAATATTTAATCAGAGGGGCAAAAGCCCGGGCAGTTCTTAGTGGAAACTTTATGGTTACCATGGAAGATATCGAAAAGATTGCTGAGCCAGTTCTTTTTCATAGGATTCTCACTAATTTTCATGCTAGATCCGAAGGTGTAACTAGTTCGGAAGTTGTAAGTAGGTTAATCTCTGAGGCACAAAAAGAGAAAAGGTAAAATTATGCCGAAAAGGCAAAGTTCATATTTCTCTTACCTTGACCAGGATGCTCTTTCCCAAATTTCAGGGGAGCAATTACTTAGTCCTTTTCCAATGGAGGGAACCGTTTCAGGGTATCATCGAAGCCCACATAAAGGATCTAGTGTAGAATTTGCTGAGTACCGAGAATATACTCCAGGCGAAGATCCCAAAAGAATGGACTGGCGAGTATTTGCACGATCAGACCGTTATTACCTAAAGGAATTTGAAGCAGAAACCAATCTTCGCTGCCATCTAGCAATTGATTGTAGTGCTTCTATGAGTTTTGGTACACCAATCAATAAATTAGAATACGCAAAAAAACTGGGAGCTACACTCGCATACATCTATCTTTGCCAAGGGGATGCGGTTGGATTACACACCCTTAAAAAGAAAAAACCCATTACCCTCCCCACCAAAAGAAATCCAGCACAGGTGCAAGAAATTCTGGAAGTTTTAGGACCTCTAAAAGCTAAAGGAGAAACTACTCTTTCTCAATCCTTACACGAAATTGCTGAAAGTTCAAGAATGCGTGGATTGGTGGTGATAATATCAGATTTTTTCGAGGATGTTCCACTTATTACGGATGCAATTACTCATCTTCGAGACCGAAAGCATGATGTTATTCTTTTTCACTTACTTGATAAACAGGAACTTGAATTTTCTTTCGATCGGCCTACTCGTTTTATTGATCTTGAAGGACAGGGTTCTATTATTACCGAACCCACATTGATTCGAGAAGAATACTTATCGAGCCTCGAAGAACACATTAAATCGATTCAAGAACACTGCCTTGGATGTGAAGCCTCATATTTCCAAGTACAAACAAGTCAATCGATCAGAGAAACATTAGATGGGCTAAAAAAGAGTCACCGTGGAGGAGTAATTTAATGAGTTTTCTTCAACCACTTGCACTTGCTGGGCTCATTCTTGCTCTAACGCCGCTGATTATTCATTTGCTTAATTTACTTCGACATCGATCCCAACCATGGGCCGCAACTCGATTCTTATTTAAAGCAAGAAAAAGTTCTTCTCGAATGTCCAAAATCAAAAGATGGCTCACCCTTCTATTTCGTATTCTTGCACTTACCTGTATTACCTTAATAATTGCTCGACCAATCTCAGGTGGAGATTTCTTTCTTTCCCTCTCTTCTCGCTCGCCAGAAGTTCTCATCTGCATTCTTGATCGATCAGCAAGTATGGAATCAATTGTTGAATTAACTTCAAAATCAAAGAGAGAAAATGCATTGGAAGTCTTTAAGAAGTTTATCGATCCATGGCCAGAAAGTAAAATAGTTCTTGTTGAATCTGTTTATGAAGAACCTTTCTTCATCCCCGGAAGTGATTCGTTCAACGATCAAAATTACAAACATTTCATCAATTCGACTGATACTGGAGCATCCTTACCAAAAACCATTTTAAAAACCTTAAGATGGATGAAAGAAACAGAAATTGGTACCGCTGAAATACTGGTTGCTTCTGATATGCAAAAAAGTAATTGGGTAAAAAAAGAAAGTCCTAACCAATTCAAAAAGATCGATCAAATTCTAAAAGGCAAGGACAGTTTATGGACACTCAAAATAGTCCCTTTTAAATCTGCACCCTCTTACAATCTATCTGTTCAATTTAATAATATTCAAAAAAAGAACGAAACGCTTAAACCAAGCATCATCCTGAATCGTAAAAATTCAAAAAACATATCCAATACGGTTGAAATTGAAACTCAAATTAATGGCGAAGTTCAAACACACACTCTCCAATTAAATAGCAACCTCACCCGATGGAATCCCGATCTCTCGATTAATCGAGAAGTAGAACAAGGATGGGGATCGATTCAACTTAGTAACGATTTCTGTAATTCTGATAACCAATGTTTTTTTACTTATAACACTAAATCGATCGCTTCAGTTGGGGTTCGGGCAAGCAATCCTAGTGTAAGTATAATCTTACGATCTGCTGCACAAAATAAGGAAGGACAAGCAGCGGACTACATCTCACTGCAAGATTTAAAAGAAAGTGAACTAATAAATAAAAAAATGCTTATCCAGCAGGGTCTTATTTCCAAAAAAGATAACGAAATATTTGAAAGTTTTGTAAAAAATGGTGGTACTTTAATTGCGTTTCCATCCGAAGAGCAGAATTCAATTGGATTTTCTTTTTTGAATTGGCAAAAGTTAGAAAAGAAAAATGGGGCGGCGCGTTTTTCCATTAGAGATTGGTCAAAAGAAAATAGCATTCTAAGTAATTTTACGGATGGGTCAGAATTACCCCTTAACTATTTATCCATTCAAAAAAGAAGGATTCCCAATCAAGGCGAACCTTTAGCTTACTATGAAGATGGGAAAGCATTTTTATCTAAATTAATCTATGGTAAAGGTCTTATATATGCCTTTTCTACTTTGCCATTAGATTCATGGTCCTCGCTTAAAGACGGTTTTATTCTCGTTCCCAGCATTCAAAGAATGATGGAAGAATCTTCTCCCCTTTCTACTGAATCGAACAGTTTGATTTGCGGGTCAGAGGAATCCAAGCAAATTTTCGATTACATCTCCGTCGATATGCCCAACAAAAAAAGGCCATCTATAAACGCCGGTATTTATAAAATAAATGGACAGCTCACTTCCATTAATCGCCCTATCATTGAAAATGAAAGCGAAACATTATCCTTTTCAGAGCTCAATTTAATGCTTCCAAATTCTCCTCCAGTACAACAATTGAATGCTTCCCTTACATCCTCCTTGAATCGTTCTGAAATATGGACCACTTTCCTATACCTATGTCTCATATTTCTTTTAGGTGAAGCATTACTTGGCTTACCCACTAAGCCGCGACCTATAAACTAAGGAGATGTACGAATTTCAAGATTGGCAATTTTCGGCTTCTGTTACCACGATCTTAGCCTGTATTTTTACTATTAGTATAAGTATATTTCTCTCCATTCGAACATGGAAAAGGAATGGAAAAAAACCATTTCTACTACTCCTTGAATTTCTTAGAACTTTTATCGTTCTGCTGATCTTAATTACTCTCCTCAATCCCGCGGAAATTAAACAAATCAAACAAGATGAAAAACCCAATATAATCTGCCTAACTGATGAGTCTAATAGTATGAGCACGCGAGATATTCTCGATCGAAATGAGACTATTATAAGTAGGCTGGATTGGACTCAACGCATACTCTCTTTGGACTGGGTTTCTCAAATAGAGAACAATACAACCTTTTCAATTAAACCCTTCTCATCAAAACTAGGTAAAGACTCGACTGACATTGGTTCTGCATTAGAAGAAACCCTACAGGAGCATAGTCAGGTAAAGGCCATCCTCCTCTTTTCCGATGGAGATTCTAATACTGGCAAGTCACTTCTTTCCCTTGCGGGTAAACTTAGAGGCTTAAAAACCCCCATTTACAGTGTGCAAGTCGGAAATAACAAAGCCTTACCCGATCTGTCACTTGAAGAAGCATTTGTTCCCACTTTTGTACTCAACGAAGAAAAGATCACCATTCCATTTCGTATAAAGAATTACTTTGAAAAAAAGAAACAGGCGACTATTTCTCTCTATGCAAATGAAGAGCTTGTGCTCACAAAACCCCTTACTCTTAAATCCTCAAGCGAATTCAATGGTAATCTTGCCTGGTTGCCCCCTCAAGAGGGCAACTACACGCTTAAAGTGATAATTCCTACTATTGAAGGGGAAATCCGCTCAGTCAATAACGAGAAGACTCTACAGACGAGGGTTGAAAATAAAGTGATTAAAGTCTTAGTAATTGATTCTTTACCAAGATGGGAATATCGATTCTTAAGAAACGCTTTAGAACGGGATCCTGGAGTTGATTTGAAATGTCTCCTTTTTCATCCAGGATTACCCAATGGTTCTGGAAAGAACTACCTTAATTCTTTTCCAAAAGATTTTGACCAACTTGCACCCTTTGATGTTATTTTTGTGGGCGATGTTGGAATCGGGCAAGGGGAACTTAGTAAGGAAAATTGTGATAAGCTCAAAAAGCTTATTCAACAACAGGCATCTGGAATGGTCTTTTTACCAGGGAGAAGAGGTAGGCAATTATCACTGAGCGATTCCCCGTTAAGCGATCTCCTTCCCGTCATTCTTGACTCAGAAAAACCGACTGGGCTAGGCATGGTAAATCCTTCCAATTTAGAGCTTACAAACAGGGGCAAAGATCACTGGTTAACAAACCTTCGAGGAGCAGGGGAACCAGATCGTGAATTTTGGAAGAGATTACCTGGTTTTCATTGGTCAGCAGTTGTAAAAAAGAGCCGACCCGGGTCGGAAGTGTTAGCTGTTCATTCCAATTACAAAAATGATTGGGGAAGAATGCCCACTTTAGTGATCCGCTACACTGGGGCGGGTAAAACACTTTTTTTAGGAAGCGATTCAGCTTGGCGTTGGCGAAAAGGAGTTGAAGATAAATATCATTATCGATTTTGGAGTCAGGTGGTTAGATGGATGGCACATGGAAGATATCTGGCAAAAGAAGATGGTATCCGGTTAATTTCTAATCCAGAAAGACCAAAAGCAGGGGATACTGTACTTCTTCGTTGTATCGTGTTAGATAAAGCAGGTTTTCCTTTGGAAAATGGAGAGGTTTCTGCCTCTGTTCTCCATGCCAGCGGATTAAATGAAAAGATCAACTTCCAACCGACCTCAGAAAGTCCCGGGGTTTATCTATCAGAAATTAAAACCCAAGAAGCTGGGAACATGATGGTCTCAGTCGAAACTGCTCCTTTTAAAAGACAACTTACTTTGAATTTACCGATTGAAAAAAATCAAAAAGAAAAAATAGGCAAGCCAGTCAGTGGAAATCAATTGCTTAACTTGAGCAAATTAACAGGTGGACAATTTTCAGATTTTAAAAATTGGAAAAGCGTAATTAACAAACTTACCCTTTTGCCAAATCCAGAACCTATTCTTAGCATTAATAGACTTCGAACCAATCAAGTTTGGGGGTTTTTTCTCTTTGCACTCCTCGCAATTTACTGGACGGGAAGAAAGCTCTTAGGAATGATGTAGATTTATATTCTTACCTTGAAAAAAGAAAAAAAAGTGTTACCCAAATCCCTTATACGTTCCTTGGACACCCTCCATAGAATAGTAAGAAATCTATCTCTCTTTAAATATCTTGGTGCGATCGTTCTTCTTTCTCTTTGTTCGTGGGGAGTTATATTTATCCTCGATCGTTTGATCGATACACCAAATTGGTTTCGTGTATTATTTTCTCTCTCATCACTTTTGCTCACCTTTCTTTTTTGTTATCAACTTATTTTATATGCTTTTATTTTACCTCGGTCACCTACCTGGCTTGCTCGGAAAATAAAAGACCGATTTGGGGGACCGGGTGATCGATTCCTCGGTATTATAGAACTAAACGAAGCAGTTGATAAAGAAGAAGAAAAATATTCGAACGCTCTCTTCTTGGCTGCACAAGAACGTGTAGAAGAAGAGATTTCTAATCTTCCACTCAAAGAAACATTCAATCGAAAAAAAGTTTATCAAATTTTTCTTTCCCTAGGAGTTGTAACTTTGTTAGCGGGTATTGGTACATTAAGCTTTCCCGAATTAGCATACAACGCCTTTCAACGGTGGTTAATACCTTGGAATGACATCCCAAGAGCTACCTTAACAAAATTTAATCAGTTTCCAGAAATATGGATAATTCCACGTAACGAAGATTCGCGAATTAAAATCCAATTGAACCAGTATTCAAAATCAACCCCCAATATTGCGACTATTCGGGACGAAGAAAATCTTTCTATTCAAGCAGAGAGAAATCAAAAAACTTACGAATTTAACATCCCACGTTTAGACAGTAACCGTATGGTAGATCTCGAAGCTGGAGACTATCGAAAAGAAATCAAACTTCAACCTGTAGACCGACCAAAAATTAACCAGCTCAACTCCTCGATTTTTTATCCTTCATACCTTAAACTCCCAATCAAGAAATTAAAGTTATCTGGTCGTTCATTTAGCTTTCCAGTTGGTACATCTCTTCGAATCCAAGGAACGAGCACTCGATCAATTTCTTCGCTAGATGTGGTACAATCAGCTCAAAAATTAAAGAACTCTATTCAAGGTAAGTCTTTTTCCATCAATATTCCTCCCCTCTCAAAAGAACAAAATCTTACAATACAATTTATCGATTCTGTTAACCTCTCACCAAACCGACCAAAAGAAATTCAATTCATTCCACTACTTGATCAAGCACCTATAATCGGACTTCCCGAGTCCCCATCTGAAGCAAGCATCCTGCTCCACGAGACTATACCTGTTCGGGTCGTTGTAAGTGATGATTATGGGGTTGCTCGATTCCAGTTATGTATGGTTGTACAAGGAAAAGAAAAAGGATTAGCACCCGTTATCCTGTTCGATCAATTTGAAAACAATCAAACTCTAAAAAGTGAATTTACACTTCCATTTGATCCAAACTTCTTCAATTTAGAAGATAATGACAAAATTGAAATTTACGGAAAAGCATGGGACAAAATGCCGAATCGAGAACCCAGCATTTCTAGAAGAATTAAATTTCAAATTATAGGAATAGAAAAACATGCCGAACAATTGAGGGATGAAATCGAATCTATTATGGCAAGAACTTCTGAAATTACACGCGATCAGGAAAACATTTTGATGGAAACCTCTCTTCTCGAAGAAGACTTTGCAAGAAGAGATAAAGAAATTACTGCACATGATGAAAAAAAGCTCGGGCGACTTGCCGATGTTCAGAGAAAAAATTCTCAGAATTTAAAAAATGCTTCCATGGATGGTATGGATATTCTAAATGAAGCAATTCGTAATCCAATTTTTAAAACAGAAACTTTAGAAAAGTATGCTCAAACATTTAAGAAGATGGAATCAGTTGCCAATAATCCGATGTTCGATGCAAGCAAACAAATTGATCAAGCGAAGACACAAAAATCATCAAATGCATTACGTAGTCTCAAAAAAGCAAAAACATCTGAACAACAGGCCATCGAACAACTAACCCAAATCCTCTCCGAGGGAGGAGAGCAATTAGATCAACTCGAAGCTCAAACCTTGGCTCAAAGACTTCGTAAAATTGAAAAAAACCAAGGAAAAATTAGTGAGGAATTAATTGAAATCCTTCCCCTTTCTATTGGGCAACCCGTTCCTCAACTAAATTCTAAAATCTTCACAAAACGATCCAACATTGAAGAGAGACAAAGAAAAACACTTCTTGAAGCGGGAGAAGTGAAAGGTGAAATTAGTCGTTATCATGAAAGAACTGGAAAAGCTGAATATGGAAAAGTAAGTCAATTAATGGAATTCGAAAAACCCGAAGAGAGAATTTTATTCGTATCTAATAAAATTAAACAAAATATTTCCTTCGTTGCCCTGGACCAATTAGATATCCTATCCAAAAAGTTTGGGAACTGGGCAGACATACTCGAAAAATCCCTACCGGAAGCGGCCGGGGGTGCAGGTCAGAAGATTAAAAATTCCGAATCAAAAGACTTTACTAAAATCGTGCTCTCTCTTCTCCAAATTAGAGACTCAGAGCGTGATATAATAGCCAAAACAAAAGTTCTTCAAAATGGAAACTTTCTAGCAAGAAGAGAAAACTGGACTGCAAAGTTACAAATTGAACAAGAAAAACTAATGATTGATTTAACCGATACTCAAATTGATACGGCGGAAGAAGCATTCAATCCAATCTTTGATGATGCACATATGGCAATGTCAACCTCAGCAGTCAATCTTAGCAATGACGAGTATGGCTCGAATACACTCAATGCTCAAGTGGAAGCTCGTAATTTAGTGAGCGATCTTATTAACCTAATAATAGAATCCTCCCAAAAATCCAATCAATCTCAAGAAAGTGAAACGGGGAAAGAAATGAGTAGCATGGAATTCCTCCTTCTTCAAATGAAACAAGAGAATGGTAATAAACCTGGAAAAATGATATCCGGTTCCTCAGGAGGAGGTTCAAACCAAGGAGGCAGCACGGAGATAGAAAACGACTTTATACCAGGCCAGGCCTTCGAGAATGAGCGCTCTATTAGAAAAACAAAGAATTCAAGCGGTTCCTCAAATTCCATTCCCGCAGAATTTAAAGATATTATGGAAAATTATTTTCAAACAATCGAATAATGAAGAAGTTTCTTTTTCCAACCTTCATGTCCTTTATTCTATGCCTGTGTTGTAGTTTGTTTGGACAAAAACTATACGAAGATTCAAATAATATCCTAGTTCAAGAAATTGAAAAAACTTACAAGAAGGGACTCAGTTTCCTTGCTGATACTCAAAATAAACAAGGTTTTTGGGATGATACATCATACGGTTCTCAACCTGGAGTTGTTGGCATGTCAATCCTTGCTTTTATAGCCAGAGGAGATGATCCCGAATTTGGCTTGTATCGAAAATATACGCAGAAGGCACTTAATTATCTATTAAATATGCAAGATGAAAAAACTGGGTATATTGGAACATCGATGTACAACCATGGCTTTGCCACCTTAGCCTTGGCGGAAATTTATGGTCTATTAAATGATCAAAGGATTGGACCTGCTCTACGCAAAGCTACAAATTTAATACTCACATCTCAAAACAATAACCCTAAAGGTGCATGGAGATACAGCCCTGAAAGTAAAGATGCTGACACCACTGTTTCAGGTGCTCAAATGGTTGCCCTTTTCGCAGCCCGCAATGCCGGAATTAATGTGCCAAATGAAGCGATCGAAAAAGGAATTACTTTTGTTCTATCCTGCCAGGATAGTAAAGGTGGTTTCGGCTACACCGGTAGCACCGGGACAAATCTACCACGCACCTCAATCGGATGCCTTATCCTTTCACTCGCAAATAAAAAGGATTCGGTTGAGTACCAAAAATCGGTTGAATACCTTTCTGAAAATGCAAAATTCGGAGATCTAGGGCATAAATTTTATAGTTTATATTATACTTCTCAGGCAATTTTTCGCTCCAATTCAAGTTTATGGAATTCCTGGAATTTTCAGAATTTCAAAAAACTACAATCCACTCAGATGCAGGAAGGTGGGTGGAATGGAAATTATGGCACTACTTTTTCAACTTCATCCGCTCTTCTCTCTCTTGCATTAAATTACAGGTATCTACCCATTTACGAAAGATGAACGCGAAACTAAGTATAATTACTTTTTTTTATTCTTTTATCGGTCTGTTTCAAGCCTTCTCGTTCGAAACAACTCCGCCAAAAGAAGAAATTTCCAAAACAGATACGAATCAATCTTCTGAATCTTTAAGTCTCAATACAGGGAAAGAGAGAATTCGTTTATTTGATAATTCAGAACTAACTGGAAATCTTATCGGACTCGATGCAAAGAAGAATTTATTTTGGCAAAATCAATCAGTCAAAGGACAAATCAGTTTTAATTATAAATCAGTAGCCAGTATATTATTTGATCGATCAAATCGCTCTACAGAAAAGGTTAACGATCAACTAAAAAAACTCCGGTTATACTTTAAAAATGGAGATAAACTCAGGTGTGATTTTATTAAATTAACTGAGAATCACCTTGTGGTTGAAACTGGATTTACCGATCAAATCAAAGCTCCAATCGGAACAATTCAAAAACTAGAATTTTTACCACCTACCCATGAGGCTCTTTATGATCCGTCCATGGGCTTGGAAAATTGGAAAAATAGTAACAGTAAATCTTGGGCAAACGAGGATGGAGATTTTGTTTCCGTATTCTCAGGGAGTACTGGAACAACTCTGCCAAAAAAAAATGTTATAGAAATTGAATTTGAGGCAGAATGGGAACGTTCTTTTTATCTGGCTATCAGAATTTTCTCAGATTCTGATGGATCAAGCTATGGAAATGTAGGCTACCACCTTTCCTTTTCAAATAGTAGGATTAATCTACAAGCAAATAAGAGAAAGAAAGGACGAATTATTAGAGAAACTTTGGGTTCATTAATGGTAAAAGAAATAGTAGAAAATAAAAAAGCCCGTATCTCTCTAATGGCTCATCGTGATAAAAAAGAATTTATTATTTTCATCAATGATCAAGAAGTTGCTCATTGGAAAGATTCAAGCGAAGATTTCTACCCGGAAGGAAATGGTATTCTTTTTATTAATCAAGGAGGAAACTCCTTCATTCGTTTAAAAGAACTTAATATATCAGGATGGAACAGTTCCTTTTTTCCATCCGAGGAAATGCAGAACATTCCATCCCAAGGCACTAATTATATTGTACTGAGCAATGGCGACTCGACTATTCTTAATTCAATTACAGGAAAAAATAACTCATTTTCAATCAAGACAAAAAGAGGAGATTTTACGATCCCTCAAGATCGAATCAAAAGTATTCATTTTGACCAAAATAAGAATTCACCCCTACCCTTCAGACCAACTGAACAAATTCTGCTTACCCAATCCTTAGGACTGTTAAGTTGTAAACTCCAATCAATCACAGATGAAAAACTAATAGCCATCCATCCGAGTTTTGGAAAATTCTCCCTATCTCTTAACATTATTAAAAAAATGAAGTGTAACCAACACTTACTTCGACTAAGAAATTATTTTAAAAACTTAAGAGATGCAAAAAAAGCACTGGATAACCAAAAGCCTGAACTTGCCCTTTCCATTCTCGATAATGAAGAACCTGCCCTTCGTTCATGGTATTGGTCAAGACTCTCGTTTCTTGCTCAGAGCATGCAGTCGGATGAAGTTCTAAGCTTTACGCCCCACCCTGAGAAAAACCTTTTATCCGCCTCGTTTGCGGGCAATGAGGATACGGTTCTTTCAACCTGCAAAGAAGGTGAATATGCATTATGGAGTGGTCATGCAAAACTAGCCTCAGGTTCTTTTACCGATCCATTAAAATTTCCTTCGGAATTAGGGCGATTATTAAACGAAGAACAATTTGCGGTAACTCTGACTCACCCATATTGGCTCGGTGAAACAGAGATTACTCAAGAACAGTATGAAGCGGTTACTTCCAAAAATCATAGTCCCGAAAAAAATGGTACATTGCCTATTGTATGCTCATGGGTTGAAGCCCAAAGCTTTTGTGAAATTCTAAACAAAAAAGAAAAGCCACCCCCTGGATATACTTGGAGATTACCCACCGAAGCAGAATGGGAACGAGCCTGTCGAGCAGATTCAACTGGGCCATTTTCCGAGAGTGAAATTGGTGTTATTAATCAAAATGAAAATCTCTGTATTTCCCACCTAAGTAAATACGGTTGGTTTGAAAGGAACTCCAACAATAAACTACATCCAGTAAAACAAAAGCGTCCTAATGCCCTTGGACTTTATGATATGCATGGAAATGTTTGGGAATGGTGTATGGATTCGACAGCTAGCAACAAATCTCGGATCCTTGAACAGCGTATTTGTGGTGTTATTAACCCTTATTCTAAAACAGGGGAATGGAAAGTATTAAAAGGCGGGTGTTATGATGTTAAGTTTGACCGCTGCCGCTCTGCCTACCGAGGGGCCAATTCACCCACCACCGTTGAAGGAGATCGTGGATTCCGTGTTACCCTTGGCCCTATTCTTGATTCTGAGCACAATTTCACAAACAAAGAATTCTCCAATAATATTTTGAATTTCGAAAAGTTTTCTTTAAAACTTTTACCCGTTCTCCCAAAAACTTTTCTGATGGGAAGCCCAAGTAGAATTACCGCACCCAAGGCAATTACTCGTTCGTTTGGAGACGAATTAATCACTGGTTCAAGTGATGGACAATTAGGAATTACTGATTTCTCTGGTCAGCCAATCAAAAAGATTACAGATTTTAATTCCTCGATCACATGTATCGATGCGTCATCTGATGATCAATGGATTATCGTGGGATGTTCAAACGGTGAAGTCCACTTACTCGACGGAAAATCTCTGCAAGTGAAAAGAACTATCCAGGACCATACCTTTCCATTAACGAATACTATCATAAGCCCCAAGGCTGAAAGTTTTGCAACTTCTGGCTTAGATGGAGAATTTAATTACTACTCGTTACCTTCCTTCGATAAAATTTGGCAGGTCAATGCACGCGATCACAATACAAGTTTTGATTTCCTTGAATACAATTCAGCAGGAACGAGAATTCTAACTTCTGGGCCTGGAGCCGCACCACACTTATTCGATACAAAAACGGGAGAAGAAATTAGATTAAACCCATTTCCATACCTAGGAATTAGAAGAAGTCATTTTTTACCCAATTCTGAATCCTTTGCCTCTATCACAGAATCGGGCTTGCTAATATTCACTGAAACCACCCATGGACTTGTTTATAAAATTGTTCGATTAAATTTAGAAAACATAATCGATTTTTCATTCTCACCTTATGGTAAAAAAATAATCGTTTTAACAAAGCAAGGGCTTTGCTCAATTCGAGAAACCCCTATTATTAATAACCTTTGTATTAAAAATGAAAAGGATGGTGTCAAATATTCCCCTGATTTCTTTTTTGCCTTAGCTAATAAGACTGAACCCTCCTCAAAGAATTTACCTGATTATCTCAATAATCTTGGCTTACCTATGGAACTCAATAGAGCCACAGACGGGGTCTGTTTATCACCAGATAAAAAACTAGTTTTAACAACCCTAGACGGTGCCCTTCGCTTATGGTGCTTCGAAACTGGCGCATGGATCTCAACTCTGGGGGATAAATTTGTCTCGCCCTTCATTGATTGTACTTTTTCGCCCGATGGAAAGTTCATTGCGGCTAAGCTTAAGACTAATGAAGTCCTAATTTATCCTAGCGAAAATCTTCCTTTTACCGAGTCTGAGAATCAAAGTAATTTCAGTGAAATTGAAAATTGGTTCAAGTAATTAGTATATATTTTAGTACTTTAAAAGTACCAACTTATATTTTAAGGTTGAATCATATTTTGCAATTGATACCAATAAATGTTTGCTAAGACTCCCCATAATAAACCATCTCATATGATTAATATTAAAAATTGTATAAGTGCTTTACATTTTTTTGGATTATCTTTTCTTCTTTCTCAAATGATTGGCTGTTGGAGTAGTGCTTCAACTGCTCTACCAGAAGCACCTCCACCCTACCCTGACTCGCCGTTTCCTCAAGGAAGTCAAACAGGTGTTTATTCGCCACCATCTTCCCCTGATCCGTATGGCAGAAAATACGAGAAATATGATGATTCTCAACCAAAGCCATCAAAAAAAAATACGACTAAGTCCGCATCGCGATCATATGATAAATTATATACTCTTGAAGCTGTGGGAACAATATGGGTTTTAATTCAAGATAAATTTGGTAATGAGCTTCAATGGCTAAGTCTAATGTCAGGAGAAAAAATTCCGGTTAACCATAAAGGTCCTCTTACGATTACCTGCTCATCCGGCGAATCTTTAAAAATTACAGATCCTAAGGGAAAGCCTTTTCAACCAGCAGGTAAAAATAAGGGTATCACTATAATCCGTTTGCCTTAAATAATAACTGCAATTTAGGCATAAAGTTACAATTTCATATGATTGAAAATACAAGAATTAACATGCTATTTTAGTCTTTTAGAAGTTGAATAACTTATTTGATTTTTGCTTCTGCGAAACATCTGGTGGTGGTTCTTCCAACCTAATATTTACATAAGCACAAAGGCCTTTTAGGAATTTAAAAGATATTAAACTCCATCCATAAATTTCACCTGTTGCTTCGTCTAAAACAGGTCTACGATAATCCCAAAGATACCCATTACCACCATCTAAGCTTTTACCTTCTGGTTCTCCCATTAATTCTTGAATTTCGATTCGATTTCGCCCAATCGATAAAGCTTCCAAATTACTTTTACGATAAACTACTTTATATTCTGGCTTTTCTAGAATAACTTTTGGGGATTCCTCAACCTTACGATCAGGTTGATTGTCAGTCCCATCATTTTGGCTTCCACTAGTTCTGTTATATTCAACTTGTGTACAAGAAAAGGAAGAGAATAATAAAAAGCCAAGAAAAATATAAATAGAATGAGTCATCTTAATTTTTTGTTTTGTAAAATAGGACTTGATTAAGAGCATATTAAGAAATTTCAATGTTATAAAAGGTATTATTTAAATTTTTTATAAATTTGAAAAACTAAAACTAAAAATTGTAAAATGGCGGAGAGAACGGGATTCGAACCCGTGGAGGGGCGATTAGCCCCTCACCGGTTTAGCAAACCAGCGCATTCGACCACTCTGCCATCTCTC
>CAYLIJ010000027.1:0-13413 GCA_964383925.1 uncultured Puniceicoccaceae bacterium
ATTTTTCATATAACAAAGTCATCTAATCGGCTATTGAATGTCAACTTTACCATTTAGTAGTTCCGAATTTATCTTAAATAATTATTGGAAAATCGGTCGTGAATCATGTAGCATTAATGCATGAAAGTTTACTACCCGCAATGTCTTACAGTAATTATACTTCGGGCATTACTAATAAAATTGTCTGCCTTCGTTATTAATGTTGGGGTCATTAATTGTTATTCAATGCATGAAACTGCAAAGGTAGTGGTTTATGGCTCTAGCGTAGGAAGGGGAAAGTCATACACAGAAGCTTACTCTCAAGCTATTTCTGATATTCCCTTTAATGCTACAGAATACCAAAAAGCTGTCTTGAAAGCTGCTACGAAGAACGACAATTGGACAATCACATCGCTATGGAGAATCACTTAACATGAAAAACAAAATTATATTTTTATCATTTATTATGCTAACGAGCCTTTTTGTGACTAGTAAATTAACAACAGTTTCAAAAAATTCTATTCAAGAGTTCTCTAAGTTTACGGAAGAGAACTCTGGATTTGCCAGTGGCCATGGCGAAAATCCTGAAGAGGCATTTGTGGATGTAATTTCTAAAATCCCCAAAGGGGCATTTATTTACAATATTCATACTAGAGTTTTTCGATCTAATAAGGCACCCCAAGAAACTTCTATCGAAGTTATGAAAAGTTATTCAAATCGAATTCCTCAAGTCGATGTTAGAGCTTACAGGATTCTATCGTTGCTTAGTAAGGCAAAGAAAAAAAACTGGTCCTTTGATATTGGTTGGGTCATTTTATCATGAGCTTAGAGTTTGTATTGATTACTGAAACTCTTTACCCAAGGAGTTTAAAGTCGTCAACGTATTCGGTAGCTAACTTGAATAAGCTTTTGGAATCATAAGGTAAGTTGCTCATTAATAAAACTTAGCGTGATATAGTGGAGGGGATGTCCCACAAATTAGTCGTCACCTTTCTGGTAATACAAAGTCTTATATTCTCTTTGTTTTAACTTCGAATAATCAAATGGATATATCATCTCCAAACAATTGAGGTTCTGTTGTCCTATTTTCAACTAGGCTGTCAGTTCATTTAATTCCGATTCCGAGTCGGGTAGGGGAGCGGTAAAGGATCGCTTATGCAAAATTTTTGCAACCAAATCTTCTTGATCGGTCAAAATTAAAGAACCATGTGCAGTTTTTAATACTTACAAATTCTTTATAGATTCTTGAATGGTTTGTGGGTTCAAACTCTTTAAATGTCTTTTTTCCTGCCCAAAAATTAATAATCCTTTTCGATCGAAAACTAAGCTTAGCTTATCCACCCAAGAAATCCCAGTCGATAAAGTCCATTTATATACCCTGTTTCCATTTTTGAATATATCCGATTGTTGGGGTGGTCCATGCTCTTTCAGGGCATCACCATATGTGTAATTACCTACTCTTGAATTCCAATTTGATTGGCAACCCAACATGAATAATACGGCAATAAGAAACAAAATTATTCTCATTTATTCAGCAAAACAACCCCGCAAGTCTTGGTTAAATCTGATTCTATTTTTGCTTTATTTTAAACTCCTCGATGATTCGCAATGACTAATTGCTGTGCAGTGTGTAGTTGTCTTTGAAAAATCACAAAGGATTCATTAGCTGCTAATTCTTCAGATACGAGCTTTTGAATGGTGTCTTTTCTAATTTCATGAAGTTCTAATGCAATTTCTTCATTCTTGTTCGGGCAGAAACGAAAAGCGTTATACCTCGCTACTTAGTCAGTCAGAATTTCCTTTGCTGATTTTCCTTGGGGGATCATCGGAAGTACATGTTCGGTGAAGGGAACAATTATTTCGAGAAGAAATGGTTCGTCTGCATCGAGCATTTCTTGGATGCCATCGTGTAAATCTTCACGTTTTATAATTCGACGGGCTTTCACTCCAAAACCTTCGCACATTTTTATGTAGTCTGGATAAATACCTTCTTCATTTTCTGGGCCACCAATGTTTTCGGGATCGCATAAAATGGTGTGCCCTCGAACGCTTTCATAAAATCGATCTTCCCATTGAACTACCATACCGAGGTGTTGATTATTCAAGAGTAGGCATTTTGCATTGATCTTTTCAATCTTAGCAGTGGCCAATTCCTGGACATTCATTAGGAACGAACCATCGCCATCTATGTCAATGACCTCCTTATCCGGCCGAGCCACCTTGGCACCTATGGCCGCGGGGTAGCCAAATCCCATCGTCCCTAATCCGAGGGATGATAAGAAAGTCCGAGGTTCTTTATAGCGGTAATATTGGGCCGCCCACATCTGGTGTTGCCCCACGCCAGTAGTGATAATGGCTTCGCCTTTGGAAACTTCGTAGAGGGCTTCTACTGCTTCCTGAGAGGTAATGTGTTTTCCTTTTGTATATTTAAAAGGATAGTCTTTTTTCCAACCGGTAATCGTGTCCATCCAAGATTTTAAATCAGGCTTATCGAATCCCTTTTCCTTAATCAATTCACACATCCGACGAAGGGCATATTTGATGTCCGTTCGTATGGGGAAGTTGGCGTGGACATTTTTATTGTGTTCCGATTGATCGACATCGAAGTGGATCACATAAGCCTCCTGGGCATATTTATCGACTTTACCCGTAATTCGATCGTCAAATCGAGCACCTGCACAGAGGAGAAGGTCGCTCTCGCACACCGCCCAGTTGCCAGCCACCGTTCCGTGCATCCCGTACCAATAACAGGATTGGGGATGGTCGGGGTCGAATACGCCCAGTCCCATGAGGGTGTGCGTGACGGGTAATCCGGTAAGCTCTGCAAATTCCTTCAATTCTAAATGGGCATCTGCTGAAATGATCCCACCTCCAGTGTAAAGAACTGGTTTTTTTGCTTTTGAGATCAGGTTAAGGACTTCAATTAATTCCTCATCGGTCGCTTTTGGCTGATCAAGCTTGTAGCCCTCGAGTTCAGGGACTTCATCTGGGAAAAAGTGTTCAAAAACGGCCTGTTGGACATCTTTTGGGATGTCGATTACCACTGGGCCGGGACGACCACTTTCAGCGAGGTAAAATGCTTCCTTCACCACTCTGGGCAAATCTTCTGCGGTAAGAACCAAGTAGCTGTGCTTAACAATAGGTAAAGTCATACCGAAAAAATCGGTTTCCTGAAAAGCAGCTTTTCCAATAAATTCCTGATAGACCTGACCTGTTATGGCAATAAGAGGTATGCTGTCCATGTATGCATCTGCAATACAAGTTACCAAGTTGGTTGCTCCTGGACCTGAAGTAGCCATACAAACACCTGCCCGACCGGTTGCTCGAGCGTACCCGTGTGCCATAAAACCACCACCCTGTTCTTGTCGAGGAAGGATAGTACGAATTTTTTCTGAACGGGTAAGTGCTTGGTGAAGCTCCATTGATGCACCACCAGGATAAGCAAAAATAGTATCCACACCTTCGCGTTCTAGGGCGGAAACAAGGACATCGGCCCCTTTCATGGCGGGCCCACGCTCGCCTTTAACTTTCGGGTCGGGTTGGATAATGGATTCTGTATTCATAATATGAATTGATTAATTCTTACTAACATGCCAAGGAAAGCCCTTTTTTTCAAGATAGAAAGGAGATAGGCATATTATATTGACTCAAACTCAGCTTTTTGGCGTCCATCCAAGCACAATATCAAATCGTGCAGAAACCTCGTTTAGTTTCGAATCGGGTAGGCGTTCAAAGGGAATAATCAAAGAATTACGTATCTTATTATCTTTGATTCGCTTGAGGATGAAATCTTTATCATTTCTTGGTTCTCCTTTGATGTAACATTGAGTGGTCAGTTTTCTTTCTCCTTTTGCAGAGACCGCCATGTGAATATGAGGCGTTCGTCCAGAATAGGGGCTTGGCTTAAGGGTGCGAAAGAAATAACGGCCTTTTGAATCAGTTAGAAAACGACCATAACCCTGAAAGTTGGAATCCCATTTTTTGCGGTCTCCTCCTCGAGTGTGGAGGTAGATTCCATTATTATCGACCTGCCAGATTTCCACCAATGTATTACGCAGTGGATTACCCTTTATATCAGACACTTTTCCGCTGAGGTAGGCGATTGTGCCAACAGCAGGGGTCAGAGTATCATTGATGAGAATCAAATCATTATCCGTATCCAAGGGCATTTTGTCAGGATAAAATGGGCCCTCGGTTTGCTTTGGTGTAAGTGTGAGAGTTTCCGCCATTAACCCTGGAATAGTAAAAAAGGGGATAGTGGAAAGAAAAGAGCGGCGGGGCAGGCTTGGCAGATTCATAGTATAAATCTGATATCCGTATTAATATTAGTAAAGGAAAAAGATTTTGTTAATCAGAATGAAACTTCTTAGGAGTGGGTGCTGGGGGTTATTTAAATGAAGTAGATTATTTCTATTTAATCTTAATGAACATTGCATCTGTAATCGTGAAAGGGATAATTCCTATGAACCAAATTGGTAATATATAACCATTTGATCGCGTTACTAAAATAGTTTGATTTTCGAGTCAACCCTTCGGCTTACTATCTACAATAATGTTATGTAGTGAAAGAGTCCAAACTTCACTCACAAATTCCTTCAACCTACTTTTAACCACAAATGGATGAGTGGAGTAATTGGCAATTCACTTATTTATGTCCTTAGTTAAGGCTGGCTAATGCTTGGTTGAAAGTTTGGCTTGGACGCATGGTCGCTGCTGCTTTTTCTTCGTTTGGGAGGTAGTAGCCCTCTAGGTCAACACTTACTCCTTGGGCGTCGATTAATTCGCTTACAATGATTTTTTCATCGATTCTAAGTCTTTGAGCAAGCGGGGAGAAACGATTTTTGAGTTCGGCATCTAGCTCTTGGGTGGCGAGAGCTTCAGCCCAGAAGAGAGCGAGATAAAAATGGCTTCCTCGGTTGTCGAGTTCGTTGACTTTACGGGAAGGGGACTTGTTTTCGTCGAGAAATTTTCCGATTCCCTGGTTCAGGCAATCGGCGAGGATTTTTGCTTGGGCATTGTCAGTCTTTTCGGCAAGGTCCTCAAGAGAAACTCCGATAGCAAGAAATTCACCGAGGGAGTCCCAGCGAAGGTGTCCTTCCTCCAAGAATTGCTGGACATGTTTGGGGGCGGACCCGCCTGCTCCGGTTTCAAATAGTCCACCTCCCGCGAGTAGAGGAACGATAGATAGCATCTTTGCGCTTGTACCCAGTTCGAGGATAGGGAATAGGTCGGTGAGGTAATCGCGCAATACATTTCCAGTGACTGAAATAGTGTCGAGACCGTCCTTGCAACGACGGCAGGTTTTACGTGTGGCCTCAGCAGGAGCGAGAATTTGAATATCAAGTCCTTCGGTATCGTGCTCGGGAAGATAGGCGTTGATTTTCTTGATTAATTCACGGTCATGGGCACGGTTTGAATCGAGCCAGAAAAGGGCGGGTGCTCCGGTGGCACGAGCACGTGAAACTGCAAGTTTAACCCAGTCTTTAATCGCCACATCTTTGGTCTGACACATTCTCCATACATCTCCGATTTCAACCGGGTGTGAGAGTAGGGTGCTACCGTCTTGATCGACTACTCGGATAGTACCGGATTGGGGAACTTCAAAAGTTTTATCGTGCGAGCCATATTCCTCGGCTTTTTTCGCCATAAGTCCGACATTAGAAACATTGCCCATGGTGGTCACATCGAAAGCCCCATTTTCTTTGCAGAATGAAATAGTTTCTTGGAATACAGAAGCGTAGTTTCGATCGGGAATAACTGCTTTGGTATCTTTTGCTTGGCCATCGGGTCCCCACATTTGACCAGAATTTCGAATCATGGCGGGCATGGAGGCATCAATAATGATGTCGCTCGGTACATGAAGGTTTGAGATTCCCTTGTCAGAATTAACCATGGCAAGCTCAGGCATTTCTTGATGCAGTTTTTCAATGTCTATTTCGATTCTGCTTCGAAGGTCGGCGGGTAAGTTTTGGATTTTGTTAAACAGATCCTGACTCCCGTTGTTCAGGTTGATTGCGAGGGGTTCGAGTTCGGAAGAGTATTTATCTAAAATATCTTTGTAGAATACGCTGACACAATGCCCAAAGATAATGGGATCGGAAACCTTCATCATTGTAGCTTTCATGTGAAGGGAAAAGAGTACACCCTTTTCCTTGGCGTCTTTAATCTCATGAGCAAGAAAAGAGCGGAGTTCAGCACTATTCATTGCAGAAGCGTCGATCACTTCGCCAGCAAGAAGGATGAGCCCGTCCTTAAGGAGAAGTGTTTCTCCATTTTCGGTATCTAATTGAATTCTCACAGTAGTATCATTTGCTATGGTGTGAGAAGATTCGCTTCCGTAAAAATCTCCTTTTTCCATGTGAGCAACATGGGTCTTAGATTCGGCTGTCCATGGACCCATTGAGTGCGGGTTTTTCTGAGCAAATTCCTTAACCGGTTTAGCCACTCGGCGGTCGGAATTACCTTCGCGTAGGACAGGATTAACTGCAGAACCGAGGACTTTTGCATAGTTGGAACGAATGGATTTCTCTTCTTCGGTTAGAGGATCATCTGGAAATGCGGGAATAGAAAAGCCTTTGGATTGTAATTCTTTAATTGCTTCTTTGAGCTGGGGAATAGAGGCACTTACATTGGGTAATTTGATAATGTTCGCCTCGGGGGTGGTAGCGAGTATCCCGAGCTCAGAAAGTGCGTCGGAAACACGTTGATCCTCAGAGAGGGACTCAGGAAAATGGGCGAGTATTCGACCGGCTAAGGAAATATCCTTAGATTCAAATTTGACCCCACTGGTCGAAGTAAATGCTCTTAAAATCGGAAGTAAGGAATGGGAGGCGAGAGCAGGAGCTTCGTCGGTTTTGGTGTAAATAATCGTGGATGAATTAGACATTTTAGAATGTAGGTCGGTAGTTTAAAAATTAAAAACACTTTAGGTATTTAGGGATTTGTCTGCAAACATCTTTCGATTGAAAGCCTTGAAAGCATCTTGTTGGGTAAACAGAAAATGACTTAATTTATATATAAATATTTCTGAAATGCCCCGTTTTTTTGATTTTAGTTGGCTTCCAATTCCCAATTAGTCTTTTTTATCAGCAGTGCCTTCCGAAGAATATGAATCGAGAAGCCGAGTTGGTGGAAAGTCTCCTTTTGGGTTCAAGTAAGGTCTTATATTCCCCCCTTAATAATTGTTGGGTAATCGAGAATTAAATATTAGAAGAAATCTTTCTCGCATGCATGTACAAATGATTCTCCCACTCCCTTAAGTTCTTCCCATTCTTTACGAAATTTTTTGCTGTCCTCTTCACAAATTTTACTGTCGTTACTGTTACTTTTTGAGATGACTTGAAGCAGGTCCGAAAATTCGCGAACTAATTTTTGAGTATGGGCAAAAAGATCTTCCTTCGGATCTTCTTCGATATTTGGATTGGGGCAATAGAATCCGTCCGCTTTTTGACAAAGCCAAGAAATAATTTGTTCATCTCCTGTAGCTTCAAAAATTTTGGCTAAGCGATCAAGTGGATTGGTGGCACCACTATCCGTGGGTTCATCTCCAGGTTGGCACCATTTATAGAGTAATGATGGAGATACACCTAAATCAGAGGCTATGGTTTTAACACCAACATCTTCGACCGATTGCTTAAGCACTTCATGAGATTTCATTAAAGATTACTATACACAGCTTTCGTTAAAAGGAACTATTATAAAATTTATATTAAATTATAATCCGGCAATTTCCACTTTAACGCGCTTTTGGCACAATATGTCCGTGGGATGAAAGCCGATATGAACTTCTATCAGTAGTATTAATACAATTTCTACGCCATAAACCCTGTGTTTCAAAGTGCCTTTTGCTGAACTAGTTTTTGTACTAATTGTCCCTTTTAGAACCAAATTCTAAAACTAGAGCCAACCGTCCAACCTCGGAATTGGGTCGAACCGGCTGAGCTGAGGTCGTCGTGTTGGATGCCACTGATTAGTTTTAGGTTTTCACCGCAAAGATAATAATTTATTCCTATGTACAAGGCATGGTGTTCGTCGCCTCTGCCGCTATTTAAATCGATTGAACTATCGCGAGTATCAGCTAACGGAACATATCTGCTATTCAACTTGAGGCCTTCAATTTGATCGGATTGTTGATAAAGATAACGACCCACCAGTTTGATCTTGTCTTCCTTTAGCCAATACATAGGCATTAGTACGATACCACCAAAATCCCCTTCCCGATTGGTGTTTGTTTGATCTCCATTATTTCCAAAAGCAAGAGTCGAGTGGAGGGACCAATCACCTTCGCCAATTCGATTAACAAAGGAGAACGCCCATTCATTTCCTCCTGCCAATTGATCTTCTTTCAATGTTCCATCCTGCTTGTAATAAGAGAGCCAATATTCATGAAGTTCGTACGAACTTGTTTCTGAAAAATCGCCCAACCAAGAGGCATAGTATACCTTGCTGTCATTCCAACCTCCGATGTAGTCGTCATAAGTTCCAGAGAAAATTGCGGTATCAAATGTGTTTCTACCTGCTTTCCATTTCACCCAAGTTGCCATTGGGTTACCCTTTTCTTTATCGTAGAGCCAAAGTTTATTGGAGAAGGACGATCGTTCGAGGCAATTGATCATAGTGGAAGATCGCTGCCATTCATCGGCCATTCGACCAGTTCTTCGACCATAGCCAATTTCCATGGAATCAATACTTTCGAAATCCCAAAATTGGTCGGCATTAAATGTTATGTTGGCCGCCCGAAAAGTTTCATGGCCCCACTGCCGATAAGAACCGCCCTTACTCGCTGGATAATTATGCCGATCGTTGGATAACTGACTGACCACTTTAAATTTCCAATAGGTTCCGAATTGACCAGAAAGCCCCATCCAAAATCTACGAAATTCCTCGAAATCATCATTGAAATCTTTACCAGAGCTATCCGAACCGTCGAGATAGCCAATTTGGTGTTGGTAAGAAAGGAAAAGTTTAGCACTTTGAACAACTTCACCATCCTGATTTTCGTAAAACTTTCCAAAGTTCTTTAGCTTGGCACAGGATTCTTCATTTAATTGAGCATATGAAAAGGGAGCTAAAAGTAGGAGTGAAATTGCAGCTAACAGAATTTGTAGACGGGTGGCTTTAAGGTAAATAGGCATACTTTTGAATAACGAGGCTTGCCTAAGCGAGTCAACCGAGATTGATCTATGGTCTTTACTTAAATTTATTATACAATTAGAAATTCAATAATGAAATCTCACCAATTCTTTCTTCACGGATTATTTAGCCCACATTCTGGAGACAAGCAGACATTACAGTCGCAGTTACATTGGACATTACGTATAACCGCAGCGCTATGTTTTATTGGGCATGGCACATGGGGACTCATCACAAAAGCGGGATGGTTACCCTTTTTTCAATCGCAGGGAATAGATCCTGATATCGCGTGGAAATTACAACCATTGATTGGAGCCTTTGATATTTTGATGGCGGTAATTGTGCTAAGGAAACCTAATCGTACCGTTCTTATTTGGATGTTTTTATGGGCTTTGTGGACTGCGATTTTAAGACCACTTGCTGGAAACTTAGAAAAAATCCAAGTGGATGGTGAATGGATTGTTCAAGTCGCGACCGATTCTATGCGAGTGGCCAAGATGCAAACATGGGAATTTTGGGAAAGAGCAGGGAATTGGGGCCCTCCTTTTATTCTTTTGGTAATGGGAGGTGCGTTTGCATTGACCAAAAAGGATTTAATCACTCCTTACAAAGAACCTGAAATTAAAGATTCCACCGTTGATACGGTTTTCTTCTTATTGAAAGCCTGTTTGGCTCTTCTTCTAATTGGACACGCAGGGTTTGGTTTTGCGGTTGAGAAGAAAATGCTAATCGACCATTGGCAATCGATTGGAGTCAATGCGGATGTGGCATTTATTACGCAGGTAGGGTATGCCGAATTTGTCTTAGGAATTTTGGTTTTTATTGCTCCGTTGCGCCCGCTGATTTTACTAGCGTTAGGGTGGAAGCTCTTTAGTGAGTTTCTCTATGTGCCTGCGGATACAGTTGCCGGGATGGGCATCGTCAATATTTTTGAATGGATTGAACGCTGGGGAGATTATGGAGTTCCGTTGGCAATGCTTTATATTTTATCCTATCGAAAAGCAAAGAAGGTTAAAGGGTAGTTTACCCATCAACCAAACGGGCTATTTTTGCTCGTGGATTTTTTCTTTTTCTTTTTCCGCTTTATTTTCCAAGGTGGCAATTTCTTCGGCAACTTGCTTGCGAAGATTGTCTATTTCTTCGTGTTTTTCTTGCTGTAGTAAGTCCGAAATATTTTTTTCTAGGAAGATTTTACGTTCCGCAACCTTTGCCTTGAATTTAGAATCAATTTCAGCAATTTGTTTTTTTTGTTGATCAGAAAGAGGTGTGTCATCACCGCCCATTCTTTCCATGGCTAACTCAAAGGAACTTTTCATGGGTTTGTAATTACTTCAGTTTTGTGGAAATTGGAAGATTCAAATATTTTGAGAACATTCTGACCATTCTGTTTTTCTAAGGAATAGTAATTAATACCGGTAGAGAAAAAGAGTAACAGTGACGGGTATTCAAAAATTTGTTTATCAATTGTAATCTTAACATTCCCTGAAAATTTATAACTACCATCTTTGTTTAATTTCATTAAATTTGCGGTTATGAAAAGATTTTCTTCTTTCTTGAACTGAAAGTGAACTTTTACATTTCTTGCCCTTAAAAAACGAATGGCCTTTTTTTGATGATATTCCTTGATATCTTTGAAAAGGGAATCACTTTCAATGTTCTCCATTTTTATTTGTACAAAAAGATTTTCCACACAGAAAAATGGAATCGAGAGTTTTAAGAATCCGATACTGGGGGATTCTTTTGAAATTTCTTCAAAGGAAAAACTTATTGCTGGCTTTCCGGTATCACTATTGAAATAAGTCGAATTGAAGTTCTTGAACTCAGAGAATTGACTAATTTCGCTACCCCTAACTTCGCCAAGGAAAAGTGAGATCATTCCCGCAATGATGAAAATAAATTTCATAGAAAATGACAGAAATGATTTTAACAATCTTCCCTTACTAAACGATAGGTTTTAAGATCATGATTCCCACTCTGTGCCTTTCCATTTGATCAATTTTCCTGAATTCATGAGGTAGTACCAAGTTTGCTCTTCATTATTGAAGAGGTAAGGAAAAGATGATTTTTTTGTCCATAGCCATGAACTTGTAGATTGATGGTATAGCCAGATGCTAGAGGGCGAAGTGGAAGAAAAATAAACCCATCCAAGTCTTAGATGATACATCCAAAATTTTGAAGTGTCTGTACGTGTGGGAATATAAAAGTATCCGAGCCAGTTCGATTGTTTCCAGTCTTTCGATCCTTTCAGTTCAGTGATGCCTTCGATTGCATCGGAAGCGAGTAGGTCAGCCTGTTGAAGTTGTGCGAAGAGAGTGTCACTTGTCCAAAACGGAACGACACCGCCGAAGGTAGGGTCAGGTACGATTGAAGATTCAAATTTATTTCCAACGGTCGAAGGGATTGCCTGAGATAAGTCGACTTTGCCCAAAAAGAAATTCTTTAGGTGCAAGACATCAGTTTTTTCGTTATTTGAATCGTTTAGATCTAGTCGGTGATCCATTGAGATCAAAATATTATCCAAATCAGCACGAAATTTTTCTTCCAAAGCAAGATCCTTACTGGCAAGATTAAAGAATCTCTTTTCAGCAATTCGATATAGCAGGTATGCAGAAGCAGATTTATATAAAGTAATTGCTTCCTTGATATTTTTCCTTGAAGCAAGCAATAGCCTTTTATCTTTTAATTTACCAAATTGATTGGACGAATCGAAGAGGGATTCTAAGTTAGCGAGGCTTGAATCATGCATTTGCTCAGCAGTCAATGCAGTCATAGGCCAATCATAACTTAAGATTATTTGAGCGAAACCAGTAAGCCCTTTTATGATAGATTTAAGGAGGTAGATATCCCCAATATCTGCATAGAGCACTTGTTCGAGACCGGTGAAATCTTGAGTAAGTGTTAGGTAACTTGTGGAATCTGGGATCTGGGAAAGGTGAAATGCCGCCACTTCGAGCGTAATTAAAAAGGTACCCTTAAGATAGGTCTGAATTTCACTAAAGTTAAAGGTTGGATTCAGGGTGTTTCCAAAATCTAAATCCTCAAGCCATAGATCGGGAAGTGAAAATGAACTAATATCCTCAGTGGCGCCCAATGAAAGAGCGAGTGCTTTTAGGGAACGCGAACTGTTGTCTTCTAGTAAATTAAGGATTATTTCGAGGGCATATATGAAGTTGGATTCATTATCTAAAGGATTAAGAGCTAGTTTTTCTTTAGCTGCCACCAACCCAGCAGAGAGGTCTTGTATGGGGACAGGAATTTGTTGTTGAACTTCAACAAGGACATTACGAAATCTTAGGTTATAAAGTTCTGTCTGTACATCGACACTAGACAGATCAATAAAGTTCTTTTTAAGATTTACTTGGTAAAGATAAGCTAGATTAGTAAGCGGTGAAATACTTGAAATACGATGTCCTTCCAAATATAGATATTGTAAGTAGGGTAGAGTGGATATGCTATCCAAAGACTTGATGCTTGCTCCATGATTTAGGTTTAAAGTTGACAGACTAGTGAGCCCAGAAATTGGAGAAAGGTCAGAAATCGCATTTTTATTTACGGTTAAAGATTGAAGATTTTTTAGGTATTGAATTCCCTCGAGATTCTCGACTTTAAGACCATTGGATTGGAACGAGTAAAGTGTTTCAAGATGGGCCTTAGTGAGTGGGCTTGGATTATTTTTTATGGGTACGCCAGAAAATGAGAGAGCATAAGGATAAGTGGATAAATAAGACTGTAAAGAAGCGGTTAAATTGGCATCAGTAGGATATACATTTTCGCTAAAATAAGCTTTATAGTAAGTATTTTTGTAGATTGTAGAACTGAGTTGGTTAGATTCAGTTAAATAATTACCGTTAATTGCAGCAGACCAATTACTATTAGTAGTATTATTTGTATCCCATCCAAGAAAAGTATTTGTCGTAGAGCTTTTTGCTTCGAGTGTGAATTGTGATCCATAGTTATAGGTACCGGTGCCAGTAACATTGCCATCTCCAATAATCTCTGCGGAGACAGAATATCTAAGAAGTTCAAAGTTGGCGGTTACATTAAGATCAGAAGCAGCGGTAACCGCGATTGGGTTGGTCGTTCCGTTCACATCTCCAGACCATCCCGAAAATGAATAACCAGTAGATGGGAAAGCCTGAATGTAAACCGTTGCTCCAACTGCTACATTGGGATTTAAAGAATAATAAAGAGAATAAGTCTGACCAGCTGAATTAACGAAAGAATAAGCAGTAGCACCCCCTGGATTAGAAGCATAGTAAGGTTGGTAAATAACTCCAGAATTGGTGGGGGATACACCCACTG
>CAYLIJ010000027.1:13513-30876 GCA_964383925.1 uncultured Puniceicoccaceae bacterium
TTTTGCAATGTAAAAAATGATTACTTCAAATGCTTTAATCTAATTTTGCGTACAAACAAAAAGTGAGATAAATAGATTTTTAGTATTAAGAATTAATCTTGTGTATTAGGCTGTTATGGATTCTGCAAAATCCATTTGTAAATTACTTAATCGGCCAAATCGGAAAAACAAACAACTTTCTCCCTTTTGAAGATTATAATTTTGTTAAGTAAAATCGATTAATCAGTATTACCTATAAAAAAATGTAATTTGCTTGGAATCAATGAGCGGTTCAGCTTGAGTGTGCACATGAATTCTTTGCAAATAAAGAAAATGGAATTGGGCCCGATTGGAACCAATGCCTATTTGTTGTGGGAGGATGGTGGGAAAGAGGCGATTTTGATCGATGCCCCTCCAGATTGTAAAGATGAGGTTTTACCATTACTCGAAAAAGAATCTCTCTTTCTGAGTGAAATTTGGTTAACTCATGGACATTGGGATCACATGGCAGGTGCCGCCGCTTTAGTAAATAATACTACATCTGTAATTGGTCACAACGCGGATAAAATGCTTTTTGAAGAACCGGCTGTGATGTCCACTTTTGCGATGCCCGGGATGGAATTTCTGCCTGTGAATATTACCAAGTGGGTGGATGAAGGAGACATTTTAGATTTATTTGGACGTAAGGTCTCAGTTCATCATTGCCCGGGGCATTGTCCTGGTAATATTATTTTTTATATAGAAGAGGAAAAAGTTTGTTTTGTCGGAGATGTAATTTTTGCTCAAAGTATAGGACGCGCCGATCTGCCTGGTGGAGATTTTGCAACCTTGGAGCGCTCAATACAGAAAAAAGTTTATATTTTGCCCGAAGATACAGAAATTTGTCCAGGACATGGTCCCGATACTACTGTTGGAGAAGAACGTAGGTCCAATCCTTTTGTTCGTCCCGAGTAGGAATTGAACAGAATCATTTTTTAATGTCATATCGATGATTCGCTTTGCTGAAGAAACAGAGGAGGAAGAATTCGATTTATCATCCGTGATTGATGCTACTTTTCGAGAAGGAGGCTGGCTTGAGTTAGCACTTGGATTCGAGTACAGACCGGAGCAGCATGAAATGGCAAAGTCGATTGCCAGCTCACTTTTAAATGAAAACCATTTATTATTTGAAGCAGGCACTGGAGTGGGTAAGAGCTTGGCTTATTTAGTTCCTTCAGTACTTTTTTCATGCACGCGAAAAAGACCCTGTGTGGTGGCGACAAATACAATAAGTTTACAGGAACAACTTTTAAATAAAGATATTCCAGCACTTAGATCTTTAATGGAGTCAACTCCCACCATTGAAAGTTTTAAGGATTTCCGTTGTGCTTTGCTGGTTGGTCGAGCGAACTACTTATGTACGACTCGGTTGCACCGTGCTTTAAATGGTCAGGGAGAATTGTTTGAAGGTCGTCAAAGGCGGGAGCTTGAGAGAATTGCCGAATGGGCTAATAACAAAGCCGTAGAAGGAATTCGGCAAGAGTTATCCCCGCTACCTATGGGTGCAGTTTGGGATGCGGTTAGTGCCGATTCTTCGTTATGTTCATCCAAAAGATGCAAGCCAGATAGTTGTTTTTACCGAAGAGCCCGAGCAGAGGTAGAAGAATCAGATTTGGTGATCGTAAATCATAGCTTACTTTTTTCTTTAATGGGTGCGGGGTTTGGTCCTTCTGATGATAAAGGGGGAGTTATGTTTGCCAATGATTTTGTTATTTTTGATGAAGCTCACGAGATGCCAGAGGTTGCAGGGGATCATTTGGGATTGGCGATCAGTTCATGGGCCTTAGAAATGAGTATTCGGAGAATTTATAATTCAAAGAAGAGAAAAGGTTTAATTTCCCGAGTGGCCCGTACCGTAGATTTTGATGCGGTCGAAAATGCGGAAATCGCGATTGCCGACTTCTTTCAATATTTACATGTGAAAACTTTAGGAGGTAAAGACCGTATTCGTTTGCTGGAGAAAGGTGTTTTACCCATGGAAATATTTCCTCCTTTAAGCAGATTATGTCGATGCTTAGTGGAGCTTGGTGAGTTAACCGATGATGAATCCCTCAAGATAGAATTAAAAGATCAAGCCCGCAGGATGCAGGGATATTTAAATGGTTTATCTGAAATTATTGAACTTAAAGATAATAATTCAGTTTACTGGATTGAGCGAACGGGAAAACAGAATCAGATTATTCACCTACGCAGTGCTCCCCTAGAAATTGCCAAAGTTTTGCATGGACAACTTTTTTCGCGCGATGTTTCAGTGCTGATGACCAGTGCCACTTTGACAAGGAAAGGAAATGCGAATGCCTTCCGATCGACAATTGGGGTTGGAGATGTAGACGAAGGGATTGTGGATTCCCCTTTTGATTATGAAACAAATCTTCAAATTAGGGTTTTAGCCGATTGTCCTGACCCTATGTCTAATAATCGACTGCCTTACCTTGAATATATGGTTGAGGTATTACATGGCTGTGCCACTAGTATAGAGGGAGGGACCTTAGTCTTATTTACCAATTATTCAGACCTAAAATTTTGTTATCAAAATTTGCTTCCCCGATGGAAAAAGCTTGGTCGATCAGTCTATGCTCAAGGAGAAGGACTTTCTCGATCTGATTTACGAGAGAAAATGATCGAGGAAGAGGATGTTTTACTTCTGGGAGCGGAGAGTTTTTGGAAGGGATTCGATGCAAAGGGACCTTGTCTATCTCAGGTCATAATCACCCGTTTGCCCTTTGAAAACCCAAGTCATCCGGTGCTTGAAGCGAAATCCGAAGTTTTGGGCAAAGAGGGCAAGAGTTCTTTTATGGAACTTACTTTGCCTTCAGCGGTGATTAGGTTCAGGCAAGGAATGGGTCGATTAATAAGGTCTAAAAACGATGTCGGGGAATTAGTTATTTTGGATTCCAGAATACTAAAAAAAGGATATGGGAAAGATTTCATTAGAGAGTTCCCCAAGAAAGAGTTTGAAATTATAACTTCGACTGATCTTTTACCTGATCTTTTTAATGATGTATAAAACATTCTTGAACTTTCATAATAATTTTCTGAGAGTTGGAATTTATTGTTTCTTTTTATCAATAATTAAGATATGAATTTTCTTCCTAAAGTATGATAATATCCTCACATGGACATAGCGATGTTGGTTTCGTTCGTGAAAAAAACGAAGATTCTTTTCTTGTTGATGATCATCGGGGTATCTACGCGGTGGCAGATGGTGTTGGAGGCCTTCCTTTTGGTGCATTAGCTAGCAAGCTTGCGGTTCAATTTTTTAAATCATCCATTTATGATATAGATGATTATACCACAGAACAGGAATTGAGGGTGCTTGCTCATTCTATTCATCATAATATCGTTGAATGCGGGACCTTGGTTGGCGGGGAGAATGGAATTGGTTGTACTTTTTCTGGACTTCGCCAAGTTGGAGATAAATTGGTTTTCGTGCATGTAGGTGATTCCTCAATTTATGTTAATGATGGATCAGGCTTAAGGCAGGTTTCCAAGTGCCATACTTTAGGAGATGAATTAATTGATAAACACGGTCCTGAGGCTGCAATCGACATGCCTGAGCATTACATGCACACTCTTACCCGTTGTATGGGGCAGGATATTGATTTTGAGGTAGATATTGGAGAAATTTCTATGATTCCTGGCAGTTCAATGCTAATTTGTTCAGACGGAGTAACTAATATGGTTGAATTACCTGAGATTGAAAAAATGATAAATGAATTGGACTCGGTGAATTTTGTCCACTCACTTATTGATTTGGCAAATCAAAATGGTGGAACAGATAATTCCACTGCTGTTTGTCTGAAAATATCTTAGATTGCCACCTCTCGCATGACAGAGAGAATTACTATTTATTTAGAAAAGTTAAAAGCCAATCCGGACAATTTATTGAACCGATTTAGCTTGGCTCAAGTTTATTTTGAAAATGGTGAGTACGAAAATGCTATTGTACATCTGAAAATTTGTTTTCAGAAAAGAGATGATTGGATGATGGTATCTTTATTGCTAGGCAAGGCATTAATTGCAGCTGGGCAAAAAAAACAGGCTTGTGCACCGTTGGAGCAAACCATCAATCTTGCTATAAAACAGGGGCACGAAGACCCAGAGCAAGAGGCAAAAACACTTTTAGCAGAATGCGTGGAGTCTGATCTTGTTTGATCCTTATAAAGTTCTAAATGTCATTATCGTAGTGGTGTAGTCGTTTCAGCATGACTAGCCTAGCCAATAATATTTCTCTTGTTAGTGGACTGACAATAGCTTCAAGGTTTCTTGGTCTCTTACGAGATGTCCTTTTTTTTACCTGTTTTGGTGTGTCAGCAATCGGAGATGCATTTATTCTAGCATTCACAATTCCGAATCTTTTTAGAAGAATGTTAGGAGAGGGAACGCTAAGTTCTGCTTTCATTCCCGTTTATTCGGAAATTAAAACAAAATATTCTTTAAACAAAGCTCAAGAAGTTCTTAATCAAGTGTTAACAAGATTGTTTTTACTCCTTATTGTTCTATCTGTTTTGATATCTTTGTTTTCTTGGTTAGCTTCACATTATCAATGGATCGAAAGTCAGAAATGGATCAATGGTCTTTATTTAAATTCAATTATCTTTCCCTATGTTCTTTTTATATGTATCTCTGCGATTATTGTGGGAGCTTTAAACACGCATAAAAAGTTTTTTGCGGGCGCATTTTCTCCGATAATTCTAAATATTGCCATGATCAGTATATTGGCATTTTTTTACTTTATTATGTCTTGGCGAGGTCTAGATTTGGCCATGGCTCTTTGTTTTGCTGTAATCGTGGGTGGCTCTTTTCAAGCAATTTTGCCTTGGTTTCAACTAAGGCGCGATTTTGGTTGGCGTTGGAAATTTAATCTTTCAACGTCTCCAGGGTGGGAAAAAATTAAAGGTCTTTTTTTGATTGGTGCGTTCAGTGCCGCAGTGTCACAAGTCAATATTATGATATCCCGTTTTTTGGCATACAGCTTGGAAGATGAGGGGGCCTTATCATACCTTTTTCTATCCGCTCGGTTGATTGAGCTCCCACTTGGAGTTTTTGCCATCTCGATTTCAACGGTTTTTTTCCCTGAGTTATCCAAGGCATTTTTAAAAGAAGAAAAGACCGAGTATGAGAATTATTTTGCCCGTGGTTTTCGATTAACAATGGGGATGATTTTACCTGCATCAATTGGACTTGCTCTACTTTCTGAGCCTATTTTAAGCGTGTTATTTCAATGGGGAGAATTTGGACGTGAAGATGTTGAATTAGCATCTGAAGTATTAGTTGTTTCTTGTTTCGCATTACCTTTTTACGCTCTTGCCGCATACTTTATAAAAGCATTTCATTCTCAAAAAAATATGACTCCACCCCTTCATGCGGCAATTATTAGTCTATCTGTGAATTTTATTTTAAGCATCATTTTAATGCAGGATTATGGGATGATCGGACTTGCTTGGGCAAATGTGATTTCTGCTTTGTTACAAACTTGTTTTCTCGCGATGAAGTTAAATGTTTTTAAATTAAAATTACTTTTTACCGAACCAAATTTTTCATTTTTTAGTGTAATGATATCCTCGTCGGTCATGTTTGGAGTTCTTTGGTTTACTGATCAGCAGGAGTATTTTAATTCTAGTAAAGAATCAAGTATTATGGCATTGATAATTTTGATACCTTCGGGTGTTCTAATCTATGGGATTTGTTTGATTTTTTGCGGTTTCCCCGAGTTTACGAAATTTCGTCAGAAAATGAAAATTTTAGGTTTTAAGGCTAAATAGATCAATTAGGTGGGAATAACGAGAGGTTGACAATTTTAGAGAGATTAGGACTACTGTAATATACTTTATATCCATGAATAAAAGAAGGCATACTCGATCAGGTTTTACATTAGTTGAATTACTAGTGGTAATTTTGATAATCGGAGTTTTAGCGGGTATTACTTTTAAAGGAGCAAATTTTTTATTGAGTGCCCAAGATGAAAAAAAAGCCAAAAGTCAAATCGAAGTACTTTCTCTAGCGCTCGAGCAATATAAGAGTGAGATTGGTGGGTATCCACGAACCGAATCTATTTCCAACGAAGAAGATTTATTCGAATGTAGTGCTTTTCTTTTGAGAGCATTATCGGGATTAGTTGATCGGGATGGAGATCCATTGGATCAAGATGATTTGAGAAAAAGTTTTCTTCCCGGAGATTCTCTTACTTTTGGTATTCAAAGAGGAAATCGAAACGAAATTTTTATACCGGAAGAAAAAGATTGGATGCCAAGTTCGGGTAAAACTTTTTTTCCAATGGATTCATGGAATGAACCTTATATTTATCAATACCCTAGAAAAGACGGACATAAGGGTTTTTTACTCTTCTCTAAGGGAGCAGATGGGCAGTCCTCTTTTTTTAATCAGGAATTAACTTCAACTCCCTCTAAAGAAGCAATAGATGAAGACAATATTCCAAATACTGAACCAGGTAAGTGGTGAAAAGTTTTATGAAAAATAAACAATCCAAATTACGAGGGTTTACCCTTATTGAATTATTAGTGGTAATTGCCGTAATTGGCATTTTGATGGGAATGGTAGGACCAAAAGTATTTGATTTACTGACCAGTTCAAAAGTAAAGAAGTCCCAATCAATATTTCGCTCATGGGTCACTCAACTTTATCAATACAAAGAATTTTATAAATACTTTCCTCCTTTTCTTCTTGAGGAAGACGAGGGGGTTCCAATGCTTCTTTCTGAAGAAGAAAATCATGAATCATTTATAGTCGCACTTAAGGGAATGAAATGGGATCCAGATTTATCGGAATGGCAACCTGTTGAGCAGGGGAGTGAGTTGAGGGGGCAAAATCGAAAAGGGCGCGAATTTCATTCCTTTTCGGAGGATGAATTTGGACCTAATGGCTATCTCGCTGATTCTTGGGGGGGGACTAAGATTCGAGTTGTTGTTGACCAGGACGGAGATGGAATAATTAAACTGGAAAGTGCGGCAGTTGATAAAATCATTGCTGCACTAAAACAAGAATATGATTCAGATGTTGTAGATAAAGCAAAAGAAAAACTATCCGTAATTCGAGAAAAAGTTGGAATTTATATACTCTATGATTTAACTGGGGAAACCGAATCTGAAAATGTTTTTTCCTGGGATGTTGGGAAATATCTAGAAGAGGAATAATTGATCTTTTTGAAATTTGACTACCAATTTAATTATCAAACAACCAAAGGGTTTACCCTTTTGGAATTACTTATTGTATTGGCGGTGATGGGCTTAATGATGGGCCTAGTTGGTTTTTCTTTATTGGGCGGAGGAGGTGCTGAACTTGGTTCAGCTCAAAGAGAACTTCTCGGATTGGTGCAGCAGGCACGGGCACGGGCTGCATTATCGGGTAGTGAAACGCGATTAATTGTAAATAATACTGAGGGTGATCTTGATAAATACCACCGCTATGTGGAGATTGTTGTGAAGGATACTTGCTCAACTTCCGGAGAGGTAAAGTGGTTAGTTATGGGTGAGGGGAAATATTTAACCGATGGAGTTTATTTTGTACCAGAGGGCTCGGATAAGTCTGAAACTGGTAACGAGTGGAGGAGTGATGCCTATACAATTTGGAGTAATGAAAAAAATGATAATTTCTCTTTGAAAGATCTATTTAAAGGGCAGCGGGAATTAAATGGAGAAAATAAATTCCGTTATCTTGCATTTAATCAATTAGGCAATGTGATTTTTCCTGATTCTTCTGGAAGTGGCATGCAAAAAGCCCCCCGATTAGTTTTAAGCGTTGGAGCACCGAATCCCACTGGAGAGGGGAAGCCACTTCGCTTTGATAACCCCAATTCGATTACAGGTATTTTACTTCGTCGATACGGGGGTTTTGCCGTGCTTGAATTGGACGATTTTGAATAATCTGTGAGTCTATTGAAACCACCATATAATAAAAAATCTCTGAAGGATGGTTTTACTCTTTTAGAAGTGGTGATTGCGCTGGCAGTTTTTGGTTTTTTGATTGGTGGTCTGTTAGGTTTTCTCCCTTGGGGGGTTGAAGGAGTGGGGAAGGTAAGAGAACAGAATATTGCATATGGATTAGTGGACGCCGTGCAAGTTGAACTGGAAAGAATGGGATTTAGTCTGGTTGAGCGTGGTACAAAAAGAATTAAAGGAATTTCATCATTTGCACCTGAGGAAATGGGAGATAGCAGATGGTCTATTCTCTTAGTTGCACCGAAGGAGGGCCACCGAACCGAATTTGAACAAGTTATAGAGTATGATAAAACCATGATGAATGATCCAAACAGTGAGGTGGAGGGTAATATGCAGGAATATTGGACTAATGAATCTGGGGGAGATAATGTACCCTTTAATCAATCTAGTACTGGGGTTCCACTTTCTCTTTTAGGTATTAAAGGGAGTGAGTCTGAACTTCCCTGGTCCGCCCGATGGATTCCAGAGGGAGAAAGATATTTTCTGATCAAATGTTCACAATACCCACTTGAGCACCGACTCCGCCATCACCCAAGTAATGGCTTTCTTGCCTTGCAGGTCGATATACAATGGCCCTACAAAATACCCGATCCATCAAAGGGAGATGAAGGTTTTCGTAGAGTTTCTCATCGGTATCGTACTCATTTTCGATTTCCATTGGCGATTACTCGCTAGGTGCTTCTGCAATCAGTGATAAAGCAGTTTGGACCATGGTTGCTTGCGGCACGGCCCAAGACATTGGTGGCCTCGATTATTCCCGTTTCCCTAGGGGTATCCTTGGCCATTCAGCAATCAAAAGATTTATCTTTTGAATTAATTGTAATGTGTTTTCTTTTCTCTATCTTAGTCCAAGTTGCCACAAACTTTTCCAATGATTATTTTGATTCTTTAACAGGAGCGGACGAGCAAAGAAAACTTGGGCCGAAGCGATTTTCTAATCAGGGTCTGATTAAGGGCGAACATTTAAGAAATGCTTCATATGTAATACTTCTTTTTGCCTTTGCCATTGGTGTTTTTATGATGGAATTTGCTGGGGCAAGTCGTTGGCTACTTTTTATTGGCATTGCCAGTGTGTTATCTGCAATCGCTTATACAGGTGGTCCATTTCCTTTTGCCTATAATGGATTAGGGGATATTTTTGTAATCCTTTTTTTTGGTTTCGTGGCGGTATCTACGACCCATTATATTTTGATTACTGCAACTGGAATTCTTTGGGAACCCAATTGGATAGTTCCACTTGGAACTGGTTTTATTATCAATAATCTCTTGGTGGTAAATAATTATCGAGATCGAATTACCGATAAAGAGGTGGGGAAAAATACGATTATCGTTTTGTTTGGGAAACGGTTTGGAATCGTACTTTATTTCTTCGGTTTTCTTATCTCAACCGTACTGTGCCCACTTCTAGATAATCGTTTAAATCTAGTTGTACTTTTTTTCCCTGTCGGCATTTTTTTGGTTTACAAACTTAGTGTATCTAAAGAAAAAAATGAATTTAGTTTCTTACTTACATGTAGTGCCATATCTGTAATGGTATATGGCAGTATTGTTGCTTGGCTAATCACCAGGCAATAAAATCGAATTCCGAAGATTCAGGAATTTACAATATCGATTAACTCGTCCTTGGTCTTTAAGCCAATTATTGTTTCCGAGAGTGAACCTTTTTTGTAAATCAAAAGGGTAGGGATTGACTGGACGCCGTGATCCTGAGCCAATTCTGTATTATCGTCGACATTGACTTTATAAACCTCAAGGGAATCGCTCATTTCCGAGGAAAGCTCCTCTAATACTGGAGTGAGAGCCTTACAGGGACCGCACCATGGTGCCCAAAAGTCAATGATAAGCGTTTTGTCTTTTGCAGAGGTAACTTTTGCAAAGCTCTCTTTATTTAAATTAATGAGTTCGCTCATTTTAAATTATAATAGGTTGTAGCGTAATGGTGAATTTAATTTTGAAGAAATAAAATAATCATACCCGCAATTGCACCTCCAAACATAAGGAAATCAAAGACAAGAAAAATAATACTGGGTCTTTTTTTCTTTTCTGGTCCCGTTGCTACTGCTGGGGGAGGAGTACCCATTGGACTGGGAAGAGGAGCTCCTCCAGGTGGCGGTACCGCTCCCATTGCAGGTAAAGGCATCGCCCCTCCGGGTGCCGGGAGTGAGGGGCCTAGTCCACCCTTGGGTGCTACTAAAGACGGTTTAGGTCCACCAGGAATTGGTAATGGTGAACCTGGTAATGGTCCGGGTAATGCCGGAGAGGGAGAAAGGGATGGAGAAGACAATATTGGTGCTGGTCCTGCACCAGGAACAGGAGGCAATTGCCCCATATTAGGCAAACTTGGAGTGGGGACGGCAGGTAAAGGAACTGGAACTGCTACGGGTGCAGGAACTGAGGGCATTGGTGCTGCAGGTGCGGGTTGAGCGGTTGGAAGAGGAGCCGCGGCAGCAGAAGGTAGGGGCATGCCAGTTGTTGGTCCAGGTATTGCAGGGGCAGGCACCTGAGTTGGAAGAGCAGTTGCTGGCATTGGTGCAGGGGTGCCATCACTGGGTTTTATCTTAGGAGCAAAAGGGGACCGTGTTACTCGAAATTTGGGCCCACCTTCTCCAGGCTTAACAGGTGCTCCTTCTTTCGGAGTCAATTTGAGGGTAGGTTTAAGTGGTTTGGGCGATCCTTCTGACATGGCAATTTAGATTCAAGAAGTAATTACAATTCAGGGCAAGCAAAGATTTATTCTTTGGGAGTATTTTTTTGAATTAAATCTGAAATTTCATCCATTGAGGCATTTTCGATAGATTTGCCCTTAAGCGAGAGATCTTCAAAGGTTTTGAAAAGGGTTTCCGTCATTTTGTCGTGAGTGTTCTCAGAACCTCCAAAAATGGAAAATTTGTCAGCTTGTGTAATTCTCTTGTGCCCATCAGTACAGTCTAATCCAAGTCCAAATAGGTGAGCCATAACCTTTGGGTCTTTGTAGGGTAAGTTTGGATGATCGTATCTTTTATTCATGTGATGTTATTCTATTTATATAGTAAGGAAATAGTCAATAAAGTCTTAATCTATTTGGCAAAACTTTAAAATGCAAAGATTCGAGTGCTTAATGCTAGCTCAGTTTCATTTTCCTTTATTGTTCCCTTACGTCCTGTGAGTGAAAGTATCCATGTCCAAACTGGCGAACTTTTATATTCGATTGCAGTTTGCCAATAGGGAATATTATTTGATTCATCCTCGTAGGAAAGAGAACCATAGAAGCTTTTGGTCTCATCTAATCTGTGGTTCAAGGAGAGTCTCCATTGGTCAGCAAAAGTTAAATATTTGAAATAACCAATTTCTAAATTATTTACAGTACCATCAACAAATTTCGCAGAAAAACTATTTCGAATTACATCTCCTTGGTCGGTATTAATTTTTGATTGTCCAGTTAGGGAAATCCAAGACGCAGGATTAAAAGTAATATTAGCAAAAAATTCTTTCGAGATATTCGCTTCATTTTCTCTATCATGATAAAGATCCTGAAAGAAGTTGAGTGTCGTAATTTTTCGGCTTTTATTTCCCGTGCGGGTAAGAAATTCGTTCTCCCACCCCAATCGAATAACTTCGTATGGTTTAAGGCCATCTGCTTGTATATGATCTATTAAATCAATGGGCCTTAGATTAAGTTCAGCAAATGGATCATCAATTTTTGGAATGAGTGATTCCCTGCTAGCACTTATGCGGTTTACTTTCCGGTGAGAAATTGAAAAGCCCATAATATGACGAATCTCGTCTATCTTCCATGTGGCATTCTTCCAATTATAATCACCATATATTTCATATCTTAATTCATTTCCTAATTCATTCCAACTTCGACTTGCATTGGGTCCAACTAGTGAATAATCCTGCCTTCTGTAAGCTAAATGGGGGATGTAGACCCATCCATTCATAAGTCTAAATGGCCGTATTATTTTGTAGGCTAAATCGAGTTTGTTTGATTTCCGTAATAATTGTCCAAAATTTCCTTTATCTCTCAATGCAGAGAATTCAAAAGCCATAGAATTATAAAAATTACTTTTCGCCAAGGGTATAGGTGCGAGGTCAAAACGGAGATTGGGCATTTGCTCAAATGTTGATTCATGCTGGTTTGCTTGCCACCGCGTAAGTGATGAAATTGTCCAATTCTTTCCTTCGTAAGTAATTTCACCAAAAGAATCATTCCATTGATTTTCATAAAAGCGATTTCTTTGAAAATCACGAAAAACTTCTGAGTCTTCATCCCATTCCAATTGACCGGTAACTCGCCAGTTTTCTTTGGGACGGTTAATCGAATAAATTCTTGAGTAGGAACGATACTCATCAATGGCGATTCCCCGAAGATCATTCCCTCGTAAATCAGCTTGATCATTAATCCATCCGCTTTCAATTGAACCAGAATAACTCGAATCTATATCATTTTTCTTCCATTCAAGTCCTGGTGATAAGAGTAATCCTCTTTTTGAATAGGCAGTAATTTCTGCATTTGTCTGAATGACTGGATTCAATCTCCATTTTCCGCCCGTGCCTAAATACCAACCGAGATTATTTTGTTTCCCTGCTCGCAGATTATATTTGAAAAATTGTCCATTTGTTTTTGCCGTAAAAGAGGGGAGACGACCCACCACCCGGTTTCCAATTTCAACGGAAAGCCCCTGCATCCGAACAATTTCTTTTTCTTGATTCATTTCTACTGTTCGAAGTTTTAAACTTGGTTCATTTTCTTCTTTTCCAAGGAAGTAAAGAGAAGAGTCCAATCCGTTAATAATTGAATTTCGTCGGCTTATTTCTTTAGATTGAATCGCCCAAGGGTAAATACCAAATTTAATTTCGGATGCATTAAAGTCACCTGTGATTAAACTAATATTTATACTTTCTGCTAAAAGCCGTAGTTCTCCGTCACTTAAAATTACTTTCCCTTGAGCAAATGCCTCACTTTGATTGCGGTCATATTCAATTCTATTTGCAGTTAGTAAAACTTTTCCGCTTTGTAATCGAGCGTTGGGAGTGGCAACCAATCTCTGCAATGCTTCGTCTAGATAGATTTCATTATCTGCTTCCAAGATCGTTTTGTTGGTCGAATTAAGTTCCGAGTTCTTAATCTGACCAAATGAGATATGGACAAGGGTAGAAATGAGTAATGGGAAAAAAAAGGTTTTCACTTAAGTCTTAAGATGAGAGGATGAGAACTATAAACAAGAAAGAAATGATTTTAAGCGCAATTTTTTTCTAATTCTCTCCTTTTTCACTCTGCAAGCCTTTTTACTTTGTCCATAATAATAAATAAAAACGAATTAAATTCCTGTATTTCAGGTAAAATAGGGTGCCCTCATGATTACCTAGGATTACATACACTCGGATCCGAAAAAGGAGTAGTCGTCCGAGCTTTTGATCCTGCTGCTACTGATGTTCTGTTAGTTGATAAGCAGTCCGGAGATACTTATCCGCTTTTAAAGATTCATCACGATGGCTTTTTTGAAGGAAAAATATCTGATAAGTTAGAATATTTTTCATATTTCTTTCGCTCCATTCGTTCTGGCAAAGAAGTGGAATGGATTGATCCGTATGGATTTTTACCTTTTATCAAAGACGAAGATCTTTCTGCTTTTAATCAAGGTATTGACCGACGCCCTTTCGAAAAGCTTGGTTCCTTTCCTTCAACACATTCTGGTGTGGATGGAGTTGCATTTGTGGTCTGGGCCCCCTCTGCTCAAAGTGTTCATTTAGTGGGCGATTTTAATAATTGGCATCCGCATTCCTTACCCATGCGTTCCCTTGGGGCATCAGGTTGTAGGGAGATTTTTATACCGGGAGCCAAGATTGGTCAGAAGTATAAATATCGGGTGTTAGGAGCCGATGGGGTTCAAAGAGAAAAAACGGATCCATTTGGGCTTCGATTTGAATCTCCTCCAGGAAATGCGACAATAATCTATCCAAGAGACTTCAAAAAAGAAGATGGTTGTGCTAAACTCACTTTAAATCCTCGTTCCAGCCCAGTTTCGATTTACGAGATGCATTTGGGTTCTTGGAAATTTGCAGAAAATGAAAATCGTCCACTTAGTTATCTCGAATTAGCTGATCAGTTGCCTGTTTACCTAAACGAAATGGGTTTTTCACATGTCGAATTTTTACCCGTTAGTGAATATCCCTTCGGTGCTTCGTGGGGCTACCAGGTAACAGGTTTTTTTGCACCCACTCATCGATATGGCACTCCGGAAGAATTTAAAGTATTAGTGGATGCGTGTAAAAAAGCTGGTATTGGTGTAATTATTGACTGGGTACCAGCTCATTTTCCAAGTGATGAATTTTCTTTGGCTCGATTTGATGGGACTTGTCTATTTGAACATGAAGACCCGCGGCAAGGAAAGCATGCAGAATGGGATACTTTGATTTTTAATTACGGAAGATCCGAAGTGAAGAGCTTTTTGATTGGAAGTGCGATTTGTTGGCTAGATCGCTTCGGAGTTTCTGGATTTCGCGTCGATGCAGTTGCCTCAATGCTTTACCTCGATTATGGAAGAGAAGACGGGCAATGGATTCCCAATAAGCATGGAGGAAAAGAAAACCTAGAAGCGATTGATTTTATTCGCCAATTCAATGAGGCAATTCATCAGGAGTATCCCGATGTATTAAGTATTGCGGAAGAGTCCACTGCTTTTCCTCAAATTACACAACCGCCTCATGTTGGAGGATTGGGCTTTGATTTTAAATGGAATATGGGGTGGATGCATGATGTTCTTTCCTATTTTCAAACCGCACCCGAGAATCGATCCAGTGTACATAACAACTTAACTTTTGGAGCGACCTATCAATTTTCAGAGAATTTCGTCCAGGCATTCTCCCATGATGAAGTTGTTCATGGAAAGGGTTCCCTAGTTAATAAAATGGGGCTTGATAAGGACGCAGATAAAATTGCAAATTTACGAGCTTTATTAGCTTTGCAATGGTCATGGCCGGGGAAAAAGACCCTTTTCATGGGATGCGAATTTGGCCAATGGAAAGAATGGGACTGTGACGCCCCTTTAGACTGGGCCTTGCTTGATTTTCCTCTTCATCAAGGTTTGAAGAAACTAGTCTCGGACCTTAATCATCTTTATCTATCTCATCCATCATGGAGCGATGTGGATCACCAAGGAGATAAATTTCGATGGATCGATTGTAATGATTCGGATAGGCAAACAATTTCTTTTTTAAAGTTTGGCCAGGATCCGAGAGATACATTGTTAGTCGCCTGTAATTTATCCGATCAGGTAGTTCATCGAGATTGGGGCTGTCCTCATTCGGGTGATTGGAAGGTAATCTTAGATTCGGACTCTCCCGATTATGGTGGCCTTGGCTCTGCAGGGGCATCTAATTTTACCACTAATGCAGAAGACTGTGACTTTTTTCCTCAATCCCTCTCGTTTGCAGTTGGGCGTTGGAGCGTTCGAATTCTTTCTTTTCAAACTTAAATTTCAAGATGGTTCGACCTGGTTCAATCTTACGACTACTCATGGTCGGAGAATTTTTCTCCTTTTTGATTAAACTGAGAATTGACTGTGAGTGAATTCTTGCTATCCCAAATTTGTGACTTTTTTTATAATAGTGATTTTAGTTTTTTTTCTTGGAGGTTGTGGCTCAGAATCTGAACCTGAGAATTTCGTCGTTGAGTCAAAGGCACAACCTTTACTCCCACTTCTCTCGCCAGACGAAAGTACTGAAGAAAATCAAACACAAACTAATACCAAGGAATTTACTTTATTGTCTCGCCTGCCCGAAGTTAAAAATGGACTTGTATTTGATTGGTATGAAACCAGGGAAAAGAAAGAAGAAACTACTTACCAGAATGGTATCAAAAATGGGCCTTCTCGAAGATGGTATAAGAATGGACAACTTAAACAGAAATGCTCGTTTGTAGAGGATCGATATCACGGATCCTTCCAATCGTGGTATGATGATGGGAAATTACGAGCAGAAGGATCTTATCTCGAAGGCAAGCACGATGGGGAATGGATACTTTATGATAGAGATGGAAATAAGATGCCATCGATTTATTATGAAAACGGGGTGGAGGTGACGAGAAGTTTATAAACCACGAGTAATGGGGAATTTAATCTCCACTCCATCTTGATAAATCCGTTTTCTGGGAAGGGCTCCATTTTCATAGTATTCGTAAAAAAAACCATTTCCATTTTCCAATTTCGAATCCCCACAAATTTCCCCATTTTTTCTCCAAACTTTTTTCCAAACACATTTGCCCATCTGATTAAGAGAGTGAGCCTGTAATTGACTATTTGAATAATATTCTAACCATTCACCATTCATCTCACCATCAGTTGTTTGACCAAAAGCATGGATAGCCCCATTTTTATACCAGTGTTTATACAAGCCTGATAATCTATCTTTTTCCCATTCAATTTTGGATGCAATATTACCATTTTCATACCAACTCAGCCAAAGTCCCTGCTTTTGTCCCTGCTTTAAATAACCAATTTTTTTGATCGATTGACTGGGATATGATTCCTTTACCCATCCAGTAAATGAATCATTATCATCATCAACTAACAGCCAAACCATTCCGTACATAAATTCTTTTTCTAATTCTGATATTTCAATTGCCTCCAATTTCGCCTGTTCCAATATCTCTTCATTCCAAAGGTCTGGATCGGTACATCCAAAAAAAATTAAGATGTAAAATAATAGAGAAACTTGTTTCATAAAATATTGTCTTTAAATTTAATTATTCTGTATGAAAACAATAACATCTAGAAATCTCATTTGACAGAAGTTATTTCTTACTTTGTAGGATAAAGGGTAGTGAATAATTTAATAATATACATATTCTCAATTTCCTCTCTATTTTTTTATATTGGATGTAATAGTGGTGGAGGCTCATCTAGCACTGCTATAACATCAACACAAGAAGCTCCCGCTGTGGGCGATCTGGTTGGTTCAGAGATTGCTTTTAATCCGATTATCAATTTTACGACTTCGAGTGATTGCACATATGACAATACTTTTGCAATAGAGAGTACATTCCCAAAACCTTCAGGCGGTGCAATCACAGCAAGTTATACTGCTTTGAAAAATGGGGATACAATTACAATCACAATATCTTCAACGGATAGTTCATTTGGAGAAGATTTAGTTTTAGTTATGTCTAGCTGGAGTGATTTGGATGGCGATAATATAATTGATCAATTTTCGGTTTTAGCGACTCTAGGTGATGACTCGCCTTTGGCCGCAATGACAGGGGAATTCACTTCTAATCCACCACCTCTTCCAAATGTCAATTTAAACTTTACGACTAGTCCTAGCTTTGTGGGTGGTGATGCCAATCGGTCACCTACTCTGGCAGAATGGAATAATTATGTAGTGGGTAAACAATTAGTATTTCTTTAT
>CAYLIJ010000028.1:0-30624 GCA_964383925.1 uncultured Puniceicoccaceae bacterium
ATACATTTATCTTACGAGGCTTACAACATATTCCTATTGGCGTATTGTCCTATTGTCTGGGGGTATCAATTCGAGCGTGAGAGGTGGGTGCGAAGGTTTACTTCATCTTGTTTATCTCGATTCGCTTGTAAATCACCGTGGAAAGAGACTTAGCTTTATCGATCTGTTCCTTGTTCATTTTTCCTTTTACAATTTCCAAACTTTTTTCTGCTTGTTCATGCCCATTTTCTTTTGCAGCACTCAACCAAGCATAGGCTATATAAAGATTATCTTTAGGTGCTTTCTCATTATTATACATAACCCCAAGGTTAAACAGAGCATTGGAATTACCATTTTTAGCTGACATAATATACCACTTTTCCGCTTCCTTATAATCTTTGGGTACTCCTCTTCCATTGGCATAGATCACCCCAAGGTTGAACTGAGCTGTCTCATCTCCATCGTTTGCCAATTTTTTTGTTCGTTCTAACTCAGAGCCTTCTGCACAACTTCCTAACATAAAGGCAATAAACAGTGTAAATAATGTGATTTTCATTATTTAATTATACCCGGATAACTAGCCTTATTTCCATTATAAGATTTAACTAATATTATAAACTTCCATAACTACTCTCCAAACATACCCAAACGGTGGGGTATTTCTTCGAGTATGTGAGGTTGTCGGAGTCAGGTTAAGAGCAGTCCAACCATATGCATAACTATAAACAAAGGGAATAGTTTCGATTTCATCGAAACGCCAAAATACAACAAAGCCCTTCAGTCAACTCTTGTATTGAGCGGTGATTGGGGCAACAATTCTTCAGTTAGGTTTCTCTTTCTGACTCTTCTTATAAGCTTCGATCTGTTGCTTTTCATCTTCCATTATTTCCTGTCTTCTTTCATCTGATAAGTAGGGATGATCCGACATATCCATACCCATTTTTGAGACGGTTTCCTCTAATTCCTTTGTGGTCATCTTGTCGATAATTTCTTCGTAGTTATCTATCATAATTATAATAGAATTAAGACATTTAGTACTTTGGTTAAATTCTAGATCGAGTCATAAAATTGATTGAGGTCACTAGTTGAAGAGACCATGTATGGATATTCATTAATTCCCTAAACCGATTCCTTTTGTAAAATTAACTCCCTGAATTTGAAATCGCTTCCTGTATCATAATCGAGTGAGATTGAGCTCGTAGGCTTAAATCAAATTCTGAGGGTGTCTCAAATGTAAAAGTGGTGCATTTATAGCTAATGTAAAAATAAAGGGCTTCCGGTATACCATCGGCGGGTGGATTGCTCGGACGAGGTCGAATGATTCCATTTTTTGCCGAACGACCATCTATCTTTCGCCTTGGATCCCGATTGATCACAGAAGAAACTGATTCTAAAATTTGATCCGCTTGCAGACTGGTACGCACGCCATTTCCCGGTTCATAAAGATAAACTCCTTGAGCATCAAAGTCTTCGTGCAAGGTAAGCACGAGTTTAAAATTCATTTCTTTAATGCGTGCTGTAATGTATTGAATAAATGAATGTGATGGTTTGTCCCAAATACGGTTCAAATCGACTCCATGCACATCTAATCGGGAGTTATTAACCAAACCCCAAGGGTTTAAACATGGGTAAATTATTAAAGGTAAGTGACAAAGCCTATCCACATTAGTTTCCGCCCAAGCAAGCATTCCTTCCGTGGCTCCAGTTTCGTCACCGTGAATTCCTGCTGAAAGGTAGATTGCATTTTGAGATTTAAGACTGGGTGAAAGTATTTCGTAGCAGGGAAATCCATCGACTTCAGAAACTTTGGACATTCGTAATCCAGATAATCGGCAAATAGAACGCCAGCGCTGGAGAAGAAACTTATAATCGTGACTACGATAATTACTTGTTTGGAAAGACATTTGTTTTTTCTGAATCTTTTATGTATTGTAAGAAAGTATGGATTTTAATTACGAAGCAACTTTATGGTATGCACTGCTCTTGGATTGTATACTTGTTTGCTTACTAAGTTTTTTCTATTTGGATTGGTATAAAGAAAAATGGCCTGCCATTCAAAAGATTTTTCCATTAACCAAAGGTTGGTGTATTACTTATTTTCTCTTGGTAATTTGGTTAGGCTGCCTACTTTACAGGCTAAAAGTGCTTCCTTGGTGAAATTAAGAACGGATTGAAGGATTTATTCCTCAGGGTTTTCATTTCCATATTTCGTAGAAATTGATTTTCCATCCCTGAAGGTTCTCTTGTAAAGGATCGAACCATCGTCCTGGTAATAAGTCCATTCTCCAAATCGTTGCCCTCCCTTATAATTGCCTTCCTGCCGCTTTTGCCCGTTTTCGAACCACCAGACAAGTGGACCGTCTCGTTTATCATTCCAGTGAGTATAGTCCATCCATTTTTTCCCATTCTCAAACCATGACCTTGCATTCCCATCCTTCAGTCCTTCTTTATAATGTTCTTCCACTTTTAAGTTACCATTTTCATACCAAGATCGGGCGATACCATCTCTTTTGCCGTACACATAATTCGCTTCCAACATACTTTGTCCCGAAGGATACCAAAATCGAGTAAACCCATTAAACATTCGGCTATCAAGCTGTTCGCTTCTTTCAGGAATAGATTCAATAGAAAAACTAGCAGGAATCAATTCCACAGAATAGATAGGTATACCATTTTCCGTCCATCTACTTACTTGATCAGCTTGACCAAAAGTCAGTCTAACAAGAAGCTCAACTTGAGTATTGGGGTATAGTCTTTTGATAAAACCTGTTAGTGGTTGCTCCGCGTTAGGAGCAAATAAGATACCGTTACGATCTTGTAAGTTGTCCCAACTCAAAGCCTCTGACAAGACCTGTGGGTTAACTTGCGTATTGTTATAATCTACCGCGTTTAACTGAACAATTATCCCTGACAGTATTAAATAGAATCCAATTATTGTTTTCAATCGATTCATTACTTTAATCACAATGCATACCGTTCGATTGTCAATCATTAGAAAAATTGGAATGTTTCATTATATTTAAGCTATCTCGCTATTTGTTAAATTATATTTATTAAGACTCTATTTTATACGCATCTGACCAGCATATGAATTCTTTCAACTAATTTTTGCATTACGACCAAGCACGCTTTAGTATAAATACAGATTTACACTAACCCATAACTTACAAAGCATAAATGAAAAAAAAAGATATACATTTTGAAATTGGTGAACGGATAATTGAGAAGGTTGCGAATGGGAAAAATAAAAGAATAGGAGAGATTCTTTTTTTTCAAGAGGGCAAAAGTAGGAAGATTGAACTTCTTCAGCTCAACAAGCATGACTTATCTCCTCTTAGAAATGGGAACTTAGAACTAAAATTCTTTAGACTCCCTGAAGACAAATGTAAAAGGTTAAACGAATGGAAATATTTCAAAAAACAAACTTTTCAAATTGGAGATGTTGTTAAACATTCAAGGAATGGTCGGGTACGCTATGGAAAGATTGTTAGTTTTCTTCACCCCGATGGATTATATTCCGACTCAAATGAAAACGGGTACAATGGAAATGATTTAATTGAATGCGTCGCTATTGAGGGCAAGAATGGATTACCAAGAAAATTAGATTCAACTGGAGAGGTGCGTAGATTTGTCATTGGTCCCGAGCATTTGAAAATATGTGAAATTTTACCAATGGATGATAAGGGAGGTATTCGGGTCAAAGATTGATTAAGCAAAAAAGATATATAACTAATTGCAACAATTGAAAATCTCCTATCGATTAGGATAGTCAATTCCAAACAAAAAGTTCAAAGAGCCAAATTAGTTTTAGAAAAACTAAATGTTTAAATCAAACTCACAAAGTTATTACCACTTGCGTAGAAGTTCTTCCCAATAACTATCCAAGCTATCAGCATCTGGAAAGGACTTAGTCACCGATGCATCTGGGCTTTTAGCATCGTGATAATAAAAAACAATTTTATTCGCGGCTTGATCCTTTTTGAACAAATAAACTTGGCTTTTATTCACGCATAGAGGATTTCCCTTATCATCCACGCCAGCTTTAATCACGCTTAATGAAGCTTCTGATTTATTAATCAGCGCTCCCATGAAGAGCGAGGTAGACAACATAACAATAATACCTAATAACACTTTATTACTTTTGCACATAAGATTTTTTCTCCCTAAAATATAGATTATATAAAACTACATGAAAAAGAATCTTGTAAGAATGGCAAAAGAAATTCTTAGATTGTTTATTCTTACTTGCACATCACTTAAACAAAATCCTTCCTGTTCACTAATTGTTAGATCATGAAAACAGTAAATTCACTTCTCCTCTTATTATTAGTACCAATCTTAGCGAATGGAGAAAGCAAAACGCTCGGAGATTGGGCAGGTTATCACCGCGAAGCTGATAACCTTAGTAAGGATTGTAAGTATGAAGATGCGGTCAAACTTTATCAACAAGTGATTAAGGGCAGACTACCCTATCAGGGAAACAAGCACAGAGATGTTGGAGTTACATGGAATAATTTAGGCGTCGCCCTTTATTTTTGTGGAGAGAATGAACCCGCAAAAGAGGCATATGAAAAGGCAATCAAGGTACTATTACCTGCCATTGGTGCAAAACACCCTGATATTTTAACTGTTCAAACCAATCAAGCATTCATCGAAGAATCTAAAAATAACTACAAGCAGGCGGAGAAGAGTTTTAGAGAGTTATTACAAAAAAGACTTCCCTTAGTTGGTGCAAGCCATACGGACTTAGCCGATTGCCACGAAGGATTAGCTCTTGCATTGGAGGGACAAGAAGAACATGAACAAGCTTTAGAACAACTAAAGGCTGCCCTTAAAATAAGAGTAAATAAACTGGGTGAGAATCATACTGATGTGGGAGCCACTTATGCCGCAATGACTATAATATATTTAAATCAAGGCGAATTTGAAGAAGCTAATAAATACGATGAGAAAGCACGTAAGATTTTAAATAAAACCAAAGGAACTTACGCCCCAAATTTGAACTCGGTTTCCAGATTAAAACCGCAACCCGCAGAACTCATGAAGGCTAAAAGTAAAGATTTGCGAATCCCATAAAAGGTCTACAGAACTCTATTCCTTCATTGAAACTGATTAAATTCCCAGAAAGTAAGATTGAGGAGTTGCTTTCATGGATAAATAATGAAGAGGATAAACAATTTTGGTCGGGTAACACATTCCAAGAAGGCTTAAGTCCAGAAGTTTTTTTAATTCATTTACAAAGAGAAGACATTTATTCTTTTTCTTTTCTTGGAGATGACGATTCGCTAAACTGCTATGGAGAAATTGTAAAATCTAGAGAGAATAAGGGCGTGCTTTGCCGTGTAATTGTAAATCCCGCAATCCGAAGAAGAGGAATTGGAAAAACCTTTATAAGAGAAATCCTAAATTGGAGTTTTAATCAAAAAAAAATGAAGCGGATTACCTTAAATACTTTTGGACATAATAAACCTGCTCGTACATGCTATCAATCACTTGGATTTATTGAAATAGCTTTGAAAAAAAATTACCGTAAAGTGGGAAATCATTGGAGAGATTTAATTGTTATGGAAAAAGAAACCTCAAAATTGAAAAGATAATTTTATAATATGGTTAAAAAGATAAGCGGGGGACTCATTTTATATGAAAAAATTAATGAAAAAATTAAGTTTTTAATTGCTCATCCAGGAGGACCTTTTTTTAAGAATCGAGATAATGGGTTCTGGAGTATTCCCAAAGGGGAACCTGAACAAGACGAAAAAGTTTTTGACGCAGCGGTCAGAGAATTTGAAGAGGAAACGGGTTTAATCCCGAACGGACCCTACATTAATTTGGGCACTATTCTTCAAAAAAATGACAAACTGGTTTATGCATGGGCATTCTCCGGGACTTGGACAGATGGAACTGTTCCAAAATGTAATGAAATAACCTTAGAATATCCGAAGGGAAGTGGTAAAACCTGGACATTTCCAGAAATTGATCGGGCCATCATGATGACGGCCGATCAAGCTAAGCAAAAATTATGTGCCGAACAAGCACCCTTCATTGACCGATTGATTAAAAGTCTAAACGAAAAATAAAATATAACCTAGAGTTGAAAACAAAATTATTTTCTGTAGGATTAAATTATGTTTAAAAATTCATCACGAAATCATGCGATACTCAAAACACCCCAGCTTTGGTTTGTAATCCTAATCATAGCAGTCGGTTGGTCTCGTTATTTACCTCTTTCTCACCCTGAATTATTTAACTTCACTCCTGTCTTAGCACTCTTCTTTATTTCAGGAGTATTTTTAAAAGGTCATTGGTCCTGGATAGGTCCTGTCTCCGCGGTAGTAGTTTCTGATTTAATTTTAAATCCAAGCTATGGTGCAAATCTGTTTGAAACATTCACACTAATTTCTTTGGTAGTATACATCGGAATATTTGCCCTTGGCAAATCGATCGGTAAATCTCCAAGAGCCTTCCCACTTTTTACAGGTGCTCTTGCAAGTGCACTCGTATTTCATGTCATCACATGTGGATTTGCTTGGCTTGTGAATCCAGCCTATGTCAAGACTGTTGCAGGATTTTGGCAGGCTCAATTTCTCGGCGAACCAGGGTATGCACCCGCGTATCTCTTTCTTCGGAACTCGGTTCTAAGCACTCTTCTTTTCACAGGTATTTTTTATTGGGTCTTTGAGAAAAACATGAAAGAGAAAATTAAAACTGAAAAAGTTTTAAAACCTTCAGGAGTTCAGCAAATTATTGGATAGTACAGGCCTGATGGGATCTAATTTCGTCTTTGGCGAAATGCCTCAAATAAACAAACTCCTGTTGCTACTGAAACATTGAGGCATTCAACTGTACCACCCATGGGTATATTGATCAAAGTATCACAGTTATCAGCAGTTAAGCGACGAATTCCTGTTCCCTCAGCACCTACTACTAATGCAATGGGCCCCTTTAAATCGGAATCAAAAATTGTAGATTTTGCCTGATCACTTGCTCCAACTATCTTAATCCCCCTAATGTTTAGTTCCTTCATAAAACGAGCTAAATTTCGAACCCGTGCGAGAGGTAGAACTTCCGCTGCTCCAGCAGCTACGTGCCGAACTACATCAGTTAAACCAGCCGATCGATCACTTGGCATAATCACCAAGTTGACACCGGCCGCGTCCGCTGAGCGTAGACACGCTCCCAAGTTCCTAGGATCTTGTACTTGGTCTAAAATTAATAAAAAGGGGACCTCATTTATATCATCCAAAAGAGCCAAAGCCTCATCCTCATTGAGAGTGGAAATATTTGCCTGAGGGTTGCCATGCGTTTTCCTACCAAGAGTCTTTGAGAATCTTCTACCCATCCTATGTTTTAATGATTAGTTGAAAAAAACTATTCGTGAAAATCTGAGCCTTGGCCAGTTGCCGCTACATAATTCTTTCGTATGCAGAAATCTCCAAAACGTTCATCAGTATTTCTAACTTCAGAGTATTCTTTTAGAATGGGCCTCAATTCAGCCACTATTTCGTCGTGAGTAATCGCTTGGCGATAAAGTTTATTTAAACGCATGCCGTCCAAACCAGCACCCAGATAAAGATTATATTTACCAGGTGCCTTACCAACCAAACCAATTTCTCCTAAAAATGGACGACCACATCCATTTGGACAACCTGTTGATCGAATCGCAATGGAATCATCAGTCAAACCAAAATCGGACAATATTTTATCTAACTCATCCATCAAAGAAGGAAGATACCTCTCACTCTCCGCAAGAGCCAAACTACAAGTTGGCAGAGCGGTACAGGATATGGAATTAAGTCTCAAACCAGAAAGGGTGTTTGGTAAAGGAACACCGTTTTGTTTAAGAATAGAATTAATTTTATCTTTATCCTCGGTTGAAATGCGTGCAATTGCTAGATTTTGGTTTGCTGTTAGACGAAATTCACACCCCACCTCTTTGGCAATGTCTTGCATGGCTTTCTTCTCATTCCGCCCATCCATATCACGCAAGCGTCCACCTTCAACATATAGACCGAAAGCCCATTTTCCATCCGCATCCTCCATCCATCCATAACGGTCTGTAGTCGATTCGAAAGAAAACTCACGAGCTTCTTGTAGATTCCGGCCCAGACGCTTAGTCAGTTCTTCCTTAAACCAAGCAATACCACGACCTTCAATCGTGTACTTTAAACGCGCATTACGACGATCCGATCGGTTTCCATAATCCCTTTGAATCTTGACTACTTCTTCAGCAATTTCGACTGCTTCCTCAGGAAAACAAAATCCGATCACATCGGCTAAGCGGGGAAATGTTGTTGTTTTACCGTGACTCATGCCAAGTCCTCCGCCTACAAGAACATTATATCCAGCAATTTTACCATCCTCCACGATTCCAATGTACCCTAGATCGTTTGAAAAGACATCGACGTCATTTCGTGGGGGTAGTGCAACTGCAATTTTGAATTTACGGGGAAGATAAGTCTTACCATAGATTGGTTCAACAACTTCTTCAGACACTGCAGTTTTTTCACCATCTAGCCAAATTTCCGCATAAGCAGTCGTGGAAGGAGTTAAGTGATCATGAAGTTTTTGGGCTAATTCGAGTGCATCCGAATGCAAACTAGATTCAAATGGGTTAGAAGGGCTCATGACATTTCGATTAACATCTCCACATGCGGCTAATGTATCAAGTAAAGTGTCATTGATCTCCTTCATCGTTTGCTTAAGATCACGCTTTAGAACACCGTGTAATTGGAAGGCTTGACGAGTAGTAAGTTTGATAGTGCCATCTGCAAATTTATCAGAAAGCCCATCTATGCCAAGCCATTGCTCGGAAGTACACACTCCTCCTGGTACCCGTATTCTTATCATAAAAGAAAAAGCTTTTTCCTTTTTTTCTTTGAGCAATGCCTTCCTTTCATCACGATTATCCTGTAAATAAGTTCCGTGAAATTTCGTTAATTGAGCATCGGACTGAGAAATAGAACCTGTTGTTGTATCTTCAAGGCTCTCGGCAATGGTGCCACGAAGAAAATTGCTTTCTTCTTTAATAGTCTCGTTTTTGGCAAGTTTCTTTGGCTTTTCAGAATCTTGAATCATAATAATAAATTTTAAATTGAATAGGAATAACTAGGGTTATGTTCATTTTCTTCTTGGGCAAGTAAACTCTTTAGGTGGTTCAACCCTCCTCCATCTTGAAGTAAGCCATTCCAATCCTTTCCCTTTCGAGCTAATCGCAGAGCATGAAGATAAGGTAATATCATTTCACGTATAACATCGGATCTGTTCATGTGGGCAGGAAATTTAGTTACAACTTCGTCAAGTAGTTCAATATCATCTACTTTCATAAGAAAAGTGATAACTTTGGACGGACCTGAACCTGCGTGACTAGGCATCGGATAAGATTGTTCATTAGACATAAGGTAATCACCATAATATGCCATAATATCATATCAATGTAAACAAAGAGATGCTATGACCGGATGAATAACTAAACATATTATTTATCTAATTGTGAATTAGGAGGAGGTCAAATGGGCTTCGAATAAAATCAGGAAGCAAATGCCTCCAAGTGAAGCGATGGATTAAATGAAAGTTCATGTTTTTCATTTGACCAAGTCCCTTCGGGATTCACTAAAGCGGCGTACGCGATCATTGCGGCATTATCGCCAGTATGTTCAGGATCAGCACATAGTAATTCTGAACCATTAACCCTAGCAAGACTCTTCATTTCATCCCGCAGTAATTGATTATTAGCGACTCCGCCAGATAGTCCAATAGTTCGAAAATCTCCCTTCTCCCATGCATGACTTGTCTTCCTAACCAGCTGCATAATTGCGGCCCGCTGGTATGACGCAGAAAGATCCGAGTATCGATCTTTCACTTGAGATTCTGTCATTTTTTTAATCGTATATAATAAGCTGGTTTTTAGCCCAGAGAAGCTAAACTTCATTTCATTTTTTGCTGGAAATGCTCTGGGGAAATCATAAGCCTTGGCGTTACCTCCCATTGCTCTTCTTTCCAATTCTGCTCCACCAGGATAGGGAATCCCTAGTAATTTCGCCCCCTTGTCTAAAGCTTCACCCGCTGCATCATCAACCGTTTTAGCAACAATGGAGATTTTCAAGTTCTCGTTTAGTTTAAAAAGAACGGTATTTCCTCCTGAAACTAGCAATCCCAAATGGGGAAGATAATTGGCGAAAGATTCCTTACGGTCTAATTTCAATGGCAAAAAAGGAGAAAAAGCATGTCCTCTTAAATGATTAACTCCAACAACTGGTACATTCCAAAGAAGTCCTAATGACTTGGCTACGCTGATCCCAATTCCCAAGCATCCTACTAAACCAGGCCCGCAGGTAACAGCAATTTTTGACACAATTGTTGATAATTGATGTTTTTCTCGTGCCAAGGACAACAATGGAATGAAATTACTTAAATGCTCGGAGACCGCAATATCTGGAACTACACCCCCATAATCTGAGTGCTTGACTATCTGGCTGTGTATCCATTCATCAATAACCCCTTCACTTGAATCATATAAAGCCAAAGCCGATTCATCGCAGGAACTTTCAATACCTAAGATCATAAAACATTTTTTTCAGTATATTATTGATCGAAAATTTAATTTTTGAATATTAAAATTTCTTCAGCTCTACTTAACTGAACATCAATAATTGGGATAAATCCAAATTGTTTTTCAAATGTCTCTTGATCCATAATTTCTTGACTGTATCTTTGTATTCTAAGTTTTGTCTCATTTTCATCTGAACATTCAACTATGAATTGGGGCTTAATGCCTTCTTCGTGAATAGTAGAACCATCAGGCAAGAAATACATTGCTGTCGTTAATCGCAAACCAGCTTCATCTTCCAATGGAAAAATTGTCTGCACTGAGCCCTTACCAAATGATTGCTCACCAACAATTTGAGCACGATCCAAAACTGACAAGGCACCACCAACAATTTCGGACGCACTTGCACTTCCCTCATTCATAAGGACTACCATGGGTATATCAGTAAAGTTATCATTTGAATTTGCCTTATATTCACGAATATCATCTTTTTGTCTACCTTTGATAGAAACAATTAACTGTCCTTTTGGAAGAAAGCATTCTGTAATTTCAATTGCAGCTGACAACAACCCTCCCGAATTGTCTCTTAAATCAAGGATTAATCGTTTCATCCCTTTTTCTGTAAGCCTTGAAATGGCTTCTTTGAACTCTTTTCCAGACCGGGAAGTAAATTGGACTAGACGAAGATAGGCTGTGCCGTTCTTATCAACATCCTCGCCTTCGACACTGGAGATATTAATTTTTTTTCGCAGTACTTTAATCTTTCTCTCCTCTCCAATTCGTGAACGCAAAGTTATTTGAACCGGGGTGTTTTCTTCTCCTTTTATTAAAGTACTCACCTTTGCAAGATCCCAACCCGTAACATTATTTTCTGCAACTGTGATTATATATTCACCAACAGTTAAGCCCGCATCTTCAGCAGGCCCACCAGTAAAGACTCGGGTTACTAGAACTCCATCCTCAACTTTTCGAATCATAACTCCGATTCCCACATACCTTCGATGAGTGTCATCCTTAAAAGATGCGTACTGGCTGGGCTTGTAGTAACTCGAATGACGATCTAATTGTGAGACCATTCCAGCAATTGCGATGTCTGTCAGTTGACTATAATCAGACTTATTCTTATCTACATACAATGCATTGGTTACACGTAAAGATTCACCAAAACGAAATAAGGAAATCCAATAATCCTTTTCGAAGAATGATTGCTTCGATGGATCTAACCAAACCTTGAACAACATAAAAGAAAGAACAAAGGATGGAATCCCCCAAATAAAGAATTGCTTAATTTTCACTCTTATTCATCTACCCAAGCTAGCATGCAAAGCCAATGACAAAGGATCAATTCACTATACTCAATCTTCTTCAAAGACGCCTCAAAAACCGTAAAGCGATACGAATGGATGAATTCATCGACCTCGCCCTATACGATGAAAAATTCGGGTATTATTCAAAAAAAAATGAACGGGTAGGTAAAAATACTAGTTCCGATTTTTACACTTCTAATACCTTTGGTAATCTTTGGGGCGAATTAATTATTGAAGCATGCTCACAAATTCTTAGCGGTGAGGATGTAAGAAAATATACATTTGTGGAAATTGCGGCAGAACCTGACTGTTCGATATTAAAAAACCTTGAGCACCCATTTTCTTCTTCAGTTACCTATCGATTAGGCGATACTTTCAAAATTCCAAGTCCGGCAATCGTATTTTCGAATGAATGGTTAGATGCTCAACCATTTAAACGATTTCGATTCCACGAACCTGAAAAAAGATGGAGAGAAGTTGGAGTTAAATTAGAAGAAAATGAATTAAATGAATTTTCTTTCTCTGACGAGATTGATACGATTTTTCCAATGAGTAGTACTAATGGTTATACTATTGATTGGCCAACAGGCGCACATAAAGCCTTAAATGAATTGGTTTCAAAATCGTGGAATGGGCTGTTCCTCACCTTTGATTATGGATTATCAAAAGAGATTCTCATGCATGAAAGACCAGAAGGAACAGGTCGCACATACTACAAACACAAAATGAGTGATAATTTATTTTCTCGTCCAGGTGAGCAAGATATAACCTGCCATTTATGCTGGGATGAACTTATCAATTCTATGGAAAATAAAAAATTTCAAAAAATTGAACTTCAAAGTCAGGAATCATTTTTTATGAATCTCGCCCAAAATAAAATTAAAAGTTTAATTGAAAGACCCAGTAAAACTATTGATGTGGAAGTTCAGAAACTAAAGGAATTAATTCATCCACAATACTTTGGAACAAAATTCCAAGCGTTGTGGGGACTTAGATTATAAATCTATATAAGATTAACTTAAATGAATGAATGGCTAAGTAAATTAAGGAAGTCTGGTTCCCAATGCATTGGGTAGTTCAAAAGGTCGTCCAATCTCATAGAATCTTCGTATCTGTTCGTCGTCATATACACCTTCAACAATTCCAAACTCGTCAATACTACCATTAATCGCAACTCCACCCTTAGCACCAGGTCTTGAACTCGAGTGACCAAGCATAGCTTTGGGGAAACTAAGAATAACCGGGTCGATCAATTTTTCTCTGCTAAAGGATCGTCCATTTACATAATGACTGATCATTTTAGCTTCTGCGTCGTAAGTCGTAGCAACATGGGCCCACCGATTCAACTTTTCGGTGCGAAAAGCGACAGCTGATTCATAAAAGACGTCACCTTTTGCGGTTCGGGTGCGTAGTACAATTTGACCATTATTGTTCACACTCCAGCAGGTTGAGCCAAGGGTCATTGGGTCGCTGCATATGATAGGCGAAATGGGTTGTGCGAGAGAATCAATCTTCAACCATGCGAAAAATGTGGCTGATTTAAGATGACTAGGAAGTTGCAAGCGTACCCGGTCATTCTTTCTCTTAAAAGACAAGGCTCCTTTCCCTGCCCAGCGACCTTCACTCCAATTGCAACCTACGATCGCCCCGTTTTGTACAGATGAATTGGAGAGACTTTCATTCCTCAAAATTCTTGACCAAGAACTGTGATTATCAAAGGAAAAATAAAGTAATGTCTTGGGGTCAGCAGTAATTGATTTACTTAAATCAACCCAATCTGCATGCCTTCGTTGGGACTCCTCCATCGAGCGAAAAGCAAGATCTGCGGCACTAATGAAAGGTTCAGAAGGCATTTCTACCCAATTTGCATTTCCATAGGGATCTACAAAAATAGACTCTCCACCAGAAACTTCTCTTGTAATACTTTCACCCGAATCAGTTTGCCCTTCATAAATCACATTTCCTTGGTACACAAAAAGTTCAGTTGAACCACCCGAATGAACATGAAGTCCAAAATCCGTCCCCAAATCAATCACTCGGCCTTTTGGTACTGAAATGGTGAAACCGGTAGCGACTTTCGGAACAATTGCACGCAGTTTACCATTTGAAAGTGAACCTTCATTAGGATTTTGAATAGAAAACTCAACAGGTCCTTCTAATACAACCGTTGCTCCTTGCAGAAATTCAACTTGGGCCAAGCCTTCGGATAATTTTAGAGTGGTTGGTTCAAGAGTATCCCCCAAGCCTGGTCTAAAATTGGTCGATTCGTCCCATGTAATACCCACTGATTTAGTAAGAACAGCAACAGTATCAACGATGATCTCCTGCTTAGAAATTAGGGTAGATTGATCAACACTATTATTTCTAACTACCTTGGGAACTTTTTCATCATTAGAAACATTAAGAAATTCCTGATTGAAGAAAATACCAAGAATAATGACTGCTGCTATCGCCAGTAGTGGTTTGGTGAAAGAATATAGGTTACTACTTTTATTTTCTATATTATTCTCAATATCATCGCTGATTAACTCTTCAGCATAATGCCGCAAACTAGCCGACATATCCATAAATTCAACATAATACTTTCGAGCCTCATCACATTCAGAAATCCATTTCTCTAAATGAACTAGTTTATCCTTGGGTAAATTATTCTCTACTAAGGCATCGAGGAGTTCATGCAGTTCTAATACCTCTTTATCGTTGAGTTGGGTCATACTTTTTCAGTGGTTAACTCAAAAGAAACACAATCAAAGAGTGTTTTCCGAATACGATTTAAAGCTTTATATGCACCTTGAATTGTTCGACCAGACGCTTGCGCCGCAGCGGTAACATTCTTACCAGATTCATAACGGGTAAGAACCATTCTTCGATCTCGGTCGTTTAGTTTTCCTAAACAACGAGACAACGCTCCATGTCGACTATCTAATTCTTCTTCCAGTTCAAATCTTGTTTCAGAGATGACATCAAGTACCTCCTGATTAAATACTACTTTAGAAGTGGCAAATTTTTTACGTGCCGCTCGAACTTTCCAATATGAAATTTGACAGGCCCAGGAATAGAAATTTGTACCTGTCTCAAAATCGGAAAATTTTTCGCAGATAGTAAGACTTGCTTCTTGCAATATGTCTTCCGCATCGCTTCTCGAAGGGACAAGCGTATGTATATATGCAAATATCCTACGTTGGTACTTCATCATTAATTGCACCAACTCTGAAGAGCGATCCTGTACATTTTCCTTCATAGGAAAGAATTAAGCTGCTTGCTTCACCTTTCCTTTTGACACCCTAGAGGGTTTAACACTCACATCAAACTTCTCAAATTTATTTAATCCTCTACGATCAACCTCACGAATCGCTTTTTCAAGACTTTTCGATGAAAGTTTAACCATTTTTACTTTCGGGCGAGCATTTTTAACTTTATCGGCAATTTCGGTCATTTTATAATAGATCGTACCACCGGGGGATTGAGAAAGTCGGGAAGTTAACTGGATATTTTGCTTACGTCTTCTCCTCGTTCTCTTGACGCTATTAGGCGGATGTTTTTCGCTGCCTTCACTTTCATCTCGGGCAAGATCACCATTTGCTTCTTCGATTAGATTAGAAAGTGTTTCTTCATCAAGGTATTTATTACCTAGATCGTTACATGCAAAGTTATCATCGTAGGATACTTCCTCGTAAGGGTCACTAATTGTCATAATCTTATGTGCAGATCCCAGAATTCCTTTAAAATCCTTCCAAAACCATTGGACTGCTTGCTGTACCGCTTTTTTTCTACTATTCCCATAAACTGCTTTTGTGGCGATAAAAGTACGATTTGGTCCGAGGCGGGCTTCTATTAAATATTTAGTTTCGTAGATTAGGCGGAAGTAATCATCGTAATCAATTTTAAGTTTGATGTCGTATCGTAGGAAGTCGTTGACTTTCATCATAGTATTTAATCTCCTTGTAGGCGTTAAGTATAGGGTTTGTGCGACGCATCTAGTAATTTCGAATGCACTAGCCAATAGGATAATCTATGAGAATTTAGACAAAAAAAATAGTTTATTTCATTTTTTAAATTTAAAACTTTGATATTCAATGAGATAGAACTTAATGCCTAATTCGAAGTCAAAAGTTTCAGAATTTCTTTTTCTAATTGCATTCCTGAGTTCGAGCTAAAGCCGACATGGACAAAACGCACAATTCCCGCCTGGTCAATTACTACAGTTTGAGGAATCCCCTTTACCTGAAACGATTTCCCCAATGTGTTTGCTTGATCTAAAGCAACAGTTAAATCAGTTAGATTATTAGATTTTAGGAATTTGTTAATGGTTTTCTTATTCTCACCCTGATTCACTGCTATCAATCGAACTTTGCTTTGATCAAAAGTGGATGTTACCTCTTTTATAATGGGCAATCCGCGTACACAAGGGCCACACCAAGTTGCCCAGAAATCTAGAACGACTACTTTACCTTTATAATCAGCGAGATTAAATTTCTTACCATCAAGTAAAGTGGATTTAAAAGCAGGTGCCGGTTTTCCTTTTAAAGAGTCTGGTCCACTTTTACTTTTTTCTGATTTATTTTCTTTTTCGATAGCATGCTCAGCAAGCTGATCCTCATGAGGAGGATTAGCCGATGGACTGTTCTCCTGCTTCGGAATGAATTGCCCAGCAACTTCATCTAAGTCAGAGGGAATCACTTCCACTCGTACGAAGACATTTTTTTCGAGTGCTTGTGTCTTTATCCGGTTTAAAATAGCAGGAGCCTGCCCACCCTCCTGTGCCATCGCTAACTGAGCCATTCCTAATCCCCCCTGAGCTACTGTCCAAAGACCAAGAGCTGATTGCTCATCCTTGCAGTTAACGCAGACTTCAAGCCCAAGAGATTTTTCCAAAAAGCTAATCGAAAGTCCAACCTCACGAATTCCCTTAATTGAATTAGCTAGTCCTGCAAATAGAGGATTTTGTTGATTGGCTCCGAATTCTGGTCGTTCCCATATCGCAGGGTCAACTTTCATAGCAAAGGTGACCTGGCGATCCTTTGCCATCGAATCCAAACACGCAAGAGGAGCATCGTTCGATTTTCCATTTAGAGCTTTTTTTACCTTTTCAGGAATCCCCATTACTAAATCGGTATGATTTTTACCCTTGTCGATCGCAAATAATAAATCTGACGAGCTAGTTTCATCTCCCATTACCTCTACGGGAAGAGTCATGTAGGTTATTCTTCCTTCTGTAAGTTTGGTCTTTTCCACCCGGTCTCGCTCTTCCTTACCTTTTTCATTTTCTAATTCATCGAGCATAAAAGAAATTAATTCTTTCTGATTTATTTTTCCTCTGACCCTAGCTCGAACCATAAGATCAATTTCAGAACCAAGTTTGGGAGCACGACCAAGTTCCTGCAACTTAGATATATCCTCTAAGCCCTCAACCGTCAGACTAAAACTTTGCAGATCTTTAAAATTTAATCCTGTTAATTTTATAAATTCCTGCATCTCGTCCTCGGATTCGAGTTCATTAATACCCTCGTTAATCTGAGGATATTTTTCTTCCATTAGTTGGTAGAATCCGCTTTGACGGATTGAATCCATTTGAACTTGAAAAAATAAAAGGAAAGAGAATAAGAAATCGGCACTCATTTTTTTAGGGGGTTAGATAAACTGATACTATAGGTATTATTAATTAGATGTATTCAAAGATTTAGTTAAAAAATTCTCTCCACGAACAAAAGAAGTTTAACGAAAATAAAAACTCTTATTCAAATATAAATCGTAAAGAAATTATAAATTAAATTAAGAGATTGAAAATCGGTAAACATTTGTTTCGCGCTCCTGAAAACCAATTGCTTGGTAAAGTTTATTGGCTGCCTCTCGGCTTGGACGTGAAGTTAAATCAACACTTTTAGCACCAAGGGTTTCTGCGGTCTCCATCGCATAGTTCATTAGCAATTTCCCTACCCCTTTACCTCGTGCATCTTCATCCACAACGACATCCTCGACCCAGGCTTTGTTTCCTGTAGGAATTGAAAAGACAACCAAGCTTAACATTCCCAAGATAGCTTCCGCATCCCTTGCTAGAAAAAGCCGGGTACACTCGGACCCAGTCAATTGCTTAAGTTGATTAAGATTTAAAGGCTTGGATGACTTAGATAATTGGGGGAGCAATCGATTAATTGAAGATAATATCGCTTCGTCTGCTTCCAAAATTTCAGTTACATTAATCATTATAAATTGATATTCGAATCGGTTAAGTAAGTTGATTAAAACAAACTAAAATGATTTCAGTGTCGAACAGTTAAATACTAGAATACAAATAAGATTCTATTGATCGGATGAAGAATAAATCCAAGCCCTTACCCCCGACTGCATTTTTGCAGAAACTCTTTTATATTCATCCACTTCATACTCATCAGCCTTTTGTAGTTCCTCACTTGTCACTTCAAAGGCCATACCTGTAACCTCGTCTGTTGGATTTCCTGTATAAATTAAAATCGGATGTAAATCCGTTCCACTTTTGTTAATCACCGAAACATCTTTAATTTTCAAATTCTCAATTCGGTATCCCCGCAGTAACTCAGCACTTCCAATCAAAAGTCTAGCAAAAATTGCTTGCTGCACCTGCGGAAGTTGTAATGTGCCATATGAAAAAAGCTTTTCCATGTAAGTTACGTCATCATATTTCTTAGCTTAAGGTCAAACTACTTTTCAATTTCTTATAGTAATTTCAGCTGTAATCTCTATTTCAATTACCCCACAATCAGTTCTGAGGATGGGAAACTTAAATAAGTCTCCTTCAGCAACTTCCTTTGGGAAAACACTCACTCCCCTTTCTATTGGCAGCAAAATATTCATTTCAGAAATACTTTGCGAGCGTAAGTTAATACGAGCAAAATCCTTTTTTTCCAATATTACTTAGGTAGACTTATTTCCCCCCATTAAGGTAAATCAATCTAATATCGTTTTGCACCTGTTCTTTTTTTACCCAAAAGACCCTCCATTCTTCAAGGTAACAATTTTGAAATTAACAAAACCCGAACAAGGTTGAACATACAATAAAGCACAAGTAAAAATGAGATTAAATCGATCATATCATTTATGATGTAAATTTATACTTTTAATTTAAATTGCTCTCTTTCTTACTAGAAGCATTGTTTTAACTATGATTTCCATCCAGCAAACTTTATTCTCTATTTTTTTCTTTTTACTTTTTAGTAGTATTTTGAACGGGAAAGAATTCCCCTTTCCCGGAGATAAAGCTGAAGGACTTAATATTCATGCGTTAATTGGAGCAGATATTCAGGTAAACCCTCAAACCCGCATAATCAATGGCGTCGTCCTTATTCGCGAAGGCCTAATCGAAAAAGTGATCCAACGAGAAGGGTTCAAGGTTCCACCTGGTTATCGAAAATGGGATATGAAAGGGAAAACTATTTATCCAGGACTAATTGATCCTTACCTTCTTTCAGGTAGTAGCGAGGCAAAACTACTCGATCTTAAACACGACCAACATATTCACGCGACCGCTGATTTATCCTTTCATGGAATTCCCTCCACTCGTTCGGATCCTGGTAGCAAAGGTCCAGGTTTTGAAATTTCAGGAGTCCATCCCGAAAAGAAAGTAGTGGATTCCTTTCAAGCAGATGAAAAAAAATGGGATTCTTTAAGAAAATATGGATACACCATCGCACATATAGTACCATCAACTGGTATTTTCCGGGGAACTGGACCCTGTGTGCTTCTTTCAAATGATAACCCGAATCAAAGTATTCTAAAAAAAGAAGTGGCACAAATTCTTGCCTTCGATCCTGTCGGGAAAAAGGAAACGCCCTCTGTCTACCCAGCATCTTTAATGGGAGTCTTGGCCGTAATAAGACAAACATTGCTTGATACTCAACATGCCCAACGTCTCCTTGTCTTCCAACAAGAAAACCCCAAGAATCCACCATTCTCTCCCCATTCCGGTCTGACGAGCTTATTTCCTCTACTTAGAAAAAAAGAACCACTTCCACTATGGATTGAATCGGGTAGTTGCCTAATGACAAAGAAGGCCATTGAACTCGGTTGGGAATTTAATCTTTTTCCGATTTTGATCGCAACTGGAGATGAATGGAGAAGGCCCGATCTTGCTTGTTCTCAATCTCATTCTTACATAACTCCTTTGCGTTTCCCTGCTCTTTCTAAACTTCCCGAGGAGGATGATTGGGATCAAATTTCTCTCGATCAATTACGTGCATGGGATCATGCACCGAGTAACCCAGTACTTTTATCCAAAAAAACAAAAGCCCTTTCCTTCACCACTACTGGAAATAAACCACAGGAATTCCATAAGAATATTCGTCGAGTTATTCAACGAGGGTTAACTGAACAAGAAGCCTTAAGTGCTCTTACTATTAATCCCGCAAAGCTTTGTGGAATCGACCAGTATGTAGGTACAATTGAGAAAGGTAAATTGGCCAACTTATTTGTGTTGGAGGGTAAAAACTATTTCTCTGAAGACATTTCCATTCATTCCACATGGATTCAGGGTAAACCATTCATTCATCAAATAAAGGACTCGAAAAAAGCAGAGAAAAAAGACAACAACTCGACCAAACCGGAAGATGATGATCTTGTCGCATCTTTTCCAGCCTCAGATCGTAAGCCAATTGAAAAACCTTCTTCGATTCTCTTTACTAATGCCACTATTTGGACCTGTTCCAGGCAAGGAATTCTTAAAGACGGCGAGCTTTTAGTCGAAAATGGAAAAATTAAATCGATCGGGAAAGAAATTAAAAGGGTAGATCGATCCAAAATCAGGGTTGTCAATGCACAAGGGAAACACCTCACCCCTGGAATCATAGATTGCCATAGTCACGCTATGATTCTTGGAGGAGTGAATGAATCCACCCTACCCTCTACAGCGATGGTTCGGATTGGAGATGTGATTAATTCTGAAAGCATCAATATTGAAAGACAATTAGCAGGAGGAGTGACTTCATGTAATCTACTCCATGGTTCCGCCAATCCAATAGGTGGTCAGAATGCAGTGATTAAACTTAGACTAGGAAACTCGCCCGGTAAATTACTTATGATCAAAGCACCTAAAGGAATAAAATTTGCCTTGGGGGAAAATGTTAAACAGGCCAATTGGGGTGATAAGTATACCACTCGATTCCCCCAATCAAGGATGGGAGTACAATCTTTTTTTACCAATCGATTTACTGCAGCCAGGGAATATGGAAACCTTCGGAAAAAATCCACTCAGGGAGCTTCTCAACCCGTACGTACAATCCTTGAATTAGAGACAATTCTTGAAATTTTAAACGGTGAAAGAATGATTCATTGTCATTCCTACCGACAGGATGAAATTCTTGTTTTTTTAAGAACTATGGAATCATTTGGTGTTCAAGTAGGTACACTTCAACATGTATTGGAAGGCTATAAGATCGCCGATGAAATCGCACAACATGGAGCAGGTGCATCCACTTTTTCTGATTGGTGGGCTTATAAGTTTGAAGTCTACGACGCAATTCCTTACGCGGGGGCACTTATGCATGATCGTGGATGCGTGGTCAGTTTTAACTCCGACTCACCCGACCATGCACGCCGACTGAATCTCGAAGCGGCGAAAGCCGTAAAGTATGGCGGTCTCTCTGAAATGGAAGCACTTCAATTTATAACCCTGAACCCTGCAAAGCAGCTCGGAATTGATCAATGGGTCGGCTCTATTGAAGTGGGTAAGGATGCGGACCTCGCACTATGGTCTAGAAATCCTCTCGATTATAAAAGTAAATGTGAACGGACTTGGATTGATGGTACGCTCTTTCACGAAATCAAAGCCTCCAAAAAGCGAGACCAAAAAAGAGCGAAGGAAAGAGAAAAGCTTATATTAAAAGCAAAAAACATCTTAGTCGCTGGGAAAAGTGAAAAAGCAACGGACGAGGCAAAAGCCTTATTTTTCCATCATGCTCTTGAAACCGCTTGTGATCTTTACCCCCATTCCTGTAGATCTCATGGAAATCATAAGCAAGGAGGTCATCAGTGAAAGCCTCGTCACTCCACCTCTTCTTACTTGCTCTTCCTTTATTACTTATCGGAGGAACACCTACCCTCTATCGGGCAAAAAAAATTCAGGCAACCCCGACTCTATCCTATCAACCTGGTGAAATCTTGGTCAAAGATGGAAAAATTCAAAAAATCGGCAAATCAATTCAAGTACCCAAAGAGTGTAAGATTATCGAATGGAAAGACTGCGAGATCTACCCGGGGCTAATCAGCCCGGGTTCTTCTCTTGGATTAGCCGAAATTAATGCCTTACGACCCACCCGGGATTTTTCCGAAGTCGGGACCCATACTCCGGAGATTAAAGCGTGGGTAGCAGTGAATCCAGACTCTGAGTTGATCCCCGTGGCCCGGGCGAATGGAATTACCCATTCATTAATTATTCCTATGGGGGGAATGATCTCGGGCACATCCGGTTTGCTCGTGTTAAAAGGATGGGGAATCGAGGAAATGACCATTCGAAAAAAAGTGGCCCTACACCTTTGGTGGCCTGGTCATGGATTGTCGATTCCCCAATCAAGCGACCATCATGAATCAAAACCAAAGTCTATTGAGGATCAAGTAAAAGAACGAGAGCAGAGAATTAAGGAGATCGATGAATTCTTTGATCAGGCTAATGCATATAAAGATACCAAAACCTCAAAGGATAAAAGTTTCCAGATCATTCCATCCTGGGAAGCAATGCTTCCCGTAATTGAAAGACAAATCCCGATCATGGTTCATGCGAATGAATTAAGGCAGATCAAGTCAGCAGTTCAATGGGCAAAGAAGAGGAGCTTTCAAATTATTTTATCAGGAGCACGAGACTCATGGAAAGTTGCCGATTTGTTAGCCGAAGAAAAAATCCCAGTCATTTATCGACATCTTTTCAGTGCACCCATGCACAGACACTCACCCCATGACCAGCAATTTCGAGCTCCGGGCATATTGACTAATTCCGGAGTCGCACTCTCTATTGGGCTTCCGTTAGGTGGCTGGTCTGCCGCAAACCAGAGAAACTTACCTTATCATGCGGCTCATGGTGTGGCTTATGGTTTAAGTCGAGAAAAAGCATTGGCGTCCATTACCATTGAACCCGCCAAAACCTGCGGAGTTGCTGAGCAATTAGGAACTCTAGAAAACGGCAAGGATGCCACTTTTATTTCGACCTCAGGCGATTTATTAGATCTACGAACTTCTGTTCTAAAAATGATCATCCAAGGAAAAGAGGTCAGTTTGGAAAGTAGGCATACTCGTCTAAACTCACGCTATCAAAATCGACCTAAGCCCTAGGCTGTTATTTACTAAAATCAGGGATCTGCATAATGGTCTTCCAATTCTTACCATCCCAACAAGCCTGATCTGAATCAGTAAAATTTCCCGCTTCGACATAGGACTTGATTTGCTTAAGCGTGTAAGGGCCAAACTGTTGACCATCTTTATGAATATACACCTCTAAATCAGAATCCTTTTTAGCGACTACTGAACCCACTACTTTTGCGTTATCGGATGGAGTCGAAGAGATAGATTCTTCTACCGAGTTACTAAAATTAAGTGATGGAATCTGATGTACCTCCATAGAAAATTTCAAGAGTTGGAATTCTTCAAACTTGAATGCCTTGGCGATAAAAACTTCAGGGATTCTCCTCTTAACTGTACGGTAATGTTCAATTCCATCATTGTAACCAGACCTCATTAAGGCTACCTCATTTTCCATTCGGGTTAACTGATTCATAAAATCCTCCATCATCTCATTCGCTTTTAAATCAGGATACTCCTCTCGGATGGCAAGTAGTCGACCGGTAAGAGCAGACTCCTCTTTCATTGCATTATCGACCTCGGAAGGTGAGTAGGAAACTTTGTTCACAAAGGCACTTCTTAACTTCGTTACAGAATCCAAGACCGATTGTTCGTGCGATAAATATCCCTTTGTAATCTTTTCCAAGTTAGGAATTAAGTCTGCCCGTTTTTTTAAGGAAACTTCGATATTCGCCCAAGCCCTTTTCACCCGATTTCGTAAAAAAACCAAGTCGTTAAACATTAAAGCCAACATACAAAAACCCAAAAACAGAGGAGAGAAAAGAGCAGAAAAAAGAAAATCTGAGGCGGCAAAAGATCCAACTGATCCAAAAATGGCCAAGACTAAACAGACAAATCCATTTTGAGCCAACCCGATACCAAATAATCCGCTTCTACTCTGATTAAGCATAACCTCTGTCTCAGTTTCATCCGAAATAATAAAAGGGAAATTATCATTGTCTCCCTCTCCCATTAGCAACCGATCGCCTTTTTCCTTATCAATCACTGCAGAACCAAGAATATAAAGAATACTAGGTTCAGCAATATGCCACTCGTAATGAGTCTGGCGACCCACTCTTTTTTTGGACTTTAATTGGGTACTAAACTCAGCTCCTTTTGGATCAATCCCAATCGAACCCTCGCTATCACGGCAGGAGAATTCCACAAATTCTTGCTCATCTTTAATCACCACAGTTTTGGTGTTTTTACCAGAACGTCTTTTTTCAGTTATCTTATGACGAAAATATACGCAAGCCGCTCCAGTAAGAGGGCCCTTTAATACATTTGAAGAAATAAATTCGGATTTTCCCTTAATCTCAGCAGGGCCGTAAGCAAGGCCAGCAGTCGAAGTGGTCGGTATATTCTCTATATACCTCTTTGTCTTTATTTTTTTAAACCCGTATTGAACCCCGATGAAAACAAAAATTAAGGCTAAGCCAATCCAGATTAAACTGATCCACCAAGAGATTGGGGTTTCTTGAATAACTGCATCAACCATAATATTTTCGCCTTCTAACAATCGCGATGGCCAGGGATCAATTCCCCAAAGGGGAGCCAACAGGTTCTCGGGAAAACGATTTCGAATCGTATTGGTCCGTTCAATCGAAGATAGAAAATCTTCACGTATTCCAAGAGCTCGAGTTCTTGTATTCGAATCTAAAGATCTTACCTCATTCGGTAAAGTCTCCCATTTAAATTCTCCTCCCAATAAATCCTCCACTTCACGATTACAAACATCTTCCAATTTTGCCAAACGGTCATAGCCTTCCTTCAAATCATGTTTAAGCATACTGCACCCAGTATAGATCATGACACTTGAAGTGGCTCCAGAAACAAAAATAAGAAAAACTAAAACCCGATGAACCCGGAATACAAAACATAAAAAAAGGCACCCAAAACACAGGCAAGCGACCCCAATAGAAGAAAACAGTATCCCCCTATTTCCAAAGCCTGACCTATTCCCCAAACCATCGTCATTGGACAGAATCGGAACATAGGCTCCAGGTAAATTAAATCGAAGAGACAGATTTCCCTCTTCCCTCTTTCCCATGGCCATGGCAAACACCCCTTCACCTTCCTCAATTCGCCACTCGGTATACCGAAATCGACCTTCCTCCTTTTCATAATCTTCATTCAAGTCGGGTTGAATTCCCCCCTTCGAAAGTTCAACCAATACCTTACCGGTGTCGTCAGCTAGGAAAAAATCTACTGCGCGCTCTCCACTTTCTACTGTTACCCATGTTGTATCTCCATCGGAACCCTTCTCCTCTTTTTTTTTAAGATAACGATGATAGAGGCAGTTCGTTTTGGTGTATCTTGATTTAATCAACTGTTCAGACTTTAGAGCCTTACCCCAAATGCTAACCTCCGCAGGTATAACATGGTGTGCAGAAACATTAGGCACCCGTTCCATTTGCCTCATTTTTTGAATCGAATCGAAACTCGAATTCTGAGCCCAAAACCCGGTAAAAAGCAGAATTAAGCCTCCCAATAAATACAGTGTTAAACGAATACTTTTACTACAGTAGGACATTTTTCATAGTTACCATGGATATAATTGATCTAAAATAAAAAAGGGATGTGTTTTGCCGAACCACATGCCCAATAAAAGTTACTGAATTTAAAATAAATTAATTACTCTTAACTTATTTCAGAAAGCAAGAACATATAATCTGAAAAATCTATTGGGGGGACATTTTAACTTTATAAAACCACATATTTATAATATTTCCTGCACTATTTATAGAAATTCGAAAGATAATTCTACTTTTTCAAAAAATATTCAACTCGTCTTTGAAATTCTCCCTTTTGAACTTTTAAGCTCAAAAGGTCAGGATTAAACTCAAATCCATGATGATCCTTAAGGAAAGCAATACTATTCAAAACTAACAAAACTTCTACGGAAGACTCAGACTGGTTCGAAATTTCGACCAAAGTTTTCATTGGATCTTTTCGATCGCATAAAGCAAGAGCTTCTGCAGCACGCATACGAACCATTAAATTGGGGTCTGAGAGTAAGGAAACGAGGACACTAGATAAACTCTTTGCCTCTGTTCCAAAATTCGAACAGACCACACTGGCCCAATATCGCTCCCAGGTTGAACCTTGTTCTATAAATTTTAATAATTTTGGTTTTGCTTGGTCGAAAGAAACTAAAGCCAAGTCCGCTATATCTACTAATTTCGATATTTCTCTCGTACGAGACCTGCCAAAGGCCAGTGGATCGGCTAAAGCTTGTTCTACCATATAACTTTCCGGATAGAAGCTCAGATCGTTCACCTCCTTCACCTTGCCTTTTAGTTTGCTCCGCAAGTTCAGTAAGATCTTTCGATATTTAGGCTCTTTTGCTAAATTGTTCACTTCATGAGGATCAGAGGATAGATCAAATAATTGTTCGGGAGGGCGAGATTCAAAAAATTGGCTCTGTTTAGGATTAAGCTTTCCTGCATGATACAAATTTCTCCATTCTTTATAGGCTAACATCTTATAACGATAATTATTCTGCAATCCATCGGGATAGAACCCTTGATAATTACGGATGTATTTCCACTTTCCTTTTCTCAATGTACGAACAAAATCGTACTTTTCATCAAACCGATCCGCGTATCCGAAGATCTCATCTCGAGATACCAATTCCTTGGCCGTAGTCTTGTTGCCTAAGAATGCATGACCGTCCAAATATTCTGGAATAGAAAGACCAGCCAGATTTAAGACTGTGGGGCCAAAATCAATAAAGCTAACAAATCCATCCGTTCGAGAACCCTGCTTATGGTCAACTAAATGCCGGAAATTCTCGGGGATACGAACGACTAAGGGAACATGTAATCCAGACTCGTAAGCATAGCCCTTTCCTCTTGGCAAAACTCCACCATGATCACCGAAATAAAATACAAATGTATTCTCCAATAGATCATCTTGTTTGAGTTTTTGAATTACACCTCCAATTAATTTATCGATCATCTCGATTCGATCGAAATAACGGGCATGGGTATAACGAAAAGTAGGTGTATCGGGATGGTATGGATGCAACTTCACCTGATCCATCGGAGTTTGAGTTTTTTCATCTGCCATTAATTTGGCCGAAAAGTGAAGGGAACTTTCATGAGATTGTCCCATCGATTGCATGTAAAAAAAAGGGGTTTCTTCACTCGGGCGGTTTCTCCAACTCGCTTTATTGGAAGACTGATCCCATGCATCGTCTCCAATATATTTAAAATTATAGTCTAGTTTACTATTATTCGCACAATAATATCCTGCATTCCGAAGAATGGCTGACCAAGGTAAAAAACCTTTAAACATTTGAGCCACCTCTGCCTTACGATGATATTGAAACCCACCCCGAGGGGCAAGGATACCAGTGGCCAAAGTTGAACGTGCCACTGAGCAGACAGGGGCATTGGAAAATGCATGATTAAAAGTCAATCCCTCCTCCGCCATTTTTTCCACATTAGGCATGTTCCCAAATTGAGCACCATAAAGTTTATGGTAATGTACAGAATTATCTTCAGAAACAAGGAAAACGACATTCGGGCGCTCCCCTTGAGAAAAACAATAAAAACCGAACAAAAAAATTATATGGATGGGCAACTTCATGCCCCCCATCTATAGGGAAATCGATTTAAAAACCAAGCGGGTTTTAATCGCTAAGCAATAATATCTTTGACTACATGTCCGTGAATATCGGTCAGTCGAAAATCGCGGCCTTGGTATCGATAAGTGAGTTTCCTATGATCTATGCCAAGTAGATGAAGAATCGTAGCATTTAAATCATGAACATGCATCGTGTCTTGTGTCCAGTGATGCTTATTAGGTTTAATTACATTACCATCACGGTCAGTCAGGTTGTAGCCATACTCATCGGATTGACCATAAGTGATACCAGGTTTCACACCGCCTCCTGCCATCCAAGTCGTGAATGCACGGGGATGATGATCCCGTCCATAATTCTCCCTAGTCAGATTACCTTGACAGTAAGCAGTCCTTCCAAATTCTCCGCCCCAAATTACTAATGTGTCTTCTAACAAACCACGTTGTTTAAGGTCCATGATAAGTGCAGCACATCCCTGATCCACATCCTTGCATTGATTCTCGTGCTCACGAGGAAGTCCACCATGTGCGTCCCAACCACGATGAAAAATCTGGATATTTCGTACGCCACGCTCTGCTAATCTACGTGCATTTAGGCAACAGGCAGCAAAACTTCCCGCATTCTTCGCCTCTTCACCATAAAGGCTGAATGTAGAGTCTGGTTCCTTCGATAAGTCCATCAGTTCGGGAACTGAAGTTTGCATCCGGTAGGCCATTTCATGCTGTTTAATACGGGAAAGTACTTCGGGATCGGCAAAGGATTGATAATGACTATTATTAAGAACGGAGAGAGCGTCCAGTTGAGCCCGGCGATCGGGTCGGGTTACTCCCTTAGGGTTCTTGAGGTAAAGAACTGAGTCCTCTTCACTACGAAGAAGAATTCCTTGATGATCCGAAGGCATAAATCCCGTGCCCCATAAACGATTGAAAAGACTTTGCTCCGCATGCTTGGACTTGGCGTGCATGACCATATAACTGGGTAAATCCTCATTCATCGAGCCTAGCCCATAGCTTAACCAAGCACCCAAACTGGGTCGGCCTGGAATTTGACTACCAGTTTGAATGTAGGTGATTGCCGGGTCGTGATTAATCGCTTCAGTATAGGTGCCATTAACCACGCACAACTCTTTAACCACCTTGGCCGTGTGCGGGAGCAAAGAACTTACCCAAACACCATCTGCATTATTTTTATGCTTGGTAAATTCGTACTTACTCGGAGCCAAAGGCAGGTTTTTTTGCCCAGAAGTCATTCCGGTAATCCTCTGACCATCCCTAACTTCAAGCGGTAATTCCTTACCAAACTCTTCGCTCAACCTTGGCTTGTAATCCCACATGTCAATATGACTAGGGCCCCCACTCATAAACAAATAAATTACTCGTTTGGCCTTCGCTTTGTGATGCATACCACCTCCAAACTCGGTCTTCTTCGCCAACAGATCATTGTTCAAGAGGCCTGCCATTGCGGCCGTGCCAAGCCCCAGAGCGGATTTGCCAAAAAAATGACGACGCGTGAGGTGAAGAGAATAATCAAAATTGGATAAAAAGTTCATAGTATTTTCTGTAATTTTTTTCGATAAGTAATCTCTTAATAAAGTAAAATGACGGGATCGCTCGCGAGGACAGTAGAAACCACCTGACTCCATGCCGCTACTTCAACTGGGTCGAGTGAATTATCCACCAGGGCCATTCCGGTGGAAAGTAAGGAATTAGCATCTTCGACAGATTCACCAAATCGGGAGCGAGCCTGCTCCAGCAATCCTGTCAATGCCTTCTCCTCAGCCTCCTTGGGTTCCCTAGATACTAACAAGCGGTAAAGGAAATTCAATCCCTGAACATCGTTCTTTTGTAATCGCACTAACCGTTCGGCAAGTTTTCGTGAGGTCTCCACTCTTTGCGTTTCATTAAAAAAAGCAAGTGATTGCAGAGATGTGTTTGTCCTGGACCGCTGAACGCAACTTGATTCCCGACTCGGAGCATCAAACAAAGTCATCATAGGATGGGGGGAAGTACGCTTCCAGTACAAATAAAGACTCTTTCGATAAATTCGATCATCACGATCCGCCACATAATTCTTGGTATTACTCGCGGGATGAGACAAAGCCTTCCACATTCCAGATGGTTGGTAGGGCTTGACCCCCTCTCCTCCAATTTTAGGATTAAGTAATCCAGATGACCAAAGGGTTAAATCTCTTAGAATCTCAGCATCCAAGCGAAAAGAGGGACCCCGCCCCCAAAGTTTGTTCTGTGAATCGTTCAAAGTGGGGTTAATTTTAGAACTCTGTTTAAACGATCGACTGGTAAGCATTTGACTAAGAAGTCTTTTCAAATCCCAGCCATGTTCTTGAAAATCCGCTGCCAGCCAATCCAGTAATTCAGGATGCGTGGGTTGCTCGCCCTGCAAGCCAAATTCTTCGGGAGTTCGTACTAAACCTTCCCCAAAAAGCATCAGCCAAAATCGATTTACAAGCACCCGAGATGTAAGCGGTTGCTCTCGAGCCACCAACCATTCCGCTAAACCGAGCCGATTAGCGGGAACCCCTTTGGGCATTTCACCAAGCACTGAGAAAACTCCAGGGTTGAGTGGATCTCCAATTGTTTGATCGTATTCTCCACGATTTAAAATTTTGGTTACACGACGACGATTGGCGGGAAGTTCACGTGCGATTAAAGTAGTGGTAAGCAACAATCTTCGACCATTAGAAATTTCTTTCTGAAGTGCCAACCCTTGTTCCAAAAGTTCGTCATCAACAGTCATTTCCGCCTTGAGTAATTCGATCTCAGCGATTTGCATTTCATCCGAATAAATATCAGCTAATTTTGGGAAAGTTAATTTGTACTTCGAATATGATATATTGTTTTCGAAATAAATATGATGTTTTTGTAAACGCTTTTCAAAATTAGGTACCG
>CAYLIJ010000029.1:0-29051 GCA_964383925.1 uncultured Puniceicoccaceae bacterium
TGGGAATCTTTGAATTAATGAGGATGAGCGACCCGATCCATAACTTAGTAATTCAGAGTGCTTCAGCACCAGATATTCGGGAGGTAGCATTGGTAGAGGGGATGAGTACATTACAGGGTAGTGGTTGGAATCAAATTAAACGTGGTTTAACCACGATTGAAGAAGTTATTCGTTACGCAGATAATTTTGTTGAGGAAGAAAAAACAGATGAATTTTTGACAACTGAAACTTAATGGCTAATTTTGTCCCAACAATTGAATATCTCTTTTAATGGCTAAATTTAAGTACATTGCAATTGATTCGAAGGGTAAAACTCTGCCTGGAGATATTGCGGCAAGCGACTCAAAGCAAGCACGTCAGAAGATCAAGCAGAAAGGATTGACTCCGCTTCAAATTACATCGCTTTCCGGAAGTAATTTAGATAAAGAAAAAAGTAAGAAAAAAAAATCACTCCAATCTAAAACAAAGGCTTCAAATGAATCTAGAAAGGGAACTCGCGGAAAAGGTGAGAAGATTGGATTAGAATTTTTGAAACGATTATTGGAACTACATAGCAGTGGAATGCCAGTGGCGGATGCAGTAAAATTGCTCAACCAACGACTCTCAGATCCAAGTCAAAAAGAAATTGCAGGAGTTTTATGGAAAGAATTGGCCGAAGGAAAAACTTTATCCCGAGCGATGCGAAACCTTCCCGAGTATTTTAGCGAATCTTCCAGTTTCGTGATTGAGGCAGGTGAGGCAACTGGGAATGTTTCCCCAATTTTGAAAAAAATTATATCTCACTTAGAAGAGAAAAGAGAAATTCGATCTAAGGTGCTGGGTAGCATGGCTTATCCAGTTTTTGTTGGTTTAATTGCATTTGGAGTGGTTCTTTTCTTTCTCTTTTTCCTGCTTCCTCAAATTGAGGAAATGCTCGCTTCGTTAGGGGGTGAGTTAAATCTTATGGCCAAAGTACTGATTAATGGATCCAATTGGGTCCTTGCGGTTGGACCGTTTATTTTTATCGGTTTACTTATAGCGTCCGGGACTGTTATTCAGTGGCGTAAGACTGAAAAAGGAGGAATGACCTTTGATCAAACCATGTTAAAACTGCCAATTTTTGGAAATATTATATACCTCTCGGAAATGTTTCAGTTAGCCAGTTTGCTTTCAACCTTAATTTGGAGTGGAATTGGATTAACCGAGAATTTACGATTATGTGAAAAAACAATTCGTAACCGGCACATAAGATCCCGCTTTCGTTCTGCACGAGCGCTGGTTAATGAGGGTAAATCTCTCCCTGAAGCCTTGCGGAAATTTAAGCTGATGCCTTTAATGCAACTTGATATTTTAGAAGTGGGCGAAAAAACAGGAAATTTAGGGAATAGCATGGAGGATAGTAGTAATTCTTTTCGGGAACAATTAACCAAAAAAATAAAGACTATGACTACATTAGTATCGGGTGGAGCACTTGGTTTTGCTTTTTCTTTAGTGGCTCTTGTTGCAATTTCAATCGTAAGTAGTATTTTTCAGGTAAGTAAGAGTATTAGTTACTGATATGCATTTCAAAAAACAACATCATATTCTATTTTATTTCATTACTCTGATATTGGCTTTTATTCTTGGATGTACGGAAAGAGAAAACGAATTTGAAAATTCCTCTACCAGTGAATCAGTTAATCTTAGTAAGAAAGCAATGCGTGGGAGGCATGTGTTTAAGGATGGTTCGATTTATCAAGGAGAATTAGTCATGGGAAAACCAAATGGGTTTGGTACTCATAATTTATCCAATGGCGATATCTTTGAAGGCCAGCACAAAGATGGTTTTTCCCATGGACATGGAACGATGAGATATAAATCCGTGACTAAGCTAGATCGATATGTTGGAAATTGGAAAAGTGGAAGAAGACATGGTTTTGGGACATTAATACTGGAAGATTCTTCTCGTTTGGTTGGTGATTGGAAGAATGATAATCTTAATTATGGCGAATATCAGGAATCTTCTGGGATTATAATGTCAGGTAAATGGAATAATGAATATTTGGAGGAGGGAACAATGAGGTTAGAGGATGGATCCGAGTACTCGGGTAAATTTATTGATGAGGGAATGTTTGCTCATGGTAGTTTACTTTCAGTTAATGGAGATCATTATGCAGGAAGATTTAAAAATAATTTATACTCGGGAAAGGGTATGCTGAAAACCGTCGATGGTAGCACTTATACTGGAGGATTTGAGAAAGGTGAATTTTCAGGATATGGAATTTTAAAAGAAGGTGACGGTTCAATTTACTCGGGTGAGTTTTTAGCAGGAACTCCTCATGGGGAGGGCGTGCAAAGCGATGTATCTGGTGTCTTTTATAGTGGGTCATGGTTAAACGGGGAAAAGCATGGTATTGGAACCCTTGATTTTGGAGACGGTACAAGTTACACTGGGGAATTTGAATTAGGTTTAGCCTTAGAAGGTATTTATGATTGGGGAGACGGTATTAAGACTGATTCATTTCAAGATAGAAATGGCAATTGGCTGGACCGAGAATAAATTCTACAGATTTTTAGTCTGCGAGATTCGTTGTTGCCAAGTATAGTTTTTCCAATTTAAAATAGTTTTTAGTTTTTATGAATAGCCCTACAACATTCAGTATTAAATTTTGGGGAACACGTGGAAGTATTCCTTGCCCTGGTCCTGAGACTATCAAATACGGAGGGAATACCACATGCTTTGAGATTTTATGTGGTGGAAAACGTGTGATTATTGATGCAGGAACTGGAATTCGTTTGCTAGGTAAGAAAATTATGATTGAAGAAAAAAATCTGCTCAATGCAGATTTGTTCTTCACCCATACGCACATGGATCATATACAAGGGCTCCCGTTTTTTGCTCCGCTTTACAATCCTAACAGTGACGTTCGCCTTCATGCCGGTCATCTTGCGGGAGATAAATATGATTTACATGGAATTATTGGAACTATGTTAATGAAAGATCCAGTTTTTCCAGTGCCCAGTGCACTAATCGAGAAGGCTTGTTCATTTAATGACTATGATTGCGGTCATGAATTCAACTTGGATGGTGATGTCAGTATTAAAACAGGACAATTAAATCACCCAAATGGAGCCTGTGGATATAGAATTGAATTTGCAGGTAAGGTTATAGCTATCTGTACTGATACAGAACACTTTGAAGACCGAATTGATGAAAATGTGGTCAAGTTAGCTCAAGATGCAGATGTTATGGTTTACGATTCTGCCTACACGGATGCAGAATACCAGAATTTTAAAGGTTGGGGTCATTCAACTTGGCAGGAAGCTCTCAAAGTTGCTGATGCAGCCAATGTTAAAGAAACACTTCTTTTTCATCATGATCCTTCTCATAATGATGAAAAAATGGATCAAATTGCAGATGAGGTTTCTTCTTTACGGAGTGGAGTAAGACCTGCAATTGAAGGAGAAACTATAACAATATAGCTCAATTTTTTTTCCTCTTAGAGGCGTTCAAATCGTAGAGGGGGGGAGTGTTGGGCAATATGTCGGAAACCGAACCATTTCCCTGTTTATCGACCACGAGGTTAACGGGTTTGGAATGAAGAAAAAGATTTCCCGATCCATACATCCTTGCATCCATCCACAATTTAGGTTTTAGGTGAACGATTCCATTACCTTGATGGATCAAAGTTGCTCGTTCTACTTCTAGTTCATCAGCTGTAAAGGATCCGTTTTCGGAAATTTTAACTTTGAGCTCTTGAATTGTGTTTCCTTTTAGCACAATATTTCCAGAACCCTCATGAATAACATTTAATTTTTCGGAGAGTACATTTTCGATGTGCAGTTTTCCGGAACTTTTCATGATGAGTGAAACTTCTTTTGTATTCAAATTTTGAGCGGTTAAATTACTTTGTCCCAATAGTCTAATCTCACTAACATCCTCAATTGATATTATAATTTCGACCGGGTAGGTTCTTTCAGCCTTTAGCCTTATGAACGGAAGTCTTCGTGCAATATTGTAAGTATTATTTGCATCGATAAAAAGCGTCTTCCTTGATACCTTAGTCTTAATCAAATTGATGATCTCAGAATCAGCATAAATGGTGGCTTCTCTTAGGCGTTTTCCTTTTTTTAAAAAGACATCAACATTTCCGTTTACCTCGATCTTATCAAAGAAAAATAACATTTTTCTTTGGGATTCAAGCTCTGCGTTTAGGGAACTAGTAAGTGCAAAAAGAATGAAAATAATTAAGAAATCAGTGGTTCTTTTTTCCATATTTTTTCTTTCTTCCATACTTTTTTCTTCCCGAATAACCGCCTTTTTGAGCAGTCTTTAAGTTTTGTCCTCCATCTTTAAGGAAAGAGATTTGATCTCGTAAAAGTGCCGCTTTTTCAAATTCTAACTTTTTTACTGCAGTAAGCATATCTTTTTCTAGCTCCCTGAGGAGTTTTTTCATTTCTTCTTTGGAGACATTTTCGGATACTGCTAATAAATCCTCCGTCTCTTCTTTTTCTTGGCGGAGACTTTGCTGTAACGGACGAATCACTCCCTGCGGGATAATTCCATTTTCCTCATTATAAGCCATCTGTTTTTCTCTTCTATATTGGCAAACTTGTAAGGTTCGAGTTAATGATTTTGTCATTACATCTGCATAAAATATAACTCTTCCCTTTTCATGCCTTGCTGCTCTTCCAGCGGTTTGGATTAAGCTGGTTTCGCTTCGAAGAAAACCTTCCTTATCTGCATCGAGTACGATGACAAGTGCCACTTCAGGCAAATCGAGTCCTTCGCGTAGTAAATTGACTCCAACGAGCACATCAAATTTCCCTGCCCGCAAACTTCTAAGGATTTCTACTCTTTCAATAGCATCAATATCCGAGTGCAAGTATTCAACTTTTATTTCGTGGTCACGAAGGAACTCAGCTAAGTCTTCGGTCATTCTTTTTGTCAAAGTGGTCACCAAAATTCTATAGCCTTTTTTTACCTCTTTTTTAATCTCTCCTATACAATCCTCAACCTGTCCTTTAATTGGGCGAATTTCCATTTCGGGATCTAGGAGTCCCGTAGGTCGAATAAGTTGCTCCACAACCACTGTAGACTTTTCAAGTTCAAGGGCAGCTGGAGTGGCCGAAACATATATAGATTGTCCGGTTACAGTTTCAAACTCCTCCGGTTTTAATGGACGGTTATCAAGTGCTGAAGGGAGGCGAAATCCAAAATCTACGAGTTTTTGCTTTCTCGAAAGGTCTCCTCGAAACATGCCTCCAATTTGCGGAATTGAAGCATGACTTTCATCAATAAAGAGGAGGAAATCCTCGGGGAAAAAATCGATTAGACACCACGGGCGCTCGCCCGGCTTTCTTCCTGAAAGGTGCCTTGAATAGTTTTCGATCCCGTTACAAAAACCAATTTCCCTAAGCATTTCTAAATCATATTCTGTACGCATTCGGATTCGTTGGGCCTCTAATAGCAAATTATTTTCTTCAAAGTATTTAACTTGTTCTTCGAGTTCTTTTTCAATGGCTTTACACCCAACCTCTAGCTTGTCTTTAGTAGTTACATATTGGGTAGCTGGATAAACTCGATAGGAATCATGTTTGCCAATGGTCTCTCCAGAAATTGAATCAATTTCGCGAATATCTTCTATTTCATCCCCCCAAAATTCAACTCGAATTGGATTATTTGCGTAGGCAGGAAATAAATCAACCACATCTCCACGAACCCGGAAACGCCCGGCTTTCAAATCTAAGTCATTTCGATTGTACAAAGCTTCCACCAGTTTTTCTAAAAGTTCGTCTCTACCGAATTCCTCGCCTTTCACCATTTCAATAGACAGAGCACGAAAATCATCAGGAGAACCCAGTCCATAAATGCAAGAAACACTTGCAATCACAATGACATCACGGCGGCTGATTAAGGAGCCAGTGGCTGCGAGGCGGAGACGTTCAATTTCTTCATTAATGGAAGAATCTTTTTCAATGAATGTATCAGTAGAAGGAACATACGCCTCAGGCTGATAATAATCATAGTAACTAACGAAATACTCGACTGCATTTTCGGGAAAAAAAGACTTGAATTCTGAGTATAATTGAGCGGCCAGAGTCTTATTATGTGAAATAATTAACGCAGGCCTCTGCAATTTTTGAATAACATTAGCCATTGAAAATGTTTTTCCTGAACCCGTTACTCCAAGGAGTGTTTGATCGAGATTACCTTTTGAGATCGAATCAACTAATCCTTTTATGGCCTGAGGTTGATCGCCTTTTGGTTGATAATCCGACTTTAATCGAAAATCCATATCCCAAGATTAAATAATATTAACTTTGCGAGGTGGGATAATATCCAGTCTCTCCCTCCGATTTTCCAATAATCGCAGCCGCACAACTATCTCCTAAGACATTCACTGCTGTACGAGTCATATCAAGAAGCCGATCGACCACGAAAACTACTCCTACACCAATAGAAATCGTAGCATTCGGGAATCCAACTGCGTGTAAGATTACAATAATTGCGACAAGGCTAGCGGAGGGAATTCCTGCGACTCCGATCGAAGTTAGTAGAGCCATAACCACAACTGTAGATTGAGTGACCCAAGTCATTTCCACGCCAAAAAGCTGAGCAAGGAATACGACAACTACACATTCGAAGAGTGCGGTTCCATCCATATTCATAGTCGCCCCAAGCGGAAGAGTGAAGCTGGCAATCTTCTTGGATACTCCAGCTCGCTTGGTAATGCAATCAAGAGTAACCGGAAGTGTTGCGGAGGAGGATGCGGTGGAAAATGCGGTCAGCAATGCAGGTGCAACCGCTTGAAAATGATTTTTGAAATCAATTTTGCCTAAGAGGCGAAGTAAAATAGGAAGGACAATAAAACTATGAATTGCAAGGCCAAGGAGAACGGTTAATGCAAAGGTACCCATCACAAAAACTGTTTCTATACCTACCATCATGAGAGTGGGTGTAACTAAGCCAAAAACTCCATATGGAGCAAAAGAAATTATGAAGTTTGTGATACCGAGTATAGTGGTGTTGAGTCCTTCCCAAAATACAGTTTGGCTGTGTTTTAACTTTTCGGGTAAACGTGCAACAAAAAAGCCAAAGAGTAGGCTAAAGAAAATAAGACCAAGCAACTGTCCTTCGACTGCAGCCTTAAAAAGATTTTGAGGAATCATCCTTTGAAATATTTCAAGAATTCCTTTAAACCCCCCATCTGCATGCTGAAAAGCCTGTTGAACCTTTTCGCCTTCCATAGAGGCTTGCCCGGCAAGCATTTTATCACGAAGTTCAGGGGCGACTTGGCCTGGTTCAATTAAATTGACGCAAAGCAATCCAACGATTACCGCAAGGAGCCCAGTTAATGAATAAAAGAAAAGTGTTTTTATACCTAATCGGCCGAAATCTTCGTCCTCACCAATTTTTGCCACTCCGCATATAATAGAAGTCATTACTAAGGGAATGACTACCATTTTAAGTCCATTGAGAAAGAGATTACCAACAAAACTTGAGAAATAATGAAGATTTTCAAACCAGTCTGGTTTCACTGCTACTGATTCAGTCGTAAAATTGGCCCACAATCCAATTGAAAATGCCAAAATCAGGGCGATTAGAATTTTCCAGTGAAGGGCGAGCTTTTTCATGGTGTGTTCATTCAATTCATAAATAAGCTATTGAGCAAGGAGATGTTTAGCTTGGTCGGATCTGTGACAACAATATCAGCACCACTTCTTAATAGTTCAGACTCTAGCTTTGTGGTGGTCAAACCAAGTGCTTTCATTCCGCACAAGCTTGCGGCTTCTATTCCATGAGTGCTATCCTCGAGTACTACACAATTCTCAGCAGGTTTTTTTATTAGCTGGGCAGCTTTAAGAAATACTTCTGGATCGGGTTTACCTCTAGTCACATCTTCTGAGCAAATTGAACCGGAAAAAAAATGACCTATTTTAAGTTGTTCGAACGCGAGAGCAAGATTTTCACGTTCGGTCGAAGTTCCAATTACACAAGGAATTTTTTCAATTTCAAGTCTCTGCAGCAATTCGCGAATCCCGTTCAAAATTGGAATCCCTTCCGATTTTCCAATTTCTCTGTAAAGTTCTTCTTTTCTTGCTCCCCATTTCAAGATTTCTGTTTTCTTTAGTGTCCACTTGAGAATTTCTGGAATTATGACTTCATTCCTTTTCCCAAACCCAAGAGCAAAGTGATTTTTTGGCAATTCAAGTCCTAGCTCGTTGGCTAGCATTTCCCAACTTCTTTCATGAAGGGATGCAGAATTTATTACCACTCCATCCCAATCAAAAATAACCCCCTGTAATGGCATTTTATTTATTGATCGGATTCTTCTTCCGATTCCGACCCTATGCTTAAGGTCTTTTTTAAGCTTTTAAAGAAACCTTTTTCTTTTGTGATTACTTCTGGTTTTTTTTCAGTAGTCTTTTCAATTACTGAAGAGTTTTCTTCAACAACAGTGGGTGAGGTAGAAGCGTTTTGATCTTTCGGGCGAAGAAAGTCGGGTAGGGGAGCTTCAAGGGGAATTTCTTCAGCCGAAGGATAGGCATCTTCCGTCACTTTAACCACAGTTGCTCTTTCGCCAAGAATACGATTAAGGAGATCCCTTGTTATGGTAACTTCGGCATTGTCAAAGCCTAGAAGTTTTTCTTGCTTTGAAAGAGTTTCGGCCAAAATTACCATTGCTTCGTCTGTGCGCTCAGCTAAGTAATGCAATTTGCCAATTCTAAATAATGTATTGAGTGTCATTGGATCCTGCTCGCCCATGATTGCCCTTTCAATTTCAAGTGCTCTCTCACTTATTGAAAATGCACTGTCATCTTCACCTAGTTCTAAGTGCAGATCTGCCAATTCATTCATCGATCTTAAAGTTTCAGGGTGTTCGTGTCCGTATTTTTCCTGCAAGCGTTGGTAGACCATATATTGAGCCTTTTTAGCCTCTTCCAACATGTTGAGTTTTCGATATATCCCTGCAGTCGCATTTAGAGTATTCAAGGTTTCCGGATGCATCGAACCCAGTGCCTGTTCTTTTAGTTTAAGAATCTCAAGGTATTGCTCCAAAGCTAAACTGAAATCACTCCGAGCGGCCGCAATATTTGCTAATGAGTCCATAGCTCCAAGTGTGTCGGGATGACTTTGCCCTAGGGCCGTTTGTAAGCTTGAAACAATCCGATTCGATAGAGTTTGAGCATCATCTAGTCTTCCTAGTTTCCCAAGGCATTCAACTAAAACTTGCCCTCTTCTTAAGCTTTTAGGACTATTGGCACCAAAACGTAATCTTGATCTTTCAAATGTATTTCGTGCAAGGCTTTCAGCTTGTAGAACCTTGTCACTGGCCAGATAAATTTTGGAAAGCTCAGTCATACAACGAAGGAGCATCGGGTCATCCTGTGTTCGATTTTGGTCGTTTAAAAGGGATAGTGATTGGGTACAACGATTTTCAGCCTGTTCTAATTTGCCAATTCTCCGATAGACAATGGAGAGGTTAATCTGCGTATCAATCACATCGTTATGGTCTGTGCCAAGAGACTGGGTTCTTCTCTGTAGGAGTTCTTCAAGCATTGGTTCAGCCTCAACATAATTTCCTAAGGCTTCATGGACCATCGCAATTTCATTCATTGCCTGTAATCGAGTGGTAAGATTTAGATGGTCTGGACGATGGTAAAGCGTGAGCACTCGTTCAAGTTCTATTTCCGCTTTCTCGTAGGACCGAATTGACCTGTAAGTTTGTCCTAGGCAAAGTCTAATTTTGGCCTCTATTTCTGGCTTTTCTGCCAATTCATTGGCTCGCCGTGAGCCTTGATCCAGCATTGTTTTAAGCAATTGAGTATCCATACCCGCAGTGTTTTGAGGATCCAATGATATGAAAAGATTTTGTACAAATGCTGTAATCGTCTGAGTCTTTGCAAGTTCCACTTCGGCTTGTTGTCTTTCAATTTCTGCATTCGCCCGATGGATTTTCGCTTGTTGTTGTTGAAACATCGCGTAAACCGCAAGTGAAATTGCGGAGATTGCTAAAAAAGTAGAAAAGAATGCAATACGAGCCAATCTCTTTTGTCTTGCAAGTAAGTCCCTTTGCTTCAAATCATCAAGTCCAACACCAATTAGTCCCGCAACTAACTTGAGTAAAGAATTTTTCTCTCCATCTGCAGATTCTCTTAGGTCTGCTGCAGCAGGTTCATGTTTTTTATCAGTAATTTTACCATCTGCATCTACCTCTCTCCTGGCCGCTAGTGGTATACATTCATTTTCGCTATCTTTATTTGAATCTTCCACCATTGGTTCACCAGATAAGATTAAGCAAAGTACCCGATTTTGCTTACCCATTGCTTTGAACATTCGAATTTCTTCGTTGACCCATCGGGATTGAACCGCGTGAGGAGAGCACAAAATGATTAGATGCGACGAGTCGCTAAGTGCTTGCTCGATTAAAGGACCTAGTTGCGCCGCTCCCGCCAATTCGTCTCTGTCTCTAAAAATAGGATAGAGTCTAGAGGGAATAGGACCAAACGTGCTGTTTTGCCCAATTAAATGTTTAGGAACCCGAAAATCTTCTAATTTTTTTCGAAGCCAACGTGCTCTTTCCTCATCTTTGTGTGCATAGGTAAGGAAAGCACGATACTTGAAAGAATTCATAATCAATGAATTACTTGAATCGATGAGGTATGAAAAAACCTCCTACCAAATAGAATTATGATTGAAACCTTGATGAAACTTGATTCCAATCAAGTACATTCCAAAATGCGGCTACATAATCAGGTCGTCTATTTTGATAATTTAAGTAGTAAGCGTGTTCCCACACATCAAGTCCAATCAAAGGTTTGCCCAAATCATCCGCTATTCCTTCCATAAGGGGTGAATCTTGATTTGCAGTTGAGGTTATTGATAATGTACCGTCAGCTTTTTTAATCAGCCAAGCCCAACCTGACCCGAATCGAGTGAGCGCTGCTTTTGCAAATGCATCTTTCATTGAATCCAAATTACCAAAGGTCGATGAAATTGCATCATGCAAAGCACCTTCAGGTAAACCTCCCCCTGTAGGTGAAAGGCTCTTCCAAAAAAAAGTATGATTAGCATGACCGCCTCCATTGTTTCTAACTGCTCCTCTGATGGAATCAGGTAAAGAAGATAAATCCGAAATTAGATTCTCAATATCCATGGTTGAAAATTCATCATGTCCTTCCAATGCAGCATTTAAATTATTGATGTAAGTTTGATGATGTTTACCATGATGAATCTCCATTGTCCTTGAATCGATATGAGGTTCTAAAGCATTGGTTGCGAAATTAAGAGATGGTAATACGAATGTCATGGTAATTTATTTTGTAAGTTTTAGATCAAAAACTATAAAGATTGATAAATGTTGTTATACTACTAAAATTCTTAGTGTAGGCAACGATTTTTAAGAAGCAACTTTACGTTTTATTTGGAAAAAAGATTGCATGAGGCTTTTGCATTCCAAAGCTAAAGTTCCAGAGAATACTTTTGGCTTATGATTTGAATGAGGAAGTTCGTGCAAAGAAGTTGCACCTCCTAATCCACCCATCTTGGGGTCTTCAAAAGCAAAGTGAACTTCTCCAATACGAGAAATTACTGTGGCTCCGGCGCACATCGGGCAGGGTTCCTTGGTCACAAATAATCGACATTCATTTAAGCGCCAATCCCCAATGAATTTAGACGCTTGAGTGATGGCAATAATTTCAGCATGTGCACTCGGATCTTTCTGCAGGCGAGTTTGATTGTATGCTGATGCAATAATTTCATCTTTTAATACAATGATAGCACCTACTGGAACTTCATCTGCATTCCACGCGTTAATAGATTGATTGTATGCATGTTGCATATAAAAAGAAATATTCCTTTCAAGTTGGCTAGGGAATAGTTTAGGAAACGGGCAATGCTGCTTTTGGTTCATTTTATAGTTGTTGGATAATCTAAAATAGGAAAAAGGTGGCGCTTGACGAAATCCATAAAGATGATGTGATGTAGAGTTTTAATATATAAATTTATGTCTGGAGAAGAAGTTGTTGAAGTCGAGGGTAAAATTACCGCAGTTTTACCAAGTACAATGTTTAGAGCTGAACTTGAAAATGGTCATCAAGTTCTTGCTCATATTTCCGGTAAATTAAGAAAGCATTTTATCAAAATAACGGTCGGCGACATTGTTAAGATGGAAATGAGTACCCAAGATTTACAAAAAGCAAGAATTGTGTACCGATTAAAAAATGCTGAAGTTAACAGAAATGCCCCTATACGTAGTTTTGGTCCCAGAAGTAGGAAGAGATAATTTCCTGCTTTTACAGTAATCCAAAAAAAGAAATTATGAATATTATTGAATCGATTGGTCGTACTCCCCTTGTGGAGCTTACGAAATTAACCAAAGATATTGGAGCACGTATCTTTTTAAAGTCCGAGTTTTTTAATCCGCTTGCCAGTGTCAAAGACAGGATTGGAGCGGCGATGATTGAAGCCGCGGAAAAAGCCGGTACTTTAAAACCTGACAGCGTGGTCATCGAACCAACCTCTGGGAATACAGGTATTGCACTTGCTTTTGTATGTGCAGCAAAGGGTTATAAGTGCATTCTTACAATGCCTGAGACAATGTCTAAAGAACGCAGGCTTTTGCTTCGATTACTCGGGGCGGATATCGTTCTTACACCTGGTCCGAAGGGGATGGGGGGTGCTATTTCAAAGGCCAGCCAATTAATGGAGGAGCATGGTGAAAAAGCATACATGCCTCAACAATTTAACAATCCAGCTAATCCTGAAGTCCATCGTAAAACCACGGCAGAAGAAATATGGTCTGCATTAGACGGTAAGGTTGATTGCTTTGTTTCAGGAGTTGGAACAGGAGGAACTATAACAGGAGTGTCAGAGGTAATTAAAGCAAGAAATCCAAAAATGATTTCGGTTGCCGTTGAACCTGTTGAAAGTCCGGTAATTACGCAGACTAGAAATGGAGAAGAGGTTAAACCTGGACCTCATAAAATCCAGGGGATCGGAGCGGGTTTCGTTCCCAACAATCTTAACTTGGATATTATCGATGAAGTTGAGTTAGTAAGCAGTGATGAGGCTTTTGATATGGCTCGTAAATTAAGTTTAAGTGAAGGAGTTTTGGGTGGAATTTCAACTGGTGCAACAGTGACGGCAGCTCTTAAAATTGGGAGCAGGCCAGAAATGTCGGGTAAGAATATTGTTGTGATTGCTGCAAGTTGCGGTGAACGTTATCTTTCTACTCCTCTTGCCGCACAAGCCGCAGCTGAGGTTTTAGATGCGGTTGCGGAATAAAAATATCCGGACTCAACTTTAGTTCTGTATTCGGCGAATACATCACAATTGTTCTCTTTTATTTTCAATTTCTAATTACTTAGAAAAATTGTCATTTGAGAGCTCTAGTTCGAAGAGTACTTTCGGCTTCAGTTTTTATAAATGACGAATCCGTTGCCGAGATCAGTAGAGGACTTGTTCTGTATTTGGCTGTCCATAAGGAAGATGATGATAATGATATAGAATGGGTTGCAAAAAAGGTTTTAGGACTAAGAGTCTTTGAAGATAATAAGGGTAAAATGAATCTCTTCATCAAAGATAAAAAATATCAACTTTTATTGATTAGCCAGTTTACCTTATTTGGGTCAATTCAGAAGGGTTTTCGTCCTTCTTTTAATCATGCAGCCTCTCCGTCAATTGCTTTAGATAAGTATTGCCAATTTATTGATCTAATTAAAGGAAAGTTTAGCGGTCATCTCGCAACAGGAAAATTTGGAACTGACATGAAGATTCAATCAATTGATGATGGACCTGTAAGTGTATGGATCGATTCAAAGTTAAAAAACTATTGAGCCTAACAAAAGTATTAATTGTGACATGTTAGGCTATTTCGATTTTTGAAAGATTTTCTCAATTCTTTGCCGTAGTGTAGTTTTTTCCAATGCATGATATTAAAAAGGTTTGCAAAACATATCACATCAAAATTCAAATATTAATTTACCTAACGATTATTTCAATCTATTTGAATACATTATCTTTTAAATGTGGTTCAATTTATTTGTATTTTGATTAATTATTCCTTTTTTGCTAAAAACTTAATATAATCTACTAGTCTTAGATAACTTAAGACCAAAAATTTTTAGGTAATTAACGAAAGGAGCATCAATTTGAGTTGAATCGAGGGAATAAGAATTATGCAAATTGGCAGATCAATTTTGCTCGAACATTGAAGGGTTCTTGCATTAGAAGAATTATTTAACTTAATATAGTCTTGTTGAAATCATTTATTTTACACTTTATTTTATTCTTTTACATTTTTACAATGTTTGGATGTGGTGGGTTGAAAGATAATCAAGTACCAAAAGTTCATCAGGCGTGGAACGCCCGTTATCAATACAATTTAGAAAATCGTAGAATGGTTTCAAAATATGAAAATCAAAAAATTGGTCGGTCAATTGGTAGAGACGAATGGGGTCGGGTTGATTACGATCGTTACTGGGTTATTAAGCCTTTTAAAGGAGAAAACCTCTTAGAACTTCATAAATCAAAGCTTGATTCTCAGCGAGAAACTCGTTGGGAGGAAGCAAATAGTAATTTGATTGAAGCTCGGAGAATTGAACTAGCTCAAATTGCATCAAATGAAAATGAAGATGAAAAAGAGTTAGAGGGTGATAATAAAAATACTGAAGAGACTAACGAATTTTTGCCTACACCATTTTTACCTCAGGGTATAGAGATGCAATCAGGTGAAACAATGAATTCTGACATGAACGATGCATTACCAGCATTTGGAGAAGATGCTCAAGTTCTACCAAGCGATTCACTTCTTGAGGTTGAGGCTCCTCCATCTCCTTTTGCACCTTTGCCCCCTTTATAAAATAATGCTTAAACTTTACTACATTTTAAATATAATTGCTTTAATTGCTTGCTGTATAGGTGGATGGAAAATATTTTCTGTTCAGTCGGAGAGTGATCTTTTGAACCAAGAAACTAATAAGTTTAATAATAAAATACGAGATATTACCTTAGCGGTCGATGAAGCCAAAAAAGGACAAAAAGATAAATTCGCCCGAGAAAAAAGAAAAAATATAGAACTAGAGGAAACTGACCAAGCATCCGTAGAAGAAATTGCCGACCTCTCCCGCAAGCAGGGTGAGATGAAAATTGTCTTAGATGAAAACTCGAAGAAAGCAGAGTTATTGGCGTCCTCGATTCAACAAACCAAGGTTAGTCTTGCTGGGATTGATAAAGAAATTGATACATCAAGGGTCGCTCTTCGCTCGATGGCACTTATTGTTCCTTCGCTTCAGGATGGTATGGTGGCCATAGAAAATGAAATTGCTGAGAAGGAAAGAAGAAAGAGTGAACTTGAACAAAGAATTTTATCTTATGATAAAGAGACCGAAATACTGAAACAACATTATGATTTTACTTTGTCAGCATTACAGAAAGATTTTTATGAACATCCGTGGTTAGAAAGAGGAGAGCGAGTCTCAGTTTCTTTTTCCAGCTTGAATTTAGAATCTGGAATAATTATGCTTCCAATAGGTAAAAATCATGGCCTTGAACAAAGCATGAGATTTGCAGTTCGGGGAGCAGGTAAACCGATTTGCCAAATTAGGATTAAGGAAGTTGCTTATGATCATTGTGTTGCGATGATTGTACCGTTGTTAGGAAACCCTACCAAATTAAGAGAGTTCAAAAGTCTTGATCTTATTTATCTTTAGATTTTTTACTGGCATTTCTGTCCTCGGATTATTCCTGTTCATTTTGCTTGGACCGAAACCTTCCGTTTCTTTGAGCAAGGATTTAGCCTTTGCCGAGTCAAAATATGCAGAGCTTACCCTTCAGTTGGATCTGGATAAAAATGAATCAGAGCGTATATTAACCTCTCTTTACAGGGCTCGGGTCGACTTTCGGGACAAAGAAGAAGAATCTGCTTCCAAAATTAAGAGTTTGAAATCAGAAATTGATGGATTTACTCCGCGATTAACTGCAATTGAAAAAGAAATTAGTGATAAGTCAGAAGAACTTTCATTATTAGAGGGGAAACTTTCTTCCGCACGTGTGCCAATTAGTGAGATGAATGAGCAAATCAAACCAATTGAGGAAAAGAAGAAATTACTTGAAGGAGAAAAAGCCATTCTTAATCAAAAACTCAAATTGACCGCAGAGGAAACTTTACAAACTGAGAGTGTTTTTAAAACTCTTGAAGTAAAAAGAAATATAGCGAAAGAAAATTTTGCCGAAGAACGGGGTAGATTAATGGATGGAATTAAGAAACCATACCATATTTATTATACCGATAATAAAGAAGTGATTGTCGCAAATCGTGCTCCCTCCGGAAAGGGAATCTTTATCAATAATGGATATGAAGATGGCCTAAGAGAAAATATGGAATTTATTACTCAAAACGAAAATGCAACTTCGAATTTGTCCTTCCGGTTAAAGGCAACTTTAGTTCAAAAAACTTTTTCTTTTTTGGAGTTTATGGATCAGTTGCAAGTTAAAGATCCTTCATTTGGGAGTGTGGGGCAGAATTTATCACTCATAAGAAGTGGAGAGCATATAGATGAAACTAATCTAATTGATGATAATATTACTGTTGAATAATATAGTTAAAATGATTCATTTTATGGATTATATTATTACTTGCCAAATTTTTTAATTTCCCCATTCTTCAAATTACTTTAATTACCCTTACCTGTGGATAACGCCTCCGAAGATACTACCGACGAAGAACTAGCCGATTTAATGGCAGACCCAGAAGCAGTTGAGCAGTCTGATGACATTGAAGGTGCTCAAGTTGGATCCGTTGAAGTTGGTATTCCACCAATTTTAAGCGATGAAAGTACCGAAGTAGATAGCAGTGAGGAATCTTTTAGTATTAACGACTTTGAAGAAGATTTTCATCCTGACAAGTCTGAAACTCCTGTCGATGAACCGTTGAAGGTGGAGAATGAAAACGAGGAGAATGAGACTCCGCCCAATACAGAAGAGGCACCAGTTGCTGCAATTGTTCAAACTAAACTTCCTGCATCCAGGCAGAATGGAGACGGAGATGTTGCTCAGTTTCGGCAAACCTTGGCTAGTTTATCAAGGCAGTTGGAGCTAGATCGCCTTGCCTTTTTACATAAATCGTTGGAGGACTCAGGTGAAAATTTACCAAGTCTTAATGACATTGCTTCAGATATTTCGGGTGATAAACTAATCAAACCATCAGGTGATTGTGACCTTTACGATAAGCGTCCAACAGCAAGATTAGAAGGTTGGATTTCAGGTTTATCCTTTGGAGTTAGCAAGAGGGCAAAGAAATTTACTAAGTAAACTTGCAATTAATATTTTATTGGCTGATCAGAAAATAAAAAATAAAAGTAGGGTAGTAGACTATTCAATCATTATTCCCGCATATAATGAACAGAAGTATTTAGGAGAAGTTTTAGATACACTCCTTTCAGGAATGGGAAAAATCTCTAATTATAATGGAGAAATTATTGTAGTTGATAATAATTCTTCCGATAAAACTGCAGAATTAGCCAAAGCAAAAGGTGTTCGAGTAGTTTTCGAGTCTGTTAACCAAATATCTCGTGCACGAAATGCAGGGAGCAAAATATCTTTAGGTCATAATCTACTTTTTGTGGATGCAGATACTCATATTTCTAAAGAACTACTTTTATTGGCTTTGCAAAAGTTAGAATATGAAAATTGTGGAGGTGGTGGAGCTACGATTGTTTTCGATTCAAATCAAAATCAACTTTTCTTTGGCTCATTTATGCCTTATTTTTGGTCGTGGATATCGAAGACTTTTAAACTCGCTGCGGGTAGCTTTATTTTTTGTAAAAAACAAATTTTTGAGGAAATTGACGGATTTTCTGAAAAACTCTTTGCAGGCGAAGAAATATTATTTTCAATTATGTTTAAAAGGGTTTGCAAAAAGAAAGGTCTAAAGTTTGAAATTTTAAAAGATTATCCAGTTGTTACTTCATCAAGAAAGCTTTCGTGGTTTAATCCTGTCCAAATTCTAATTGCTATTTTAATTCCCTTATTTTTCCCGTGGGCCTTAAGATCGAGAAGACTTTGTAGTTTTTGGTATAAAAGACCTCTTTAACGATAGATATAATCTCTATTCAAAAGGGTAGGTTAATTGCCACTTTGCGCGAATTTCATCTAAAGTTGAAATAATGGACATGCTCTCGTGCAATGGCATAATTGGACTTTCCTTCTTACCTTCGATTAGTAATTGGCTGAAGTGTTCTGCCTCGTAATTAAACCCATTTCCGACAAATGGACATTCAATTTTTTTTACCTCCCCTGTCTTCCAATTAGTCAGAGACATGATCTGTGGTTTCCAACATTGTTGATGAATTCGAATACTTCCCTCCTTTCCTGAAATAAACGCCTCTTGTCTGGTATCAGATTGAATTGAGGAATGAAGGAGTGCCATACTTCCGTTGGTGTATTTGAAAATAATAGAGGCCTGTTCATCAACGCCAGTCTCCCCACAAGTCCATTGAGTTACAAAAGAATCGGGTTTTCCATTGATCATAAATGACAAGGATACAGGATAAATTCCAACATCTAAAAGAGAACCACCCGCTAGGTTGGGATTGAATAAACGACCATTAGGGTCGTTGTTTTCTGGTCTAAACCCAAAATCCGCGTGAATTGTTCTAATTTCACCAATTTCATTATGAGTGAGAATACTTCTAATTCTTTCCATTAGTGGTGGAAACCTGGACCACATTCCTTCCATTAATAAGACATTCTGCTCCTTAGATTTTTGAATCATCTTTTCAACTTGTTTCGCATTTACGGCAAATGGTTTTTCACACAAGACGGCTTTACCATTTTCCATGCAAAGTATCGCATTATTCATATGCTCGGTATGAGGTGAAGCGATATAAATGGCATCAATTGAAGGATGTTCAGCTAATTCATTATAGGAACCACAAGTAATTGGAATACCCCATTCATTTGCAAATTTTTGGGCGGATTCTTGACTCCTAGAACCTACTGCATGAAGCTGTGCGTTGTGTGCATGTTTTAAACCTTCCGCGAACGCTCTTGCTATTCTTCCCGTACCTAAAATTCCCCAATGAATTGGATTGTCCATATTCTGTTTACAATAACTTTTTTCTCAACAGGCAACCCTTATCGAAAAGTTCTAAGTACGGTCTTGGTTGACGAAAATACAGAATCCTTCAGAAAAGAGTAATATGCAAAATAAGTTTTTCAGCCAAACATCTACACTTGCCGCAGTCTCTCATGCCATTTTAGTTTTTTGTTTAATGGGTTGTTCGGTAGAGAATCTTAAACCCTCAAAAAGTGATGCAAATAAATCAGAATTATCAAAGAGTATACCCTTGGAAACAGTAAAAGTTGCACCGTTCGAAATCACACCAATTTCTAGTAGTCCCAAACTTTTAGATTCGTTATTCAAAAAACACTTGAACGAGATTATACCCAAAATAAGTAAAGCTATTCCTCAACCTATAAAATTTGATTACCCTAGATTGGAAAATTCCTTCTTAAAAATGCTTATTGAAAATAAATCTGATGATAGCATTAAGAAATATCAATTTATATGTGATGAAAATGAACGATGGATTTATCGCTGTAATATGGAAACTGGCGAAATTGAATGCTTTAGTATGAGTTCGAATAAGTTACGCTTGCTCTCCAGTATCAAATAGCCAAATTTAAAAGCTAGTATTCTTATGAAGATGAAAATCAAAAACATTATTGTTCTATTCTTTTTTTTAATATTTTTTAATGGATGTGGAAGCAAAGAAGCTAATATCTACAGAACTAAAGAATTTAACCTTCAAACGAAACCAATAGCCACCGTAGAAAAAGCGTGGCAGGCCCGGCATAAGTATGATCATGAGCGAAGGTTACTTATTCCTATGGTTGGAGGTACTCGTTGGGGAGCAGTTCAGGAATATAAAGCAAACGGAACCCTTGAATACAAGGACTGGTGGGTCAGAGATGTGAAGAAAGAGGATTTAGAAGCAGCACCATCTACTAAACTCAGAATACCGCAAAAGAAAATTTCTAATAAAAAACCAACACTAGACAATATAAATATTGAAGATGTGCCTGTACCGATTATCAAAAATGCGGATGTCATTCCTCCGGACTCACCTAGCATGCCTACAGAAGTTCCTAATGCTTTTCCTCTTGAAAACAGTGAAATACCCATGAACGAAACTCCCTTTGCTCCTTTGCCTTTTGATAGTGTTCCTTCGCTGCCAGAGGAAAATAGTGGCGATTCTGCTTCTCCCTTTGCCCCTCTGCCCGATGCTTTTTCTTCCCCCTGACTTTGGTGGAACAAATCATTTTTGGACCGTCGATTGAATAGGTTTTGATAGTGATACACCAACTACTTCCTGGCAATGGGATTGAAAAATATACCTTTTAAGGCGTAGTGATATCAAATCTCTTGTCCGGTTAAACTAACAAGTCAAGGCTAGGTCAGAATTTAACTAAATAAATTCTTGATGAAGAATTAGCTGAATAGAGTTTTAACAAATAGATATTTACTTTTAGGTACTCTAGTATTGATTTAATTCAATTTCTCCTGTGCCAAAAAGTGGGGGAGGTTCGTAGCTGTCCTCCTTTATATCTTTGATTGTTGGAGCAGAACTTTCTTGTTTATTTTGAATTCGAGTAATTTTAGGAGTTGGAAGCTCTTTGGGGATTTTAGAAGACTTTAAAGTGGGCTTTTGTACGGTTTGATTTTTTTGAATTTTCCTTTCGCTCATACCAATATTTTTAAGCCAAACTCGACTGACTTGAATTCTAGTATCTTCTCCTATGACCTCCTTGAGTTCGGTCCATGTTACATCTGCATAGCATCCTGCACCTTTCGTTTTACCGCTTCCAATCTTCCTTGGTTTCCCATTTTTATTTAAAGTTTTTGACATGTATGATCTCATTGAAAAAAAGTTTCATAATAAAACACAATCTAATTCACCCAATTACAGTTGAATTTATTAAAATTCTTCTGTTAGATTAGTTAATGCAAAAATCTACCTCTAAGAATATCAAAGTACCCGCCAGAGCTAAGCAAAGGGCTGCACAAGTTAATATGATGCAACGGAGTACAGATGAAATGGGGAAGTTTGACAATACTTCTGCAACTTCGATTTCGATGGGTATTACCGCGATTATGGGGTTTGGGATTGAGGTTGGTTTCTATTTGTTTGTTCTCTTATTCAGGTTATCTTCCAGTACACAAATAATATCGGATTATTTTTATGAGAGGGGCTGGGTTCCCTATGTTCTTACATACTTGGCATGTTGGTCTTTTGCTATTCTATTTCTCAAAAGAAAAAAGCTTAAAGGTCAGCTTAATATTATGCAATTTAAGCTTTTACCTGAGGATATAAGCCAAGATATAAAAGTGGAGAATTTGCCCGAGTTTGGAGCCCACATCAATCGGCTTGGCTTTGATCCAACACAAAGTTTTTTACTCACTCGAATCTTTCGAGGACTTGAGCATTTTGGTGTAAGGAAGAACCATACTGAAACTGCAGATATGTTAAAATCCCAATCTGAGATCGATGCCACTATGGTTGATTCAAGCTATGTATTGATCAAGGTTTTCATTTGGGCAATACCTATACTTGGTTTTATCGGAACAGTACTAGGAATAAGTGACGCGGTTTCCAGTTTTGGTGGAGAGATGGGGGCGGCCGCGGATATCGAGGTCATCAAGGAACAACTTGGGCAGGTTACTGGAGGTTTGAGCGAGGCTTTTGATACAACTCTAGTATCCCTCATTTTTAGTCTTTGGGTCATGTTTCCAACCAGTGTAATGCAAAAGAATGAGGAGGATTTACTCAACAAAGTCGATGAGTATTGTAACGAGTACTTTTTAAAGCGTTTGCGCGAACCTGAAACTGTTAATAACTCGGTAAATTCTGGCGATACCATTCAGCGAATTGAAAATTTACAGGCCTATCTTTTACAACTTCAAGAATCTCAAACTGTTGTTGCCCAACAAATGACCCAAGTTGCCACTCAATTTAGCCAAATTATGCAGAATACCTCATTTGAGGAGCATAATGAATAAATTAAATTTTTGTGGTTTGTAATTATTCAATCACTTGAAAAAGAAAAAAGCAGATTTACAGATTTCTCTTTTCCCCTTTCTTAGCATTTTAGCCTGCGTGATTGGGATTCTAACCTTGATGATTACCGCAATTGTAATTGCCCAGATTGATCCAGAAGCAGTGAACGAAAAGATTGAAATCGCATTGGAAGATGATGAGGAATTTCAGAAGAAAATTAATTCGAAAAAAGAAGAACTTAAAAAGTTACGTCAAGAAATTGAGGAAATTAAAGCAAACCCAGAAAAGAAGGTTGATCCGAAGAAAAAAGATATATTGAAACAGGAAATTGTATCTCTCACACTCGAAACACAAAATCGAATGGCAAAAACAAAGGAAACAAAGGCATTGCAGGGAGATGTGGTTAAAGTAAAGGAAGACTTGGCTAAATTAATGAGTAACTTGGAAGATGCTGAGGAAGAATGGGAATTAATGAAGAATCCTCAAAAATTTGCGACGATGGTAGTAAAACAGGGTGGGTCCGGGTCAGGTGGGGATCTTGAACCAACTTTCATTGAATGCCGTGCTGAGGGTATTCGAGTACACGAGGTAAGCGGTAAGCATTTTGATATACCAACAGCTCAGATTCAGAGTAACTCCAAGCTCAAAGGGGTCATACAAAAATTAGTCAAGGAAGCCCCATATCGAACTTGGAGAAGTGAACAGGGTACTGAAATTGATGCTCGCTTCGTAAAGCGACAGGGGAGTGATATTGTACTTAAAGATAAGAAGGGTAAGGAAATTAAGCTTAAGGCAATTCAATTAGCCGCTGCCTCACGTAGTATTATACATAAGTATGAGGAGGCTAGAAAAGCTAAACTTCCTGACCCAGAGTCTCGCTATGTGATCTTTCTACTTAGGTCGAAAGGTTTTTCTTCCTGGTATAAAACCTCTTTGGTATGCCAAAGTGCAGGGTGTAAATTCGGTCAGCTTCCCCTAGATGGAGAAGGTGAGATCGATTTGTCTCTTTTTAAAGGTTCATGAAAAAAAGAAAAAAAGAAGATACTGGGAGCCTTGATTCTCTTTTGGATACGATTACTACAGTAGTTGGAATTTTGATCATTCTTCTGATTGTTGTTCAATTGGGTGCTGATACGGCTGTTAAGCGAATTGTGGAGGAGAAAAAAGAAGAAAATTCAAAGGAATTGATCGAATTGGCGATTAAGCAATTTGAGGACCAAAAAAATATCTTGATGGAGGAAAAGAAAAGATTACAACTTAAGCAGGCTTCTCAAAACAAGAGTCAACAGCAACTTATCCAAGAAATTTCCGAACTGGAAAAAGAAGTCGCAGAGAAAAGAAAGAAATTACCTCCACTGCCACCTAAATTACAAAATTTGAAGAAGGAAAAGAGTAAACTGACCAACGATCAAAAAGCGATTGAGGTTAAAGTGAAAAAAATTAAAGGCCTTTTGTTTAATGCTCCTAAGTCAGGCACTCAATCCTTGAGTAAGGATGTGAGTTTGCCAGAGCCTAAACCGGCGATACCAGGCTCGAAACCGTTTCGATTTTTATGCCGTGAAGGTCGAATTTTCCCATTGGACGATGTCTCGCTTCAAAATCAAATTAACTCGATGGTTGCTCAGTCTGGACTTAAAATAAACAAGGATAAGGAGTATGATGGAGCAAAGTTTTTAAAGTTAATAAATGGAAAAAAACCGGGTAATTCATTTTTTATGGTCAAAGCCAAGTCCGATCCGGACAAAGTAATCAGATTTGTAATCGATCGAAAATCCAATTCTGGCGAAGATGAAGCCAGTTTGATCAAGCCTAATTCGACATACCTCAAAGCATTAAGCGTTTTAAACCCGACTAAGCACTACCTTTTATTTGAGGTATTCCCTGATAGTTTCGGAGTTTATTTAGCTGCACGTGATCTCGCGAATCAACGAAAGTTACCTGCAGGATGGAAACCTGCAAATCGACCGAATGATTGGGGGAACTTTTATTGGGGCCATAAAGTAATTGGTCGTAAAGCTTATTTGGCATCTCGCCCAAAGCCAAAACCTTCAACTGGTAAACCCGCTCCGCCCAAGAAGCCCGCGAATGTTTTGGACTAGATGGTTAAGAAAAGGTCTTCCAAAGGATTTTCTCCCTTTATTCTTTTAAATAAGTTGGGCTGATTGATCGCAAGATTTTCCAAAATTTTAAAAATCCAAGTGAGTTTGTCTGGTTTACCAATTTGCTCAGCTATTTGAGATGCTGATTGAGCAGATCCTTTGTTTTCTTTGAGCTGTTCGATCACTGATTTCCTTACGGACAGAATAGCCGAGGCTGCTTTTTTGCCAGCTTCCACTCCGGGTTGGTGGTATGCGTTTATTCCAACCAAAAAGGCGTATAGCCCGACTGCCCGCTCAAAGAGTGCAATTAATCTACCTATTGCGGCTGGGGTAATCTCAAGAATCGTAAGGGTAACCGATTTACGATCTTTTTCATAAAGTGCGTCACGGGTGCCAAGAAAGAATCCATGCAGGTAATCGCCAGAATTCATACCATCCTCATCTAATGAAATGGAAGAACCATCACGATGCTTCAGCACTTCGATGAAGGTGGCAAAGAAATTGGGTACCCCTTCGCGTAATTGTTGGACATATGCATGTTGATCAGTCGATCCTTTATTTCCATAAACCGCAATCCCCTGATGTACGACATTTCCCGCTAAATCCTTCTCTTTACCCAAGGATTCCATGATAAGTTGTTGCAAGTATTTGGCAAATAATTCGAGTCTATCTTTGTAGGGAAGAATAACCATATCTTTTGCACCTTTTCCGTCAGTGAGAAAGTGCCAAGAAAGGGCAAGCATGGCTGCTGGGTTTTCGCGGAAATCAGGATTTCTTGTCAATTGATCCATTTGAGATGCCCCATCAAGTAAAGCATCGATATCTATTCCTTGGAGTGCTGCTGGAAGTAATCCGACTGCCGCAGTCTCACTGGTTCTACCGCCAACCCAATCCCACATTGGTATAAAATCAAGCCATCCATTTTCTTGTGAGTATTGATGAAGTTTACTTCCTTCTCCAGTCACCGCTATTGTGTGCTTGGAAAAGTCCAACCCTGATGTCGAGAATGCATTTTTTGCTTCCAGCATTCCATTACGGGTTTCTGGTGTTCCACCAGACTTTGAAATAACCAATACTAGGGTAGTTTTAATTGCTGTTCCGATCTCAGACAATGTAAGGTCAATTCCGTCCGGATCAGTATTATCAAAGAAATGAACTTTGAGTTTATCATGTTGTGGATGCCCCAACGCTTTACCCACGAATTGTGGCCCTAATGCAGAACCTCCAATACCTATTATCAAAAGATCTGTAAATGGGCCTTGTGGCGACTGGAGGGAGCCCGAATGAACTTGCTCGGAGACTTGCTTTACTTTTTGCAGTGTATCTCGGATCACTTGAGAAAGTTCATTACTGGGGGCAAGCTCGGGGTTACGCAACCAATAATGGCCTACCATTCGATTTTCATCAGGGTTAGCTATGGATCCACCCTCCAATGCCTTCATCTGTTCAAGAGCATCTGTCATCGGTTGACTCATTGACGAGAGGTAATCATCAGAAAAGTCTACAAAGGAAAAATCTGCCCAGAACTGAGCATTTTCGTGAGAGAAATAGAGTGTTTGTTTCATAGTTTTTTTAAAAATTATCGGTTATGGCTCCTTCTGATGCTGAACTTACGAGTTTTGCGTATTTCGCTAAAACGCCTCTTTTTTCTTTAGGTGCAGGTTTTTGCCATTCATTTTTACGCTTGGTCATTTCTTCTTCTGTTAAATCAAGAGAGAGTTCATTTTTCTCAGCATCTATAGTGATTAGATCATCATTTTTAAGAAGTCCAATCGGGCCTCCAATTGCGGCTTCAGGAGTAACATGGCCGACTACAAATCCGTGGCTTCCTCCTGAGAAACGACCATCTGTAATCAATGCGACCTCTTTTCCTAAGCCTTTCCCCATAATTGCAGAAGTGGGGGAAAGCATTTCACGCATGCCTGGACCTCCGACTGGTCCTTCATTTCGAATTACGATTACATGACCAGCCTCTACTTGTCCCTCTAAGATTCCTCGTAATGAGGCTTCTTCTGATTCAAAGACAATTGCTTTACCGGTAAATTTTAAGCCTTCCTTTCCGGTTATTTTGGCGACCGCTCCATCGGGTGCAAGATTTCCGTATAATATTCTTAAGTGACTGTCTTTCTTAATTGGATCATTAAATGGACGAACGAGATCTTGGCCATTGGGGTAGGGAGCATAAGGAGTAGCATCCTGTACATTTTCTGCGAGAGTTTTTCCAGTCACCGTAATGCAGTCTCCGTGAAGAAGGCCTTCTGCAAGTAAAGTTTTGAGCAACGGCCGCAAGCCACCAATCCGCACAAAATGCGACATATTATACTTTCCACTTGGCTTGAGGTCACAAAGAACTGGAACCCGTTTCCCAATTTCAGTGAAATCATCCAAGTCTAATTTTACATCCGCAGTGTGTGCCATTGCCAATAAATGAAGGACCGCATTAGTTGATCCCCCTAAAGTAATCACTACAGTTATGGCATTCTCGAATGCCTTCCTGGTCATAATATCACGGGGTTTAATATCTTTTTGAATCAAGTTGACGACTGCGGTACCTGCTGCCTTAGCATCTAATTTTTTTTCATCGGAAATGGCTAATTGAGCAGAACTATCGGGTAAGCTCATGCCGAGTGCTTCAATTGCAGAGGACATTGTATTTGCGGTATACATACCTCCACAGGAACCAGGGCCTGGAATGGCTTTTTTTTCAATGGCGGTTAGCTCTTCCTTATCAATAACTCCTCCAGCATGCGAACCCACAGCTTCAAAAACCGAAACAATATCAAGATTTTTTTCTTTATGTAAGCCGGGTAAAATAGTTCCTCCATAAACAAAAATCCCAGGCCGGTTAAGGCGAGCAAGGGCCATCACACAGGCAGGCATATTTTTATCGCATCCACCTATTGCGACCAATCCATCCATTCCCTCGGCCCCTACGACGGTTTCAATTGAATCGGCGATGACTTCTCTTGATACTAATGAATAACGCATACCTGGAGTTCCCATACTAATTCCATCTGATACAGTAATCGTGCCAAAGGGAACAGCTTTACCTCCTGATTCATCCACGCCTTCAACGGAAGCTTTACCTAGTTCATCTAAGTGAGAGTTACAAGGGGTCACCATACTCCAAGCAGAGCATACTGCGACTTGAGGTTTTTCAAAGTCTTCGTCTTCGAAGCCCACGGCTCTTAACATGGAACGATTGGGAGCTCGATCATTTCCATCAACGACGATGGAGGAAAAGTTGCGGTTGCATGAATTCATTTTATAATATTATGATTTGATCTAGCTAAGAATCAAGTTAGATAAAGACTTGCGAAAACAATCAATATCTTCTTCATTCGCAACAACCTTTTTTTGAAAAATAAAAAACTAGAGTCTTTAAGAGACGAAATTGATGGAGTCGACTCGCAAATAGTCGGTCTCCTCAATCAACGTGTCCAAGCGGCTGCTCAGATTGGTCGAATAAAAGATGAACTTGGCGTAGATCCTTATGATCCTGCCCGTGAGGAGCAGGTTTTTGAGAAGTTAGAAAATCTGAACTCAGGTCCTTTGTCCAAGGACTCTCTTCGAATTGTTTATCGTGAAGTTATTTCGGCTTCTATCGCACTAGAAAAAAAGTTAGTGATTGGTTATCTAGGACCAGAAGCTACTTATACACATCAAGCTGCGGTGAATAACTTTGGTTCCACTCTAGAATACCGTGCACTTTCTGATATAACAGATGTTTTCCAAGCGGTTGAATGTAGGGAATGTGATTACGGAGTAGTTCCTATCGAGAATTCTACTGAAGGTGCTGTTAATCGCTCCTTGGATCTTTTGGTTGAAACCGAACTTACGATTGTGGCACAAGTGTATCTTAAAGTTGAGCATTCTCTATTTAGTTTCTCTTCCCTTGATGAGATCGATGAGGTTCGTTCCAAGGACCAAGCTTTGGCACAATGCGGCGATTGGTTAAGACGAAATTTGCCCAAAGCGCGATTGGTACCTTTAACCAGTACCGCCGAGGCAGTTAGGAGTCTAAAACTTGACACGAATGTAGCTGCGATAGGGGGCAGCTTGGCTGGACGAATTTACGAAGTTCCTACTCAGTCGAAAGGAATACAAGATCGAAAGAATAATGTGACACGATTTCTTGTGGTTGCTCGAAAACCTTTACCTAAGCGAGATGAAGTAAAGTATCGAACGAGTTTAGTTTTATCTCTTCCTGATCAAATTGGTGCATTAGAAAATGCACTAAAGCCTTTTTCAGAACGTGAACTTAATTTGTGTAAAATCGAGTCACGACCAAGCAGGTTAAAAACTTGGGATTATTATTTCTTTGTGGATTTTATTGGTCATCGCGAGGATGAAAAAGTAATAGAAGTTATGGATGAACTAGAAAAAGTGTGCCCCCTTGTCAAATTTCTAGGAAGCTACCCCGAAGAGTCGGCTTGAATTTTATTCTCTAAAAAAACAAGACGGATAAGTCTTGATTAGGATTGGCATTGTGTAGAACCAATTCTTCAATAAAAGACCGTAAGTTTTGGTATTCTTTTTCTTTTTTCGCGGTCCATCTTTTACTCCGATTAGTCAAAGATTCTTTGAGCCCAGAGACAAGAAGCAAACCTCTGAAAGTATTTTGGAACGAATGTATAGATTCTAAAACAGAGGCACGCACCCACAAGGGCTCAATTGCACACACCCGTGCATTCCAGTGGGTATAATTTAAGTTTCTTTTATTAGGGAAATGGAAGCGAACTACTTGTTCGATACAGTGTTCAAAAGATTGCACAGGCATTTGACGCGTCTCGTCGTTTTCTCGTAAGAAAGAGAGCGTACTTTGCAACTGCAAGGTTTCTTCACGCGTTGAAGCACTCCCAATAACAGAGAACAGAGCGTTTAGATTTTGTAGTCTTGTATAATCGTCTTTTTTAACCGCCGTTTTTG
>CAYLIJ010000030.1:0-28958 GCA_964383925.1 uncultured Puniceicoccaceae bacterium
TATCATGATATGTTGATGAATAAACTTGATTTTCTGTTTTCATTTTGATGGAATCGAGTGATGCCTAAATCTTTTATTTTTTCTTCTGAGTCCGTGGGTGAGGGACACCCCGATAAAGTTTCCGATTCTATTTCGGACAGCGTTTTAGATGCTTGCCTCGAGCAAGATAGTAAAAGTCGGGTCGCTTGTGAGACCTTAGTGAAAAGTAATTGCGTTACTATTGCGGGTGAAATTACAACTGATGCAATCTTCGACTACGAAAAAGTAGTTCGTGAAGCGATTCGTAAGATTGGTTATGTTAATGACGACGACATTTTTCACGCCGATCAAGTATTTATCACTAATCAATTAACCGCTCAGTCACGCGACATAGGCCAAGGTGTGGACGCGACAGCCGCGGAAGGAAAAGACACTGCTGAGCAGGGTGCGGGGGATCAGGGTATCATGTTTGGGTATGCCTGCAATGAAACCGAAGAATTGATGCCTGCTCCGGTTATGTTTGCTCACCGAATTTTGCGTAAAATGGCAGAAGTTCGTCATGCAGGAGTGGAGGCAAAATGGTTACGTCCAGATTGTAAATCACAAGTCGCTCTGAAATATGAAGAGGGGCAAATGGTTGGGATTGAAAATGTGGTTGTATCCACCCAGCATGCTGCAGATGTGGACAATGACACCATTCGCAGTTTCATTACCGAGGAGATTATCAAACCCTCCTTACCAGCTGAACTTTTATCCTCAACTACTAAGTACCTTATTAATCCGACAGGCCGATTTGTAGTGGGAGGACCCCAAGGTGATTCCGGACTTACTGGAAGGAAAATTATTGTAGACACTTATGGTGGTTGGGGTCGTCATGGGGGGGGAGCATTTTCCGGAAAAGACCCTAGTAAAGTAGATCGTTCGGCCGCTTACATGTGCCGTTGGGTAGCCAAGAATATTGTGGCGGCTAAATTAGCCGATCGTGTAGAGATTCAAACTGCTTATGCAATTGGATACCCTGATCCGACCAGCATAACAATTGACTGCTTTGGAACAGAAAAAGTTCCAGAGGAAAAAATTCAGGATGCTATTAAAGAGGTATTTAGCTTCAAGCCGGCAAATATTGTGAGCCAGTTAGATCTTCTTCGTCCAATTTACCGTGATACCACACACTACGGCCATTTTGGCAAATCGGATCTTCCTTGGGAACAGACTAGCAAGGTTGCAGCACTACAAACTGCAGTTGGATAAACTTTTTTTGATCTTATTCTCATTTTTAATCGTTATTTAAATATAAAATTATGACAGAAACACTAACACCTACCTTAGACTACAAAGTTGCCGATATCACTCTTGCTGAATTTGGACGCAAAGAAATATCGATTGCCGAACACGAAATGCCTGGTTTAATGGCAACACGCCTAAAATATGGAACTTCCAAACCTCTTGCGGGTGTGAAAGTCATGGGTTCATTGCACATGACAATCCAGACTGCTGTACTGATTGAAACCTTAGTTGATTTAGGGGCGGATGTTCGTTGGTGTTCGTGCAATATTTTTTCTACTCAAGATCATGCTGCGGCCGCAATTGCAGCAGCAGGTGTACCAGTTTTTGCGTGGAAAGGTGAAACTCTAGAAGATTATTGGGAATGCACACTACAGGCTATCACGTGGCCAGATGGTTCGGGACCCGATCAAATTGTGGACGATGGTGGAGACGCAACAATGTTAATCCATAAAGGACTAGAACTTGACAACGGTAGCGATTGGGTAAACACCCCCTCCGATAACGAAGAAGAAGATGTAGTCAAAAACCTTCTCAAGCGTCTAAATGCAGAGAATCAAAATAGATGGCAACCAATTGCTGACGCTGTGGTCGGTGTTTCTGAAGAAACCACAACTGGTGTACATCGCCTGATTCAAATGGAAGAAAACAACAAACTTCTCTTTCAAGCAATTAATGTAAATGACTCCGTCACTAAATCAAAATTTGATAATAACTACGGTTGTAGGCACTCTTTAGTTGACGGTATCAAACGCGCTTTAGATGTTCTTATTTCAGGTAAAGTTGCAATGGTTTGTGGTTTTGGAGATGTTGGAAAGGGGTCTGCTGACTCTCTTGCCAATGAAAAAGCTCGTGTAATGGTTTCTGAAGTGGATCCTATTTGTGCACTGCAAGCTTGTATGGTGGGTTTTCAAGTAACCACTGTCGAAGATGCCCTTGATACTGCTGATATATTTGTAACTACGACTGGAAATAAAGATATTATAACCGCTGAGCATATGAGCAAAATGAAAGATCAAGCTATTGTTTGTAATATCGGACATTTTGATAATGAAATTCAAGTATCTAAACTTGAAGCTATGGACGGCGTAGTCAAAGAAGTGATAAAGGAAGATTCTGTTCCCGGTGGTCCAGTTAGTAGATTTACATTTCCTGATGGTCGTAGTATTTACCTACTGGCTGAAGGCCGATTAATTAATCTTGGTTGCGCAACTGGCCATCCTAGTTTTGTTATGTCTAACAGTTTCACTAATCAAGTTATTGCCCAAATTGATATAAAACATAATCCAGATCGTGAGATTGGTGTGTATCGTTTGAGTAAAGAGCTGGATGAAGAAGTTGCGCGTTTACATTTAGACAAATTAGGTGCAAAGCTGACCACTTTAAGTGTAGAGCAAGCCGATTACATCAGCGTGCCAGTCGAAGGCCCTTACAAACCTGAGCATTACAGATACTAAATTTATATTAAATTTCAATTTTCAACGAGGGAAGCAAACTTGCTTGCTTCCCTCGTTGACCTTTAGGGGGTGTAGTAGTATCGTCTTCATTTTTAATTATAATGTTCTATGACGAAACAAAAGTTTACTTAAAGGCAGGTGATGGTGGCGACGGTTGCATGAGTTTCCTTCGTCAAAAATATATGCCTAATGGCGGTCCCAATGGGGGCAATGGAGGTAAAGGAGGAGATGTATATTTAAAGGCAGATGAAAATGTTGCCGATTTACGAGCTTTTCATTTTAAAAGACATTGGAAAGCAAAAAACGGGGAAACTGGGCGTGGAAGTGATCAAAACGGAAAAGGTGGAGATTCCTGTCATCTCAAATTACCCTTAGGGACTGAAATCAGAATTGAGGGAAAGGATGAAATTCTATACGAACTATTAAAACATGGTGAAGAATTAGTTTTATTAGAAGGAGGAAAGGGTGGACGAGGTAATGCTACATTCAAATCCTCCGTCAATCAAACCCCCATACAAACGACAGAAGGTAAGCCCGGAATCGAAGAGAATTATATCTTTACTTTAAAAACGATTGCGGATGTGGGGCTAGTTGGTTTTCCAAATGCAGGGAAGTCGACCTTGCTTAATGTACTTTCTAACGCGACTCCTAAAGTTGCATCCTATCCATTCACCACACTTGTTCCTTCAGTCGGAGTAATTAACTATCCTGATGATTTTCGTAGCATTACTATGGCAGATGTACCTGGATTGATTGAAGGAGCAGCTGAAAATCGTGGATTAGGTCATCGTTTTTTACGTCATGTCGAGCGTTGTCATTTAATCCTTTTTCTAATCGATTTAGCTGCTACTGATGGTCGTGAACCTTGGGAAGATTTCACTCACCTTCGAAAAGAACTATTAGATTACGACCCCCGGCTCGCAGAGAAACCTTTTTTATTAGTGGGGAATAAAATAGACGAAGAAAACTCAGCTGAAAATTTACAGCTGTGCCAAAAGAAGTTTCCAGATATTGAAGTGTTATCTATTTCAGCAATTTTAGAAGAAGGTCTTGAGAATCTACGTACAAAAATTTTACAAAAACTTTCGTAATAGAAGTTTTTTTTTAGCTTGTTTTGCACAATCGTTTGTGTAATTAAAAGATATGGAAAATTTATGTAAGGAGAAAAATAAGAGAGAATCTCTGGAAGAATCTGACCAGATAATAAATAAGATAATGGTAAAATCTGAACCGTTCTCGCAACCATTCAAAGAGAAAATTGAAAAGCTGTCAGATGACATTCTCAAACGAATGGAAAATTCCTATCAGAGATTAGAAAAAGTTCTAAAGGCTTTTAATCGAATAAGTTAGTTGAACAAAAATTGAAATGGCTAAAAAACAGGTAGCTTCCTTAAATGAAATTGCTTCTCTTATGGGAAAGAAGGGTGGAAAGGCAGGCACTGGGTCATCCAAAAAAAGAGGTAATGCAAGCTATTACAGGGATATGCAGAGAAAATCTGTAACTTCTCGTTTAAAAAAAGCAAAAGCGGGTGAGGGTTAACCCTTCAATTAATCCAATCGTTTTTTGCAACTATTAATTGCCATTGCCCTCGATAGCGGGATAGATAGCCAAAACCTGTTATTTGATCCCCTGCAGAATGCGAGAAAAGCCTTTTCTTTGTTTCTGAATCGAAGCTATAAATACCCATACGATATTCATTAATTTTCAAAGTCATGGGTTTCTTTTTGGATACAATTCCTGAAAAATAAAAAGTCTTACCAAAGTTTTTTGAATTAAGTTTTGTTTGTGCAAAAATAGCGGCTTCCTTTTTTGCCGCATTATAATTAACAGGTCTTAGTAAAGTTTCGACCTTTTGGAAATTATTTCCTTTTTGGGATGGAATTTGATTTGTTCTGAACCGGGCAGAGATAGGAAAGTGGTCACTTGCGCCAAAACCATTTAAATCATTCGACCATTTAAAAGGAATTCCTGTTCCTTCAATTTTGTTCAATCCACTGTATGCTCTTACCTGGAAGGTGTCCTCTACATATTGAATTCCTTTTTTATCATATAAACTAGGAGGAATAAGTAAGTGCATAAGTGTACCCCAATTCCCTCTCCACGCATCAGATCCACGTTCCTCTGGTCTCAGTTCGTGCCAAAGGTTGTATAAATCTGATTTAGTGATTCCTTCTGCCGGTTCAATACCACTTGAATTAAGGACATCGTTAATTCCAGTCTTCTTCATTTCATTTTTATAAACAATGGATTGGTTGTAATGTGAATTCAAGTCACCCCCCACAAGGAAATCAATGGTCGGGCTTTGTTCAATTAATCGATCGATTCGCCTGCGGAGGACCTCTGCATTTTGAATTCGATGGCTCTCCATTTCTTTGGAAGATGCGCCAGATTTCCAATGATTATTAAACAGTGTAAAGGAATGTCCATTAACAAGAATAGTAGTCTCCAAAATCGGTCGTGCTTTTTGAAGCTGGTGCAAGTAGCTTTCCTTAATTGGAAACTTTGAAAGGGTTAAACAATGAACGGCGGGCCAATTATCAGATGAATCCTTCGGATCGTAACCAACCCTGTAGTAATAGGGACCCAGTCCATCTATTTCTAGATTATTGATTAGTTGTTCGGTTGCAGAGAGGTGGTTGTTTGGGGTTCGATCCACTTCAATTTCTTGGAACAAGATGATTTCAGGACCAGTTGGTCCCCCAATTTTTTTAAGTACATCGGAAATGACACCGAGTTTATTTTCTAACTCGGACATGCCATACATTTCAGGTTGATAATCTTTATATAAAGAAACTCCATCCACATCGAATAGGTTCTCTACATTGTAAGCAACTACCTGAAAGGATTCCGAATTTATTTTTCCTTGCAGGCATAAGCAGGAAAGTAAAAAGGGGGATATGTATAATAAAAAGATGCGGGCAAGCACAGACATTAATTTAGACTGCTGTAGGATAAATTATGCCGCAATACGATTCTGTTCGGATCTAAGAAAAACGGGTTGGTACTCGGTTGATTCCTTTGCATCAAATTGGTACCCCATAGTGGAGAAATTTCGAAGGTCATCAAGTGACTTTACTTGATTTCGAATTAAATAAGAACTCATCAATCCCCGTGCTTTCTTAGCGTAGAAACTAATAATTTTGAATTTTCCATTCTTTTCATCTTTAAAAACTGGAGAGACAACCTGTCCATTTAACTGTTTAGAACGAGTCGCCTTAAAATATTCCTGAGAAGCGAGATTGATTAAAAAAGGGGAAGAAGAACTTTCGATTTCTTTGTTTAAACTATTGCATAAACGATTTCCCCAAAAAGCGTACAAATCTTTGCCAGCAGGATTTGCATAGACCGTCCCCATTTCTAACCGGTGCGCTTTAATTAGGTCTAGTGGCTTAAGAATTCCGTACAAACCTGATAAAATTCGAAGGTGTTCTTGTGCATACTTGAAATCTTCTTTTCTAAAATCCCACGCCTGCATTCCTTCGTAGACATCTCCTTTAAAGGATAGTATTGCCTGCTTGCTATCGGATGGGGCAGTGTCGGGCGACCAATTTTTAAATCGTTCTTTATTCAGTTGAGCAAGCTTTGGACTTATACTCATAAGATTTCCAATCTGCTCAACACTCAATTTGTTTAACCCGGAGATCAAATCTTTCGAGAAAGTCATAAATTCTGGCTTCGTGCAGATTGGATGAATTGAAGGTGTCTTAAAATCTAGTGTTTTGGCAGGCGAGAGTACAATAAGCATATATGATAAAATAAAGGAAAAGTCGATTTTGACAAGACTACAGGTTTGTAACAGATAGTTTTGACTAAACTTTCTTGATTGAAATAAAAAATCAGTGAATTATTAAAAAAACCTAAAAATCGGTTATTTTTTTTCGTTCGGGGTTGCACCAATGGGAAAATCCCTTTTTCTCTATCTTATTCTTTAACTGTCGCGTGTATCCATTTTTTGTATTTGTTTTGCTATTTCTGAACTGGGTTGTCTTTTCAGGGAAGTTTGATGCGTTTCATTTAGGCCTAGGTGTTATTTCATGTTTAGTGGTTACTTGGTTGTCCCATGATTTGCTCTATCAAGATCGCACTAAAAGTCTTAATTTTCGTTTGCGTGAGGCATGGCGTTTTATCTGTTATCTTCCTTGGTTAACCTGGGAGGTGGTATTAGCCAATATACATGTTTTTAAATTAGCGATGACAGGTTCGGGCTATGTACAAATGGCTCCTCGTGTAGTTACATTTAAAACGAAATTAAAAACAGATTTTGCCAAGTTTGTGTTAGCAAATTCAATCACTCTGACTCCAGGAACTATTACGATGTTAATTCGTGGGGATGTATTCCATATCCATGTGATGAGTCAGTTCTTGGAGGATGATTTATTAGGAGGTGCGATAGAAGATAAAGTTTTGGAAATCTTTGAACCTGAATTGTTGAAAAACGGATGATTGATTGGTTTTGCATTATTATGGGTTCGGCCCTCTTTTTATTTATGATCCCAATGGTTTATCGGATCTGGGTGGGGCCCACTGCGTTTGACCGGATGCTCGCGGTGAATGTAATTGGTACAAAGACTGCGGTTTTGCTTGTGATAATCGGGACTCTCTTTGATCGGGTTGATATGTTTGTTGATTTTGCGATCGCGTATGCACTTCTTAATTTTGTGAGTGCTATTGTGGTTTCTCGTTACTTGAACCGAACGATTTCATTAAAGGAAATGGAAGCGAAGGACAAGAAGAAGGAGGCGAGGGTATAATGCTTGAATCGTTAGCCGTGGTGCCAGTCGTTGCCGAAGCAGTGGATGGAAGTGGAGGCATTGTTCCGCTCCAATTTATTGGTTTTGTTTTAGGAGTCTTGGGTTTGATTTTTTTCTTTGGCACTTCAGTCGGGATGATTCGATTTCCCGATTTTTACACGCGGATGCATGCGGCTGGAAAAGGGGATACTTTATCAACCATGTTAATGTTGTCGGGCTTTGCTTTGGCTACAATGAAAGATTTTTCGTTGGTCAGTTGTTTACTTGTAGTTAAAATAATGGCGATTGTTTTGTTTATTTATATTACCAGTCCGACGAGTAGTCATGCATTAATGAGAGCCGCTTTTGAGGATGATGAGATGCCTCTGGAGGAAAAGGATTTGAAGGAAGCCAAAAAGAAGGGGAAATAATGGGCTTAGAAATATTTAACACTTTTATTCTCCTCCTCCTCGTGGTGATTGCATTAGTTTCCCTACGGGTAAGAGATTTGCTTACCGCTTCGGTTATTTTTGGTGTCTATAGTTTTCTTATGTGCCTACTCTGGGCGGAAATGGGGGCAGTGGATGTGGCCTTTACTGAAGCAACTGTCGGTGCAGGAATTAGTACGGTGGTTATGATTGCAACGATTTTTAACCTGAAAAGAAAGTCATCAGATTAATGAAAAAGCTTTCTTTACTTCCAGTTCTCTTGGTGGGTGCTTTACTCATCTATGCGGCCAAGGATTTCCCTGAGTGGGGAAGCCCGAGTTCCCCTGCGTCCAAATCGCCTGTATCTTCCCACTTTATTGCCAATACGGGTGTGGATACAGAGGTGCCCAACATGGTGACCGCAGTTTTGGCGGATTATCGTGGATTTGATACTATGTTTGAAACGGTGGTCGTTTTTATTGCGGGAATGGCAGTGTTAGCCATTTTGAAAAATTCCGGTGCGAAAAAATCGGGTGTTCGGGAATTTGAAGTGGATGCTGAACCCGATTTGATTGTCACTAATACAGTTCGTTTATTGGTACCTGTTATTCAAATCTTTGCTTTTTATGTATTAGCACACGGACATGTGAGCCCAGGGGGTGGTTTCCAGGGAGGAGTAGTGATGGGAGCGAGCTTTATCCTGATCGCATTGTCCTGGGATTTGGATACTGCACTAGCCCGGTTTCCTTTGGATCGTTGTACTATTGTGGCGGGTGCGGGTATCATTTTGTATGCGGGTATTGGATTAATTTCAATGTTCTTAGGGGGCGAGTTTTTGGACTATGCAGAATTGGCTAAAATTCTCCCGGTTTCACGAGAGATGGCGAGGTATCATGCAATGCTTGGAGTGGAGATTGGAGTCGGACTTACCGTAACCGCGATCATGTTTTCCCTGTACGCTAATTTATCAACTGAAGGGCGCCTGAAGGGTGGGCTTTAATTTAGAACTGATACGCGATGTTTGAGGACGGAAGCATATTCAATGAGTTGTTCATCGAGAGATTGAACTACTTGATTTATGTGGTCTTGTTATTAATTGGACTGCATGGAATGATTGCCAAGAATAACCTGATCAAAAAATTGATTGGTATGTCAATTTTTCAAACTGCGATTATTCTTTTTTATGTTTCTATCGGTGTAAAAGAGGGGGCTTCGATCCCAATTTACTTACCCGAACACGATCCCCATGGTTCCCATGCCAACCATGTGGAGGGGAACGAAAGCACTGAAGGTACGAGCCATGGCCCAGTAGTATTGAAAGCCAGTTTGGTCAAAGGATATTCAAATCCGCTTCCCCATGTGCTCATGCTTACTGCGATTGTGGTGGGAGTGGCGACATTAGGACTCGCACTTGCATTATGCCAACGAATTTATCAGGGCTATGGAACGATTGAAGAAGATGAATTATTGGCCAAGATTGAACAGCAGGAAAACCGATCCCAGACCAGTGGCGACTCTACAAAATCGAATGAAGAGGTTGTAAAAAAGCCAACGAAGGCGAAGGCGAAAACTACTAAAACGAAATCCAAGAGTACAGGTACAACCTTACAGAAGAAGACTGCTCCCAAAGCGAAAGCCAAATCTATTTCCACTGCTTCCAAATCTCCAACTGTGATACCAACAAAGGCGAAGCCCAAAGCAAAGCCTAAGACTACCAGTCGTAAGCCCGCCTCTTCGTCTAAAGCGAAACCCGCCCCAAAAGCGAAAAGTACGACCCAATCCAAATCGGCACCGACAAAAGCGAAGGCAAAATCAGCTACCCGTAAGCCCACTTCTTCGTCCAAAGCGAAACCAGCTCCCAAGGCTAAATCACCCAGCAAGCCAAAGACGAGTTCGTCGGCGAAGAAACCGGCAAGTGCAAAGCCCAAACCAAGGACTCCTAAGAAATGATGGAAAACTCGATTGCATGGATTTTTATCTTCCCGTTGTTTGGCTCGGTTGCCTGTGCGATTTTGGGAATGAAAAATCGTAAGATTTGTTATCCTGTAGCAGTTCTTTCATTAGCAGGTTCACTCTGGGCGGGAATTGAAACCTTGATACAGGTTATTAATTCAGAAGTGCATACAATTTCTTATGTGTTTGGTGGTTGGACACTTGATTCTTATCCGCGTGGAGTGGGGATCGAGTTTCATGCAGATATTCTCGGTATCTTAATTGCCTTGGTGGTACTAGGAGTCGGTTTGATTGTGTCTTTATATTCGAAATTACCCGTGCAGGATGAAACACCCGGAAAAGAGCCACTTTTTTACTCCCTCTTTTTACTTCAGATAACTGGTCTAGCCGGGATTTGTTTAACTGGAGATGCGTTCAATTTATATGTCCTGATTGAGGTGGCTGCCTTGACTGGGTATGGTTTAATCGCGATGGGCTCGAATCGGGCGGCAGCCGCAACTTTTAATTATGTGATGCTGGGAACAATAGGAGCTTCCCTTTACCTGCTTGGAGTGGGTTATATTTATATTAAGACCGGTACATTGAACATGGTTGGTATACACGATGTGATTGAAGCAAATGGATTGGCTGATTCAGCAACCATGCAGGTCGCATTTGTCTTGGTAGGAATGGGAATTCTTATGAAAATGGCATTTTTCCCATTTCATGCCTGGCTACCCAACGCGTATTGTAATGCACCGACCACGACTTCCTGTTTGCTCGCACCTCTAGTCACCAAGGTGATGATTTATGTGATGATCCGAATGGTGCTGTCAGTCTTTGGAGTTGATTTTTCTTTCGAATCAACATTGTGGTCAGATGTGCTTCCCTGGTTGGTTGTGGTGGCTATTATCTGTGCTGCGCTTATGGCATTAGCGCAGCGTGAGATTAAACGGATGCTATGCTATTTAATTGTGGCGGAGGTTGGTTACATGGTGGGCGGAGTCTGGATATATAATTACTACGGCTTTATTGGATCGATCTTTCATGTGATTAGTGATGCCTGTATGACGCTGTGTTTATTCCTTGGTACGGGCTTAATTTTGCGAAAGGCAAAGACCACTCAATTCGATGGGTTACGGGGTTTATTTGGAAAGATGCCTTTGACAATGACCGGTTTTTTTATCGGTGGATTTTCCATTATCGGACTTCCTCCAACCTGTGGTTTTTTCAGTAAGTGGTATTTAATAACCGGGGGTATGGTTTCAGAACGCTGGGAATATATGATCGTACTGATGTTTTCCACCATGGTGATGGTCGTCTTGTTCTTTCGTTTGATTGAAAGAATCCATCTTGCGGTGGCAGAAAGTGGAGAGAACTTAGGGCATGGACATGGTGACCTTGGATTAACGGAGGAACAGACACGTTTTGACGAAGGGCCCTTATCAATGCTCATCCCCTTGCTTATTTCCGCGACTATTGTGATTGTTGTTGGAATATACAATCAGGAGGTTGTGTCTTTAATTGAGATCTTTCTGAGTGAATTTAACCTACCGAAGGGGACTGGTCATTAAATGAGTGCTCCTGAAATAACTGTAGTGGAAGACATCCGACCTTTGATTGCCCTGGTTGCTCCTTTAATTGGACTAGTTGGAATTGTCTGGGCAGGTGAAAAAAGAAGAAATCTGCGAGAGACTTTTACTTTTCTTGCCGCAATTGTTCAGGCATCTGCAGTTTTATCAATGGTGCCTCTTTTGTTGGGTGGTGGAATTGTAGAATTTCATATTTGGCAAATATTCACCAATGTCCCCTTACTTTTACGGGTCGATGGATTCGGATTACTGTTTGCCTGTGTCGCTTCTCTTTTATGGATTGCCACGACAATCTATGCGATAGGCTATATGCGCGGATTGCATGAACATGCCCAGACGAGGTTTTATTCATTCTTTGCAATCTCACTTTCGGCGACCATGGGAGTCGCTTTTTCAGCCAACCTGCTCACGATTTATTTCTTTTATGAAATGCTCTCGGTGTCAACTTTTCCCTTGGTTACCCACATGCAGGACAAGTCTGCACGTACAGGTGGGCGGACTTATCTCGGCTATCTACTTTTTACATCCCTCTGTTTGCTCTTACCCGCATTAAGTTGGTGTTATGTCTGGCTGGATGGAGGGCAGGTAACAATGGACTTTCTTGCCGATACCGGGAAAGTAGGAAATTTTAGTCAGACTACACAGATTATTTTATTAGTTCTGTTTACCTTTGGTTTTGCCAAAGCTGGATTAATGCCCCTTCATTCTTGGTTACCGGGGGCGATGGTTGCCCCTACGCCAGTGTCTGCATTATTGCACGCGGTGGCTGTGGTTAAAGTCGGAGTATTTTGTGTAATTCGGGTTTATTCTGATATTTTTGGAATTGAAGTGTTACAAAACTTAGACGGTGAAGATTGGATGATCGGGATTGCCTGTGCGACCATTCTAATTTCTTCCTTCATTGCTCTGTCTCAGGATAATTTGAAGAGAAGGCTGGCATTTTCGACTATTGGACAGCTTGGATATGTTGTGCTGGGGGCAACCTTAGCCACCGAGCAGGGGGTGGGTGGTTCAGTATTACATATTGCGATGCATGCCTGTGGGAAAATTACATTATTTTTCTGTGCAGGTGCAATTTTTGTGGCATCTGGAAAGAAATATGTGAGTGAATTACGTGGACTCGGTAGAAAGATGCCTATTACCATGACTGCCTTCATGATCGGTTCTTTAAGTGTGATCGGATTGCCACCACTAGGTGGATTTGTAAGTAAGTGGTATATTGCATTAGGTGCTTTGGATAGGGATGCGATATGGGTGGTTGTAGTTCTTTTGATTAGCTCTCTGCTCAATGTTTTTTATTTATTGCCAGTCGCAGTAACTGCGTTTTTTCGAACTGAAAATAAAGAAGAAGATACTGGGATTAAGGAGGCTCCAATGGCTTGCGTGGTACCGCTTTCTTTGACCGCCATTGGTTGTTTTGCGCTATTCTTTTTTGCCGATCCGCTTTTGCAGTTAGTTGGATTAATGAAATGATTACAATGTGAATAGATGAGTGATAAAAAACAGCAATTAAACGAGCCCAAGCGGTGGTTGGATGAACCCAAGAATGTCAGCAAGATCATTCGTGGATTTTATTTTCTTTGTGGCTTAGTGATTTTGGTCGATCTTATTTTTAGTTTAGGTTGGCATAAGCATGCTGCTTTTAGGGAGGAGTTCAGCGTTCATTCCATAGAAACAATGCCTGCATTTTACGGACTTTATGGTTTTTTGGCGTGTGTTGCGTTGGTATTCGTTTCAAAATTAATGAGGGGTTGGAATGGAAAAAAAATTCTTATGAGGGACGAAGACTACTGGGATAAGTAATATGAATATTCTCGCATCAACCATGGAATTGGGGGCTCATCCGGCAACTGCATTGATTATTGGCGGATTAGCTACTGTTTTCTTGCGCGGACGCTTGGCTTCTACGGTCCTTGTCATCGCACCGATTATAGGACTTTGGCAAATCCATATGCTTGAAATTGGAAGCACATCGAACTTAGCTCTTTTAGGATATGATATCATTGGAGTCGCAGTTGATCAGCAAGCCAAGCTATTCGGCTACCTTTTTCATCTGGCTGCATTAGTAGCCGGAATTTACTCATTCCATGTTCGCGATCCTTGGCAAATATCGATGGCCCTGTTTTATGCAGCCACTGCTGTGGGAGTTGCCTTTGCGGGAGATATGCTCTCTCTTTTCTTTTGGTGGGAAGGGTTGGCTATTACTTCGGTCTTCCAAATTTGGGGGCGGAAGACAAAAGAGGCGGAAGAGTCCGGTTTTCGATATCTATTTTTCCATGTATCCTCTGGTCTACTTTTACTCGCGGGTATCCTTTTTCGTTTCCATGGGGAGGGAGTGGATGCATTTGCTCTTACATCACTCACAAGCGCTTTAGAAAGTGGGGATCTAGGATCCTGGCTTATACTTATCGCAATTGGAGTCAAAGCGGCTTTTCCCGGTTTACATGTATGGCTTAAAGATGGCTATGCTGAGGCAACACATAACGGACCAGTTTGGTTGTGTGCCTTTACTACTAAATGTGCAGTTTGTATGCTTGCCCGTCTTTTTCCTGGAGCCGAGATCTTGATTGCGATTGGCGGGGTAATGGCAATGTTTCCGATTTTTTACGCGGTTATCGAGAACGACTTGCGCCGCGTACTGTGCTACAGCAAGATTAACCAAATTGGTTTTATGGTGGTGGCGATTGGTATCGGTACCCCGCTTGCTATTGATGGAGCGATCGCTCACGCTTACACCCATGTTTTGTATAAGGGCCTACTTTTTATGAGTATGGGTGCAGTACTTTATCGGACTGGTGAAATTCGTGGTTCTCACTTGGGTGGACTTTACAAATCGATGCCATGGACTACTGGTTTCTGTATTGTTGGTGCGGCTTCTATTTCTGCTTTTCCGCTGTTTAGTGGTTTTATAAGTAAGTCAATTATTATAACTGAAACCGCTCGAAGTGGTAATGTTTTTGTTTGGATGTGCTTACTTTTTGCATCGGCTGGAGTATTTCACCATGCGGGGATTAAGATTCCCTTTTTTGCCTTTTTTGCCCACGATTCTGGTCTTCGTCCCAAAGAAGCTCCGCTTAATATGTTGATAGCCATGGGTATTTCATCTTTTATGTGCGTCTTCCTTGGCTGTAACCCACAATGGCTCTATGATATGCTTCCGAATGGTGCTGCTGGTTACCACCCTTACGATGCCACCCATGTGATCACTCAGTTGGAAATTCTACTTTTTTCAGCACTTGCGTTTACTTTACTTAATTTATGGGGGAAATATCCCCCGGAGTTACCCTCGGTTAATCTTGATGCTGATTGGATATATCGAAAGTTAGGCCGGCGTTTCATGCTTACAATGGATGTTTTTTGGAATAACTTGAATCAATTAGTGCATAGGATTTTCATAGGCGGAATCGTGGATTGGGTAAATAATTTTGCCAAGACAGGGCATGTCCAAGTAATGACGATCGTTTCCGAAAAGCTCCATCATTTAGGACTCACTTCATCGACGAGCCCAAATCAGGCAAAAAGTAAAATGAGCAAACGTGCAAAACTAGGGTTGCACCCGATTGGATTAACCGCAGTAGTTGCACTCTTATTTGTGGGAGCTTTCCTTTTTATTGCCTCTAGGTAGCTAAATTTTCGAATTGTTCACGATTTGTGATATTCTTTGCAATACTAATTTTGGCTTCCAAAAAATTTATAAATTTTAGTTTTTCGTAATATAAATAAAATATCTTTTTGGTTAAATAGCTGATTTAAGAGGCTCGAACTAGACAAAAACATTCGGCAGGTAGTTGTTCTTAAAAATCTAGCTGATAGTTTTGACTGATAACATTTAAAAAATCTTTTTTTAGCTTCAAAATAACTCAAATCCTTATTTCCAGAGCTTAAATGAAATAAGTGGAAATCAATTACATAACACGAAAATCCTCTAAACGAAGATTGTTGGCAAATGTCAGTCCCATAAAAATGAAATCCATTCATATCGTTTGAGAATCCTAATTGAGAAGATGATTTTAAAAGAAGAAAATTTTCGTCCAGTGAATGTACTCTTGCCGGTAATTTCCCAAAAGATAGATTTTTGTTAGCCGGGTCCGTTATTCTAATAAATTTTTTTCCAAGATCACTATTTCCACCTGCATTACCTAATACAGCCCAATTATGGTCTTTTTTTTCAATTTCCTGAATTCTTTTTCTTAGAATATCTATGTTATCGTACTTCAAGCGCACATCCTGATGAATCAAAATGATATAACGCCCATTACAAATATGAATTGCCTTGTTTAAGCCTGAAAATCCATCGTATGCATTATGATTTATATTATCTAAGTAGCAAAATTCAGAATTTATTTTATTAAAACCAGCTATTTCACATGATTTTATTAGTTGTTCGTATTGTAGTTTATCATTCACTAAGGTAATGAAAGAAAATTCGTATTTATATAAAGATGAATCGTTTGATGATGAAATTTCAAAAGGCTTTATTTTCATTATTTTAATAGATACGGATTTTAAACTTTTAGATCTAATTTAAAATGCTTGATGTTTGATGTTCACGATCTCTAAGTTAATAGTGTGGAGTTGATTTGTAAAATGCCTAAATTACTAATTTTTGTACTATCTGTATTTCTAATGTTTTCCTCCTCCTGCAAATATTTAGATCGAAATAAAAATTTTATTCCTGAAGAAAAAGTATGGCTTAAAATAAGAGAACAGAGCCAATCTCATGGTTTAAATCCCTCTTTTATTTATGCGATTTGCCATGCGGAGAGTAGTCTGAATGCAAATGCTGAATCCTCAGTAGCCCGTGGGATGATGCAATTAACAGAAGCAGCTTGGCAGGATGTGACTGAATTGCATTATCGTCAGGCTTTTCAATGGGAAACTAATGTAGAGGTGGGCATTCTCTATTTAAGTAGGCTGAAGGGCATGCTTGAAAGTGTGGATTTATTTTCCTATCCCAGACTCGCCGCGAGTTATCGATATGGTTACGGTGCACTGCGAAAAGAAAAATTTATGGTGAGTCGGATGAAAACTCCAATTAATCGGATATACCGAAAATTATTTGCCGGCGAGCTTTCTCCAGTCAATCCTCCTGAAAGCTAGGTTTAGAGGAAATGGGGTCAAAGAGTAAAGTAAAGAGAAGAGAAAAAGGAGAGGCTCGGATCGAACCACCTCAGGCTTATGAGAGAGAATTAAGCAATTTTCTTGCTTGGGTTCAATTAGAGAAGGGATTGGCGAAAAATACAGTCGACTCGTATGAAAGCGACTTGATTCAATGTGCTCAACATTTACATGCACAAGGGGTGAAAAATTGGCAAAAAGTCGAATTGATCAATGTATCAAAATGGCTCGCTTCTTTATCGGAGGATGAGTATGCCGTTGCGAGTCTTTCTCGAAAATTATCTGCTGTTCGTATGCTTGCGAAGTTTTTACTTGGCGAGGGGGTTTTGAAAGAGGATTTTACCGTGCTTTTAGCCAATCCTAAAAAGAGAAGAGATTTACCCGATTGTTTAACCATTGAGGAGATGGAAAGATTTCTTTCTGCACCTGATTTGAATACTCCCTTGGGCAAGCGAGATCGTGCATTATTTGAATTGATGTATGGAAGTGGTTTACGAGTCTCAGAAATTTGTACTTTGCCCATGACTTCAGTCGATTGTGAAGAGGGATATGCCCGAGTATTCGGTAAGGGTTCAAAAGAAAGAATTGTCCCTGTTGGGAGACATGCTTCAACTGCAATCCGAAATTATTTACATGGTGGTCGCCCTAATTTAGTAAAAGATGGAACTGGTGGAGAGCTTTTTTTAAGCATGCGTGGAAAAGGGATCTCCCGAAAAATGATCTGGGTTTTAGTGAAGAACTATGCACGAAAATCAGGACTTGAGAAAAATCTTAGCCCTCATGGATTAAGGCATTCATTTGCGACCCATCTTTTAATGGGGGGCGCGGATATTCGTGCGGTTCAGGAAATGTTGGGTCATGCAGATATTGGAACGACGCAGGTTTATACACAAGTAGAAGTGGAGCGCTTACTTGATGAGCATGCAAATTTTCACCCAATGGCTCAAAAAAATGACTAAATTTACAATTTTCTTTCAACGTGCGCAAAATAAGGTTGAAAGGTTGGGCTTAGCACTTCTTTAAGGTATGTCGTGAAGGTTACTGTATTTGTTTCCCCCAAGACTACGGTCTTGGATCCCCAAGGCGCAGCGGTCGAGCAAGCTATGAAAAGCTTAGGCCATCAATCCGTGGAGGGTGTCCGTGTGGGCAAAACCGTCACCTTTGAGATCGATGGCGAAGATACGCCCGAGATGAGGTCTCAAATCGATCAATTATGTGACGGGTTATTAAGTAATCCGGTGATTGAGGATTATCGTTTCGAGATCGAGGCGGAGTGAAGATTTTTCGTTATCTAGATAAATCCGGATCAATGGGATTCGGTCGCTTTGATGAACAAGGGCAGATGTTTCAGATTTTAAAAAAGGACAATGGCGACTTTGAAGCAACTACCCATCGGATTACACCATTCCAATTTCTAACTCCGATTGATTTTCGGTGTATTTATGGAGTCGGGCTAAACTATAAAGCCCATGCGAAGGAAACGGGAAAAGAACCACCGAAATATCCGATGATTTTTATGAAAGCACCGACTACAACTCAAGGAACCGGGGATCCGGTGGTCATTCCACGATTTTTACGCAGTGATAAAGTAGACTATGAGGGTGAGTTGGGAGTGGTGATTGGAAAGCCATGTAAAAATGTGACGCCCAAGGAGGCACTTTCTTATGTACTAGGCTATACTTGTGCGAATGATGTAAGTGCCCGTGATTGGCAGAAAGAAAAGGGGGGTGGGCAATTTTGCAGAGGGAAGAGCTTTGATACATTTTGCCCAGTTGGTCCCTGCTTGACGACAGCGGATGAAATTCCAGACCCATCCAAGCTTACCCTGCGAACTTTTGTGAACGAAGAAAAGATGCAGGAGTCATCAACTGGTGATATGATTTTTGATGTTCCTACGCTGATTTCATTTCTTAGTGGAAGCACGACTCTGCTCCCTGGTACCCTCATATTGACTGGTACGCCTGCAGGGGTGGGAGAAGCAAGAGAACCGAGACGATTTCTTGTTCCCGGTGATGAGGTAACCGTTCAAATTGATGGGATTGGCATTTTGACCAATCCAGTAGTGGAAGAAATTTTTGAAGACGAAGAGCCAGTAGCTCCACAAGAACAATAAGGTAGAAATATTTTTATGAAAGTAGCAATTTTACAATTCCCCGGTTCCAATTGTGATTGGGATGCGGAGCATGCGGTGAAGGATGTGCTGGGCATTCCCGCCATTCGGATTTGGCATAAGTCCCCTTTACCCACAGAAACAGAGGCGGTAATTGTACCGGGAGGCTTTTCCTTTGGGGATTATCTTCGCTGTGGTGCCATCGCCCGATTTTCTCCGATTATGAATGACCTTAAATCATTTGCGGAGAAGGGTGGGCAAATACTTGGGATTTGTAACGGTTTTCAAATCCTTTGCGAAGCGGGTTTACTCCCCGGAGCATTAATACGGAACGATTGCCTGGAATTTCGCTGTATTAACCAAAAGGTAAAAGTAGAAGACTCCAATGAGCGATTTAATCCAACTACAATTGGGAATGAATTAATTGTACCGATCGCTCATGGGGAAGGAAATTATAGGTTAGAAGAGGATGCCTTAGCAAATTTGGAATCCAATAAACAGGTCCTTCTGCGTTATGATGGAAACCCGAATGGTTCAATTAACGACATTGCTGGAATTCGAAATGAGGCGGGTAATGTGTATGGTATGATGCCCCATCCGGAACGGGCAGTTGAAAATTTTCATTCAAGTCAAGATGGCTTACCCATATTAAAAGCTTTTCTTGAACCAATTCGTTCGAATTCATCCGTGGAACTTTCTGCATCATGACTGAGAATACTGTGACTTCATTACCTCCCAATCCAGAACCGTGTTTAAATGTGGAGATTACTCCTGAATTAGTTGCTCAGCACGGCTTACTTCAAGAGGAGTATGATTCAGTACTCAAGATTTTGGGACGGGTGCCTAATCTGACCGAGCTGGGAATTTTCTCTGTTATGTGGTCGGAACATTGTGCTTATAAAAATACCCGGAAATTGCTTCGTCTTTTCCCCACTGAAAAGAAGGACAAAGATGCAATTGGCCAAGTATTGGTCAAGGCGGGTGAGGAAAATGCGGGTGTGATTGATGTAGGAGAAGGGTGGGGCGTCGCGTTTAAGATCGAATCCCATAATCATCCCAGTGCGATAGAACCTTTTGAAGGAGCTGCCACCGGAGTGGGTGGAATTGTCAGGGATATTTTTACGATGGGAGCACGACCTGTTCTCTTAACAAACTCCCTTCGCTTTGGATCCTTGGAATCGGATCATGTGAAGAGGCTTTTTCGGGGTGTTGTGAGCGGGATTTCAAATTATGGCAATTGTTTAGGTATTCCTAATATGGGGGGCGATGTTTACTTTGATGACTGTTACGAGGGGAATCCATTAGTCAATGCACTCTGTGCTGGTATTCTTAAGCATGAGGATATCCAAAGAGGTGCAGCCACTGGGGTGGGCAATCCAGTTTTTTATGTCGGGCCAGGAACGGGAAGGGATGGATTGGGCGGAGCCAGTTTTGCTTCTCGTGAATTGACCGAGGAGAGTGCTGCCGATCGCCCTGCAGTTCAAAAGGGTGATCCATTCATGGAAAAGCTTTTACTTGAAGCATGCCTTGAGATGATGGCAATTCCTGGACTGGTGGTGGGTATTCAGGATATGGGTGCCGCGGGGTTGACCTGTTCAACCTGTGAAACCGCATCCCGTGGGAATTCCGGAATTGAAATCGATCTTGATCTAGTCCCTCAACGCGAGACGGGAATGAATTCCTATGAAATCATGCTTTCGGAGAGCCAGGAACGAATGCTTGTAATTGTGAAAAAGGGAAGGGAGCGGGAAATTAAGGAAGTCTTTGAAAAATGGGATTTACACGCGGCCCATATCGGTGAAGTCAAAGACGGAGACCGAATGGTGGTGCGTCATAAAGGAGTAGTGGTTGCGGACCTGCCTGCTAAATCCCTTACTGATGAGGCACCTATTTATGATCAGCCTGCCTCTGAACCGGCCCATATTGAAGCAGCCCGAAATTGGAATATAAGTTCAGTACCCGAACTTTCAGTACACTCTGTTGAGGCATCCTTAGGGAAATTATTAGCTCACCCCACGATCGCTTCGAAGAGATGGGTTTGGCAACAATATGACCACATGGTCATGTCTGGCTGTACTGTTGAACCCGGTAGCGATGCCGGAGTTGTCCATTTGAGTATTGCTGGAATTGATAAACGATTAGCGATTTCGAATGATTGTAATAATCGATTCTGCTATCTTGATCCCTATAAGGGTGCGCAAATCGCCTTTGTTGAGTGCATGCGAAACTTAGCATGCTCGGGTGCCCGTGCATTAGCGGTTACCGATAATCTTAATTTTGCTAATCCTAATAAACCAGAAGCTTATCACATGCTTAAGGAATGCGTAAAGGGATTGGCAGATGCCTGTACTTTCTTCGATGTCCCTGTAGTAGGTGGAAATGTGAGTTTATATAACGAGCATGGTGATGGGGGGATTGACCCGACTCCAGTCGTGTCAATGGTCGGTTTAATCGAGAAGTCAGAAAGTGTGACTCGGAGTTTTATTTCTCAACCAGATCAATCAATCATTCTTCTTGGTGGCTTGCCGCATGAATTAGGTGGAAGTTACTTCCTGCAAACTGAATACGGGAAAAAAGTGGGTGCTTGTCCAGAAGTTGATTTGGGGGCCGAGAAAAAAGTTCAGGATTTCCTTATCCAGCAAATTGAAGACGGCCATATTCAAGCGGCACATGATATCGCGGAGGGTGGCCTCTTAGTTGCCGTGTCTGAAATGTTTTTCGAAAATCCGAACCTTGGCGTTACGATTTCAATTGATTCGATGGGGAACTCCAATCGATTGGACGCCCTTCTTTTTGGCGAAAGCCAGGGCCGTGTCTTAATTTCAGTTTCCAAAGAAGAAAGTCAGGCAATTCTTGAATCTGCGAGTCAACTTGGTTTGTCTGTAGATCAATTAGGAACCTCTAATTCTTCGGGTCGGTTAAAATTATCAGTCGCGGGAGATGAAGTCCTTGATTCTGAGGTCAAAAAGCTCCATAAGATTTGGAGCGAAGCCATTCCACAAAAAATGAATCATAGCTAAACCACCATGAGTGATGAAATCGGCCACCACTGCGGAATTGCCCTTATCCGTTTAAGGAAGCCATTGGCTTATTATGAGCAAAAATATGGAACTCCTCTATGGGGTTTTAATCAACTTTTCCTATTAATGGAAAAGCAGCATAATCGGGGACAGGATGGTGCGGGTATCGGATCGATGAAGTTGAACATGCCAGCAGGGGAAGCGTTCATGTTTCGAGAACGGAGCACGAGTTCAAAAGCGTTAAGCAAAATATTTGGTGGCCAACATTCTAAATTGGATAGAATGGTCAAAGATGGGATTGCCTTTCCTGAGTTTCCAGAAACTTTTAAAAAACATTTTGATTATGCTGGGGAAATTTTAATGGGGCATCTTCGATACGGCACTTCAGGTGCCTATGGCTCCACTACTTGCCATCCCTATTTCCGAAAGAGTAATTGGCCGGGGAAAAACCTCATGGTTGCGGGTAATTTTAATCTGACCAATGTCGAAGAGCTTAATCAGAGACTGGTCGAACGTGGCCAGCACCCAGTTTTTGATACTGATACTCAGGCTATACTTGAGGAAACAGGTTACCACCTTGATTCAATTAATGATAAGCTGTCCGCGGATGCAGCGAAAGAAGGAGTCAGTGGAGACGAACTTTCAAAATGGATTGGCGAACGGGTTGATTTACCTAATGTATTTAGGGAAGCATCCAAGCATTGGGATGGTGGCTACGCATTGGCAGGAATTATTGGTAATGGAGATGCGTTTGCGATGCGCGATCCGTTGGGTATCCGCCCAGGCTTTTACTTTGAGGATGATGAAGTAATTGCAGTGGCCTCGGAACGTGCTCCTTTGATGACTGTGTTTGATAAGAAGGTTGATCAGGTGAAGGAAATTAAACCGGGTACTATTGTAGTGGCAAAAGCAAATGGAGATCTTCAAATCGAACGATTTGCAGATGACCCTGCACGCGAAACTGCCTGTTCATTTGAACGGATTTATTTTTCCCGAGGGAACGATCCTGATATTTATGCCGAGCGTAAAATGCTCGGTTCTTTACTCGTTCCAGCTGTGCTTAAGTCGGTGGGTAATGATTTTTCAAATAGCGTGTTTAGTTATGTACCCAACACCGCGGAAAGTGCGTATTATGGATTTATGGAGCAACTCCGCCTAGTTCGTCGCACGGAAGTACAGCAGCAGTTAATTGAGGCCAAGAATAAGGGCGAATTAACTGATGAATTAATTAATGAACTAGTAATGGACAATTGGCCCAAGGGTGAAAAGATTGCTAATAAGGATATCAAATTACGCACATTTATTTCCCAGGAATCTGGCAGAAACCAACTCGTATCTCATGTGTATGATATTACCTATGGTGTGATTCGAGAAAAAGTAGATGCCCTAGTTTGTATTGATGATTCGATTGTCCGTGGGACCACTCTTAAGCAAAGTATACTTAAGATTTTGGGCCGTTCCAAACCAAGGAAACTCTTAATCGCATCGACTGCTCCCCAAATCCGCTACCCCGATTGTTATGGAATTGATATGTCGGAATTAGGAAAATTTATCGCCTTTCAAGCCGCGGTCTCTTTGATTAAGGAGCAAGGTTATGATGGATTACTTGCCGAAGTCGCAAAAAATTGCCGAGAAGCATTGAAAGAAACCCGGCCAAATTTCGTGAACCATGTGAAAAAAGTTTATGAAAATTTTTCACCTGAGGAAATCTCGGCCAAGGTAGCTGAATTAGTCACCCCTGAGGAGTTGAATGGCGATCCACAAGTTGAAGTCATTTATCAAGGGATCGAAAATTTACATGATGCCTTACCCGATCATCGCGGAGATTGGTATTTTACCGGCAACTATCCAACCCCCGGTGGTTACCGAGTCGCCCACAAAGCATTTCTCAATTTTTATGAAAATAAAAACGGACGAAGTTATTAATTTCAATTAAAAAGAGCATGGGTAGAAATAAAAATGTTATGATTTGGCTTATGTTATCGGATCTGTGCCTATAAATTTATAAAAACCCTTTGACACTCATGTCTTTTCTTTTCTTTATTTAACTTACGAATGGAGACAAGTTATCAAACCCTCGTTCTCAATAGACTCTGGCAGGCCGTAAATGTCATCGGAGTGGAGCGTGCATTTAGTTTATTAGCGCTTGATCACGCACAAGTGATTTATGCGGAGGATGGAAGTTTTCGCGTACTTGATTCGATTTCTTGGTTCGAACATTGCCGGGAGACCGAATTTTCACCTGGAGCAAGAGTTGTAAATACGGTGAGTCAGCAAGTTTTAGTTCCGGGCGTTCTTTTACTTAGAGGATACGATCGAATGCTCTTACAGGAGATGAAATTTAACCGACAAAACTTATTGGAACGTGATGACCATAGATGCCAGTATTGTGGAAAGAATTTACCCAGTAAGGAACTGAATATGGACCATGTGATTCCCCGTGATCGTGGGGGCGGGACATCTTGGGAGAATGTGGTGATTTCCTGTATCCGTTGTAACAGTAAAAAGAGCAATCGTCTACCTAGGGAGGCGGGTATGCAACTGCTCAAAGAACCCAAGAGGCCACCACGCAGACCCTTTATGTCTTCTTTGTATGGTAGACCAGTGGAAAAGTCTTGGGAGTATTTTCTTCAATCTAAAGAGAAGTAATTTTCCATTCTCGCCTTAGTAGTTCATTCTGCTATTTCTTTTTTTGATGGAGCATGGAGATGAGATAGAAGTATACAATAGAAGAGCGATTGATGCCTTGTATCGTATCAGTACTTTATCGGGAAATAAACAAGACCCAGTTGAAGCATTGGCGGGAATCCTTGATGAGGTAATTGAAGTTTTTGGAGCAAGTTCGGCTTCGATTTGTTTGATTAATGCAGATTCTGATAAATTGCTAATAGAGGTGGAGAGGGGGTTATCAAAATCAAGTAAGGGTTTTGAGCTACCGATAGGAGTTGGAATAACAGGGTGGGTAGCTCTTTATGGTGAACCTTTTTTATGTCCAAATGTATTGGAGGAAGAGAAATATTTTCTGATAGATGATCGAATCAAGTCTGAGATGGCTGCTCCTTTGATTGAAGGGGGTAGGACAGTGGGTGCGCTTAATGTCGATTCAATCAATGTAAATGCATTCAGGGAGGTGGATTTGAGGTTACTAGTATTAATGGCCAAGGAAGCGAGCCGAGTTCTGGAGAATATGTGGATGATCCAGCAATTAAGAAGGAAGGCTGAACAGTTAGAAACTTTGGTTTTGGTGGGGCAAGATATGGCAGGAAAGAGAGAGGTAGAGGAGGTTTTGAGAACAATTACGAGGGAAGCTTTACTTTTACTTAATTGTAAGCTTTCCGCTTTCTTTCTTTACGACCAGGAGCAGGATTTACTTCGTTTACATTCATTGCAGGATCAAAAAGGGGCTCGATTATTTGAAGAGTCTCTCAGTCCTTCTGATAGTATACTGGGCACTTCGTTACGCGGTCATAGACAAGTACAGACAAGGGATTTATTACGGACTGAGGAACATCATTTTGTGAGCTTGATACGGAAGGAGAAACTTCATTCTATGTTGGTCACCCCAGTGGTATATGAGGAAAATCCGATCGGTGTCTTATCTCTTTATGTGGACCGTCCCCATCGATTCAACGATGATGAAACTTTGATTGCGCGGGCATTGGCAGATTTAGGTGCGATTGCGGTTCAAAATGCCCGTTTGTATGGACGAGTTTTTGATTCCGAAGAAAGTCTTCGTAAAAGTGAAAGGTTAACCACATTGGGGACATTGGCCGCTGAGATAGCCCATGAGATTAGAAACCCTTTAATGGTGGTTCGGTTACTTTTTGATTCCCTCGGATTAGAGGAGGGTAAGGATGAGGCGAAGAATAAAGATCTTTCAGTAATTCGTGAAAAGCTCGACCATCTAGAACAGATTGCCGGGCGGATTCTTGATTTTGGTAAAAGTAGAGAAGCCTTTAGAAAGCCCTTTTCTTTAAAGGAAATAATTGAAGATGCCGCGTTGCTTGTTCGATTAAAATTAGAGCAATGTCATGTTGCTTTACATATAAGTGAATTCCATGATGATTTGAAGGTATATGTTGACAAGGGCCAGATTCAACAAGCCCTTCTCAACCTTATGCTTAATGCCTTGGTCGCAATGCCTAATGGAGGACAATTAAAGATTGAGGTGGGTCGAGTAGGGGAGAGTAAGGCACATATTTTAGTAGAAGACACAGGGTCTGGTATTCCGGAGGAGTTGAAAAACAAGATTTTCGATTCATTTTTAACAGGAACCACTGAGGGGACAGGACTGGGTTTATCAATTTCAAAAAGAATCTTACGGGCTCATGATGGCGATTTGGACTTGCTCCGTACTGGAGCAAATGGAACAATTTTTAAGATGACTTTACCGCTTGCCGATTAAATTATTTACACTTCGAGGTAATACCTTCCCGCGTTCAGAGATTCGCTTAATTCTTCCCGCAACTGAAGGAATTGGCTAGGAGAGAACTTTTTACCATCAGTTGATTTTTCAATGTTAAATACATCAGTCGCAATTCCTTGCTCGGTGGCGACCCGTGCGAATTGGATAGAAAAGCCGCATCTGGAAATTGTCTTAGCAATTAAATGTAGCAAACCTACTTGGTCGGCGGCTCTAACTTCTACAATAATTCGATCCAAAGATACATCGTTATATACATCGACACTAGGTGGAATCCTTTCTCCAAAACGATCTTCATTAGAAAAAAGGCGATTATTATCGGTCTTTTTTCTTTTTTCACGAATGAGTTTATCGGGTGAAGTCTCATTTTCTAAAAAATCATGAATAGAAGATTCGCAGAGTTCGCGAGTTTTAGAATCATTTACAATTCCACCTTTTTCTCCTTCCACATAAAATACATCAATTGCGATTCCATCTTTACGAGTCACTGCACGGGCACCGAGAATATTCAGCCCTGCAACCGAGAAACCGCCAGCGATTTTTTCAAAGAGTGCCGGTCTGTCACGAGTTACAATATCAACAATTGTCAAGGTGCGTCGTACATCATTTCGCCAACTCAGTATGGGTTTGCCACTATCATTTTCATTGTGTGTGAACCGGTGGACCATACCTACATGGAGGGTCACTTCTTCCTTTCCTGCATGTGAAAAGTATCGCTCGGGTACTTGATCGAGGTGCTCGATGAGTTTTTCTCTTGGTATCCCTTCTATCTCGAGCGAAGTGTATGCATTTTTTAAAACATTGGGGTCTTTTCGAGCATGCTTGCCTTCTAATACGTTCAATGTGTTCACAAACAGGTGAGTGTGAAGTTCTTCCTTATGGTCATTCCATAGGTCAGGTGCGGTTGCATTAGCATCACAAAAAGTATGAACATATAAAAAGCGCAAACGTTGCTCTCCTTCGATAAATTGAGCAAAGGAATCAATTACATCTGGGTCGTCTAAATCAAACTTGTTCGCATACCGAGACATTTCTAAATGATTTCGAATTACAAATAGAATACGGTCATGCATTTCATAAGAAATTCCCAATCGGTCCATTAATCCACGAGCAATCTCAACACCTCGTTCACAGTGGCCTTTAGGTCCTTGATCTTTTCCCAAGTCATGAAGGAAGAGAATCAGGTAAAGAAGCCCGGGCACTTCATTTTTCCTAAGTGCTTGAAGGTAGTGTTTAGATTTACTTTTTTTGCCTTGGAAAACTTCGTCTAAAATAGTGATACAGTGAAGCACATGTACATCTGCCGTAAAGCGATGGTAAAGGTCATGTTGTACCTTACAGGAAAGGCGTCCGAATTCAGGAACAAATCGACCTAGAACCCCAAGCTCATGCATTTCACAGAGAACTGGGCTTACATTACCAACTTCTTGGAGAAGTGATCGAAAAGTTACATTGGCCGAGCTTGAATTGATTAAACTTGAATCGATAAGAGCAAGGCGGTTACGAACAAGTGCACGCAGGTCGGGAGAAAGTGTGGCATTTAATCTTTGGGCGTGACGAAAAAGACGAATGATTCGCTCTGGATCTTTATCGAAAATTTCGGAATCTGGGCTCGTTAAGACATTTTCGCGTAGATCAAAACCATCAACTTTTTGCAAGGGGGGTGCTCGGTAGGCTTTTAGTACATTTCTAAAGGTTAGTTTGGATGTATTGCCACAACTCGAATGAACTAATCGTTCCTCCAGTATGCCACTAATTTGATGAATCGATTGAGCTTTTGTATAATAATCACCCATAAAAGCCTCGACCCTTCTAAAAATATCTTCCTGAGGGTAACCAAGGCCAAGTGCAATGTCGGGTTGTTTTTCTAGATGTAGGACATCCACTGAACGACTACTTCTGAAATGTAGCTCGTTTCGGACACGAAGTAAAAATGAATAAGCTTCATCAAAGGATTTAGCTTCTTGCTCTGTAAGGTATTTTTTATCAACAAGTCCACTTATGCCTTCAATGTTGAATTTCACTTTAGCCATCCATAAAATACCTTGATAGTCTCTTAATCCCCCGACTCCATTTTTGACATCCGGAGCTTGTAGAAAAACTGTATTTCCTTTGCTTTCCCTTCGTTCCAGTTGATGTAGAAGAAGTTCGTTTAAATATTCAGCAGGTTGATGCTTTCGACAAAATTTAAAAAAGCTGGCAAGAAACTTTTTTGAAATTTTTCGATCTCCGCATACAAATCTTGCATCAAGCATAGAGTTTTTATTCCGAATATCTTTTTGAGATTCGCTTAATGCTTCCTGAATCTCCCTAGATGCATGCCCGACTTTTAAGCCAGCGTCCCAAAGTGGATAAAGGATTTCCCGTGTCATGATTTCTTTCAAATTATCCAAGGATTTCCCCATCGATGAGCGAGGGTATAGAAACATTAAATCAATATCACTGAGAGGGCTTAGTTCTCCTCTACCGTAACCACCTGTTGCTAAAATACTCATTGGCTTGGTTACCCCCATACTTTCCCTTGCAACATACATCGCCCATTTGAATAAAGTCTGAATGAGTACATCCATTATTACTGACCTTGCACGAGTAAGCCGAAATCCTGAATCACCTTTTTGATGGTATCGATAGAGCATTTCCCTCTCAAGGCGTAAAAATTCCTTTATTTGTTCTAGCCTGTCTTTTGCCGACTGAGTCGCCCCAAAGGTTAACCTCCGTTCTGCGTGTTGCCGAGTGCGACGAAATAATGGGTCATCCTCCATATGCACGATGTAATTTTTAATAATGAATTTTTGGGAAATGAGCGAGTAAAATTTATGAATCCTTTGAGATTGCTCATATGGTCGTAATTAAGATATTGATACAAGATGTATACTCCCCAATT
>CAYLIJ010000031.1:0-28812 GCA_964383925.1 uncultured Puniceicoccaceae bacterium
GGATCTTTTTTCATGTCGTAAAGTTCCTCTGTCCCATCATTGTATTTCATATAAGCCCAATTAGAGGATCTCATAGATGTTCCTTTCTTCACAAAAGAAAGGGCAGATTCTTTTACCGTAAACTTTGGATTTTGAAGGATCGGAATAAGGCTCATTCCCTGAACTGTTTGAGGTTTATTTAAACCTACTAGATCACAGGCAGTGGGGAATAGATCGACTAGTTCTACGATTGATGAACTACTCCCAGGTCGATGATTGGGAGATTTAATTAACAGCGGAATTCGGGTTACTTCTTCGCGAAGATTTCCCTTTTGCCAGAAGTGATGTTCTCCGAGTAGGTATCCGTGGTCGCTGGTAAAAAAAACGGCTGTCTCTTGTTCAAGCCCGAGTTCAGCAAGAGTCTTAAGGATTCGGCCTACCTGTTCATCCATAAAGGTGACCGTGGCCAAATAACCAGCCCACATTTTTTTTTGGTTGGACGGGAATTTATCGATCCCGAAGTATTTCGAGTTGGAATTCGATATGCTTGCGTCAGGCATATCGTCCCAGTCTTTTGAGGGAACAAAGGGAAGTCGCATTCTCTTGTAGGGGTAGCGTGCAAAATACTGCTCGGGTGCGACATTTGGATAGTGAGGACGAACTAATCCCGTTGCTAAAAAGAAAGGCTTATTGTCCTCCTTTAAACTTTTAAGCAATTCAATCGACTTGGTGGCAGCCTTCCAATCAGGCTGGTCTGAACCGTCTCCGTTATAATCTACAGTTACGAACATTCGGTAGGGCATTTTAGTGGACTGTCTCCCTTCTAGCTCGGTGGTGAATTTATTTAGGTTTAGACAGGCATAATTTCCTGGTGTATGGGCTTCTTTGCCGGGCATGTTATATTTCGAGGACCAACACTCGGGAACATCATCCCCATCGGTCCCAGCAATAATATCACCTGGAACCCGCATGTGAAAGATTTTGCCTACGCGAGTACTGGAGAAGCCCTCATTTTGAAAATGTTCGCCCCATGTAATCTGCTTGTTTCCACTATAGCACCCACGCATAAAACTTGCTCGAGAAGGACGGCATGTGGTGCCCTGGCAATAGGCATTTTGAAAAAGGGTTCCCTCTCTTGCTAATCGGTCGAGGTTAGGAGTTTGAGCGATTGTATTTCCATAGCACCCGAGTGCATCCGCTTTTAAATCATCGGATACAATAAGGAGTATATTTTTGATTTCTGCATTTGCATGAAAAATAGAGAATAATGAAAGTATAGAAGCTATCTTTAAACTCATCTTGATTTCAAATAGTTGATACTCTTCTTAATACTTTTTAGTGGGAAAGGGGATTGATCCTGTTCGACATGGCAATGTTCTACCTCAGTTTTTTGAGCAATTTTCATAATTGATTCCATGTCAATCATACCATCCCCAATTTCATCAAATGTATCTGGGCTTACTTGGCCGAAATTCGGAATACTTGATTTGTTTTTTAGATCTTTTAAATGAAGTTGTGAAACACGCCCTTTGAGCTTTTTGATTATGGATACTGGATCTACACCACCTAGTTTGACCCAAAATACATCAATTTCGAAAGCAACATTGGAAGAGAAATTATCAATGAAAATATCATATCCACATGTATTTTTCTCAAGTGGATTAAATTCAAAGGCATGATTATGGTAAGCGAGTTTAATATTTGCTTTTGATGCGAGCTCTCCAGCATGGTTGAGATGTTCAGCCACTTTTTTATAACCATCAATATCTTTTCGATCAGACTCAGCTAGGTAAGGTACGACTAAGTGAGAAAGACCCAACTCTTTTGCCCTTTCGAGAATTTTGTCAAAGGAAACGACGCCTTTTTTATTTGGGTGAAGAATAGAATTCCAATCAAAATGTGAAGAATGAACCTGCATGCCATTTTTTTTTGCCTGCTTAATCATTTCTACAGAAGCGGGTGAGGGGAAACCATATGGCTCTACCTGTTTATATCCTGCTTTGGCCACCTCTTTAATGGTGCCTGGTAGATCTTTTGCAATCGGCTTACGAAGTGTGTATAGTTGTATGCCAATTTGATTGAGGAAAGGCAGATTTTGAGCTCGAGCGAAGGTGGGGAGTGAAAGCAGGGTTCCACTCGTGTTTATGATGAAATTTCTTCTATTCATTATATATTAACTGAATAAATATTTAATAAACGCAAGTATTCAATCGTTGGTTTTTTCTCCTTTGGGAGAATAGTCATCTAATTTTGGTGGAAAAAAAGTGAGTCTGATTTTTTGAAAGAGCGAACAGATAAAAAGTCCAAGGTGGAGACATGTCGGGAGGGCCGCGGAGATGCCCATAATTAAGCCGAAGTAGATATTTTTTGCATTTTCCTGCCCCGTTGGATCCTGGATAGCCTGGGCCGCACGTGTAGTGTATTTATTTCCTCTTTCAGCAAGTTGCTCGGGTGCTGACTCCCATAGACTGATCAGCCATCCGCCAAAGCTGAAGACAAATAAAACCCAAAGAGTAGCGAGCACTGCGATCAGTAGGTCAAGGGAGAGATGAAATACATATTCGGATGTTTTAGTTGAAGCTAATGCTCTTTTGATAATCCAAATGGTAACAAAAAAAGAAACGCTATCAAAAAGCGCCCCAAGAAAGCCCACCGGAATTTGTAATTTTACATAGTGGGAAGCTTCATGAGTTTGCATGTAAAAAGGGAATGCAGTGTAGATCGCCCACCAATAACAGGCAATATTGAGTACCACAAAAAATAAGAAGAGTAAGGGGAAGAAAACTTTAATCGAACCTCGCTTGCGTTCATAAACATCTAAAACTTGATGAAGTGCATCCCGCCAAATGGTAATGATCTGCTTCATTAATCCTTATAATTGAATTATAAGGTGATATGTCTTTCTTCTGTCACCGATTTTTCGCATGCCTCAATAACTTTCATACAGGTCAAAGCATCATCCAGCGTGGAAAGAGGTTTTTCACCCTTACCAATAACCTGTTCAAGAAAATGTGTTCCCATAGCACGAATTGTGTAAGGGTAGGCTGAGTAAGTTTGGGAATGAACTACAGCTGGGGTATTTTCTACCCAATCACGATAGCTGTATCGGGTCGCTCCTTTAGTTCCAATTACCTTGATCATAAAAGTCCATGGATCCCCCGCATGGTCATCTGATGCAAAACTTGCACACATGTGAGAGAGTGCATTATTTTTCATTTTCATGGTAACCATAGCAATATTTTCCTGAGGCACAGTCCCGTCATTAATAGTGGCCTTCATACAGGATACTTTTTCGGGTGCACCGACAAGATATAGAGTACAATAAGCGTGATGAGTAAGAATTTGTCTGATCACTCCAGGATAACGTGCGGCAACTTTTTCAGGATGATGAATATTATAGAGAACATAAAGGGATACAATGTCTCCAATTTTTCCACTTTCTATCAAATCTTTTGCTCTAGTCACAGATGGTTCATAAATATAATTATGGACTGGAGCAACCTGTACGCCATTAGTATCAGCGGCTTGTTTTAAGTCTTCGATTTCAGCGATTGTAGTAGCTGTAGGCTTCTCCACTAGTACATGTTTCCCTGCATCAATTGCCTGTCGAGCATATTGATGATGGGTTTCCATATTGGTCAAGATGTAGACTACGTCGACTTCTTTAATTAATTCTTCAACCGAATTAAAGACTTTGCATTTAAAAAGCTTACTTTTTTCTTCTGCTTTCTTTCGAGTCCGGTTCCAAATCCCAGTAAGTTCAGCATTCGAAGAGGCTTGCACACTCTCCGCATGAAGAAGCGAGATATCTCCAGCACCAATAAATCCAACTTTGATCATGGAACTATTTATTTCCTTTATCTCCGCTTATGACAAGTACAAGTGATTGTTTTTATCTTTTTGGCTTTTAACTTTTCTGGAACTTGGCATCTTGTCAAAAGGTGATCACCCAATTTATTAAAATTCTCAAAAAGCAATTTTCAATTCCACGAGCTTTACTTTTATTAGTTTTAGTCACGATCCTATTCTTGGCCGGTATTTGGTATAGCTTACCTTCCGTAGTCGAGTGGGGTATAGGTAAAATGGCAAAAGAATCGGGTTCGCCAAATTTTAAAATGCAGGTGTCTAGTTTGGATCCTTGGAAAACTAAAGTTTTAGATTTGTCAGGAGATATTGCTGGAGATTCGTTTGCAGTTGAGCAAATTGATATTCTTTACGATCCGAGCAAACTCGCCTTGGGTGAAATTAATGCAGTTTCTGTAACTAGACTGTCTGCGAATGTGAATATTGATAAAAATGATACCGGTGAAGAGTTCGATAATACAGGGTTTTGGCTAGAAATATTTGACTCGGTCGATAAACTTTTAACCGACCCACCCCTTTCTTATCTTAGAATTAGAGATTCGAAATTCTCTTTATTTGATAAAACTCATTCCACTCAATTCCTCTTTTGGGTGGCGATTGATTTTCTTGAGAACCTTACACATTTTACTTGGGATATAAAGTTGAATAATGCAACCGCTATGGGGGAAGTTAATTTAACTAGAGAAGAAAATGCCACTTTTATTTCGACAACTATAAATCTGAATGACACGGAACTTTTATTTGATGAACTGACTTCAGATTCAAGATTTGTTGATAACATTGCTCAAGAATTTGGATTACTAGATGGCAGTTTTGCCATCGATGCATTCGCTAGGCTCGTACCCACTGGATTGGAAGATCTTTTTCTCGAGTTCAATGGTAGTGATTTTCAATTTCAGTGGGAGGACAAGAATTTTTCCGTTCCGCAAATAATGCTTTTTTTCTCACCAGAAAATGAACATAATTGGACTCTTAATTCCTATGCTAACTTTCAGTTTGAAAAAAACTTAATTGCGGAGGAAATTAATTTATCAATTGTTCAGGAGGGTAATATTATCGATTTAAGAGGAGGAGTGAGTTACATTAAAACTCAAGATTTGTTGCCTCCTTTAGAATTGCTAGGTTTACGGTTACCTCAACTAAAGCTTGATTTTAATAACCTTAAAAAAATTCCCTATAATGATGAGTTGAAAATTGCTTTTGATGAATTTTCTTATGGAGATCATTTCTTTAGATTATACGACGGAATCCTATCCTTTTTATTTGTTCAAGATCGAGAAGTAAATCTCAGATTATTCCCAATTGACGGTTCTCTCTTAGATCTCGGGATTTCTTTTGTTCAATTTTCTTATTACGGAAAAGTTGACTTAGACCAATTGCCAAAAATTGACACGCCTCAAGTCGTCTTGGGTAAAAGGATTATCTCTGGAGATGAAGTTTTACTTGAAAACCTAGCATTAACTTTTCGAGTCCAAGATTTAACTCATTTCTTGATCAATATGTTATCTTTCAATATGGCTGGAAATGAATTTGAGTTTAGTCCCGCGAATATGATTTTTGGCATTTCTGAAGAGGATGCTCAAAATGTGAGCATCAAGTTTAATAAAACCAGTGTATCTATACCCAATAAAGAGTTGAGTCTAGTTGGTCTAGAGGGGGAAATTCAGTTTAATTCATTGGATCCTTTAGAGACAAATGGAACCCAAACAATTTGGTTTGAAAGCTTTGAGGCAAGCGGTATTAAACTTCATGATGGTAATTTCAGTTTCGAAATTTTACCCGACGGAACATTTCTAATAAATGAAGGAAATGCAATGTTGTATAATGGTATGATTGGTTTGATGAAAAGCAGTTTTAATCTTTATGGCGAGGAAATGACTATCAACACATCAATAAAAGAAATGGATGGTCAAAAAATTGTTGATCTCATTGAAGGATTAGAAATTGAAGTTAATGGAAGTTTTTCAGGGCGTATTCCTTTTACTAATCAAGAAGGAAAATGGGATTTTGACGATGGTTATTTACAATTAGACCCCAGTACTAATGCCAAGTTGAAATATCAATCAAATGGTTTTTTAACGAATGGTATCGAACCAGGTTCTGAAGAGTATAAGCGTATGAAAATGACCGAGTTGGCATTGGAAAATTTGAATCTTGAGTCGCTTAGAATCGTGTTTGAAGTAGATGGTGATAAAAGACAAATTTTAGGTGCCATTCGTGGGAAATCAACAATCGAAAAAAATACTGAGGTGTCCCTTGATTATAGACCTAAGATTATAGCTGGGTTGGCTGAAATAATGTATAAGTTAAATCTTAATAATCTTGGGTTCTAATATTGAAAATTATTCTTGGGAAGAAACTTATAAGTTGCAGGAATTCGAGTATAAATATAAATTGTTTCAATGTTTCAATTTTTACGACTAGCACTTTCAATAACTTTTATCATGGGTCTTGGTTGTACCGTGATTAAGACCGAACATCACATTACACTAGATCATAATATTTCAATTAAAATTGAAAAGGAAGTAAATGATTTTCTTGATGACTTGTATGGTGATGATACCACCTCTGACTAATTAACCAAATAATATCAAATTATGAACTTTAAATATTTTATTTTTTTCTTAGTCTTCGCATTTTCATTCTCAGCGAATGCTGATTCTAATCTTACTAATCGGATGAAAGCTCGCTTGCCCGATGTACTATCTGCCAAAAATAGTGGCGTCATTGGAGAGGATATAAATGGTTTGCTTGTCGTTAGAACTAAATCGACTGACAAGGTTGAAAAGTTGGTGAAAGACGAAAACAAAGATCGTAACACAATTTTTCGATTATTAGCTCAAAAGACAGGTGGAGAATCTGAGGATGTTGCTAAGAAATTTGCTAAAGGCATAGCGAGTAAAGCCAAGAAAGGTCATTGGTTTAAGAATTCTTCTGGAAATTGGGTTTCCAAGTAAATATTTTTTTAATATTTGGATGGAGTAGTCTTTTTATACTCCTGTCATCCTGCCAAGTTAGTCCTCCATTGGACGAGGCGATAAAACATTCAAATAAATTTACTGAAACCCCTGTAGTATCTTTAGACAGCAATATTGCCAAAGTAGATTTATCTTTAATTTCTTTTCATTTAGAACTTGAATGGTTGAACTTGAGAAAAGAAATTGTTGCTGCTGAAATTCTTTCTAATCAGGCAAGGAAGTCTGCATTGCAATTAGAGCGGGAACTTTCAAAATTTCAAAATTTAGACAATCAATTTTCCTCTTCCCACGGATTTATTTCTGATAATGAGCAGATCAAGTGGCAGGCACGTCTCAGAATTAAAAAAGAAGAGTCCAATCGACTGGAAGCGATAGTTCGATTGTTAAAACGAGATATGAATGATTTAGAAAAAAAACTGAGTCGTAAGGGTTTTCAGTATCGAGTACCTGCACCAGAATCTAGATTACCTTAAGATTTAATTCATTAGTCGAAATATTATTGTACCAACCTATAATAAAAATAAAATAGAGAATATGGAAGTCATAGTTGAAAGAATTTTAAACCATCCACTACTTAGTTTTGCATTGGCTTTGTTGTGCATATTATTTCTTTTTGCTGTGCTTAAAGGTTTAATTAAACTGATCATTTTGGTGCTTTTTTGTGGTGCCCTTTACTTTGGATATGTATCTTTCCTTCAAGATGATTATCCATTACCTGAGATTGATGAGGGATTGACAGAAAAATGGAATGAATGGATTGAACCTTATCGATCGATCGATTTGAATGTTACATTTTCTGATATTAATAAAACATTAAAAAGTATTTCTGACTCACCCGAACAAGACTGATCTATTTAATGCTTTCATGAAAATACCTTGGCCCTTGTATTTGGCTTGGAAGCAACTTTTTCCAAGTCAAAAAAAAGTATCCTTCTTTTCTCTTTTAGCGGTGGTGGGGGTTGCTTTGGGCGTGAATGTCATGATTGTGGTCATCGCGTTTATGCAGGGATTTCAAAATAAATTCAGGAATGATATAATTGATGCACAGGGGCATGCACGGGTAGTACCGTGGAAACCTTCTTTTGATTGGCAAGAGAAGAAGAAACAAATTGAAAAATTTCCATTTATTGAACAAGTAATGCCTTATCTACAAGGGCAAATTCTTTTACAAAAAGGTGACTATCACTCGATTCCATTTTCTATGGGAATTCAACCGACCGCGGAAAATCGTGTTCTTGATATCAATTCTTTTCTGGTAAGTGGAGCGATGAAGATGAATGCTCATGATGCAGAAGATATAACCCCAATACCTACGATTGATAGTCTAGAAGATGAAGTTATTTTTATAAGTACTCAAGTCGCTAATCGGTTAGGAGTTCGTCCACCAGCAGTGATTCGTTTTCATGATTTAAATAAAACGAAGAATGAGCGTGCGAGTCAGGTAACAATTTCTCGACTCGACCCCTTTGTTGAGTCAGGGGAATGGGAGGTCTTTTTTACAAGTGATCAGGATTTCGTGATTCGTGAGTTAAATAGTGGAGAGGAATTCTCCGCAAAGACTACTGATGGAAAGATTGACCGGGGCATAGGGATTCCTGTTTTTCATCCACTGACTAAAAGCGAACCTTTCAAAAAGGGTGATCTTTTCAAATTCCATGTCTTCAAGGGCTCAATAATTGAAGTTTATTCTCCTTCAATTATTGAAAAAGCAAAGGCGGATGAGATGGTCCCGCCTCGAGAAGTCCGAGTAGGTGGAATTTTTGAAGTACCATGGCAAGGTTTTCATACAGAAGCCCTTTTTGGCACGATGAGATTTATGCAGGATATGCGTGGCGAGGAGGATCGCATTGATGGATTTTATATTAAGGCTATTGACTCGGTCGCCAAAAACGAAAGGGACCTGGGAAGGTCCTGTGTTGAATTGGAGGATTCTCTTGGAGATGCTTGGGGAGTAGTACCTTGGTTTGTCGAAAATGCGTGGTTCTTTGACTTGTTGAAATTTGAAGAATATTTAATGATTCTAATAATGGTTCCAATCGGTTTAGTTGCTGCTTTTGCGATTGCGATTGCCCTGATGACCTCAGTTTTAAGAAAAATCCGCGAAATTGGATTATTGGTTGCCATGGGAGGCAGTCGCATTTCGGTAGGTGCAGTTTTTTGCTTACAAGGTTTTATTATTGGTCTACTTGGTTCAGTCCTTGGTTGTGGATTTGCGTTATTGTTCATGTATTTCCGAGATGAACTAATGACTTTTATTGTAGAGAAAATTGCTGGAGAAGATGGGCAGGCTGGAGTGTCTAAGTTTTATGATTTTTATAGTCTAGAAATTTATTACCCGTGGGAATCGCAGGAAAGCTTGGCGACTTTTCTTATCTTTGCCTTCTTCGCTATTCTAGTTTCGACCCTTGCTGGTTTGTTGCCTGCTTGGCGTGCCACCCGCTTGAAACCAGCAGACGCATTAAGAAGTGAGTAAATTTAATGAGGCCATTTTGCAGGTGAAAGGTTTGTCCAAAAGCTTTCTCTTTGAAGATCAAAAAATTGATGTATTACAAGAGGTCGAACTAGATCTGCGAGCTGGCAGATCTTTGAGCATTCGTGGAGATTCTGGATGTGGCAAGACGACCTTACTTAATTTATTAGCCCGATTAGAAACTGGAGATTGCGGTCAAATTTATTGGGAGGGTCACAAGATGGATAGCTGTTCTGCTTGCACATCCAAGGAAGCATCTTTGAGAGCATCTTTTTTAGGTGTGGTCTATCAGTCGTATTATTTAATTCCTGAATTAGATGTTTTGGATAATGTACTAATTGCGGCAAAAATATCGGGTTCTTATGGACCGGAAACTCGTGATCGTGCCCGAGCTCTTCTTTCTAAAATGGGAGTGGGAAACAAGGAAAAGCAAATTCCGACAAAATTATCCGGGGGTGAAAGACAGAGGGTAGCTATTGCCAGAGCCCTGATCAACCAACCTAAATTAATCCTTGCAGATGAACCGACTGGAAATTTGGATGAACGAACTGGTGGTGAAGTGATGGATTTATTATTAATGAGTTGCGAAGAAGAAAAAGCTTCCTTGATTTTAGTTACTCATAATCCAACTTTTTCTCAGGCAACCCACGAATCAATTTTTTTAAAGCAAGGGAAATTAAAAATCGAATAAACGAACAAAAACTATGTTAAAACAAGAGGGAGAAAAGATAAGATGCGGTGTGGCAGGTGTAGGCTATTTGGGGCAACATCATGCGAGAATTTATAATTCTCTAAGTTCTTGTGAATTGGCAGGAGTTTTCGACCCTAATCCTGAAGCGTGTAGTTCGGTTTGTAAGGCTCAAGATTGTGAAGAATTTATTGACCTCAAGTCTCTAGGTGAATCCTGTGATGTGGTTAGCGTAGTTTCCCCTACAGATCGCCATGCGGAGGTCGCTATTCCATTAATGGAGGCAGGTTGTCATGTTTTGATCGAAAAACCATTATGTGTTTCTCTTCTCGAGGCAGAGGAAATTCTTAATGTAGCTCAGAAAAATAAGACAATTGTTCAAGTTGGTCATATTGAACACTATAATCCAGTAATGACTTTTTTGGAGGAAGCGGTTGATCAGCCAAAATATCTTACTGTTGAAAGACTTGCACCTTTTCAACCTCGCGGTACAGAAGTGGGGGTAGTACTCGACCTGATGATCCATGATATAGGAATTGCAATGTCCCTTGTCGCTTCCCCCATTTCCAAGGTTGATGCAATTGGAGTAAGAGTGCTTTCACCAACCGAGGATATTGCTAATGCCCGTATCGTTTTTGAAAATGGATGTGTGGCTAATTTAAGTGCAAGCCGGGTAAGTGAAAAAAAGGCTCGAGAGATTCGAGTTTTCCAAGACAGTGGTTATTTATCTTTGGACTTTATGAATCAAAAAGGCCACTTGATTAAAAAAGACGGTGTTACTTTAAATAAAAAGGACGTACCGGTGGAAAAAGGAGAGCCACTAGCCCTCGAGCTGGAGTCTTTCATACAGTGTGTCCAGGGGGCATTAACACCAAAGACTGATGCCACATTTGGAAAAACTGCTCTCGAAATCGCCTTATTAATTACTAAGCAAGTAAACATTACCTTGTGAATTGATCACAAATTTACAATTTCATCCACCTCCTGATCACATAGTTGATTTGCTGGTAATAGCAGGGGAAGCTTCTGGAGATGAGCACAGTGCTTTGCTCATGCCTGGGTTACTTAAACAGAATCCCAGTTTGAAAGTTTCAGCAATCGGGGGGCGGGGTATAGAAAAAGAAGGAGTTCATTTGGTTTATCCTTTGGTCGATCACGCCGTTGTTGGTTTGTTTGAGGTCTTAAAGAATTATAGCACTTTTAAACAAATATTTATAAATACTATTGAGTGGATCAAAAAATATAAGCCCAAGACCATTCTTTTAGTCGATTTTCCGGGGTTTAACCTCAGGCTTGCCAGTGAGCTAAAAAAACTTGGAATCTCATCAAAAGGTGGAGGATCTGTGAAAATCCTACAATATATAAGCCCACAGATCTGGGCCTGGAAACCAAAGCGACGATTTGTAATGGAAAAAACTTTAGATGGTTTAGGAGTTATTTTTCCTTTTGAAGTGGCTTGCTATAAAGATACCAAGTTACCAGTTACCTTTGTCGGACATCCATTTGCACAATCAAATTATGAATGTTCAATAAAATATGATTCACAGGGACCATTACTTCTTCTTCCAGGAAGTCGAGTTCAACCAGTTCAGAGAATTTTACCAGTTTTTTTGGATACATTGAGTAAATTACTAATTGATTTTCCAGATTTGGAGGTCACATTACCGTTTCCAGATTCAAGAATTAGAATTGTGGTAGAAAATCTGTTATCTTTTCGTCAAGACCTTAAAAAGAAAATTAATTTGGTCGAAGCGAGAAATGAAATAAGTGCAAGCGCTGCATTAATGAGTTCAGGAACAATGTCTCTTTCCTGTGCGATAGCAGGTGTTCCAGGTGTAATTGCTTATCGTGCCCATCCCCTTACTTATTTACTTGGACGAATGCTTGTTAAGGTACCACATTTAGGAATGGCAAATATTTTATTACCATTAGAATCACCATATCCTGAATTTCTGCAAGGTAAAGCAAATGGAAAACTTTTACATCAATCGATGGTAAACATATTTAATGATAATGGTATAGAAGAACAATCTGCTTCAGTTGCCCAAAAATTAATTGAATGTTTAAAAGTTTCCGACGAGCGTGGAGTGGTTGAGTGGTTAAGTCAGGAAATCTCCCTCGCTTGAGTCATTTGCTCCCATAGTCGATGTGCCCGACGAGCCAGTGCACCTTTACAGCGATCCACTTCAGAAATTCGAGACTTAAGATTCTCATTCGCAATGGTTGACACATCGTCCATATTATAGAGGAAGACATTGTCTACTTTTGAAACCTTTTCCTCAATATTACGAGGTACTGATGCATCAATCAGAAACAACGGCTTGGATGGTCTTTTACTCATCGCTCTTTTAATATCTATAAGATCGACTATTGATTTACCACTTGTAGTTGAAGTTAGAATAACATCAAATAAGTGAATTGACTCTTTAAATTGATCATAAGATAGAGCAAAACCACCAAATTTTTCAGCTAGTTCATCGGGCTTTCTTCGACAAAGGGGGCACCAGTCAAAAGTTCGACCAGTAACCGTAATGGCTTGTGAACCTCTAGACTTAAAAGCTTCAATAGTACTTTCAGCAACTTCACCCGCTCCAACTACGAGTAATCTACAATTTGAAACTTTGCCGAAAATTCTTCGGGACAGTTCACACAATACATTTCCCAGATTAACCTGCCCGCGAGAAATTCCAGTATTAGTTCTTGCCCATTTCGCAGCCTGAAAGCCTTTTTGAAAAAGACGGTTGAGCATTTTCCCGGAAGCATTTCTTTGACATGCATACTCATAGGCTTTCTTAACTTGACCCAAAATTTCTGTTTCTCCCACCATCTGAGAGTCTATGCCTGAGGTCACTTTAAATAGGTGGTTGACTACCTCGTGATCGCTTCGTTTGTAAGTATGTTGATTTAGAAATTCAGGTTCAAGCTTACGAAATTTACTTAGGTAGTGACTCAACGAATCAAGTGAAAAGCTATCTCTTGTAGCACCGTAAATTTCAGTTCGGTTACAGGTGTTAAGAAGTAAGTATTCGTCAAGACCTTCAATTTGACCTAGACCATTATAAAAATCATCAATCGAGTCAGGCGGTAAACTTATTCGTTCGCGTGCAGCAAGGTCAGCCACTTGATGAGAGCTACCAAGTAGGAAGAGAGACTGATTAACTGCCTCCTTCATAACCTTAAAAACTCCGAACTTCTCTCAAGTGAACTGTCTTGTTTTTTACTTTCTCGGTGTCGAGAGTTTACCAGTGCAAGGCTACCAATTGCTATGATGAATAGAATTATCGAAACCTTAGCGAACTTCGACCCGTAGAGTCGGTTTGTTAAATGGAGGAAAAAAACGAAGGTGTAGCCCGTCCAAAGTAAAAGAGTAATTCCAAGCTTTGCTGACGAAACGAATTCTGGATGGCGTGTCCAATGCATCCCACCAACTATAATTGAAATAGTAAGAAAGAGAACTCCAACAGAAAGTAGACGCCATCCCGCTGCCTCTAAGTCGTTAATGGGAGGAAGAAAGGAACCAAGCTTATCAAACTTTCGGGATAGAAGAGCTTTTCTTTGGATTAGGTACATAACGCTCACAATTGCCAAAAGAGAAAAAACTCCATAGCTGAAAATAGCAATTGATGCATGTAATTCGATCCACGGGTTTGAGAATAATTTTTGATAGTTTAAAACTAGCCAGTATTGAGGATCACTATTAGGTAAAATAAGAGAAAGCCAACCAGCACCAAATGCAAGTCCAGCACAGAACGAACCTAACAGATCAAGTCTCCAGATTAGTCTTAAAATAAGAAAGGTAAGAATCAATGACCAAAGAATAAATTGAACTCTTTCTAGGGTATTACCCAATGGACAACCATGAATATCTAAGCCTCGAAGATAAAGGGCACGGGTGTGCAAAATAAATCCTAAGATTATTCCTGCTAAGGGGGCTTCATAAATGAGAACCCAATTGATTCTAAAGGTTTTGAGAAAGCCGAATACGAAGGCTATTCCATATAAACCACCCGCAATCCACATTAGATCTCTTGCATCACTGAAGTTCATCACTAAAATTAAAAATGTTTAACTATTAAATTTAGAAAACTTGTAAGATGTGAAATAGTAATTTAACGAAATGGTGTGTCTAAGCAGTTTGATGAACTGGCTTAGATCTAAAAAATTCTCTCATTGCTGAGCAATCATTTCCTTCGCAATTCACACAGCAGGGGCGAATCGAAGAATTAAAATCTGAATCGATGTGTTCAATAACCAATCGCACACAAAGATCGATAAATTTTTCTTCTAGATTGAAGCAATCGACACGAGCAAAATGATCAACAACTTCTTCTGCATAACCTCTAAATTCGATATCAATTTCGTCTAAAGTTTCAATGTGATCAGTGGTAAAGGCAATCGGTACCATTAAAATAGCTTTTTGTTTAGTTTCTGCGATCACCGTGGGAGTGCTAGGCGTAAGCCATTTTTTTCTTTGTGGACCAACTTTACTTTGCCAAGCTAAAGCACCTTCGTGTTTTAACCCCATTTTCTTGAGTATTTTTTCTATATTTTCAAAAGAACCTTTGATTTCAACATTGTACTTGTCTCCTTTCTCAAGACAGTAAGATTCAGGGAGGCTATGGGCAGAATAAATGATTCGTATATCTTCATCTTCTAGACTGTAAGCTTTTTTCATTTCCTCAAATTTTCGACGAATAAGGAGTGCCCATAGTTCGGAGTAGTCATCACGGTCCCACCATTGGTCAATGACCGAGACTTGATCACGATGATTTTCGTTTTCGTTTCGGTCAAGCCATCTGTAAGCGTCGCAAAGGGACGATCCGCTAGTTGAACAACTATGTTGTGGGTATTGAGAGAAAAGGACGATACGCTCCGCATCCTGGAATTTCTTAAACATCTCTCCCGTTCGAGGAGAAGAATAGCGGAAACCAGAAACACAGGCATGTGGTGCAGATTCAGGATGAATATCATCAAGTTTTTTTGAAATCTGTTCCGCTTGTTTTTCCATTAACTTTAAAGTCGGTGAATATTGACCAATTTCAGCATAGCGTTCCTGGATTTTGGGAGTACGACGCCAAGCAATGAAATTACCTAGTATTTTTTGGAAAGGGAGTTTAAGTAATTCTCTATCTTGAAAAAGTTCTTTTAGGTAGGGATGTACTTCATCCTTATTTTGAGGACCTCCCATGTTTAGGAGTATGACAGCAGTTTTTGCCTTTATATTAGAATCGGTAGCGGGCATATAATTTAAGTAGTGATTTAAAAATTCAATTACATTAAAGATAAATCAATCAGTAAACCTTATCTAGGCAATCTTTCCAAGAAAAAGGAGTGAATTAATTCAATTTTCAAATCACAACGCATCCAAGCAGTTTGGCAAAGATACACCAGTTAGAAACGAGCCTGAAAATTGCAATCCTTCGTTCATTTCAGAAAGATTTGTTGCAGCTTTTTTTCTTTTACCCATTTCATGATCTGGTAGAGGAATCGCGTTAGGCCATCTTTTAATTTCCTGAAAAGTAGGCTTCGATTGGATGCCTAATAATTTAGAAAATTCACTCTGGACCAAATTAACGATCGAGGAATCTGATAAGTTGGCTAGTTCTGGATTTCGTTCTCCCCCAACAAAGGTGGTTAAAAGAACTTGGCCATCTGGTGCTCTACCTGGAAATAGGGTACTTGAAAAGAGAGTACCGAGAATCTTTAAATTTTCCACCTCTGGAACAAGAAAGCCAAAGCCATCCAGAGGGTGGGGCACATCTTCTTTTCTAAAACCAAGGTAAACGAGTGCCAATGGGTAATGCTTGGCTGAACTGAGAGTTAAAATATCATCCATTCCTCTTATGCCTTCCCATTCAATTGAAAGAATTTTATGTGATGGGATTGTTGATATCACGGAGTCAAATTTTTCGACAGAGGTTTCATTATGGTGATTTGTAAATCTAACAAACCAATCATCTTTTCTATGAGAAATTTTATCCACAGTATGCTGTACGAAAATTTGTTTTTCCAGAGTGGAACTTAGATTGTTTATTAGCTCCTGCATTCCATTTGAAAATGAAACTAATCGAGTTTTTTTTAAATTTGGGTTATCTTTGCTTTTCCGAATTTTTCTAAGTCCTAAAAATAAGGAACGATATTTCTTTTCTATTTCCAAAAGTTTTGGAAACGCTTGATTTAAGCTAAGACTTTCTGGTTTCGCCGCATAAATCCCTGCCAAAAAAGGATTGGCTGCATAATCTAATGCTTCTTTACCTAGTCTCCGTGATATGAATGAAGCAACATTTTCATAGTCTGGTCTTTTAGCACGAGGAATAAATAGTTCACCTATAATCCTGAATTTTCCTCGTAAGGAAAGAAATGGACTTGAAAGAAACGAAGACAGACTATCTGGAAGATCAATTATCTTTCCATCACGAACGATCATTCTTTTTTGGGCTTGTGGGTTTGCCTCAATGCAATTGTCCCAGGCTCCACAGTTTTGCATCAGTTCTTTAGTTTTTTTTAATCGGATGTTAAGAGTATTGGCACTGTAATCCAAAAGAAACCCGTCTTTCTTTTTTGATTGAATTACGCCACCCAAGCGATCACTCGATTCAAAAAGTTTTACATCATTGCCCATTCTTTTGTGCTTAAGTGCAATCGATAAGCCAGAGATTCCCCCTCCAATTATACAAATTTTTTTCATTTTATAGGAAGTTATATCCTATTTCTTTGCTTTGAGCTTGGCAATGATTACAAAGATCATTTTTAAGATTGTATGGAGGAAATGATTAATTGTCTAAATATAATTACTAAACCGAAAGATGCCCCTAAGGGTAGTTTGTCAAAATCGTTGCAAAAATTAGACGAGTTAGTGTCGGATCCATCCTTTGAGTTACATCCACGCTTGAAGCATTTTTTACAAAATCGAAGCTATGAAAAAGCTTTAATTTGGTTAAATGATGGGCAACCCGAAAAAGGAGTCTGTGGCACATGAGTAAAGGGTCGAGACACAAGAATAAAATTTCTACCTCTTCATTAGAACCAAATCTCGAAGAATCTCCTTTTTCAGTCTTAGATGCGAAAGGATTACCCGACACTGCACCCTCTTTAGTTTCTGCTCCAAAGGTCACAACTAAACCAAAAGATCGTTTGGGGCAGGGAGAAAGGCTTGAGATAAGAAGAGAAAAAAGCGGGCGGGGAGGAAAAACAGTAACTACAATTCAGGGATTCCCAACCTATCTTGGTGGAGCCAAAAAATCTAAAATGTTAAAGACTCTTAAAACGAGTTTAGGGACAGGGGGAACTTGGAACGGATATGTAATGGAACTTCAAGGTGACCGAAGAGATGATGTATTCCATTGGCTCGTTTCCGTTGGTTTCTCCCCAGTACTCGCCGGGGGGTAGAGGGAATTATATAATTAACTACTAACTGTCTGCTTCTCACCTTCGTGAGTAACAGAATCATTGTCTTCGGACTTCTCTTCGTCCGCTTTCTTAAAATCATGATCTTCGATGGGTTCTTGACTCATGACATCATTTATATCTTGTTCCCATTCATTTTTAGCTTTGCGAAATTCATTAACGCCTTTTCCTAGCGAACGAAATAACTCGGGTACCTTTTTTGCTCCAAATAAGAGAAGTACAATAAGGAAAATAAGAATAATTTCTCCGCCACCGAAATTTCCGATGAAGGCAAGTGAATGAATTGGAGAGTTGGTCATAATAACAAGATATCTTTAGCAATAGTCTGAAGCAACTTTTTTGTCTAGTATTTGGAATACTTTTTTAAGTAAGATTAAAGCCCCAGTTGTCGTAAGGCTTCAGGCTTTGGTTTATTAACAGAGCTTTGATCTGCCTCGAAAAAGCCATGAAGTTGCCTAATGCGAGTCGGATGTCTCATTTTACGAAGTGCTTTTGCTTCGATTTGACGAATTCGCTCACGGGTTACTTTAAACTGACGACCCACTTCTTCAAGGGTCCGACTATAGCCATCCTTCAGACCAAAACGAAGGGAGAGCACATTTCGTTCTCGCTCGGTAAGGGAATCGAGAACATCTATAATTTTCTCACGCAAAAGAGAATAGGCGGTCATATCATAAGGGTTTTCGGCACCTTTATCTTCAATGAAATCTCCAAAATTTGTGTCATCACTATCTCCGACTGGACTTTGTAGGGAAATGGGTTGTTGTGCCATTTTCATTATACCTTGTACTTTTTCCAAGGGGAGACCCATCTCAGTGGCAACTTCTTCTGGAGTCGGTTCATGTCCTAATTCCTGTATCAATTGCTTCTGAACCTGCATCACTTTATTGAGGGTTTCAATCATGTGAACAGGAATACGAATAGTTCTAGCCTGATCTGCAATTGAACGGGTAATTGCCTGCCTAATCCACCAAGTTGCATAGGTAGAGAATTTATACCCTCTTCTATACTCAAATTTTTCCACCGCTTTCATCAGTCCCATATTTCCTTCTTGGATTAAATCAAGAAAGGACAAGCCTCTATTTGTGTATTTTTTGGCAATCGAGATTACGAGTCTAAGGTTTGCTTCAACCATCTCGGTTTTTGCCCGGTGGGCTTGTCGCATATTTAGTCTAAGTTCCTTGATGAGTTGTGCCAATATAACAGGTTCCATCTTAAATTGAGTGCGTGCAACTTCGAGTTCCTCATTCACTCGATCCATTTTTACACCTTTACGCTTAACTTTTACTGCGTCTTTCTTTGCCAATTCAACATTATGTAAGTTTCGAGAGACCGCCTTTAACTCAGGGTTAATTTGGTTTAAGAAATCTTCAAAAACTTTAAGTTTTAGACAACATTTCTTAAAAATGGGAGCCAAGGTTGCTTCGTAATTTTTGAAACGAGTGGTTGACCGTTTGCGTTGAGTCTCACCATTTGCATTTTCAATACTAATCCACGCATTGTTTATTTTTCGAATGGTATCCTCCAAAGCAATTACCTGTTTAGCCAAGCTCTTGAAATAGGATTCGCGACTATCAATTTTTTTATCGAGTACCACTCGATCAAATCTCTCTTCGCGAGCGATCAATTTTCTACATATATTTAATTGGAAATCTGCGGTTAAACTGACTGAATAAATGATTTTTAAAGCAGAGCTTTCTGCAGTTTCTATCCTTTTAGAAATATCGACCTCTTCCTCACGGGAAAGGAGGGGCACTTGCCCCATTTGCTTGAGATACATGCGGACTGGATCGTCCAGTATGTCACTTTGATTCGAGCGAGCACTTTCTTCTTCACTCTCTTCCTTTTTTTTCTTGAATTTATCTACTTCATTCGAATCGAGTAGTTTAATCTCGAGATTGTTGAAGATGGATATAACATTTTGAAGTTCTTCAGGTTGGTTAGCAATTTCTGGGAGAGAGTGATCAATATTTTTGTAAGTAAGAAAACCTTGCTCACGGGAAAGGTGTATCAGTTCTCTCACCTTTTCAGTAACCTCGTCGTTTAATGCATGTGGTTCGATGTTTTTATCCAACTTAGAAGCCACTTCTTTAGCTGACACTTTTGATTTAGTTTTAGATAATTTTTTCTCTTCACCGTCCAAAACTTTGTTTTTTCGAGTCTTTGTAGTTTTAACTTTATCTACGATTTCCTTAGTCAAAGCTTTGCCAGGCGATTTTGCCGCTTCTTTGGTTTTTTTGATGCGTAATTTTTTCGATGTCCCTGAGGCGGATTTTTTTGCAACTGCCTTGCTATCAGTTGGGGAAGCTTTTTTAGCCGGCGTCTTGGTTTTAACTACCGGAGCTTTCTTTGCGGTTGTCTTCTTGACCAAGACTTTGGTCTTAGACGCTTTTTTGACAGAAGTTTGAAGTGAGGATTTGGTGCTTTTGGGTCTAGGCATGTGAATATCGGGTGTTCTGATCGGAGAAAATTAATTTTGGGGGATGTTTTCGATTTTTTCGGAGTTCAAGAAGTTTGTTACGTAAAGTCGATGAAGAATCCACTTCTTCGGAAGATTTATCAAGGTCTTGCAGGATTTTCTTCTCTTTCTGTTTAATAGATCGGATGAAAAGTGCAAGAAGGCATTCATTCGCGTGTTGAAGAAATGAATTTTCATCAAAAGAAGAAACTTCTTGAAAATAGTTTTGTTGGAAAACGGTTCTTTCTGAATCATCTTCAAGGAATTCTTCCATTCGATCCGGTTCGATTGGACCATCTGCTTTTGTTTCTGCCATGATTTTAGCCAAAATCCTCCCCGCTGGAATATCGAGGTTAAGCCAAGTAAGATCAAAAATTTGGGCAAGCGGGCTTGCGACTCTATCATCATGCAAAAGGCAAAACAATAAATCATCTTCGGCTGTTGTCAAACGCGGAGAAGCCTTTTTGGGAGATTTTTGAGTCGATGTGCTATAATTCGCCTTATACTTTGGCTTTTTTGAACGATTAAATTGAATAAATTCTTCATTCATAGTTTGAAATGAAACTTTTAAATGGCGACTCAGTTCTTTAAGATAACTGTCTCGCATAATATAAGAGTCCACTTCTGAAATAGAAGAAAAGACTAATTCACTGACCGCTCGTATTTCAGATGGCAAAGGATCCGTCTTTCCTTTTAATTTATAGCGAACCGCATATTCAATTGACGAAATTCCCTGTTCTAAAATCTTTCTTAAGCCATCCGCACCTTGTTCTAGGAGAATTTGATCCGGATCTTTTCCTTCTGGTAATGAAGTAAACCGTGCATCAAGCCCTACTTTCAGGAAAATGGGGATGTAAGAAAAAGCGGCTTTTTGTCCTGCTTCGTCACCGTCAAGTAAGCAGACGACTCCCTTAGGACTTGATTTACGCATCAGCATTGCCTGCGAATCCTTAAATGCGGTTCCTTGGGGAGCCACCACAGTCTTAAACCCTTCGAGCCAACACCGGATTGCATCGAGTTGACCCTCGACAAGAATAAACTCCTTATTCTCATCAATTTCTTTGTTGGCAAGATGCAGATTGAAGAGGAGATCTCCTTTCAGAAAGATTTGGGTTTCGGGAGAATTTACATATTTCGGAGGTTTTCGGTCTCCCCAAGTTGGAGTTACAGAAAGCTGCCTAGCAGTAAATCCACATACACGGCCAATTTTTTCGCGAATAGGAATCATTAATCTGCCACAGAAACGAGAGGAAAACTGACCGGATTGTTTTTTTTCGTTAAAAAATCCTGACTTACTCAATACGGTTTCATTAATCCCTCTTTCGACTAGATATTTACTCAGGGAAAAACGATCTATTGGGGCGTATCCAATACCAAATTGACGAGCATCCTCAAGGGAGAATTTTCTTTGGTTAATCCAATAATCCTGCGCAACTTTACTATCCTTATTTTCTAAAAGAAATTGTTCAATAAACCAAGCCATTGCAATTTCATGAACTTCATAAAGATCTGACTTGATAGACTTTCTGTAAGCATTTGTCTTTCCATTGGAACTTTCTGAATATCGGATTGGAATACTAAATCGATTGGCAAGGAATTCTATTGCTTCAGGAAAGGTCAGGTTTTCAACTTTTTGAACGAAGGATAAAGCGTCTCCTTTTTCACCTGAACTGAAGCAATGAAAGAAACCTTTGATAGAATCAACATAAAATGAAGGAGTTTTTTCTTGATTAAATGGGCTAAGACCAACCCATTTTGCACCGCTTTTTTTCAATTGGACATAAGGGCTGATCAGGTCATATAGATCAACCCGATCCTTTAATTCTTCTACAAAATTGTCAGCATACATGGGCATAATCAAAATAATACTATCATAGATTTTTTATTTTGATTAATTCCATTTTTGCTTGTTGGTTCAAACCACTACCTTCAGGAGTAATGGAAAGCAATTTTCGATATAATATTCCAGCAGTCACAGGCATTCTTTCCACATTATGATATCGCCGAGCTAATTGCCAAAGAATTTCTCCAGAAGTGGGGAATCGTTCATGAGTTTTCTCCAATTCACCAAGATATCGAGAGGAAGAGAGAGTTTCGCGAGCAATATTAAGGTAATCAATACGAGTTTTTAAATCATTTGGATTATGTCGGATCGCTTCAAGTATAGTCATTTCGGCTTCACGAATTTCTCCAAGTTGAAAATGTGCTTGTGAAGATAAACGCCATGCTTCTGCCTCTCTGCTGTTAATTTTTATTGAACTTCTCGCATTAAGTAATGCCTCGTAGTAGTTTCCGGAAAGAAATGCACTCCAGCCTAATTCAAGTGGACTGGGTGTAATGAGTTCAACATCTGTTGATGCGAAAGCCTCAGCCAAACTACTTTCTTGTGATCCTAACATATCTTTTTCAGTTCTTGATTCATCTGTGTTGATATCATCAGGTGTGATAATTAATGAGTTATCAATAAAAGGTGATAATTTAGGACCAAACGAAACAACAGGAGGGACAATTTCTTTTGGTTTCGTCAAAAGTGCTTGAACCAATTCGCTTGTGGAAAGGTTTTGAATGATGACTCCTCTTTCTGCAAATTCCTCCAGTCGTCTCTTACTGATTAAGGCACTGTAGTCTTGAGTTTGCGGATCTTTGTCCAACGCGCCAGGAAAAGATTTTTCGATTGCTAGTATAAGCCCTTCAGCTGCACTTTCATTTCCAGTTTTAAACTTAACCCGAAGTAAACCGAGTAGGGGCAGAGGGGTAGGTTCTTTTTCCCTTTTGGCTGATTCTCGAAACCAATATTCCGCTTTTACAAATATTTCTTTCTTTGCATATATACCCGCGACCACTAAGCAGTCAGGTGGATTAAGAAGGGCACCTGACTTTTCAAATGCATTTACCGCATTAATTTCATCTCCACTAACAGCAAGTGATCTAGCAAAAGCAAGCCATGCCTTTATATCTTCCGGGTTATTATCTAAATATTGTTTAAAGTATTTTTGAGCGGAATTGAAATCGCCAGAAAGTTGGCAGGTTTTTGCACATTCAAGCAATAAGTCTTGATTTGCTCCAGCAGAAATAGCTTGCTCGATTCGAAATGCAGCAAGTGAGTACTGACCACTTTCGGAAAGAGCGCGGCTAAGTTGTATTAGAATTTTGGGAGAATCGGGAAAATCTTTATTGTAGTTTCTCAGTAATACAACTGCTTCTTCAGGCTTTTTTTCGACTCTTTTTTGAATTGCATCTGAGAGGTCTGGTATGGCTTTTACAGCAATAATTTTATCTTCTTTAGAGCTTTCTTTTGCTTCTTCAGAGCAACTAAAAATGATCAGCAAGATTGACCCCGAGACAACCATCCTTAAGCATGTTTTAATTAAGTACATGATTTATTTATTTCAAAGGATAGTAATACATCAAGCAGTGGTCTATTTTTTATTTCTTAAACTTGCTTTTTCTTGGGTGAATGTAAGAGGGAATGAAAGTGTTTCTGCTCCCTTTAACGCTGTCAAGCAATCTGATCTTATTGATAGTCGATCAAATGATATTTTTCGAGCACAAAGAGTCGATGGAAAGTATTTATATTTTTTAGAAAAATTATTTTTAGCGGCAGAGATAAATGGTGGTCCCAATTTAAGACCTTCTCAAATTTCAAATATCGCAATAAAAATAAACACTACCCATGCCCCTGGTCTTAAAGTTTCCCCTCTTTTAATTGACGCACTTTTGGATTTTTTATCGGGTAGAGGATACGACAAAAGGCAGATTTTTCTTGTTGATCGAGATGAAATATCAATGGTAAAGGCAGGTCTTATATCCCCGAGGAAAATCAACGATTTCTATCGAGGTTATCAAGTTTTTTCCTCCCATAATCAAAATTACTACAATCCGATTTGGGTACATGATAGTCCCATGCCTCCCACAATTCACGATCGGGCACGATTTTTTCTTAAATTTCCACATAACAGGATGCAGCGCTTGGCAGAAGAAAGGAAAAGTTATCTTCCTAGCTTACTTTTTTTAAATGATGTATTTTGGATTAATTTAACTGTGGCAATGGATCATTTAACTCTTGGGATTGATGGTGCATCATCAAACATAACTACGGGTGCAATATCCAATTATGAAAGATTTTTAAATAAGCCAACTTTAGCACCCGCAACTGTTACCGAACTTTTAGCTATCCCTGAGGTTTGGAAAAAACGGCTTTATTCTATTTTAGATCTCAGTCAATACCAGTTTGCAAATGCGGGCCAATTTGATGCGGAGTTTTTAGGTCGGGAATCTACTCTTTTATTAAGTGAAAATCCTCTTTCTGTAGATCGAATTGCCTTGAGTGTATTAAATGAAAAACGAATATCGAGTGGTTTAATTGAAAGAAAATTTGAAGAGCTCCTACTTTTTCAGTACGCAAATGAACTTGGATTGGGAAAGGTCGAAAAAGCTTTAATTTATGATGTTCGATAAATCTTTTGAAATTAAGGAACAGGGCACTGTATTATGAATTTTATAACCCTTTTATTGATCACATTCTTAATTGGTACATTAAACCCGATTCAGGCTGAGAATTGGAGTAATTGGTTGGGGCCAAACTATAACGGATCAGTTGAAGGTATTCACATCAACTTACCAACCGAAGGAAATGAGTTCAAAGTGAAATGGAAAATCCCCATTGGTTCGGGTTGGTCGTCGCCGGTTATGGATAAAAATTTTATTTATTTTCATGATCGGGTGGGCGAAGATGAAATTGTACATTGCCTAAACATAAAAACTGGTGATGAAATTTGGCAAAATAGTTACTTCTCTGGCTATCGAGATGATTTTGGTATGGGTAGCGGTCCGCGATCAACTCCGGCATTTAAGAATGGTATTATTGTAACCCATGGACCGCAGGGATTGCTTCATGGATTAGACCTAAAAACGGGCAAACAAAAATGGGTTCGTGATTTGAAGAAGGAATTCGAGTCTCCGAAAGGCTTTTTTGGTCGATGCGCTTCTCCCCTTATTATTGGAGATCGAGTCATTTTGGATGTAGGAGGAGAAAAAGTTGGACTAGTTGCATTTTCTTTAACTCAGGGAAGAACTCAGTGGTTTAGCAAACCTTATGGAAATGATTATTCATCACCCGTTCCTTTTTTCTCAGAAGATCGAAATTTTTGTCTTTCTTTTATGAGAAAAGGCTTCCTTGCGGTTGATTTGAAAACTGGAAATGAAGAATATTTTGCTCAGTTCCGCTCTCCTATTGACGCTTCTGTAAATGCAGCAACCCCTTTGGTTATTCAAAATCAAGTCTTATTATCCTCTTGTTACGGAGTCGGTGCCGGCCTTTGGCAATATCAGGAAAATAACGGGAAAAATGAATTTCCATTTAAGGAAGTATGGCGCAAAAACGAGGTAATAGATTGTCATTATTCTACTCCAGTCTCATTTGGAGATTATATTTATGGTTTTCATGGGCGGCAGGAGAGAAAGCCTATTTTACGATGCATTCGCTTGGGCGATGGTGAAATTATGTGGGCAGCTCCATCTATGGGTGCTGGTAATTTGATTAGAGTCAGCGGAAAGTTAATTGTTTTATTGGAGACAGGTGAATTGGTAATACTGAAGGCATTACCAGAAAGTTGTGAGATTGTATATCGCCAGCAGATTTTGGGGGCGGGCACTAGGGCACATTTCTCTTTTGCAAATGGTTTACTGGTCGCTCGGGACAAAAGACGTCTTATCTGTCTTCAAATATGTAAATAATAGTAATTTGAAATTTGAGTTAATTTGTAAGGAGAACAAGCCAACCTACTCCGCCAAAGAATTAGTTTATTATTACATTCCAAGTTAAAAATAATTTTTATTTAGTTACAAACTTGGGAAATGCTTTAGTAAGATCGAGTGAATCACCCATCTTCTTTTGGAGTTTGAGTAAACGAGGAAAAAGTTTTTTTGTTAATTCCTTACCTTTTTCTGTTGATACAATATCGTTTTTCTCTTCTGGGTCATTAGCAATGTCATAAACTCGAATTAAGGGTACATTTGGATAGACGAGCAGTTTAATATTATTTTTGGTGATTGAGCGTTGAACATTCAAATAGGCACCATAGATTTCTTTGTAGGGAAGCTTTTTGGTCTCTCCCTTGGCAAGAGGTAAAATGTCTTTAAATTCTACATGTTTCGGTTTTTCGACTCCGGCAAGTGCTAAGCTACTTGCCATTACATCTTGTAAGTAAATTGGAGCTGATATTTCTTTCCCCTTTGGAATATCCGGGCCTTTCACGATAAAAGGTACGCGAGTACTGTGTTCGTAAAGGTTCTGCTTTCCGAAAAGTCCATGGTGACCCACAGCTAGTCCATGGTCAGCAGAGAAAAAGACATAAGTATTATCTTCCATCCCTGATTTTTTTAAACCGGCTAAGATTCTTCCGATTTGTTCGTCCATATGGGTAATGATTGCATAATATTCCTGCCGATGGACCTTAACCGAATTTCTGGTTCTAGGCATTGGTCCAAGCCTTTCATCCCTTAGACTATGACTACATGCAATCTTATCCTTATAGGGATACATGGCTAAGAAATTAGAGGGTATTTTAATTCGTTCGAGTGGGTACTTATCAACAAAATTTTTGGGTGCTTGTCTAGGGTCATGAGGAGCATTAAAGGCGACATAGGCAAAGTAGGGTTTTTCGTTTTGATGTTTTTTTGCTTGATCGAAAAAATCGAGAGCATCGTCAGCAACTACTTCACTCCAATGTTTGCCCCCTTTCCAAAAACCTTCGAATTTTGGATTCGATGGACTCCACGGGTCGGGAATTCCAGGAAGTGGACGATTGTAACCTGCCGGAGTTTGATTGGGCATTCCTCCTCGAACATTACTTGTCACATCAAAGCAACTCTCTGCTTTGGCACGTACATGCCATTTGCCAGTAAAATAGGTCTTATATCCAGCCGATTTCATATTTTCGGACCAAAATCTACCGGATGCTCTTTCCTCCTCGGCTTGTTTAGAAGCCGCTTCAGCACGCCAGATCGAACGCCCAGTATTGAGCATATGTCGACTAGCAACACAAACTGCTCCGCTCCAAGATCCCATATTATAAGCCCGAGTAAAGCTTGTTCCCTCTTTTGTCAGACGATCGAGGTTAGGAGTTTCAATATCTGTGAGTCCCAAATTAGCAATTGTTTCGTAGCATTGATCGTCAGCAAAAATAAATAATATATTAGGCTTTTTTGAACCAGATGCAGAAAAGATCGAAATGATTGTTCCAAAAATTAAACAAAGTTTTATAGTATTCATTTTATTATACTCAGAATGAATAAATTTTTGGCAATATTTAAGTATACCCTCTGGGAATATTAAAAATAAGGTAAATCTTAAATAAATTTAATAATACCACAGAAAGTCACATCTGTCTAAAACAACAAAAGCCCATCGATGGACGAGCTTCACTGTTGATTGGAATCAAATTTATTTTCTACAATCATGCATGACGCGGAGCCATATCTCGCGAAGGTCATGTAATCTCATATTTGATTCATTTTGATACTTTTTAAAAACTATTTCGGTTTGGTGGGTAAAAAGTCTGTTTAGTCGGAGTGATTCGTTAAGTGCAGAATAAGCTTTTTTAAAATGACAAACTGCCAATAAGTAATCTCCTAAATCCAAACAATTCGCCGCTAACACAGAATGTCTTTCTCCATCTGCAAGACTTGCACAATAACTCCATGCTAGATGGGGCGGTGCTTGTTCACGATTATTCCTCATGTAATGCTCCCAAGCATTTCTAAGATATGCGTAAAGTCCAGTAGAAGATATGTATATTGGATGCCTGTGAATTGTGTAAGGATCCATCTTACTGAGTTCCTCCATTTCTACTGGGCGCATTTGCTTCATTGTTTCCTCATCGAGTTCTTCATCAAGGGAAGACCAATCCTCTCGATGCCATCCCATTATTGCTGCTGTTGCATTAATACGATCAGGGTCATCTGATACCTTATTATAAGCAGTAATAAATTTTGAAATTTCTACATCAGCATTACGCAAAAATTTCTGCCAGTCCGCTTCATTCCAAGCAACATCGCCATTTTCTTCCCATTCTCCTTCATGGTTATTCTCAAATTCGTATTGGCTCATTAAATTATTACATTTAGGTTTGAATTGTTTGAAAGTATGAATAACTTTCCACCACTCGACAACTAAGGTCAAATAGTTTTTTTAAAACTTTCTGTATCTAACAAAATTCTCCTCCTCTATATAACATGATTCGGCATCAAATAACTTATTCTGGAAATGTACAAGGCGTAGGATTTCGGTGGAAGGTTTTACAAATTTCAAAATCTTACTCCATTTCTGGCTATGTCCAAAATTTAGCAAACGGTAAAGTTCAGTTGTTGGTGGAAGGGGAATTAAATGAAGTCGAAGCAATGTGCAAAAAAGTGAGAGTTGAATTAAGGAGTTATTGGGTTACGACAGAGCAAGAAAACAAACCTGGTGTTTCACACTATAAAAGCTTCTCAATCAGAGAATATTAAGGAAGACAACACTTCAGGCTTATTAACGCCATAGCAGTACCGTATTGTTGATGGTAGTTATAAAAGGGGAAATCCCACCAAGAACCATCTTTCTCTTGTAATGGGATTAAAATTTCAGCGAGTTTTTCTTTATAACTTGGCTGGTCGGTTATAGGCAGTTTTTCAATACAAAGTGAGGCATATAAGTGCCCATAGTAGAAAAAATACCCAGCAATTGCGAACCAGGATTCATGAGGAATCGGTCTCTTTCTTGCCATGTCCAACCAACCATTTCTCTCAATTAGGCGATCTAAGCAAAGTTTATGTATTTCATCGGTAACGGTTTGATCCCCCCAAACCTGAAGTGCTAAGTTACAGGCATGAGACCGTCCCAGGCTACCCGCTGGTCGATTGATGCCTCTTCTCGGTTTGTTCTTTAAGTATTCACCATAGAGGTAACTGTGATCAGGCAGGCGCTGCC
>CAYLIJ010000032.1:0-28513 GCA_964383925.1 uncultured Puniceicoccaceae bacterium
ACGACATCGGCGGCGGTTAGATTTAATCCGGTTCCCCCCGCTTTGAGTGAGATTAAGAAGACGGGTACAGTATCATCCTCCTGAAAGCGGTCGACTTGGGCCATGCGGTCTTTGGATGAGCCGTCCAGGTAGCAAAAAGTGAGCCCGGCTGCTTCGAGTTCGGCTTTTAATAATTGGAGAACTTTTACAAATTGGGAAAATACGAGTAAGCGATGTCCCCCTTCGAGGCAGGTGTAGAGGAGTTCGCGAAAGGCGTTGAGCTTGGCGGACTGATCGGCGGGGAAGTCGGGATCGACTAGGCGGGGATCGCAACAGGTCTGGCGTAAGCGGAGGAGTTGGGTAAGAGTTTTCATCCGCATCGCTCCCTCACTCGCTCCGGAGTCGGCTAGTTTGCTAAGTTCAGTCTCGGCGGATTGGCGAATATCGGCGTAGCATTCCTGTTGATCTTCTGTCATTTCGACAAAGAGGAGCTGTTCGATTTTTTCGGGTAATTCGGGAGCGACTTGTTTCTTACTCCTGCGGAGAAGATAGGGAGCTGCTTCTTTAAGAATTCGTTGTTCATGCCAGATCCTTTCATCTCCCCGGGAAGAAGGGGGTAGGTTGGGCCGAGCGCCAGGCATGAGAAATTCGAGGAGGGACAGGAGGTCGGATACACTGTTTTCAATCGGAGTACCCGTGAGGAGGACTCGTCCTTCAGAGGAGAGTGAGGACATGGCCTTGGCATTATTGGTCTTACGATTTTTTAAATGCTGGGCCTCATCTCCAATCACGCAGAGTAGAGGGATGGGTTCAAAGAGTTCGACGTCGCGAACGAGGGTACCATAGGAGGTGATGATTAGGTCATGCTTGGCTAATTCTGCCCCCTCTTCTGTTCGATTACTCCCGTGGTGAATATGGGTGGATAATTCGGGGCAAAAGCGTTGGGCTTCGCGTTTCCAATTTTCCAAAAGAGTGGCTGGGCAAACTACAAGGGAGGTCTTGACCAGGCTTCCTTTTTTACGGAGGGCAGAGAGGAAAGCGAGTGCTTGAAGAGTTTTCCCAAGGCCCATTTCATCGGCTAAAATCCCTCCAAGGCCATGTTGGAAGAGGTGCATTAGCCAGGCAACTCCGGTTTTTTGATAGGGACGAAGAGTTTCTTCGAGTGTTTTATCTAATTTTGGAAAAGTGAGGGCGGATAAATCGCGCAGGGCAAGGCTGCGTTTTTTCCACTGGGCGGGTGGTTTAAAGCGAGGATCGGCTTCGGTTAAAAACTCTTCGAGGGCGGGGGCCTGAAATTTTTCTACAGGGTGACTGGAACGGGCGAGTAATGGGGCATCGGGATTTCCCGATACTCGGCGTAAGAGTTGGGTTGTTTTCTCACGAAGTTCGCGGGTGAGAAAATAAACTTTTTTCCCGTGTTTGATGTGGTTTTGCCCCGTCGCAAGGGCATGTTCGAGAAGATCACTTGGGGCATCCCCCGCTTCGATAGTAATTTCTACCTCAATCTCGTCAGTACTTTCATTGGCATTGGTACGAAGGGTGGCTTTTTCAATAGCGGAGGTTTGTTTTTTAAAGTTCTCGGTAAACTCGGCATCAAAATCGAGTTCAAAATCTTCCTGATGGGCGGCGAGGAAGTCGAGTGTTTTTGCGGGGTCTCGAAGCCACCACCAATGACGGTGGGAGCGATCGCGTAGGAAATTCCAGTCCCTGAGTAAACGAAGGACTTCTTTGTAATTTGGATGTTCGGAGGAGGGGAGGATAATCCTGAGGTATTCGGTGGAGCCTTCCACTTCGATGTCGGGGCCGTTGTATTCGGGGATTGAGCGTACAGGAGGGGAATAGGGGGTATTATCTTCTACAGTTTCCTTGATTTCCCGTACTGGGCGGGGACGATCAGGTTCGGGGATTTCGATGAATTCGCTTACTCCGTCGAGTGCACCTTCGATCCATTCGATTGGTTGTTCCGGATTATTGGCGGGAAAGAAACAGGGGACTCGGTCCAGTAATTTGAGTAATTCTCCGGTTTGCTTAAGATCGAGCTGTAGAAAGGAAGTGATCGCTCCACCGCACCATTGAGAAAGTGCGAAGAGAGCGGAACGCTCGGCATCGTTAAGATCGGCAAAAGCAGCGGGGGAAATCTTTTCCGGAGTGGCCCGGGTACCATCATCCAGTTCGAGTTCAATCTTGGCCGGTATTGCGTTGCGTTGAACACAGCCCGCCATGGTGGGGGGCAAGAGGATGCGTAGTTTCACCCTTCGGTGGAAGAAAGGGAAATACCGGCAAGGGCGTCTTTAATATCATTTCCCGCGGGAGCTCCTCCCATTGCAAAGTCGGGCTTCCCACCTCCTTTACCGCCAAGTTTAGTGGCGAGTTCGCCCAGGTATTTACCTGCCTGGTGCCCAGCTTCGACGGCTTCTGGCGAACACAGGCATATCAATCCGCATTTCCCATTGGCTTCTGATGCGAGAAGTACCACGGAAGGGGCGGCTCGTTTATTAACCTGGGCGGCGAGGGAACGAAGGTCGTTGGGTGCGAGGTTGGGTACGGCTTGTTTGATCAGATTAATTCCATTTGATTCGACTGCCGATTCAATCAGTTGATCTGCCACTCCGGATTGTCCTTTTTGTTCGAGGGACCGTATTTTTTTGTCCAGTTCTTTACTCTTTGTTTGGAGTTGGGAAATACGGTCAATAATCTCGGCCGGTTTACAGGCAAGGTGTTGGGAAAGTAGATTAATTTGAGAAATCCGTTCGTCCGCAAATTGATGAGCGGGTGCCCCGGCCACCGCTTCGAGACGACGAGTACCGGAGGCGATTGCAGATTCGCTGGTTATTTTAAGGTATCCAATTTCACCCACTGCCTCGACATGAGTACCTCCACAAAGTTCTTTGCTCCAACCGCCCACATCGACCACCCGAACTGTTTCTCCATACTTATCGCCAAAGAATGCGACTACATCGTCGGGTTTTTCAGAGAATGGAATTTCGTAAGCTAGAACGGGTTCGTTAAGAAGAAGTTTTTCATTGGCTAGGTTTTCAATTGTAATGAGTTGCTCGGGGGTGACGGCTTCGAAGTGGGAAAAGTCGAAGCGTAACCGATTGGCATCGACTGAGGAACCGGCTTGGCGTACATGATCACCCAAGGTCTTACGGAGTGCCCAATGTAAAATATGGGTGGCAGTGTGGTGCCTTTGAATGGCGAGTCGTCGTTGGGGTTCGACGCTTAATACTACTTCTAAATCGGAAGGATTGAGAGTCGGGGGAAAGTTTTCAACTTGGTGCAAAAAGCGGCCCGAGGAATCTTTGAGAACATTTGAAATTGTCAGGGTGTTTTCCGCGAGTTCTACGGTTCCGTAATCTCCGACCTGTCCGCCCATTTCGGCATAAAATGGAGTTTTTTCAAAAATCAGGCAGGTGGTTTTTTCGGATTGTATCGCTTCTAGGCAACGAGTGGAAAAAGAAGTTAGATTTTCGCGGTCAAAACCAACAAATTCTGTAGCTTTTCCTTCCTCTCCAGATTCGCTTACTAATATATCGACAGATTTATGAGCATCTCGTGCCCGTTTTCTCTGGGTTTCCATTTCTTTGGAAAATCCATCCTCATCTACGGATAGACCTCGTTCACGGGCCATCAATTGAGTGAGGTCGAGTGGGAAACCAAATGTGTCGTAGAGTTTGAATACAAATTCACCGGAGAGGGTTTTATTTTCTCCCAGTTTTTCAACCTCCCGGGAAAATAGGTCGATTCCACGATCGAGGGTTTTATTAAAAGATTCCTCTTCTGACTTAAGAGTTTTCGAAATGAGTTCTTTTCTCTCTTCAAGTTCGGGAAAAGTTTCTTTCATTTGCTCGATCAAAGTGGGGGCCAATTGGAAAAAGAAGGGCTTTGAAAATCCGAGGGTTCGACCATACCGGATGGCCCGGCGAAGGATTCGACGAAGGACATAATTTCGATCGCTGTTTCCGGGTAGAATACCATCTGCAATCGAGAAGGTAAGGGCTCTAAGATGATCCCCAATTACACGAAATGCGACATCGATTTCCTCTTGCTCGGTGAGGGATTGAGTGTCGGGCAGGGTGGAGGTGTATGATTTTCCCGATAATTCTTCAATTTTATCAAAGATTGGAGAAAAGACATCGGTGTCGTAATTACTGACCGGTTTAGAAAAGTCGGTAAATCCTTGGGTAGTCTGCATGACTGCTGCGACTCGTTCAAACCCCATTCCTGTATCCACATGCTGGGCAGAGAGGGGTGAGAAATTTCCCTCCCGGTCCGCATTGAATTGAATAAAGACGAGATTCCAAATTTCGATACAAAGATGGGAGTCGGCATTTACGAGTTTACCAAGGGTGTCGCCGTTGGGTGTGAGATCGATGTGTAATTCGCTACAGGGACCACAGGGTCCAGTTTCGCCCATCATCCAAAAATTATCTGTTTTTCCTCCAGTTACGACATGGACTTTGGGGTCGAGTCCGGCTTTTTCAAAAATAGCGGCCCAAAAATCGTATGCCTCCTGATCGAAGTCTGCGGGATCGCCTTCACCAGGTTTATAGACAGTGGCGTAGAGTCGATCGACCGGGAATTTCCATACCTCTGTCAATAATTCCCAACTCCATTCGATGGCTTCTTTTTTGAAGTAATCTCCAAATGACCAATTTCCGAGCATTTCGAAAAATGTGTGGTGATAAGTGTCAAAGCCTACATCTTCCAAATCATTATGCTTACCACCAGCCCGGATGCACTTTTGTGTGTCAGTTGCCCGGGAATAGGGTGCTTTTTGATCGCCGAGGAAGTAGGGTACGAATTGATTCATCCCCGCATTGGTGAAGAGTAAGTTGGGAGACTCGGGTAGAAGGGAAGCCGAGTTTACAACTTGGTGCTCTTTGGAAGCAAAAAAATCGAGAAAGGATTGACGGATTTCGTGTGCATTCATGAGGCCTGACAGGGATATTTATTGAAGTCGTTCGAGGATTGCCTGTCCCATTTCTGAACTGCCCACAGATTTTCCTCCCTGGGCAATATCTCCGGTACGAAGACCTGAGCGAATGGTTTCTTTAACTGCATTTTCGATCGAAGTGGCCGCTTCTTCGAGTCCAAAACTATATCGGAGCATAAGTGCGGCACTTAGAATTTGGGCACAGGGATTAGCTAATCCCATACCTGCGATGTCGGGTGCAGTACCACCTGCAGGTTCATAGAGTCCAAAAGGGAGGGCTTGGCTATTTTTTTGCGTACCAATTGAAGCGGATGCGAGCATGCCTAACGATCCACAGATGACGGCGAGTTCATCGGAAAGAATATCTCCAAACATATTTTCTGTAAGGAGGACATCGAATTGATTTGGATCGCGAACAAGTTGCATCGCTGCATTGTCAACATACATATGAGATAATTCAATCTCTGGATTGAGTTTTTGTACGCAATTAATCACAGTTTCTCGCCAAAGAACGGAAGTTTCGAGAACATTGGCTTTATCGACTGAGCAAATTCGTCCCTCGCGTAAAGAAGCCGCTTTTACGGCTAGTTCTGTGATACGTTCGATTTCACTGGTACGATATACCATTGTATCGATTGCCTGTTTTTCACCGTTTTCCAATGTCTTTGTTTCTTTGGGTTGTCCGAAGTAGATTCCTCCTGTGAGTTCGCGAACGCAGAGTGTATCGATTCCATTGGCCACGATATCGGGTCGAAGTGGAGATAAGTCAGAAAGTTCAGGGTAGAGATTTCCAGGTCTTAGATTTGCAAATAATTCGAATGCTTTACGAATGGGGAGAAGTGCTGCCCGTTCGGGTTGTTCCTTCGGGGGAAGATTTTCCCATTTGGGACCACCAACAGAGCCGAAGAGAATAGCGTCGACTTTTTCACAGGCTTCAAGTGTAGAGTCAGGAAGTGCTTTTCCATGATTGTCGATCCCTATGCCTCCAACATCGTGATTGCTCGTTTCAATCGAGAAACCGTGGAGATTTCCAAGCTTTTGGAGCACTTCAAGAGCGATATCCATGACTTCCGGGCCAATCCCGTCACCGGGTAGAGTAGTGAATCGTAATGTTTTCATCAAAACGAACATAGATAATGTTTCATCGCTAACCTGCAACGTTGAAAACTTACACCATACTACATGTAAGATGAAATCATTGACAAAATCGTCCCTTTAGATATGGTAGGATTTTCATTACAGTCTCAACCTCGAAAGAGCGGGCCCTGCTCGCTTTTTTTTGTTTATCATTAACCCACACAAATTAATCAACCATGAGTAGCGAAATCCTCGCAGTTCTTGAATACATGGAAAAAGAGAAGGGCATCAGTCGAGAAGACATGATCGCCACGATTGAGAGTGCCATCAAAACGGCCGCTGAAAAAGGAGTCAGTGCTTCAGGAGATGTTCGTGTGGACATAAGTGCTAAAACAGGAGCGATGAAAGCATGGAGTAGGTTGGAAGTGGTTGAATCTGTGTCCGACAATTTTAGCGAAATTCATCTAGATAAAGCTCGGTTATACGCTGAAAGTCCAAAACTCGGTGATTTTGTGGAGCGTGAGTTGGATCCTTCGTACCTTGGTAGAATTGCTGCCAAAACAGCTGAGCAGGCTATCAAGCAAAGACTTCGCCAATTTGAAAAAGAACATATTTATGACGAGTTTAGGGATCAAGTTGGGAACTTGGTTACTGGTATTGTTCGTCGGAAAGATCGTGGAGATTTGGTGGTCGAAGTGGGAAAAGCAGAAGCTCTCTTACCTTGGCGCGAAAGAGTTCCTGGAGAAGATTGGGCCCCTGGCGAGCGAATTCGCTGTCTCCTCAACAAGCTTGAACAGCATGGTCGTGGTCCGGAATTAATTTTGAGCCGTTCCAGTCTGAATTTTGTTAGAAAACTCTTTGATATGGAAGTGGCCGAGATTGCCGATGGAACTGTCACCTTAGCCGCGATGGCAAGAGAGCCAGGTTATCGCACGAAAGTTTGTGTACGCAGTACTGATCCAAAAGTTGATCCCGTTGGAGCTTGCGTCGGAGCACGAGGTGCTCGGGTTAAGAGTATTGTTCGAGAAATGAACGGCGAGAAAGTGGATATTGTTCGTTGGTTTGAAGATCCGATTGAGCAATTAGCAGAAGCCTTAAAACCTGCCGTGCCTCAGAATGTAACTTTAGATCGTGAAAAAAGAAGAATGTATTTCGAGGTAGTTGAAGATGATCTTTCTGTTGCAATTGGTCGTAAGGGAATCAATGCCCGTCTTACCTCTAGATTACTAGGTTGGAAACTCGATATAGGCAAAGTAGTGGTTAAGCAGGTTGGATTTGATGAAAGAAAGAGCAAAGCTGCGGATGCCCTCACATCAGTCGGGATAGAATTTGAAGTGGCTGATCGATTAGTTGCGTTTGGTCTAGTCAGTCCTGAAGCCTTTGAGGGAGTAACCGCAGAAGACCTTGTCGGACTTGGTTTTGAGCAGGATATTGCTGATTCCATTCTAATTAAAGTATCCTCGGGTGAAGATGGAAAAGATACCGCCGATGATGAATCAACTATTGAAGAGCAAGAAGCTTAAGTTTTTCTTACCCATCTAATATATTTATGAGTGTACGTGTTCACGCAATTGCTAAGAAAGTCAATAAACCTAGTAAGGAGCTTATCGAAATTCTTACTGAGCGGGGATACGACATAACGAGTGCATCTGCTTCTATCGATAACATTACGGCACAGTCTATCATCGATGAATTTTCTGATGCAACGGAGGAGGTAACTCCTGAAGTAGAGAAACCTATAGTAACTGAGGCACCCCAAGAAAAAGTCGAAAAACAGGTAGTCAAAGCTGCTCCGATTGTAAGGAGTAAGGCTGATCTTGCAGAAGAAAAACGAGTAAAAGAAGAAGCAGAGCAAAAAGAGAAAACTCAATTGGAAAAGGCTGAAGTGGTTGAGGTTGTGCCTACGACAAATGCTCCTTCTCTTCCTCCTCCTCCTGTTACTCGAGCTAATGCACCTCCACCCCCGCCATCCACGGCAGGAAAGTCAGGTATTCCTTCCCCTCCCTCGAATAATGGAACTGAGGTAGTCTCTAAAGATTTAGACACTGCTTCCACAGATGAAGATGTGGTTGTAGAGGGAAATTTGATTCTGATCAAACCTCCTATCGTGGTTCGTGAGTTTGCTAATTTTATTGGTTTGAAACCCTTTCAATTAATTTCTGAATTAATGGAAATGGGTATATTTGCCTCGATGAATCAAACTATTGATGAGGAGGTTGCCCGAAAAATCGCCAAGTTAAAAGGTTTTGAACTCGAAATCAAACATCGAGGTGAAAAGGTAGAGGCAGCCGCTCCCAAGAAAAAGGTAGTGGTTGATGAAAATGATGAAAAATTTCTCAAACCTCGTTTCCCAGTTGTTTGTATTTTAGGACATGTTGATCATGGAAAGACTACATTGTTAGATACGATCAGAAAAGCTAATGTGGTTGATGGTGAAGCCGGTGGTATTACTCAGCATGTAGGTGCATACCAAGTTGAACACAAAAACCAAAAAATTACTTTTTTAGACACGCCCGGCCATGCCGCTTTTTCTAAGATTCGTGAAAGGGGAGCAAATTTAACTGATGTTTCTGTATTAGTAGTTGCCGCCGATGATGGCTTTATGCCTCAGACCGATGAAGCTTTAAAATTTGCCCAGCGTGCTCAAGGCACACTTCTTGTTGCTATTAATAAAATGGATTCCAAGGGCGCGGATCAAGAAAAGGTGAAAACTCAGATGCAGGAAAGATCAATTCCTTCCGAAGATTGGGGTGGAGAGGTAGTAACTGTTCCAATTTCTGCGTTAAAAGGAGATGGAGTCGACGATTTATTAGACATGATTTTGCTTCAGGCAGAATTAATGGAATTAAAAGCAAACCCCGAAGCCTTAAGTGGAGGAGTTATTATTGAAGCGCGCCAAGAAGTCGGGCGTGGCCCCACTGCCACTGTTATTGTACAAAAAGGGACTCTTAAGATTGGCGATGCCATCCATTGCGGTTCCGTTTATTGTAAAGTGAAGGCTATGATTGATGACCAGGGAGAGCAAATCAAGCAAGCTTTGCCCTCGACCCCTGTTAATATACTTGGCTGGTCAGGCGTTCCTGAATCTGGTGGAATTTTTGCTTGTTCTAAGAACGAGCGAGAAGCTAGACGAGAAGCAGAAGATTTCGAGCAATTAAGTAAAAAAGTTGTTATTGAACCTGAAGTAGAAGGTGAAGGTGAAAGTGAAAGCGAAACCTCTGGTGTTGATGCTCTATTTGCAGCAATTTCAAGAAGTAAATCGGCTGCTTATCGAGTAATTTTAAAGGCTGATGTAGGAGGTTCCCTTGAGGCCTTACGTGAATCTTTGCAATTAATTACCAGTGACAAAGTTATTTTAGAAATTCTTCAATCAGATGTTGGGCCAATTACCAAGAATGATGTCAAGATGGCCAAGACTTCTGGCGCGGATGTGATTGGATTTAATGTTAAAATGGATAACGGTGTTATGGGAGATGCTAAGCATCAGGATGTAAAAGTTTTTCAAAACAGCATAATTTACGAAATCATTGACCTTGTTAAAGATAATATGGCTGAATTGCTTGAGCCAGAATTAGTTGAGAAGAAAACTGGTCGTGCTGAAATTCGTCAAGTCTTCAATGTAAGCAAAGGACGAACTGTTGCAGGTTCAATGATAATGGAAGGTTCTATTGTTAGAAATAAGGGAGCGCGTCTTGTTCGTAAGGGTAAGGTTTTAGCTGAAGGTAAAATAGAAACCCTTAAACGTTTTAAGGACGATGCAACTGAAGTAAAAGCGGGATTCGAATGTGGCATTCGCTTAGATTCTTTTGATGAATATGAAGAAGGTGATATGATCGAGACTTTTGAAGTCGAGAAAATCCGTCCTTCTTTGTAATTTGATGTTATGAGCCTGCGCTTAGCTCGGGTTAACGAGTTGATTAAGAGAGAAATTGGTACTTTTTTGAGACGTCGTTATCGTTCTGAGACTGTTTGTTGGACAATTACATGCGTTGACGTATCCGCTGATCTAAGAAACGGTGTAGTTGCTTATTCTGTGATCGGAGATGAATTGAAAGTACGGGAAGCACAACAATTTTTTCGCAAGCATACCGGCGAAATACGTAAGGAGGTTAGCAAGCATGTGATTCTCAAATATTCTCCAAAATTAACTTTTACTCAAGATTTTGGGATCGAGCGTGGAAATCGAGTAATGGAAATTCTTGATGACCTAGAAATGACTGATTCTGATTCTTCTTCTGATTCTTCTTCTGAAGAGGTGTGACTAGGAAGGCACACACTGTGGCACACATGAGTAGCGTATTGTCACACATAATCCAATTTTAAAGGGTTTTGAGAATTCATTTTTTTCACAAAGTACTGACTGTTATATATTTAATGTAATTTTAGATTTCGGCATGATAGTTGCAATAACTACATTGTGAGTAAAATAATTGGAATTGATCTAGGAACAAGTAATTCATGTATGGCAGTTATGGAAGCTGGCGACGCAAAGGTAATCCCTAATGCGGAAGGCGTTCGTACTACTCCATCTATTGTTGCATTTAGCAAAAATGGTGAACGTCTGGTTGGACAGGCAGCCAAAAGGCAGGCTGTAACAAACCCTGAGAATACGATTTTTTCTTCGAAAAGACTTATTGGTCGAAAATTTTCGGAAATTAAAGACGAAATTTCTACGCTTCCTTACAAAGTGGTTAACGGAAAGAACGGCGCCGCAGTAATAGAGTGTCAAATTGAGGGTAAGCCTGAAACTTTTACGCCTGAACAGATATCATCTATGATCTTAGGTAAGTTGAAAGCTGATGCCGAATCTTACCTTGGTGAACCAGTCACGCAGGCTGTTATCACTGTGCCTGCTTATTTTAACGATGATCAAAGAAGGGCAACAAAAGATGCAGGATCTATCGCGGGATTAGAAGTTATGCGTATCATTAACGAACCAACTGCAGCGTCTCTTGCTTACGGTTTAGACAAAAAAGGAGAAGAGACGATTGCGGTTTACGATTTGGGTGGTGGTACATTTGATATTTCCATCTTAGAAATTGCTGAAGGAGTTTTTGAGGTTAAAGCCACTAATGGTGATACACAACTTGGTGGTGATAATTGGGACCAAAAAATTATCGATTGGTTGATCAATGAATTTAAAACTGAGCAGGGAATTGACCTTTCGGGTGATCCGATGGCTATGCAACGCTTGAAGGAAGAAGCGGAGAAGGCAAAAATGTCTTTATCTTCATCACAGTCCACTGATATCAATTTACCTTTTATCACCGCTGACGCTTCTGGTCCGAAACATTTAAATGTAACTCTATCCCGTGCCAAGCTTGAGCAGATTTGTGATGATCTTTACTCTAGAACAAAAGGTCCATTTGAGGCCTGTTTAAAAGATTCTGGTCTTAGCATTGGTGATGTGAACAATTTGGTTCTGGTTGGTGGAATGACAAGGAGTCCAAAGATTGTTGAACTAGCCAAAGAATTGGGTGGAAAAGATCCTAATCAAGGGGTGAATCCTGATGAAGTAGTTGCAATAGGTGCCGCCGTACAAGGTGCTGTTCTTCAAGGTGATGTTAATGATGTTCTATTACTTGATGTTACTCCTTTGACACTAGGGATTGAGACTGCTGGGGGAGTTTGTACCTCGATGATTGATCGAAATACCACTATCCCCACTAAAAAAGCTCAAACATTTTCTACCGCTGCTGATAGTCAACCCGCCGTAGATATTGTAGTTTTACAGGGGGAACGTTCGATGTCACAGGATAATAAAACTCTTGGAACTTTCAAGTTGGATGGAATTGCACCTGCTCCAAGAGGTACACCTCAAATTGAAGTCACTTTTGATATTGATGCGAATGGTATTCTAAGCGTAAGTGCTAAAGATCAGGGAACTGGCAAGGATCAAAAAATAACTATTTCTGGCTCTTCCAGCATGGACGAAGAAGAAGTTGACCGTCTTCGTAAAGAAGCGGAAAAATTTGCAGATGCGGACAAAGAGAAAAAGGAGCAAGTACAAGTGAGAAACGACTTAGATTCTATGGTTTACCAATGTGAAAAACAACTTGTCGACCTTGGGGATAAAGCTCCAGAGGATTTAAAGGCTAAGATTGAAGCTCTACTAACTGATACCAAGAAAGTGATTGAAAACTCCGGTTCAAGTCTTGACGAGTTAAAATCGGCTAAAGATTCACTTCAAAAAGGTTTTGAAGAATTAGGGCAGGAGGTCATGAAAACTGGAGCTATGCCCGGAGGCACTCCAGGAGGTGACCCAACAACTGGTGCAGATGAACCAACGGGCAATTCTGACAAGAAAAAAGATGATGATATTGTCGATGCCGATTTTGAAGTAGTAGACGACGAAAAAGAAAAAAGTTAATTTTATTGGATACCTGTTGAGGAATTTTCCTAAATAATTATCTATAACCCTGAAATCTAGTATAACCTAACCAAAAATATAAGGAATATGAGCAAACCAAAAATAACTCCATTGGGAGATCGCGTCTTGGTCAAGCACGTCGATGAAGACGAGCAAATTAAAGGCGGTATAATAATCCCAGATTCTGCAAAAGAAAAATCACAAGAAGCTGTAGTAGTAGCTCTTGGAACTGGTAAGAAAGACGACGATGGTAAAAATATCGGCTTTCAAGTCAAAAAAGGAGACAAAGTGCTAATAAGCAAATACGGTGGAACTGAGGTAAAACTTGACGATGTTGAATACCAACTAGTTCGTGAAGACGATATCCTTGGAATCATTGGATAAGGCTTCTTAGCTAACAATCAAAACAATACTTAGAAAAAAAAATTATGGCTAAGCAAATATTATTCAACGAAGCAGCACGTAAAAGAGCCCTTAGAGGTGTAAACACACTTGCTGATGCGGTAAGCGTAACATTGGGACCGAAGGGTCGTAATGTATTAATTGACAAGAAATTCGGTTCTCCAACTGTAACCAAAGATGGTGTAACAGTTGCAAAAGAAATCGAATTGAGCGATCCTTATGAAAACATGGGAGCACAAATGGTGCGCGAAGTGGCTTCTAAGACCTCTGATCTTGCAGGAGACGGAACTACTACAGCAACTGTTTTAGCAGCTGCTGTATACCAAGAAGGACTCAAGAATGTAGCAGCTGGTGCAAACCCAGTTTATTTAAAGCGTGGAATCGACAAAGCTGTTGAAGCTGGTGTTGCTAAATTGCTTCGAGACAGTAAGAAGGTTTCCGATCGCGAAGAAGTTCGCCAGGTTGCCACTGTTTCAGCTAATTGGGACGATGAGGTCGGTGAAATTATTGCTGATGCAATGGATAAAGTCGGTAAGGACGGTACAATCACTGTTGAGGAAGCTAAAAGCATTGAAACTACACTTGATGTGGTTGAAGGCATGCAATTCGATAAGGGATACTTAAGTCCTTACTTCTGCACTAATAATGACACAATGGAATCAATCCTTGAAGATTGTTACATTTTGATCAATGAGAAGAAAATCACTGCTCTTAATGACTTACTTCCAGTTCTTCAATTAGTTTCCAAGCAAGGTAAACCACTTCTTATCATCGCAGAAGATGTAGAGGGTGAAGCACTTGCAGCATTGGTAGTTAATAAATTACGTGGTACCCTAAACGCTTGTGCGGTAAAAGCACCTGGTTTTGGAGATCGTCGTAAGGAGATGCTCCGTGATATCGCAATTCTTACTGGTGGTCGTTGCATCACTGATGACTTAGGTATCAAGCTTGAAAACATTGAACTTGCTGATCTTGGAAAAGCGAAGCGTATCTCTGTTGACAAAGAAAATACTGTTATTGTTGAGGGTTCAGGAAAAGCTTCTGATATCCAAGGCCGTGTTAAACAGATTCGTCGTCAAATTGATGAAACTACTTCTGATTATGACCGTGAAAAACTCCAAGAGCGCTTAGCTAAGCTTGCTGGTGGTGTTGCGGTAATCAATGTGGGTGCTGTTTCCGAGCCTGAAATGAAAGAAAAGAAGGCTCGTGTAGAAGACGCATTGCACGCAACTCGTGCAGCGGTTGAAGAAGGCATTGTTCCTGGTGGAGGTGTTGCACTTCTTCGTGCAGCCAATGCAGTTGAAAAAGCAGCAACTCTCTTAGAGGGGGATGAAGCGATTGGAGCCGCAATTGTACGTCGTGCGATTGAATCACCTCTCCGCAAGCTTTGTGATAACGCTGGTGTTGAAGGTTCATTAGTTGTTCAACAGGTTCTTAAGTCCAAAGGGGCAATGGGATACAATGTTGCAACTGATAAATATGAAGACTTGATCAAAGCTGGTGTTGTAGATCCAACTAAAGTTACTCGTACAGCCTTGCAAAATGCAGGGTCTGTGGCAGGTCTTCTGTTGACTACTGATTGCATGATTACTGACATTCCTGAGGAGGAGAAAGCTGCTCCTGGTGGACATGATCACGATCATGGTATGATGTAAGATAACATCCTTATTTCAAACTTTAAGAGGCACCTTGAAAAGGGTGCCTCTTTTTTTGATTCATAAATAATTATAGCCTAACGGTTATTTTAGGTTCGATTCCTTTTTAGATATCTTCATATTTTGGTAATGAGAAAACTTGTATTTGTTTTTTTATTGTTGTGGTCGATCACTTTGACTTTTGGTCTGGGCTGGCCCCAATTTCGTGGACCTACTGGACAGGGTCATTCAGTTACAAAAGTACTTCCATTAAATTGGAATCGCGAAAAGGGAGTTGCATGGGAAAAAAAGTTAAGTGGGAAAGCTTGGTCTTCTCCGATTTGCGTGAATGATCAAATATTTTTGACTAATGCAGTTTTAGATAATGAAAGCTTAATACTCGAGCTAATTTCAATTGATTTTGATTCGGGCCATATTAAATGGAGAAAAAAAATATTTGAATACGACCAGCAACCTCGTATTCATAAAAAAAATAGCTACGCCAGTCCAACTCCCTTTTTTGACGATAATCGTATTTTTGTTCATTTTGGGAATTTAGGAACTGCTTGTTTAGGAGTAGATGGTGAGTTAATTTGGACAAATAAGTTAGACTATTTGCCCGTTCATGGAAGTGGTGCCTCTCCAGTTATTTATGAAGACCTTCTGCTTTTGAGTGCAGATGGAGCAAGTAATCCTTGCTTATATGCTTTAGATAAAAAGTCGGGTGAAATTAAATGGAAAGTTAAAAGAGATAGTCGGGCAAAGAAAAATTTCTCTTTCTGTACTCCACTCGTGGTTCAAGTAAATGGGGAAGTTCAGATTATCAGTCCAGCGAGCGATTATGTCTTCGCGTATGACCTTCGAGGAAATCAACTTTGGAAATTTAATTACCCTAACGGGTATTCAGTGGTACCAAGACCTGTTTTTGACGAAGGGATCATCTATGTGAGTAGTGGTTATGATAGCCCCATATTTTATGCGATTAAATGTGGGGGTAGGGGGGACCTAACGAAAAAGAATCTTGTTTGGAAAACGAGAAAAGGAGCACCTCGGAATTCTTCTGTGATCGTGATCAATGGTTTATTGTTTATGGTTGCTGATAATGGAGTAGTTTCCTGCCTAGATTCAAAAACGGGTGAACTTTTTTGGATGGAGCGCGTTGCCGGAAGTTGCTCTCCATCATTAATTCATTCGAATGGAAAGATTTTACTCTCTGATGAAATGGGCAAGACCTTTATTTTTAAAGCGAGTAAAAGTTATAAATTGCTTGCTACTAATGATCTTGAAGAAAGAATGCTCGCTTCTCCTATAGTTTTTAAAAATTCTCTTTTATTGAGAACTGAAAATAGTTTATGGAGAATTGATCCCTGATTAGAGCTAAACACTTACTGCTAATGCAGTCGCTTTTTCTTCAGCAGCAAAACGATCAGATTGTTCATCCGCGTGATAGGAAGAACGAACCAACGGACCGGATTCTACCACTCGAATACCAAAATCTAAGGCTTCGATTTTCCATTGTGCAAATTCTTCAGGAGTGGCCCAACGATCTATAGGAGTATATCCGGCACTCGGTTGCAAGTATTGCCCGAGAGTTAATACATCTAGTTGAATATCAGCGAGATCCTTTAATGCCTTGCGGATTTCATCTTGTTTTTCTCCTAATCCAAGCATGATTCCAGATTTGATTGGAAATCCGGCTTTTTTGGCATAAGCGAGGACATCCAAACTTCTTTGATAAGATGCCGTTTTACGAATGGGACGTTGCAGGCGTTCAACGGTTTCTAAATTATGATTAAATATATTGGGTTTTGCCGCGAGAACGATATCCAAGTTTTCAAAATTCCCCTTGAAATCAGGGACTAAAACCTCAATGGCGGTATCTGGATTTTTATAGCGGACTGCTCGAATTGTGGCTGCCCATACTTTTGCACCACCATCTGGCAGATCATCTCGGGCCACTGAAGTAAGGACACAATGTTTGAGGCCCATCTTGGCGACGGCTTCCGCAACACGGGGAGGTTCGGCTAGGTCAAGTTCTGTTGGCTTTCCTGTCTGTACTGCACAAAAAGTACAGGCACGTGTGCAGACATTTCCTAAAATCATTAATGTGGCAGTTCCACGGGACCAACATTCGCCCATATTTGGACATTGGGCACTTTGGCAAACTGTATGTAATTGGTTTTGGTCTACAATATCTCGAACTTTTCCGTATTCAGGTCCAGAGGGAAGTTTTGCACGGAGCCAATTTGGTTTTCTTTCTTTCACTTAAATCGAAGAGGTTTAATGATTTAGATCGTTTATCTTATCAGACGAGATTCTTTCTGGGCCTTCATTACCAACAGTCCTAAAATAATCTCCGCTTGATGAATCTTTTTCATATTGGGTAAAGCCATTTTTGTGAAGATTATCGGATGAAAGCGATTTTTTTTCGCTACCAGTTGAATGATTAAGGGAAAGGGAAGTGGTTGTAAGAGTACGTTTAACAGGTTCACGGGTAAGCGGATGCATTGTCAATGGAGGATCGCTTATTTTTTGTTCAATTTCAAAGAGCTCATCAAGTTCTTTTTCATTAATTACTTTATATTGGTAAATGGGCATGCTTCGCTTAAGCCGATTTTTTTTTGCGGGGAGGAAATTCAAAACCAATTCCTCCATTATCCTTAAGGATCAGATTTGCATCAAAAGGACGTTTGGTTCTTCTCGATACGAAGCCCTTGATCAGTCCAGTTTTTTTCTCATTTACGAGTTTTAAAAATTCTTCGAGAGGAATTTCTTTGTCTAGAAGTTTGCGGGTAATACGAAAGGAGCAGGTTCCCCCTTCAGAAACTTTTTTATGGCTTGTGCAAATGTAAGCGGTTTCAGTTTGTTTAACCTCTTGTTGGCAAACCGGACATTCAGCGACCACGGGCGCATCTTTAATGCTCTCTCTTTCTTCTGCTTCTTGTTCTTCATTATTCTGGAAGACAAAATTTACTTTATACTCCTCATCAAGTTGAAGGATAGCAGAAAATGGACGGCCAACTTTAGACATAAAATTATCTAACGGACCAATTTTTTTGTCCCGTAGAAGAATGTCAACTTCATCGATAGGAAGTCGTCGCCCCGCGATACTTTTGGGTATACGAAAATCTCCTTCAAGGTTCTGATAAAAGCCCAAACCTTCGAAAAGAGGTTCATCTGTAACGGGAGAGCGCAGGGTAGTTTCTTTAAGATTCTCTGCAGTTTCCGTAAAACCAGTTGTCTTAGAGACAAATTCTTCAGTCAGATTACTAATTTCTTTCATGAATTGATCACGGGTCATTGTTCCCTCTTCAATTAACTTAAGTTTGTGCTCCCATTCACCAGTCATACTTGGACTAGTAAGGATATCGGTACCTGCGGCATCAAGGAAATGAAATAAATCTTCCCCCTTGAGATTGGGGTGCATTTGTGTGCCCTCCCTGCGCATGTATTTTTCCTTGATCAAATGATCAATAGTAGATGCTCGAGTGGCGGGAGTACCTAGACCCTTTTCTTTAAGTGCTTCCGCAATATCTTCATCCTCAACTAGTTTGCCTGCCCCTTCCATTGCGGAGAGTAGGGTCGCTTCTGTGTAGCGAGCCGGGGGCTTTGTTTGATCGTTTTCCAATTCAGTTTTTATTAATTTCGCTTGATTTTTGTCTTCTGGAGTCAAACCAGGTAATGAATCCTCTGGTTGGTTATCTTTTCCGTAGATTGCAAGCCATGATGCCTCAACTAAAACTCGACCCTCGGTTTTAAAATTATGATCATTTACAGTACTGGTCCGAGTAGTCACATCCCATTGGGCTGGCGGGTAGAAAACAGAAATAAAACGCTTGGTAATGAGGTTATAAATTTTCCTCTCATTCGTATCTAAGTTTGAGGGAGAACTAGTGGTAGGAATTATGGCAAAGTGATCGCTAATTTGCTTATTGTTGAAAATCTTCTTGTTTTTCTCATCCACCCAATTGGATTGAAGTGCTTTTTGGGCATGAGGACCAAACTCTCCCTGTATCGACCCTAATAGATCTCTACAAATGGGCCCATAATCTTCTGGTAAGGCTTTTGAGTCGGTTCTTGGGTAGGTAATAACCTTATGTCTTTCATAAAGAGACTGAGCAATTTGAAGTGTTCGACTCGCCGGATAACTGTGCAATCGATTTGCTTCTCGTTGAAGGGTGGTCAAGTCATAAAGCCTACCTGGACTTTGAGGGGAGCGCTTTTTAGTTTCTGAAATATCTGCTTTTTGTGCTTGTTGAATCGCCGAATAAATTTCTTCTGCTTCTTCCTTTTTCCAAAGGCGGTCAATACGATCATGTTTGTCATCCTGATTCTTCTTAAAAGCTTTTCTTTGAAAAACTCCCTGATAAGTCCCTTCGGATAATTCAAAAGTTGAGGTAATTCTAAAAAAGTCTCGGGGAATAAAAGAGTTAATTTCCTTCTCCCTTTTAATTACAAGCGATAGGGTGGGCGTTTGCACACGACCTACGGTAGAAACTTGACGACTCATACTCCTAGACCTTTTCAGGGTGACGGCTCGTGTTCCATTAATTCCGATTAACCAATCGGATTCTGAACGACAACGGGCTGCATCTTGCAATGGTTGAAGTTCAACACCTTCACGCATACTTCCAAATGCATCTTTAATCGCTTGGTCGGTCATGGAGAGCATCCATAATCGTTTGATTGGTTTCTTCGCCTTGGCGAGTTCATAAATGTAGGTAAAGATAAGTTCTCCTTCTCTTCCCGCATCACAGGCATTAATCACTTCACCAACATCTTTTCTTTTGAGCTGTTTTTTGAGCTGCTGAAATTTTTTCTTGGTATTGGCGATTGGTTTGAGTTGAAATTCTGGAGGAATGATTGGCAGGTTGGTCAATTTCCAAGCCTTGAGTTTTTTATCAAAGTCATCGGGCATGAAAAGTTCCACTAAATGTCCCACAGCACAATCGATCACCCATTCATCATTTTCGTAATAATCCTCCTTCTTTGGTACACGACCAAGAACTCGGGCTAAATCTTTTGCAACGCTGGGTTTTTCGGCAATGACTAATTTTTTCACTTAATAAAACAGAATGTAATTTAGGCAGGAAGAAAGTGTGATAGAACTTCGTCCATATTTGCAAGCAATTGATTAATGGAATCTACAGTTTCATCGCCCATGTTTGAAATGCGGAATGTTTTACCTTTAATTTTTCCATACCCGCCATCAATCGAAATTTTCTTTTCTTCCCTTAATGTCTTCACAAATCCAGCGATATCAATCTCAAGGTTATTACGAACGCAGGTAAGTGACTTAGAAGCAAATTCAGGCTTGGGTAGTAATTCGAATCCTTTGCTTGCCACCCATTGGTGTACGAGCTGGTTGAGTTCGGCATGTCGTTTGTGACGATTTTCTACTCCCTCGTTAAAAATCTTTTCTAAAGTATGTCTTAGGCCATGAATTAGGGGGATCACTGGCGTACTTGGGGTCATGCCTTTGGCATGATTGGTGCGGAATTCAAGAAAATCAAAATAATAGCCTCTACCTTCAGTTTGATGGGCTCTTTCAAAAGCTCGTTCCGAAACTGAGAAAAGGGCAAGTCCTGGGGGCATAGCCAAGGCTTTTTGTGAACCAGTTAGAATGACATCGATTCCCCAACTATCCTTGGGAATGGGTACGACTGAAAACGAACTTACAGTATCAATTACTGATATAACATCCGGGAATTCGCGTAGTACCTTCATTATATCTTCAAGTGGATTCATCATTCCACAAGAGGTTTCGTTATGAACCAAGGTCACCACATCATATTCACCGGTTGATAACCGAGTTTTTAGTTCATCCGGGTCAATGTTTTGACCCCATTCAACTTGTAATGGGTCTGCGTCTTTCCCGGCTCGCCTGGCAACATCGAGCCACTTGTCAGAAAACGCACCACACATACAGCAAAGAACTTTCCGTTGGCACAAATTGCGCAGGGCTCCTTCCATTACTCCCCATGCACTAGAAGTTGAAATAAAAACTGGGTCATCGGTTTGAAATAATTTTTGTAAATTGGGTTGGCATGCTTGATATAACTCTACAAAATCTGCACTTCGATGTCCCATTACAGGAGTGCACATGGCTTGATAGGTTTCATCTGAAACATTAACTGGGCCAGGAATATGTAATTTATAATCAATCATTTTAATCTTTAATTTGGCTGGTTATCATTTTAAACTTGGTATTATTATCTTCTATAATAACAAGTCGCGGTTCCCAAGCCGATGCTTCTTCGGGATCCAATTGAATAAAGGTGATAATGACCAAAAGGTCACCCGGTTTTCCCTTGTGAGCGGCGGCCCCATTCAACGCAATTTCACCAGAACCAGCCGGTGCTGGTATACAGTAGGTTTCAAATCTTTCACCATTACTTATATTACCAACTAAGATTTTTTCATGATTAAGAAAGCCAGCGGCTTCCATTAATGTGCGATCAATCGAAAGACTGCCTGAGTAATCAGGAGAAATTGATGTGACTTTTGCACGATGGATTTTTGATTTTAGTAAAGTGACCTGCATAAAAGGAAGCAAATTTAGATGTACTCATCAAATCCAATTCAGGCTTAAAGTCAATCGATGAAGGATTAACTATTAATGAAATCCGGTTGTCACCCTAATTAATATCTATAGAAAAGATTATTTTATGGCACAAAATAATGGGAATTGGCTACAGGAGAAATGGTCTGACTTCGAGGGATTTGTTGAGGGAGTCATTTATGACCGTGATCTTTCTGTATCTGCCCGTCTTTTTGGTCTTTTCTTACGACCCCTTTCTTTTCTTTTTTCTGGAATTGTTCGTTTTCGTTTATTCTGTTACACGCGTCGATTCATTTTTAAAGATAAACCAGTCAATTGTTTAGTCATTGTGGTGGGTAATTTAACTGTTGGAGGAACTGGAAAGACTCCCGTGGTTGAACGCTTTACCAAGGAACTCATGGCAAGGGGGCGTAGAGTAGCCATCTTAAGTCGGGGGTACAAGAGTAAGGAAGAAAAATCGAACCGTAAATGGTATCAATTATTTTCCAAAGCAGTTTTCCAACCCCCAAAAATTGTAAGTGATGGGAAAAATGTACTTTTAGATTCCGAGGAAGCCGGTGACGAACCTTTTATGTTGGCTATGAATTTAAAAGGGGCAGTCGTCTTGGCAGATAAAGATAGGGTCAAATCAGGATTATTTGCTATCGAAAAATTTAAGGTAAATACTTTGGTTTTGGATGATGGCTTTCAGTATCTTCGCATCAAAGGGAATCTTAATTTGTTGCTTGTCGATCAGACTAACCCATTCGGGAACCGCTGCCTCCTTCCTCGCGGTATTTTGCGAGAACCAGTCAGGCATCTGTCCCGGGCTTCTTATGTGTTTCTGACTAAATCTGAGGTAGAACCTGACCTTGAATTACTTCAAACCATTCGAAAATACAACTCGAAGGCGGAGATCATTCGATGCGTTCATAAAGTAAGATACTTTCAAGAAGTAAATACAGAAAACACCCAGCCTTTAGATTTTCTTTACGAGTTGTATGTGGGGGTATTTTGTGGAATCGCTTCCCCACGAGGCTTTGAGGATATTATTCAAAGAATATCTGGAGAAATGAGATTTAAGCAAAGGTTTCTAGATCATCATCGTTATTCCCATGATGAACTTGATCGTTTATTTCTAAAAGCTAAAAATGCCGGTGCTGATGTGGTCATTACCACCGAAAAAGATGCAGTTCGCATTCCTTCCAATTACAAACCTATCATTCCCTTTTATTATGTGAGAATGGAAATTGAGATTATCGAAGGCTTCGAGGATTTTGAAGATGCAGTCGCTGATATTTGCTTTCCTGATCGTAAAAAGAGAAAATATCGAGAATTATCGATGACGAAAGTTCCTTAATTTTTACTCTCGTGCTCTTCAATTTACGAATCAGAGAATTCTGTTACTGTTTGAACTAGTGCCTGCATACATTCTACTTTTGCTTGTGGTCTAATTCCATGACCAAGGTTAAGAATATGCCCGTTATCCCCTTTCATCTTGTTCAATAATTGGAGAGTTGTCTTTTGTACCATCTCTTCATTCGTTTCGAGAAGGGCAGGGTTAAGGTTTCCCTGAAGTGTGAAATGAGAAGGAAGGGTAGCTCTCGCATAAGCAAGGTCGGTTTCATGATCGATGCTAATTCCGGAAACCTGACAATTAGAGAGATAATTTAAACGTTCGCTTGGTGCTTTTGCGTAAAGAATGACTGGAATATCGTTAGAAACCTCCTTCGCAATTTGATCAATCCATTGTAAAGACCATTCATTTACATGGGAATTTGGACAAAGTCCGTTCCAACTGTCAAAAATTTGTAAGGCATCCACCCCCGATTGAGCCTGTAGTTGTACATAACCAATTAATACCTCGGTTAATTTTTCCATCAATATAGCAAAAGACTTGGGAGAAGATTGAGCCCATTCCACAGTTTTGGGGAAGTTTGGAGAGGACCCTCCATCGATCATATAGCATGCAAGTGTCCATGGAGATCCACAAAAACCAAGCATTGCCTTGGAATCCCCCAATTTTTTACGAAGCAGACATAATGCATCTCGGACATAAAATAATTTATCCACAGCTTCATCGGTATCTAATCGATTGAGACACTCCTCTGTTTCTAATCTGAAATCCATTCCGATCCCTCCCTCTTCTCTGAAGTGATAGGGTTGCCCCATTGCTTCTGGGACTACAAGGATATCACTAAATACAATCGCCGCATCCAAAGCAAATCTACGCAGGGGTTGTAGAGAAACTTCTACTGCAAGCTCAGGGGATTTGACCATTTCCAAGAAACTGTGCTCTTTTCTTAATGCACGATATTCTGGTAAATAGCGACCCGCTTGCCTCATCACCCAAAGGGGAGGTCGCCCTACATTTTCATTTTTCAGAGCCAAGTTAATTTTTTCTCGTGAATTCATTCTATTTCAAGCCAATCCCTAGGGTGCAAATAATTTTGGTAAAGGTCCTCCTCTGGGGAATCTTTCTCTGGTTCCCAACCATAAGTCCAATTAACTGCGGGGGGGAGCGACATCAATATAGACTCGGTTCTACCTTTAGATTGAAGACCAAAATGAGTACCTCGATCGTATACAAGGTTAAATTCTGCATATCTCCCTCTGCGGTATTTTTGAAAATGTTTTTCTTTTTCGGAAAAACTTTTTTCTTTTCTTCTTTCTAGAATCGTAAAATAGGCATCTTTGAAAGTTTCTCCGACACTTTTCATAAATGAAAAACTTTTTTCAAATCCATCCTCACAGAAATCATCAAAAAAAAGACCTCCCACTCCCCGAGTTTCATTGCGATGGGGGAGATAAAAATATTCATCGCACCATTTCTTTAACTTTGAATATAATTTTGCTCCAAATGGATCGCAGGTATTCTTTGCCTTTTGGTGCCATTCAATCACATCTTCTTCAAATGGATAATAGGGAGTTAAGTCAAATCCGCCTCCAAACCACCATGCAAGTGGTTGATTTTCTTTTTGTGCTTCGAAATAGCGAACATTCGCATGTGCAGTTGGAATGAAGGGATTGTCAGGATGAAAAACCACGGAGACTCCCATGCCTCGAAATGAAGCACCCTCTAATTCGGGTCGATTTTGAGTCGCGGTTTTCGGGAGTTGATTCCCTGAAACATCTGAAAAATTAATACCACCTTTCTCTATGATGGGACCGTCTTTAAAAGCGAGAGTCCTCCCACCTCCACCCTCCATCCGCTCCCATTTGTCTTCTTGGCAATTAATTTCAGGATCAACCCTTCTTAATTGACCTTCCAAATCTTTCTGTAAAGTGAGGAGAAAGGATTTTACCTGTTCTGCTTGATCATCTTGCACGCCTGCAATAGGGAACGGGGTCAAGTTTGAAAAAAATACAGGGGGTGAAGGTACTATTCCTCCTCATCCTCATCCTCTGGGTCTTTATCAAGGTGCTCTTTTGCACTCTCAAGGTCTTCACTAATTCCCCATTCTTCACAACCATCCAGGTTATTCCACATTTCTGCTTCTTCTCCAGTCGCAATAATGGCTCCCCTCATAGGAAGTTTCATACCATCAATTTTTTCTGCAAATTCACCTACAATTTCAATTGCTTCTTCACCAACATCTTCAAGTTCAGAAACATCAATAATTAATTTTAAAATACCTTCGTTGATTGTGTTCCTAATCCGGTTATCCATGTTTTCTTTAATGTCATTGATAACGAAAGGAGATAATTCCGGAGGTAGTTTAAAGAAAAGATAGTCCTCGACAAATTTGAAGTACCTAGCAGATGAATCCAAATCCATTACCTTGAACATGATCGCATCCGTTTTATTTGCATTGAAGGGTTTGGTAATACAATCTGCAAAGCCTGAGTTTAGGGCTTTTTTCTGAGCGGCTTCATCTCCCTGTACAATCATTCCAATCACAGGTGTATTTAAAACATTGTGATTTGTCTTTAATTTTCTTCTGAGGTCAACTGAGGTGTCACCTTCTAATGCCATACTAATTAAAATGGCAGAAAAGGACGAATTCTCACAAATTTTTAGGGCACCCGCCTCATTTGGGGTGCTTTGAACAACCCATTCATTTTTAGCAAAGATATCAGTAAGCTGTTTGACGATGTTAGGTTTATCATCAACGACTAGAATTTTGATAGTTTCTTCAGTTGAAGTCGGTGTATGAGTTTCATTGGCACTCATTTCATTAGTCGCCAATCGGTTCATACGGTATAATCGTCTTCCGAGAGTACGTATGAGCTTAACCGAAACTTTAGGGTTTTTAGTTACAATATCTTCAATGCTTTCTTCAACATGCCTAACCTTGGCTGCAGTTTTAGCCTTTATTACTGCATCCCGTTTCATACCAAGGATTTCACTTAACTCACCAAAAATTGAGCCCGGCTGGTCAATGTCACTCAGGGTTTTTCCTTCACGAACAACTTCAAGGGTTCCCGATTCGAGGATACAAAACCCTTTTCCGAGTTCTCCATCGTTCAGAACGATCTCACCTTCAGCGTATTCTTGTAGTCTTATCATAGGATAGGTATAATTAACATCGACTAATTTTGTAATGTGATCAAATAAATTCGTAAGCAACCATTTTTACATAACATTTTGTACAACGAGGATGAGTCGAGTTACAAAAGAGTAAGTATTAAAATACAACTTTTTCAACTTCCACCTTTACATTGCCAATCATTTCGATCAGTCCGAGACCAATATCGTTCAAAGAATCTTGTTTAAGGGAAGAGACGGAGAAAGTAATTCGGTCTGCATGCGAACCTATTTTTCCAAGTGCTGAGTCAAGCAGGTGCCATTTACCGTTAATATGAAATTCAGTCCACATGTGAAACCCCATCACATTCTTTTTATCTTCAAAGTTTTTCATGAATACAAGGCCATTTGCCACTCGTGTCGGAATTCCAAGGACTCGACCTAAAGCAGCTAGAAAAACGGCATGCTCAGTACAATCTCCCTCACGGCTCTTAGCAGTCTCTGTGGCGGTGGCGAAGCCAACATTGAAGTTTTTGCGGTTAATATACTTACGGGCAAACCGATAGAGTTTATGAGATAAATCAATTATGTTCTTTGATCCCTGTCCTGCATTCTTGGAAAGTTGTCTAATTAATAGATCATCTGAATCAATCATGAGATTGGCATCACGATATTCTGGTTCGACTCTTTGAAGTTTTTTTTCGAAGGGCAACTTTGTCCCCCATGGTTCAGCGTTCACATCGACGAAAAAGTTTTTACTATCTATATAAGTGATCTTTTGATTACGGCTTTGATGAATTTCTTGGCTTAATTCTCCTTTGATTATCTTCACTTTAAAACGAACTGAACGAGCATCAGAAGGAATTTTTTGATCTAGCAAGAGAAGGGTTTGAAAAAGAAAATCAAAATCTTTTGAAGACGATTTTTTTTTCGCCTTCAATTCGCTACATTGCTTAATTTCAATTGGGATTCCTCCCATTTGCATCTTGGTTTTGATCGAAAATCCGTCTTGATCGAGCCAATTAATTGTCTTCATTTTTCCAATTTTAGTAAAAAGTGTAATTTCACTTACAAACGCACTTACTTCTTTTCCATTCAATGTAATTGCATCTTCTCCTATTGATTTGATTTTCGCTTTAGTCGGCGAAGCCATGCCAAAATCAGCTGAGTACAATTTTGTTTCAAATTCTTTACCTTCCTCCTTAAATCCTTTTTCTTGTAATAACTTCATTAAACCCCATGTCATTCGACCTTCTGGATCTAGAGGATATCTTTTTTCACTTTCTCTTAAAAATTGTTTTTCGGTAACAACAATTTCATTTCCCTCAATCCAACCTTTTTTTACAATAGGCACGCCGGCCATTTTAATTTCTCCAGAAAAACTTTTAATTTCACCAGCCAAAGTTTCCTCAGTTCTTTCTGAGGAAGTGATATTAATGGAAATACCACCTCGATTAATTGACATATTAAAAATACTTTCGGACAAGACGACATTGTTCTCCAACTTCATAATTGAGTGTGCATATCCCACTTTTGAATCATTGAGAAAAACCTCATACCATCGATCTAATTCTTTGAATTTGACAGGGCTTTCTAACTCACTGGCAGAGGTTGGTTGTTGGCTTGAAGCGAAAATCACCAACCACCAAAAAAATAAAGATAAAACACCAAGTTTTTTAAATTTTTTTGAGATGGCTAATTTGAAAAATGGTAAGTACATGGGGCTTGTGATCGACAATTTGTATGTCTCTTTGTTAAGAGTCGAGCATACAATAATAAATTATGGAACATAACTTTGATTTTCTAGTATTGGGAGGGGGGAGTGCAGGATACGCCGCCGCTCGGACTTTTCATGAACATGGTGGAACGGTTGCCCTTGTCGATGGGGCAAAAGAACTGGGTGGACTTTGTATCTTGCGGGGTTGTATGCCTTCAAAGACACTTATTTACTCAGCCGAAGTTTTACACATGGCAAAAAAAGGAAGCGTATTTGGGTTTGATGGCGAAATTCCGCGGGCTAACTTAGCGGCGATGCAAGCTCGTAAAAAAGAGGTAATCGCCGAGTTTGCGGACTATCGCCAAGGTCAATTAGAAGACGGCCGATTTTCTCTTTTCCGTTCCAAGGCGATCTTCCTGAGCAAAAATAGTGTAATACTTACAAATGGTGAACAGTTGACCGCGGATAAAATTCTTATTTCAACTGGTTCAGAAGTGAGAGTGCCTGCTATTCCTGGCTTGGCCGATGTGAATTTTAAGACGAGCGACGAAGTTCTGAACCTGGATACAGTTCCAGCCGAGTGTGTTGTTCTCGGGGGTGGAGTGGTAGCCTGTGAGCTTGCTCAATTTCTTTCTCGGGTCGGTTCGAAGGTCACATTATTACAAAGAAGTCCCCGATTGCTAAAAGAATTCCCAGAAGCTGCATCGGAAGCGTTACAGGCTGCTATGACTGAGGAGGGGATTAAATTGGAGCTCGGAGTTGACTTCAAGAATTTTAACCAGCTTGATCGAGATCAGGTTGTGGTTTCTTATCAATACCAAGGTAATGAAAGGCAGATCGTCACGACCTTTTTATTTCTGGCATTGGGGCGAGTGCCCGCGACAAATTCATTAGATTTACAAAATGCGGGTGTAGAACTTTTGCCCAGTGGACACCTTAAAACCAATGATTTTCAACAGACCACCTCACCAAATATATATGCTGCTGGAGACTGTGCCGGGCCACATGAGATCGTCCATATTGCTATCAGGCAGGGAGAAACCATGGCCATGCATGCACTTGGTAAGAAGGTCAAACCGATGAACTATGATTGTCTACTTTCTGTTGTCTTTACTGACCCACAACTTGCGGTTGTGGGACTGACACCCTCCCAGATGCAGGAGCGTGGCATTTCATTTTCCACCGCATCCTATCCTTTTGATGATCATGGGAAGTCGATTTTGATGGAGGCCAAGCACGGATATGTTGCTGTTCATGCTGAGGCTAATACTGGTCGAGTCCTCGGAGCCGAGTGTGTGGGTAAGGACGCGGGAGAGTTAATTCATGCTATGTCCGTGGCAGTCGGACTACGAGCTGGTGTACACGACCTATTAAAGGCAGATTGGTATC
>CAYLIJ010000033.1:0-28475 GCA_964383925.1 uncultured Puniceicoccaceae bacterium
CTGATATCCACCGTCGGGCGAGGTATATCCACCGCTAGGAGTCTGATATCCACCGTCGGGCGAGGTATAACCACCGCTAGGTGTTGTATAACCGGCCGAGGGAGACTGGTAAGAAGATGGTAGTTCAGAAAGGTTGATCGGTTGCAAGTTTTGTGAGGCCAAATATGCCTGAACATCCGTCATAGATGTAATATTAGTGGGGTGAGAAGGATAAGTCAGTGGTGCTTTTTCCCAAGTTCCGGCATTATCGTACATAACTGGGATTTGAATCTCGATTACAGAGCCGTTTGTAACTTCAATAAAAGAATAATTGCCTGATAATGTAAAACCTGAGGATGTATCCGCCAAAAAAGTAATATGAGCGGCAGTTAATTGATACACAGGCAAAACACCACCACTTGGAGAAGTGTTTCCACCACTGGGCGTGGTGTAACCTCCGCTTGGAGACTGGTAACCACCGTCCGGAGAAGTGTTTCCACCATTGGGAGAATAAGTGCCTTGCAGGGGATATCCCGATGCGGAAAAGAAGGTATCGAGGGTTGACTGGGTACTGATTGAAAAGGCGGAGATCAATGATTCAGACCACAGGTCTGATCCAGATGCTAGATTATACTGATCATCGGTAATACTAACCGAATCCACACCACCAGATAAAAACGTGACCGTTTTCATTTTCCACTGACCCTCGTTGACGATGGCCACATGAGCAGGGAATGATGAAGACCCACGGTCCGGCGCATTTACATCTTTGATACTCTGGTACTGTGTGTGGGAAATTTGGTACACATTGTAGATGGCACCTCCGCCCCCAGATGAGGGAGTAGCTGCCTCGGTGAGAGTAAGATTTGCCTGCATGGACAAGGGGTGAACCGTACAAAAATAGAGGAATGAACCGGAAAAACCTGCCGGGATTGTCAGGGTGAGGGTAGTGCCCAGTCCATTAAGCGGAGTTCCTGAGACATGGGGGGAATTATTAACGGTATCTTCACCCACCATGAAAGGATGACTGGAGGAAACTCCCCCATCGACGAAATCGTAAGTAAGTCCCTTCTGAAAACTATAGGTGGACAAGTCAATCACCCCACCAGTTGAGTCAGTAAAAGAATAGAAGGGAGCATTAACATTTCCCCCGCTTACATTGATCACTTCATTTGCCTGAATTGATAAAACGAAGGAAAGGGAAAATAAAACAAGACACAGTTTGTGCCATTTTTTAAAAAAAATTGATGAAAATCTGTCTTTTTGGTTACACACCTGTACAAGCAAAAAGGAATAAAATTTCATGGCAGTGGTAGTGATATATGACAATAAGTTACTTAATCCTTAGCACAAGACTAAATAAAAATACACCAAAAACGAGATTAATTGTTTTTAACAGAATAAACTATTTCAGATTTTCACACCCTACAGGCTTGCGATTTCGAGCCCAATCTAAATACTTTATCATAACCTCCTTATCATGAAATTTATTTTATTTTTACTTTCCGTATTTTCTACACTGCTTCAATCCGCACTGTTGGCCAATTCTCCGTCCCTTGAGATTTGGATCAGTTCTTTTCAGGATCAGGTTTACTATGAACAGATGGGTGAATTATATGCGAAAAAGAAGCAGAAGGCACTAAGCATAAATGTAAAGGCCTATGGTTTTCGTGAGATGCCAGATAAATTAGGAGTTGCGATTCGCTCGGGGCAGGGAATTCCCGATATGGTTCAGTTGGATGAAACTTTTTTTGGAGTGTTCCTCAACGAAGATTCGCCCTTTGTAGACTTGACCCAAAAGGTGAAAAAATCGGGTCTGAGTAAAGATCTTCATCAAAGGAGGTTGGAGGTGTTTACTTACAAAGGAAAAGTGATGGGGGTCCCTCAGTCTTTGAGTGCGATGGTGCTGTATTACCGAAAAGATTTATTTGAGGAATTTGAGATCGATCCCAAGAGTTTAAAAACATGGGGCGATATGGCCGAGGTGGGGGCTCGATTACAGGCCGAACAGGGCCAGCGATTAATGGCGTTGGATGGTACAATTTTTGATGTATTGCTCAGGCAGAAAGGAACCGATTTATTTGATTCCAAAGGTAATTTTTTGCCTGATGAGAAAAAAGCGTTGTCTGTACTCGAGGAATTTGCCGCAATGGCGGCGGAGGAAATTGCAGTTATGCCCGATCGGGGTTCCATTTTTGATCCAGTTTTCTTTAGCGGGGACCTTGAAACTGGAGAGGTGCTGTGCGTGCCCGGTGCGGATTGGTATGGATTGGATCTTTTTCAACAGTTCGCCCCAAGTATGAAAGGATTGTGGGGTATGCTTCCTTTGCCCACATGGCGAAATGAAGACGGTAAACTCGGCCCGCGAACCGCCACTTTTGCTGGGCAAGGCTTGATGATTTGTAAAGGCAGTAAGAAAAAAAAGGAAGCCTGGGATTTTATTGAATTTGTGATGAAGGATAAGGAGGCAAACGCCGAACGTTTTCTACAGGGTAATAGTTTTCCCGCTTATCGTCCTTCGTGGAAGGATCCCCGTTTAATGAAGAAGCATGAATATTTTGACCAATCAATTGGTAAGCTACTAATCGAATTAGAGGGTGAAATTCCTCCGGTTGTGGTCGATCCGCGCAGACCGCAGGCAATTTTTCTGATGCAGGAGAATTATTTTGGCTCGGTCATGTTTGGTGCATTATCCCCCAAGGATGCACTCAAGCAATATAGAGATGCTATGAAAAATAGCGGACGCGACCGCTAGTCTCCCTTTCTGATTTTGGGTCATTCCAAGCAAGATAAAGCCTCTTTGATCTGGCTACTTGCCCCTTTTTTTAGCCTCTGGGTTATTTTTTGGTTGGTTCCTCTGTTGTTAGGAATTGATTTATCTTTGCAAAGCCCCAGTTATCTTGCTCCTCATCGCGAGACGATTGAATCTCCCATTCAGGAACCCGCTCAATTTAGCTGGGATTGGAATTCCCCACAGAAAACTGAGGAGAGAGATGAAGTTCAGGCAAAATATGTAGGATTGAAAAACTTTAGTAATGTGCTTGAGGATACCAAGTTTTATAAAGCGTTAACAAATACCTCAATATATGTCCTTGGATCGATCTTGGTAATCCTACCCTGTGCATTCATACTCTCTCTTTGCTTGTTTCAGTTGCCCCGAATTTCCAGGGGTTTTCTCGTTTTTTGCTTAATGATACCTGGATTGGCCTTACCGGGGGTTTTATCCACCTTGTTCTATCTGTTTTTTCATGGTCGAACCGGGGCATTGAATCAATATTTGGTGATACCCCTTGGTTTTGAACCGATCAATTGGATGATGGATCCGACTTTTATCATGCCCTCCCTTATTCTTCAGGCAGTCTGGAGGTGGACGGGGATGGTGACTCTTTTCTTTCTTTGTGGTTTGGAAGCAATTCCCCGATGGCAATGGGAAGTTGCAAAAGTTGAAGGTGCAGGCACTTGGTTGACGGTTCAAAAAATTTTAATTCCCAACCTTTGGCATCTGGCTTTGTTTGCGATGGTATTTTTGGTAGTCGATGGTTTTGCCTCTTTTTCCGGGGCTTATAATTTACTGGGCGGTTCGGGAGGGATGCTGGATTCTGGTTTATTATTAGTCACTTATGTGTATCAGGTCGCATTTCCTGGAGGGTCAGGTCGATTTGATTTCCCTGGGGCCGCGGCAATGAGTTTATTAGTGGTTCCAGTTACTGCATTTACCTTGTTTATAATTCTGCAGAGTAGGAGAAAATTAATTCAACGATGAGAAAATTAATTTCGTTCAGTATTTTGACTGGTTCGGTTCTTATTTGTCTCTATCCTTTTGTTTGGATGTTTATGTCGTCGTTTAAAACGAATCGAGAAATTTACCAGCCCACTTTACTCTTTCCGGAAGATTTTGAAATGGATTCGTATCTAAGTTTATTTTCTGAACAGTATCTTCCTTTTTATTCTTTCTTTGTAAATTCCCTTTTTATTTCTGGTTTGCAGGCATTACTTGCCACATTGGTGACTGCGGGGACAGCTTTTGCCTTTGCCAAGTATTCTTTTCGTGGAAAAGCCTTTTTATTTGGAGTGGCAATATTGGTAATTTTGATACCCAAGCAAGCCCTGGCTGTTCCCCTCTTTGATTGGATGTTATGGCTTGGTTTGCAGGGTAATGGTTGGTCTCTGATTTTACCGGGGATTGCAAGTGGGTTGGGGATTGTATTTTTCACCCAGGTTTTTCGGAAAGTTCCCAATGAATTACTCGAACTTGCTCGAGTGGAGGGCTTTTCTATTTTGCGAACTTTTTTGCTCATTTTACCCCTGGTGGTTCCCGCCTTGGTTACCTATGGATTACTCCATTTTATACTAAGTTGGCAGGAGCATTTACTCCCTTTGTTACTCCTGGATGATGAAAATACCACTTTGCCGATTGCCTTGGCCAAGCTGAAGGATTCCAGCCATCGAATCCCGGAGTCTGTGGGGATGGCGGCTGCCACGTTATCCTTGTTGCCCGTGGTGGTTCTTTTTGCACTTTGTTTTCGAAAAATGAAAACCGCGCTGGTCAAACTGGCTTTATCCTAATACCCGATTTCCTGACTCGAGATCAAACCAATGGGCCCGGGTCCATTCGGGGGTAAGGAAATAAGTATGACCGAGTTTATATTCACGCCGGTCGGACTTAACTCTTATCTTTGTGCCTTCAAGGCTAAAGTGAAGGGTTAGGGTATCGCCCAAGTTTTCGATTCTTTCGAGTATTGCCTCGATCGAGGAAGAATCTTCGGGTTCGATCTTCCAATCCTCGGGGCGTAGACCCAGTTCGATTGGACCTACAGGCAGACTTGGCTGATTAGGAAGAATCGTGTCGATTGATCCACACTTAAAAAAGCTTCGATTTTGATCATGCCTAATTTCGCCCGGGAGAAAATTAATAGGGGGAGATCCAAAAAACTCAGCAACAAAGCGATGTTTCGGCTGATCATAAATTTCGGTCGGATCTCCGATTTGGATTATTTTTCCCTCGTTCATTACACAAAGTCTTTGCCCAAGAGTCATCGCTTCCACCTGATCGTGAGTTACGAAAAGAGTGGTTTTTTGATGTTCCTGATGGAGGTTTGCGAGTTCATGACGCATGGAGGTCCGTAAATTAGCATCTAAATTACTGAGCGGTTCATCCAAAAGATGTATGCTTGGATTGCGCACGAGTAATCGGCCTAAGGCGACCCGTTGTCTTTGACCGCCAGAGAGTTCATCGGGTTTTCGATGGAGTAACTCTTCCAAGCCGAGTCGTTGAGAGACGGGAAGAACTTTTTCCCTGATTATATCCTTGGATACTTTTCTTGCTTTAAGTCCAAACGCTAAGTTTTCATAAACGGAGAGGTTTGGAAAAAGAGCATAGTTTTGAAAGACCAAGGCGAGATCTCGATCTTTGGGGGGAAGATGAGTCGCTTCTTTTTCGCCAATCTTAATTGATCCGTTAGTGGGTTCGTCAAGACCCGCTATTAATCGGAGCAAAGTGGATTTCCCACAACCCGAAGGTCCTACAAGCACGAGGAATTCTCCCTTCGTTATCTCTAAGGTTATTTCCTGAACTGCCCGAGTGCCGTCGGGGAAGATCTTACTTAAATTATTGAGGGAAATCGTCGACATTTTTCCTATATTGAAGGAACAAGTACAAAGGGTAAAGAAAAGAGGTATATGCTTTGTCGCTTGAGGAGTTCGAGGTAATTTGTAGATTGTAGGTTATATGAAGAAGAGCTTCATGCATATTTTCCTTTTTTTAGAAACCATGAGTTTGATGGTTTCCTGTGTCCCTGAACCTAAAAACAAAGAACTGCTGCCCGCCATGACTGATAGGCAAGGCGGAGAAGCACTGGTCGCGGAGTGTATGCTTTGCCATAGTAATAAGGAAGCCCAGCGCGGTCCTATTTTGCACGGTATGGAAACTTGGTACTTAATGGACCAATTAGAAAAGTTCCGCTCGGGGGTGCGTGGGCAATTGGCTTCTAATCGATCGGAGTATTTAATGGGAGTGGGAGCGAGGAAAATAAAGAGCGATTATGAATTGGCTTATGTGGCTAATTGGTTTGCCGAACAGGACCCATTGCCCGCGATTCGAACCGTTGAGGGAAACCTTGAGGATGGTAAGCAATTTTATACTCAAAGATGTGCTTCGTGCCATGGAGAGAAAGGGGAGGGCAATCGATTGCTCAACGCTCCTTCTTTGCAAAGGCTTGAGGGTTGGTATTTCCTCGAACAAATGAGGAAATTCCGATCAGGAGCTCGGGGCTACCATCCTCGGGACATTGGAGGTCAAGCTATGGCGGCGGCGTCCAAAGAGATTTCGGATCGAAATTTACGAAATATTATCGCTTATTCAATTGAAACATTTGGCCCGGAGGAAGAATTATCCGAACGAAGCCGATTCGCCCCAAGCAAATCAACTAAACCTTTTTAATTCCCGTGAATTGCCTGAATTGCCTGCAGGCGTTCGGGAGTGCCCACATCATCCCATTCTCCCTTGTGGAGTAACCCAGCCACCCGGTTGACCGCAATTGCCTGTTTTAAACGGGGAACGATGGAAAATTTTTCGACCTTTGCTCCGTCGAGAATAGAGGGGTGGTAAAGAGCAATCCCGGCGTAGAGATATTGGGGTGATTCCGATTCCACGACCCGGCCGTCAAGAAGTGAAAAATCTCCACGTTCTCTCCATTCGGGTTGTTTGACTAAATAAAGAAGGGCTTGATCATTTGAATCAAGGGATTGAGGAATGGAGTTGAAGTCCAGATCACACCATACATCCCCATTGACTAAAAGAAAGGTATCTGAACCCAATAATGGGAGTGCTTTGGCCATGCCACCCCCAGTCTCAAGAGGATCTGGGCCTTCATCAGAATATTCAATCGAAAGTCCCCATTCTGAACCAGTACCTAAAGCCTGAGGGATTTTAGATCCAAGGTGACCGAGATTAATCACCACCTCTTCGATACCTGCTTGGGCGATTTTTTCAAGATGATGTACAATCAGAGGTTTTCCTCCAACTGAAACCAAGGGCTTGGGGGTATGGTCAGTTAATGGGCGCAATCTTTTCCCATAACCTGCGGCTAAAATCATAGCTTTCATAAAAAATTAAGTAAGGATTTCGGCTCGATTCACTAATTCCTTTAAATCTTTCAATTGAGGATTTCGATCGAGCACAGTGTTAATATATTGTAATACCCGGGGTATATCTTGCATATAACTTGGTTTATGATCCCGAATTTTTAGGCGGTGAAAAATTCCTACGCATTTTAAATGTCTTTGTAGACCTGCAAAATCGAGCCAACGAATAAATTCCTCTGGTTGAACCCGGGCCAATTCGAGACCGGAATCGAGCAGAGAATTTTGAAAATTTAAAGTGGTTTCTTTTATCCAAATTTCGTCGTTATCCACATAGCAATCGCGAAGGAGAGAAACTAAGTCGTAAGTAATTGGGCCATGCATGGCCCCTTGGAAATCAATGATACCCACTTGCTCATTGGGGCAGAGGAGTAAATTTCTACAATGAAAGTCCCTATGCATGAAGACTTTGGGTATTTGGTCAACTTGGTCAAGTAGGGGTTGGGTATAGTCGAGGTATTCGGATTCAGAAAGGCCGGGGAGGCACCATTCACGAAAGATATCAAGTTCCTTCTTTTGCCATGCCTGGTCGAACAGAGGTAGTTTTTGCTCAGAGTCTTTCAATGAAGTCTGAAACTTTACAATTTCATCAATGGCAAGTTGATAAAGAGGTTGGCGGTTATCTCCCACTAACGCATCCTGATAGTGATGGTCTCCAAAATCGGAAAGTACTAGAAAGCCAAGTTCCAGATCCTGAGCAAAAATCTCGGGTACACGAATCCCAGATTCGTTCATCCACTGACCAATTTCTACGAAGGGTAAAGAGGGTTCCAGGTCAGGAGGGGCGTCCATGACTATGTATGATCTACTCTGGTGGTTTAAACGAAAGTAACGACGGAAACTAGCATCAGCAGAGGCTATGGTCAGAGTACCGTCCTGAAAGGGAGTTTTCTCCTGGAGCCAATCTGCCAATAAGGCTTTTCTTTTATCCACCACCGAAATCACAGAGAAAGTACTGTGGATACAGGCTTAAAGGGTCAAAGCAAAAATAGATGACTGATCAATTATTTCTGCTCTTCGATCAGAGCCTAGGCAAGTAAATCGGGAATGATTTTGGGATGTTCCACCCCAGTCAGTCTTTGATCAAGACCCAAGTACTTATAAGTGAATCGTTCATGATCAATTCCCAAAGCTCGAAGGACGGTGGCATTCAGGTCATTCACATGGACCGGGTTTTCCACAATATTGTAGGCATAGTCATCGGTTTTTCCGTACTCAAAACCAGCCTTAAAGCCACCGCCGGCCAGCCACATGGAAAAGCTCCGACCGTGGTGATCCCTTCCGTGGTTGTCTTTGGTCAGTTTACCTTGAGAATAAATCGTTCGTCCAAATTCACCTCCACAAACTACGATTGTATCTTTAAGTAGACCGCGTTGCTTTAAATCTTTTACCAACGCAGCAGCAGGTTGATCTATGTTCTCACATTGGCCACGAATTTGTTTGGGTAAATTACCATGCTGATCCCAACCACGGTGGAATAATTGAACAAAGGGAACTCCTCGTTCAGATAGTCGACGGGCAATCAAACAATTATGAGCAAATGTTCCTTTGACCAAGGCATCTTTACCATAGAGATCGAGAACATGCTTGGGTTCATCTTTGAGGTCGACTAATTCGGGGACACTGGTCTGCATACGGTAAGCCATTTCGTACTGAGCAATACGGGCGTCGATTTCCAAATCTCCGGATTCCATTTTTTTGGCCTGATTGATTTTGGCAATACCATCAAGCATATTACGCCTCATCTCACGGGATATTCCATCCGGATTTGAAAGATAGAGGACAGGGTCTCCGGCAGAACGAAACTTCACACCTTGGTGCTTGGATGGAAGAAAACCGCTTCCCCATAAACGGTCGTAGAGGGCCTGGGCATTTCCTTTACCTTTAGAAATCATCACCACATATCCGGGTAAATTTTTATTTGGGCTACCCATTCCCCAGTCAAGCCAGGCACCCATGGATGGTTTCCCAGGTTGTTGGGAGCCAGTATTGATCGCAGTAATCGCGGGGTCGTGATTGATCGCCTCGGTGTGGACGGATTTTACTAAAGTTATATCATCCGCAATACTGGCGATGTTCGGAATTACATCACTGAACCAAGAACCATTTTGTCCATGCCTTGTAAAATCGAACATCGGAGCCACACAGGGAAAAGAGGACTGCTTTGATGTCATTCCGGTTATACGCTGACCGTTACGAATGCTTTCAGGAAGTTCGGTTCCATGAAATTCTCTCATCTTTGGATGGTAGTCGTACATGTCGATGTGCGAAGGACCACCGGAAAGAAACAAATAAATTATCCGTTTGGCTGTCGGTTTCAAATGGGGTCCCTGAAGAGTACCTGTAAATTTATCTGATGATTGAGAGGCTGCAGCATTCAGCAGTGACGGATTTAAAAGATTGGCGGCTCCGAGGGCTCCCAGTCCACGGGCACCTAGCCCAATCATTTGTCTGCGTGTCTGTGTCTGATGAAATTCAAATGGATTCATTTTAATTATTCTCTGTTTAAAGTTTCGTCTAGGTTTAGGATCATGGAAGCGAGCACAGTCCAGGTTGCGTGTTCCTGTGGAGGGATTGATGAATCGCGTGGAGTTTCGCCAATCTTTAATAAATCATCGGCCCGTTTCGGTTCTTTTTGGAAAATTTTACTTTGGAAAGAATGAGCATCCTGCAATACTTGTTTACGAATTGAATCAGCAGGTCGCCCGGTTGCCAGTTCGAATGCCCAGTCGAGACGATCGGAGAAAGATTTGGCGGGACTTTTTAGAATCCGTTGGGCAAAAGCTCGGGATGCTTCGACAAACTGTTCGTCATTCAGGGTAACCAAAGCCTGCATAGGGGTATTGGTACGCTGTCTTTGTAGAGTGCAGGTCTCACGGCTTGGAGTATCAAAAGCCATCATTCCTGGGTGTGGAGCGGAACGTTTCCAATAAGTGTACATACTTCGCCGGTATAGTTTTTCTCCATTATCTCGGACAAATCTTCTTCCACCATTCAAGGAAACTTCATTCCATAATCCTGGCGGTTGGTAAGGCTTTACTCCGGGTCCGCCAAAAGTTTGGTTGAGCAGACCACCGAGGGAAAGAGCGTTATCACGGACAAATTCGCCCATTAGACGAAAGCGCGGTGCTCGTGCATGGTATAGGTTAACCGGGTCTTTCTCCAAATGAACGGGGCGAGTCTCAGAGGATTGGCGGTAGGTGGAACTCATCACCATTTGCTTGATGGTTCTTTTGACATTCCATTTATTATCAATGAAATCTTTAGCCAACCAAGTGAGAAGGTCGGGGTGTGTGGGCCAACTTCCCTGTGAGCCAAAGTCACTAGGAGTCGACACTAGCGGACGCCCGAAGATAGTCTGCCAGTATCGGTTTACCGTAACTCTTGCAGTCAGCGGGTGATCTTTATCCATCAACCATTTGGCTAATCCAAGTCGGTTTTTGGGTAACTCTTTTTCCATGGGGGGAAGAAAAGCGGGTGTATTGGGCTGAATTTCTTTTGATTTGTCAGGGGAGGCATATTGCCCACGCATGAGCACATAAGTTTTCCGCATTTTATTTTCCGGATTATCACCCATGATCATGGAGGTAAGTTTTGTACTCTTGAGCTTGTTAAGGTCCTGCTTCTTCTTGGTGACTGAAGCCAGGGTTTTCTTGTAGCCCGGATCATGTCGGTTTAAGTAATAATTAACGAGTAGATTACGCTGTGCTGGATTAACCCCATTAGGCTCCTCTTTTAAAAGAGGAAGGATTGGGTCAATATAGCCCAAACGGTCGATCTCACCGGAATTGAGTACTCGAGAATAAAGTCGAAGTTCATCCATCTCCAAACCATTGGTTGATCCTCCGTTAAAGCGACGACCAATACGAAATGCTTTGGGCGTGGAAATTGTTTTGGAAAGAGTGTCATGGGTAACCTGCATTGGTTGGTTTTTACCATTAAGGTAAACCTTTAATCCGCTGCCTTTGTTTTTCCCATTATAGGTGATGGTCAAGTGGTGCCATTGATTGGTAGGGATTGGCTTTTTAGTAACTGCTTTGAGGGCGTTGTTAGGAAATTCGTTAGCTATGTGCATCCCCACTTTTCCTCCTTCCAGCCAAATGTCATATCCTCGATGCTTTTGGGCTTCATCCATCTTACTAAGAATCGCACCTGTAAGGTTTTTGGGAGTTTTTATCCAAACCGACCAAGAAAAGGACTGATTGTGTTCGAGGATTCCTATAGTTTTTGATTCAAGAAATCCATTTTTCTCAATTTTAAAACCACTGCGCAATTGACCAAGTTGTGTCTGTTTAGCCTCACCATGAAGAACAAAATTTCTATTTTGATTGGCTAAGTCCTTGGTTTTGTTCCCTTCAAATAAATCAAAGTTTAATCCGCTGGTTAATCCGGCAGGTTCGGGAGAATTGCTATACGGAAGTGACATGATGGTCTTAATCTCTTCGAGGGAAAGGTTGCGATTGTACACACGGACATCATCAATTTCAGTGCCGTTTAGATGGGCAGATTTGAAACGACGACCAATACGGAAAGGTTTATCTGTTTTGATAGTGTTTGCTTTAAGTGTATTCATCGCGGTTACTTTTTCCTGTTTTGTTCCGTCGATATAAATTTCAACAGCACTAGGATTTCTCTTGCCATTATAAGTTACGCAAAGGTGTACCCATTTGTTGATTGGAATAGTTTTTTTGGAAACAACTTTGAGGGCATTATCTGGCCAGGCATGGACAATGTGAGTTCCTACTCGCCCGTCCTCCATCCAGAGGTCATACCCACGGTGCTTATTTCCTTCGTTCATTTTACCTAAGATTGCCCCCCCCAAATCTTTGACTGAGGTTTTAATCCAAGCACTCATTGTAAAAAGTTGGTCGTGTTCGAAATCTCCAAAATTTGGTAACTCCGCAAATGCATTATTTTCAATTTTGATACCCCCGGAAAACTTTGCCTGCTTAACTGATTTTGGGGATTGATGCAGTTTGCATGAAGTTTTTACTTTATTTCCCAGAGCAGTTGAGTTTGTCTCAAAATTTAATTGGTCGAACGGAAGGTATGCGATCAATCCCTGTGGATCCAATAATTCAGGGTTTTGCTTTAAATCGTTTCTCGTTTTTTCTCTCCAATGACCAAATGACTTAAGGGATTCTTTCCGTCGGTTCTGAAGGGAAGCATTGGCGACTTCCACAGATTTGTTTGCTTCAGCAAGTTGTTTTTTTCGTTCCGGGGTTACTACCTCCACCATAGGGGCCGTGTTTCCTCTTCTGGTTTGCATACCAGGGTCCGCGTTGTTGTTGTAGAACGCATAAAATTCAAAGTATTCCTCCTGTGATATGGGATCGTATTTATGATCGTGGCATTGTGCACATTCCATGGTCAGTCCCATCCAGACATTTCCGGTTGTTTTTACTCGGTCGACCACATATTCCACCCGGAATTCTTCGGCAATGACACCACCTTCATCCGTAGTTGCATGATTCCGATTAAATCCGGACGCTATTTTCTGAGCATCCGTTGGATTAGTAAGAAGATCCCCGGCTAATTGTTCGATCGTAAATTGATCAAAGGGCATGTTGTCTTTGTAAGCGTTGAGAATCCAATCACGCCATGGCCACATATCGCGGGGGCCGTCGTCATGAAATACGGAAGTGTCCCCATATCGGGCGGCATCCATCCACACGAGAGTCATGCGCTCGGCGTAAGCATCCGATGCAAGCAAACGATCGACCACTTTTTCGAACGCACTGGGTGTATGGTCGAGCAGGAAGTCATTGATTTCTTCGGGAGTAGGAGGTAATCCGGTCAGGTCGAAATAAATTCTGCGAAGAAGAGTTCGGCGGTCCGTTTCCGGGGAAGGGTGGAGTTCTTTTTGTTTGAGTGTGTTGAGGACAAAAGAATCAATGGGGTTGCGAACCCATTGGGGAATTTGGGTCTTGGGTTCTTCCGTTCGTTTAACAGGAGTAAATGCCCAATGTCCTTCCCATTGTGCACCCTGCTCAATCCAGGACTTTATTGTGGTAATCTCAGTCTTAGTCAGTTCCTTTTTAAATTCCGGTGGCGGCATTATTTCTTCTGGATCATCAGAGGTGATTCGATGCCATGCCTCACTATCTTCAAGACTATTTCGGACAAATGCAGAAATATCGTCTCTACTTTGAAAAGCCCCCTCCTCTAAATCGAGACGAAGTTTCGCTTTTCTCGATTTTTCGGACGGGCCATGACAGAAAAAACACTTACTGGATAATATAGGCCGAATATCACGATTGAATGATACCTTTTTTGCAATCAATGCAATTGGGAGAAGCGAAATAATGGGGAGAGCAATAATTCGAAAATTCATGATTAAAGTAATTGTTTAGACAGAGCAAAAGTAAATATACCCAATAAACCATATTTGGACAAAAATATAATCTTTGTCCAAACAAAAGAATCTGTATAAAAAAGATAATGATATTTTTATTATATTTTTACGTTTTAATATCAAGCTCACCTGAGATTATACGATGCCATATTTCACTATTTTCAACACTTTTTCGTACAAAAGTAGCAATTCCATCTTCGTCACTGACGCCACAGCAATATCTTGCTCGTAAGCGGGTTAGCGGAGCTGCCCGTGACCTAAAATTCACACAGCTCCACATTTCAGAGGTTGCACATAAGCGCGTTTTTTTTCATCAAGCTCATCTTTGTAGATGTTTTAAATCTTTGATGGATCAAACCCCTCCTGAGTATCGAAAAAAATAAGAGATTAAAGCAGTACTAAAAATAGTGAGCACTCCTAGATTATCGAACAGAGAGAAAAATTTATTACTGTCGAGTATGCGATTTCCAATTGATTCAAGCTCTTTATTTATGCATTAATAATTTAATGAGTAAACCAACTGATGGGGAGGAAGAAATTAAAAAGCCTGAGGATGAACCTGAAGTATCTTTTGACGCGGTTGATTTGATGCTACAGGGAGACTTGAAATCTCAGATTAATTATTCGATGATTAAAGGAATTGCCGATGCACTTGATGATAAAGCTAAAATTTTAATTGAGGCCGAAGAATCTTATGAACCTCAGGAAGAGGAGACTTTTGCGGAGGTGGCGATGCCTGAGATTGAAGCGATGGCACAGGCAATCACCGAGGGTTGCGTTAACTTCTCTAAAATCCGCTTTTGGGAGGCTTGTGAAACTGCGGAAGTGGCGTGGGAGGAGACAAAAGATACGGATGGAAAAGTAGTGAGCAAGGTACCCTTCGGCAATCCCCTGGAAAAACCCCGCGAAGGAAACCGAATCTTAGCCAATTTAAAACAAGTGGCCACATGGTTGGAAGAAGTTCATTCTTTGCACGAGAAGAATGGGATGGGGTGGGTATCTCCCTACGGTTGTCCAGAGGATGGCCAACAGGCCTATGATAATCGTTCAAATTGTATCAGTGATTTATCAGGTCTGATTGATTCCATAGAGAAAAATTTTGATAATTAGGCCGAATTTTATTCTCTTTTTGTGGTGTAAATTCGAGGCACTCGCTTGGTAATTGAACAAAGAAGTTCCCAGGGTATTGTTTCTGAATGAGTTGCGAGTTCAGAAAGTAAAATTTCTTCATCTCCTTGTTTCCCAATCATTGTAACTATCTGCCCGAGTGCGGTTTCACGAGGGGCTTCGGTTAAGTCGATTAAAGTTTGATCCATTGTCACCCTGCCCACAAGGGGGTAAGATCGACCATCAATAAGCCCAAATGCACGATTCCCGCATGGCAGGGGGATTGCATCTCCATAACCCGCACTGATAATTCCTATTCTCGAGTCCCTTTTGAGCGTGAATTGTCGACCGTAGCTCAGGCTTGTGCCTTTGGGTAGTTCTTTAATCATGGCCAACTTTGCATGAAAGGAAAGAACTGGCTCGACTGGTAAATCTGCTAAGATACTACCTTGTGGTGGTGAGACACCAAATTGAAGAAGACCGATTCGAATGGCGTTAAAAATTGCTTTTCGATCAAATGAACGAAGAGAGGATGAGTTATCCGCATGTACCAGAAAGCCTGGCTGCTTATGGATTTCTGTTTTTTGAAGAATAGATAAAAAACGAGTTCTTTGTTCCTCTGTAAAAGATAGATCTGACGGTTGGGCAAAATGGGTCAGGGCTCCGCATAATTTAATTTCTTTTAATTTTTTGATTTTCTCCACAAGTGCGAGTCCATCTTCCCACCAAATTCCATTTCTTCCCATACCTGAATCAATTTTCAAATGAGCCGAAATTGGCTTTTGATGCTTTTGAGATAGCAGACAAAAGCGATCAAGTTCAGATTGGCAGGACAGGGTTGGTATTAAATCAAACTCGATTAATGCCTCGTCTTCCTCTTCTAATAGTGGACCCAAGATTAGAATTGGCCAACCTGAACCCATTTCTCGAATTTCCGAGGCTTCTTTTACATTGGCGACTGCAAATAAATCAACTCCACTCTGCATCAGTCGTGCCGCCGTTGGATGAATCCCGTGCCCGTAAGCATCCGCTTTTACCACTGATACATATTGAACCCGAGGAGGTAGGGAATCCCGTATTAGCCGTAGATTTCTCTCGAGAGCAGCTAAATTAATCTCCGCCCAGCAACGCTGTGACATCATTTAATCAATCTATTCATTAGGGGAAAGAAATTGAATGGAAGGTGTCCATTTCTTGAATTGCGGAGGTCGGGGCGAATAAACTTCAAGTTCTTTTACTAGTTCTGAGACAGAGAGTAAGCCGGTTAATCCATTAATTTTATTTAATTGATAATCTATAATATACTGGGGATCAATTAAATGAGCATTTTTTCTTAAATCCTTAAGATGCAAGCTGGTGGGGAATTTTTGAAGAGCTTCCTCGCTTTCAAAAATCTCTTTTTTTCCAATTGCTTGTTGATCGGGGGAAGAACGAACAATGCGCCAACCCATGCGGAAGGGAGCCTGTAAAATAAGCGGAGACTTTTCTGCCATTTGGCAAGCCAGATCAAGAGCGTTATAGGAATAGAGTTGAAGAGTGCCTTCTTTTTGCCATTGCATGGTTTTGATAAAGGCTGAGGCGAGGCGAAGTCCAAGTGTGGAGCCCGGTCCTGCACAAAAGAAAATACTATCAATTTCCCCAATTTTGATTTTTAATTCCTTAATCAATTGAGCCACTGTTTGAAAAACTCCATTCATTGGTGGATTGCTAGAAACAACTAACTTTCTCCAACCATTTTCAGTGGCGATACCGGATTGTACACAGGAAGAGGATACATCAAGCACAAGGGGGTTGGAGAGCGATGTGTCTGATTCCTTTGAGCCCATTTCTCAGAATTTCTAAAATTGGAGGGTTTGGGTGCTCAATTTAATACCGACGACGAAGGTTGGTGGGAGAAATCCCAAGTTCTTCGCGATATTTTGCGACGGTACGCCGGGCAAGTTTAATTTCTTTTATGGCTAATAAATCAACAATCTTCCGGTCGCTCAAAGGTTTACTTGGATCTTCCTGTTCAATAATGGAGCCTATAATTTCCTTTACACTTGTATTGGAAACAGTATCTCCCCCCTTTCCTGAATAGCCAGGGGTGAAAAAATATTTTAAAGGCAAGGTGCCGTGGGGAGTTTTGATAAATTTGTTGGCAATGGCACGGGACACGGTGGTCTCATGCACTTCTATTGAATCGGCCACTTCTGACATGGTCATCGGGCGAAGTTTGGAAGATCCTTCCTCAAAAAAACCGGTTTGCCTTTCAATGATTTTGCGCGTGATTCGCTCGATGGTGTTTTGCCTTTGATCAATCGAACTGATGAGGAATTTTCCGGCTCGCATTTGGTTGCGTACGTATTCTTTCTCTTTGCTCGATAACACCCCCTTGGCAATTAGCTCTTTGTATGTCCGGTTGATCTTAAGGCGAGGAATGAAGTCGCTGTTTAGGCTGATCACCCACTCATCGCCGACCTTTTCTACTGTGGCATCAGCTGATATCGATTGATTATTATCTTCTGAGAATCGTTTACCGGGTGACGGGTCGAGTTCGCTGATTTTCTCAATTGCTTCATGGATTAGGTGAGTGGATTGAGATAATTTTCGAGCCAGTTCAGGAACTCGTCGTCTTACCAATAATGGGAAGTAATCTTTTACGATAGTGTATTGATTCGTGTCTTCCCAGCCTCGAGAATCCATTTGTTTGAGGAGGCAGTCTTGTAAATCGATAGAAGCAATTCCGATCGGTTCAAGAGTTTGTAATGTGGCAAGGGCTTCCTGTAAATCAGCTAGTGGAATAGAAGAAATTAATGCGATATCTGAGAGGCTAGAGTTTAGAAAACCGTTTCCATCCAAACTACCAATTAGGTACTCAGCGGCATCTCGTACTCCCAGATTAATATCAGTCAGTTTTAACTGGTCAATAAGGTGTTCCTGGAGAGAGGCTTCAGAGGTCAGGGAATCAAAGAAAAACTTTCTTTTGTCCTGTGCATCTGTATTTCCAAGTTTGGCCTCACCCTCAAATTCACTTTCAAAGTGTTCCTTTAAATCCTCTTCCATCTCTTTGAGAATTGCAAATTCATCGGAGAAATCAAGGTCCTGTACTTCGTCTTGTATCTCCGAATCAGCATCCTTTTCTTTTTCGGAATTCTTTAAATCGACCTCTGTAATTGGTTCATCTGCAAATTCATCATTTTTATCAATTTCTAGCTCGTCTGGAGAGGGATCAATTTCTTCCGCATCGAGACTTTCGTCGTTGTTCCCCAATTCTTCAAGAAGTGGATTGGTTTGTAATTCTTCAAGGATCGCAGACCTAAGTTCTAATGCGGGTACTTGTAAAATCTTAAGGGATTGTCTTAGTTGGGGAGCAAGGACTAAATTCTGAGTCTGCTTCTGAACTTGACGTAGCCCCTGTGACTGCATGGCCATAGTATGAACTCAGGTTTTAATTATCTGCGAACCGAGTCTCCCCGCGATGCCAACGAAGAGCCGCATTTTCGCCATCCTCACCAAACACATCATAGATGTAAGCCGCTAATTTTTCATTAGTGGGACCATACCCCTCCCCATAAATAAAGCTTTCGAGCTCGGTGAGCATTTCCTCGGATGATTGGTATCGATCCTCCCTTGCACGCATCAACGAAGTTTGAAGAATTTTATCAAGTCGGACATCAATGTCTGGGCGAATATCCTTAAAATTAGGAATTTTCATTTCCAAAATATTTCGAATTGTATCCTCGGATTCATAGGCCTCAAAAAGGTTGTAGCCCAGAAGCAGCTCGGACATCACAATTCCGCAACAGAATAAATCAGCTCGATGATCTGTGACTTCGCAACGAGCCTGTTCTGGAGAGAGATATTCATCTTTTCCGGCGATTACATCACCTTCCTTATTATACATTAAATCCAAAGCCTTCGCGATTCCAAAGTCTGTAAGTTTTACATCCCCCTCCTGTGCGATCATTATGTTTTTTGGATTCACATCGCGGTGGACAATACCTAACAATCGATCCTGTGAGTCTTTCTTTCGATGAGCGTATCCAAGACCTCGGCAAATTCGAGACACAATAAAGACGGCAAGATCGGCAGGAATATACTGCTCAGTTTCAACATGACGATCTAAAAATTCTTCTAAATTCCACCCAGTAACAAATTCCATGGTCATGAAATACTGTTCGCCAATTTTACCCAGGTGGTAAGTTTGAACAATATTTGTGTGGATTAAATCCGCGACCAATTTTGCTTCTCCGATGAAATTATTTCTAAACTCTTCAATGGCCGAGTATTCTTCCCGAATAAGTTTGATTGCCACGACTTTCCGAAAGCCACCAATCCCTTTTTGTGTAGCCTCATAGACCATTCCCATTCCACCTTCAGCGATTTTACGAGTTAGTTCGTAATGTACTTCATTAAATATATGTTTCATTTATGCCAATATGCTAAATATTAAAATGTATCCTTTCACTTTTCAAGGAAATATTAAACTAATTTAGGCTTGATGGCTCATTTGGCATAATTTTCGCTGCATTACGCTTGATTTGACATAAATCATGTGAATGTTAGTTTATTTTGATGATCACTTTAACTTTGGAAGCAGCAACCGAAATCCAACGAATGTCAAAAGATGCAGAGTCCGGAAAATTACTTCGCATATTTATCGAACCAGGTGGATGTTCAGGATTTGAGTATGGAATGTCTATGGATCAAGCAAAACCGTCCGACCAACTAGGAGAAAGTCAAGGCGTGGAATTTGCGGTTGATGGAGAAAGTTTGGAATATTTATCTGGTACTGAAATTCATTTTGATGATGGCTTGAGCGGGAAGGGATTTGAAATCAGAAATCCAAATGCCCAAACAACCTGTGGATGTGGGAAATCTTTTAGTTGAGGAAATTCTTTTTTAATAAATCGATTTTTATAATTACTTTTTCTCTATGTTTTCAATGCTTGGGGATGAAAAAAGTCGGTCCCGTACGGATGGAATTAGTAATCGAACAAAACGGCATAATCCCCGGGGAAGAATTTTGGGTTGGTTGGCACATCATACGAGAGCAGGGATGGCATACTTACTGGAAGCATCCTGGTGATGTTGGAGTTCCTCCATCTCTAACCTGGTTATTACCTGAAGGATTTTCGAACGGAGAATTGCTCTTTTGTTCTCCAGATAAGGTAAAAATGGCAAGTATTCGTGCTAATGGGAATTACGGAGAAACGCTATTTTTAACCAAGTTTAAAGCTCCAAATGGAATTAAAGTTGGTGGAACTATTACCTTAAATAGCAAGGCATCTTGGCTCGCCTGTTCTCGTCAATGTGTCCCCGGATTTACCAACTTATCCATCGAGATAGAAGTGGTGGATTCAAAGGAATATGTGTCCGAATGGCATTCCAAATTTGAAGAATTTCGTAAATCTATTCCGCCTCCTTTATCCCCGGAATGGGAGGTCTCGGTGATCAACAATGGTAAATTTATTGAGTTGGAGTTAAAAAATAAGGGAGGTATTAATTTGAAAGAAAATCGTCCAATCTTTTTTTGTTCCAATCGTCTAATTCGTTCCAATGGTAATCAATTATTTAATCAAAAGAAAAATGCTCTTTATTTGCGCTTGGAGCGTTCTCCATGGGCGAGTAAAGATGAAAATTTTTTATCCGGTCTGATTTATAAAAAAGATGGATGGGGAGATGGTGCACAAATCAGATATTCCAGTATTTCCGTTCCATTGAATAATCTGTAATAAATAAAATTTCCTACTTTTAGAATTGAATAAATTTCAATTTAAACAAAACTCTGCTGAATATGAAAATTAAAGCACACTTTCTCAATCGCATGTTTTTTGCGTGGGTTTTACTATATTCTACTTCAATTTTGGACGCCCAGGACTTACCGGGTTCTTCTCTACCTGGTTCTTCAACCACTATTGCCGAACCTTTGCCAGAAGGTAAAACAGATGTTGTTGAGAAGAAAAAATTAGACCCAGCCATGGTTAAAGAAATTAAAGATGTGGTGAAAACTAATATATTTGCGGTGTCCAAAAGAAATATTAATATGGCTTTAAGTACGATACATCCTGAATCTCCCACCGTGGAAAGCTCAAAAGATATGATGACTTACATTTTCGCTCGATTGCAGTTGAAGTATACTATTCAACAATTGGAGGTTAAAGAAATCGACGGAGATGAGGCGAAAGTCGAAGTTTTACAAATCACACAAAAACTTTCAGGAAATGCTGCTTTCCGAGATAATCGAGTCAAGATGTTACACACCATGAAAAGAGATGGTAAAAAGTGGAAAATGTATAGTTCCGAGGCATTAATGATTGAGTACATCAAATATTAATTGAAATTACATCTCTTCCAATGTTTCAATTCCTAAAATATTCATGCCGATTTCAAGGATAAGAAAAGTCCGGGCACATAGTGAAAGTCTGAGATATTTGATTTCCTCATTTTCGACCATTACTTTACTCTGGTTGTAAAATGAACTAAATTCAGTCGCTAACTCGTAGAGATAACAGCCTAGATAATGCGGTTTGAATTCCTTGACGGTTTGTTTGATCACGCCGGGGAAAAAGAGAAATTTACGAACGAGTTTATGTTCAGAATCAGTACTTGGTTGATATGAGGTATCAGGAATTTGGTTCGGTATAAGATTTACTTTTCTAAAAATACTGTGAATTCGAGCAACTGCATACTGAAGGTACGGGGCTGTATTGCCCTGCATCGCTAGCATTTTCTCCCAGGAAAAAACATAATCAAGGGTACGATCTTGAGATAAATCGGCATATCGGACTGCCCCCAGTCCAATTATTCTGGACCTTCTGTTCACTTCTTCATCTGGAAGGTCAGGTTTTTTGTCCAAAACCATTTTTTTGGCCCGGGATATCGCTTCGTTTAGAAGATCGATAAGCTTAATCGGTTCCCCATCCCGAGTTTTAATTGCCTTATTATCATCTCCCAAAATGGTGCCAAACCAAACATGATTAAGGGATGGATATTGTTTACTTTCTGCTGAGTACCATTTTTTAACGGTGAGAAAGAGTTGTTCGAAATGATCTCTTTGCCGACCATCAGTCACATAAATAATCTGATCCGAATTCCATTCGTTTTTTCTGTAGTCAACTGTGGCTAAGTCAGTGGTTGCATAATTACTGGCACCATCTGATTTCCGGATGATGAAGGGTTGCTTGGAGAATCTTTTATGCTCGGGGTGAAATACAACTAATGCCCCTTCACTCTCATTACATATTTTATGAGTAAGAAGTTGTTCATAAACATGATCAACCTTGTCCTTGTAAAAGCTTTCTCCAAGAGAATGATCAAATTGAACATCTAGCATATCATAAATCGCGAGAAAAGAATCCATACTTATTTCGCGGATTTTTTCCCAAAGCTCTAAATTCTCCGAATCTCCATTTTGTAGTTTGACCAATTCTTCCCGTGCTTGAACGAGGTTACTTTCTTCCTCTTTGATCCAAGCATTTCCTTGTCGATACAGATTTTCTAGTTTTGAGATTGGATCAGAACCCAGGTCGTCAAGAGAGACTTTCTCCCGTTTGATTGCATAAAGAAGAATGCCAAACTGAGTGCCCCAATCCCCTAAGTGATTATCGCGTATTACCTGATGACCCAGAAACTCCAGAAGGCGGGATAAACTTTCGCCAATAATCGTGGAGCGAATATGTCCAACATGCATCTGCTTAGCAGTATTAGGAGAAGAAAAGTCGACCACCACCTTTTGAGGTCTTTTGGTTTGAGCGGCTTTTTGTATTGATTCAGAATCGGCAAACTTTTCAATCCACTGCTTGAGATAAGAGGGTGAAAGCTTGAAATTGATGAAACCAGGACCTGCGATGTCAGTTTCCCAAAGGTCAGTCTCAGGAAGGGAATCGATTAACTTTTGTGCCAGTTCGCGAGGGTTGAGCTTGGCCTTCTTAGCAAAGGGCAGAATACCATTTGCCTGAAAATCGCCAAACTTCTCATCTGCTGGTCGTACTAAAGGATCAAAGTCTGCTCCAAAATGTTCGCTCTCAGCCGTAACTGTGCGAATTACTCGTTCAATTTCATCTCCAGAATCAAATTCAATTAACATGGTGCGTAATCCAAGCATATTACTAGAAAGGGTCAAGTACCACTTAGAATAAAAGACTCGACATAAGTGAACTAATTAGGTATAAAATAACACTTGCCCTCTATTCAATACCCCAACCTCGTGTAAGGACAATCATAATGGCTAAACTCTCAAGTTCCAAAAAAAATGCCCCATCCTTCTCATATTTAATTGAGAAAAAAAGAGATGGAGGTGAGTACACTGACGATGAAGTGCGCTTTCTCGTTGACTCGATTTTAGACGAAGATATGCCCGAGTATCAGCAGGCGGCATGGGTTATGGCAGTATATTTCCAAGGGATGTCTGCACAGGAAACCGCTTATTTTGCTGATGAAATGATGCTTTCTGGTGAAGTGATAGAAATGACCGATGTGTCCCGTCCTAAAATTGAAAAATATTCAACAGGTGGAGTCGGTGATAAAACAACCTTAGTACTTGGACCATTAGCTGCGGCCGCTGGTGTTGCAATGCCATTGATGAATGGAGATGATGAGGAGTTTTTGACTTCTAATTGCGAAAAACTCTCTGCGATTCCTAAAATAAATACCAAGATAGACTTGGAGGATTTCGCTACTCAAGTTCGTAAGGTAGGTTGCTCTTTTGCTGATCGGAATGATGAGATTTCCCCGGTTGAGGGAATTCTCTACAAGCTTCGCCAGACAATTGGTGCTATTCCTTCAATTCCTTTTATTACTGCAGGTACATTAAGTCGCAAATTGGCAGCAGGTGCTGAAGGTGTGGTGGTTGATGTCAAATGGGGGAAAGGTTCATTCATCAAAAGTGCAGAAGATGCTAAGCAACTTGCCCGTTCTCTTACCCGGGTTGGAAGAACACTTAAAAGAAGATGTGTTGCTCTTGTGACCGATGTGAATCAACCACTTGGTTCCTGTGTTGGTGCTTCACTTGAATTAAAAGAAGCGATTGAGTTGCTTAAAGGTGAAGGTCCGGAAGACTTGCAGGAATTAGTGATGAAACTAGGTATGGAAATTGTCCGCCTTGCTGGAGTTGCAGGATCGACACTTTCTGCCAAGCAGACAGTTCGCAAACACCTTGAAGATGGCACTGCCTTAGAAAAATTTAAAGAGATTATTGAATATCAGGGTGGTGACAGTAAAGTGATAGATAATCCTGAGAAGTTACCACAGGCTAAGCATACAAAGAAATTACCGGCACCGAAACGTGGTTATGTCCATACTATCGATGCTGGTCAACTTGCACGTGGTGTTCAAATTCTTGCACACGGAGATGGTCAGAAATTCGATCCAGCCTCTGGGGTCGCCGAACTTTGCAAAGTGGGCACGCAAATGAAGCAGGGTGAACCTTTGATGGTAATTCATTACAACGACGAAAAACGTTTGGGCTTGGCAATGGAATATTTTAAAGCCGCTTATCGTCTTGCACCCAAAAGACCTAATCCAGCACCACTCGTTGTTGAACGGGTGGCTTAAGGGTTTTCAAATTACTTTTTAAAAGGATGCCTGTTGAAGAAGGGGCATCCTTTTTTAATTCACACGTCCAAGGTAAGATCGATCAGTAGTACTGATCTTAATCACATCATCTTTCTTAATAAATAAAGGAACTTGAATGGTAAGCCCGGAAGAAATTGTTACAGGTTTAAGTACATTGCCAGCAGTATCTCCCCTTAATGCTTCGGGAGCCTCAATTACAGTCGCCTCCACCGAAGCGGGAAGTTCTAATCGAAGCGCCTTTCCATCAATGAGTAAAATATCGTAGGTGTTCCCTTCGACGAGAAAATTATCATCCTCACCAATCACCTCGCTGGGAAGTACGGTGTCATCATAGCTTTCAAGGTCCATAAAGTGATGCCCCTCAGCGTCTTTATAGCTAAATTCAAGCTTATTGGTGGTCGTATGCATGAACTCGACATTATCAGTGGATCGGAACTTAGTGGTGGTGGTCGAACCGCTTAGTAAATTCCGCAGGGTTGTCTGTACGAAGCCAGCCTGTCTACCCTGCGTGCGGTGGAGCATCTCTAATACCAAGTGAGGGGAACCCTGGTAGTCCATTACCCGCCCTTTTCGAATTTCTGTTGGTGAAGCCATGTTAATTTCTTTTTCTTGTAGTATTGCGTAAAGAACATCATGGGTAGTAGATTCCTGAACTAATGCCAATCTTATGTTTTCAAAATTTAAATTTTAATGAGTAATCAAAATTCAACTCTCGATATGATTTCGTGGAATGTAAATGGTCTAAGGGCTTGTCGTAAAAAAACTTTTGATGAGTTTCTCGCCAAGAAAAGCCCTGATTTACTCTGCCTCCAAGAGATCAAGTTAAACTCGGAAGTCATTCCGGAGGATGACTTCGGGTATCCGTTTAGACATTATCATCTCGCTGAGAAAAAAGGGTATTCGGGAACGGCGATTTTTTCCAAAACGGAACCGCTTTCAATTCGTGAAGATTTTCCGGATGGTCAACATGTGGGCGAAGGGCGAACAATCACCTTTGAATTTGAAGGCTTCTTTTTGGTGAATGTATATGTACCTAATTCCAAGGGTGATCTGTCCCGTTTACCCCATCGATACGATTCTTGGGATCCTGATCTGAAAAATTATCTGATCGATCTTAGACAATCGAAACCAGTCGTTCTTTGTGGCGATCTCAATGTTGCTCATAGAGACATTGATTTGGCCAATCCAAAAACCAATCGTAAAAGTGCCGGATTTACTGATGAAGAAAGAGAGGGGCTTTCAAATCTTTTAGCCGAAGGCTTTATCGATACTTACAGACATTTACACCCTGATAAAACTGGAGCCTATTCCTGGTGGTCTTACCGTGCGGGTGCCCGGGCTCGTAATGTGGGTTGGAGGATTGATTATTTTGTGGTTTCAGATGACTTGGCCACTTCCATAAGAGATGCTTATATTCTTCCTGAAGTCGAAGGTTCTGACCATTGTCCGGTTGGTTTGTCTTTAACTCATGGGTGATTTGGGGAAAATAGATTTTCTTTTTGATCGAGTTCTTGAACTTGCGAAGAAGGGGTGGGGGAACACGCATCCCAATCCAATGGTGGGTGCTCTTATTGTCGAAGAGGGTGAAGTGGTGGCAGAGGGTTTTCATGAACGGGCGGGTTCTGTACATGCTGAAGTCGCAGCCTTTTCTGAACTTGGTCGAAAGCCTAACGAGGGTGCGACTTTATTTGTAAGCCTTGAACCCTGCTCGACTCATGGGCGAACTCCACCGTGCACCGATGCGATTATCAACTCCGGAATTAAGCAGGTATATGTGGGGTGTTCGGATCCAAACCCCGAGCATTCTAATCGCGGTATTGAAATCCTAAGAGAGTCTGGAGTCTCTGTCCACCTAGCCCCGGAAAATGTCCAAGATCGAGCGAGCAGACTGAACTTTATTTTTAATCACCAGATTACAACTGGCAAGGGACTAGTGGCACTAAAGATGGCTGAATCTGCAAATGGTATGATCACGGAAAATCTCGGTGAACCCAGTCGAATTACTGAAGATACAGCCCGAGCTGATGTAATGAAATGGCGACGACTCTTCCCTGCGATTTGTGTCGGTTCGGGTACCGTTCTTATTGACGATCCCTCCCTGACTTCCCGTATTGAAGAGGAGACTTGGTGTCCTGTACGCTTGGTGGTGGATTCTCATCTGGCCACTTTGGATCGTGATATCACCACTCGAAAACTTTATTCGGATCAATTTGTTGATCGGACTCACATCTTGACCATCTCAGGTTCTCAAGACAAGGAGCGGGTTCAAAGGGCTCAGGATTTAGGAGTTCATCTGATTGAAGTTCCTTTCTGCGAGAATGGTAAAATTCTTCCCGAATCCATTCGTTTTACTCTGGACCAACTTCAACTCAATTCAATTTACTGCGAAGGTGGGGCGAGCCTTGCCCGTTTTCTTCTTGAGGCAGGAGAGATCGATTATTTATTTCGCTATCGCTCGCCCAAGGTTTTTGACGAGTCAAGTGGGGTGGCCTCACCTAATTTTGATCAGTATTCTTTGATTCACACACTCGAACAAAACTTCGGCGAAGATCGCCTGATTCACGGCTTCCTATGAAAACTATTTATCTCGCCTCTGGTAATGCACACAAACTTCATGAATTACAAACTGCTCTGGATCAGGTAGGGCTTTCGGTTCGCGTCTATGGACCAAAGGAGATTGGAGGAATGCCTGAAGTGGAGGAAACCGGTTCCACTTTTGAAGCCAATTCCTTACTCAAAGCTCATGGCTTACGAAAAGTCGGACCTAGGGATGCCTGGTTTTTAGCTGATGATAGTGGAATTGAAATTGATGCTCTACAGGGAAGTCCAGGGGTTATTTCCGCTCGTTATGCAGGACCGGAGTGTAATGATGAAGCCAATAACGACATGGTCCTCGAAGAAATGAAAGAGGTGCCTGATTCTGATCGAAGTTGTCGTTTCCGGTGTGTTCTTGCACTGGTAGGAGACGGAGTCGAAGAAACATTCCCTGGAGCCTGCGAAGGTACACTTTTACAACATAGAAAAGGCGATGGTGGTTTTGGATATGATCCACTTTTTCAACCCGATGAAAGCTCAGCCACTTTTGCCGAGATTTCACTTGATGAAAAAGCTAAAATTAGCCATCGAGCCCGTGCCTTAGAAAAGTTAATTGCTTGGCTCAAAAATCGATAAGTTTTAATTCGTCGCTAATTCTAGGTAACTTGTTCTTTATCGTAGAAGTTTGAGCCCTCATTGCTCAGGTCATTGGCTCCCATATCATCGACGAGGATGAATAGCACATTGGGCTTTTTTGCAAATGAATGCTAAAATGCGGTGGTTAATGCCAATACGACGATCAGGTATATTTGATTAAGTTGCATGGAATAAACCTCCGAAAATTCAGCACCCAAAAGCAAACCGAAAATCAAAAAGTGGGCTCGTAAGAAGCGGTGATCTCCTTGCTTTTAAATTCAGGCTGACGATTTTTAGTGCTCTTGGGCTTCATTTCATTCTTGTTATCGCGAGGGCTGAAAGCATGTGGCGATCCACTGTGAACTATAAAGCGAACCGGACACTCCCGGCATGTCAACTGCATCTAGTGTTATGCCGCGTGGGTCACTTACATTCCCTTCTCGCAATGAGAGGGAGTGAATATAAACTAATATAGGTTCATCCTACGCTGGCCCCATCGACGACCTCGAAGCCTTCGAATTCGGGGTGACCCAAATACAGATGACCACGGTTGCCGGCTCCGGAATGGGCTTTTCTAAAGGCCTCGGATTTGGTCCAGTTTTCAAAGTGGGTTTCGTTTTCCCATTGAGTGTGGGAGGCGTAGAGTACATGATCGTCTCGTTCGGGGCCCTTGAGCAGATTAAATTTCAAGAAGCCGGGTTCTTCCTCCAAATAAGTGGTACGGGTTTCCCAAATTTCCTCAAAATCTTTTTCGTGTCCTTTTACGATCCGAAAGCGGTTCATGGCAATGTAATGGCTCATAGCATTTAGGATTAGAGTGGAATGAAAAAATGGCAAGTTTATGGTGTGTTTCTTTGAGGGGGTATAAAATAAAAATATTTGCCTAAATACAGGGGTCTGAAATGATGTGGGGTCATGGGAAAATGGAAAATTATATTGGCTTTGTATTGTGGCGCGGTGCTTTATCTATCCTCAGTTTCTTCGGGGGATATTCCTAAGGTACCGGTGGAGGTTTCAGATAAGGCTCTTCATTTAGTTGAGTATGCGATAATGGGGATTCTTGCCTGGGGTGCTTTTGGAAAGGGGGGGACTGGATTTCCATGGGGATTACTTGCATTTTGTGCCTGCTTTGGAATTGGGGATGAATGCTTTCAGGATTGGATGG
>CAYLIJ010000034.1:0-27384 GCA_964383925.1 uncultured Puniceicoccaceae bacterium
TCTAATCGTAGCCGAATCAGAACCTGCGGAGTCAGCTAGGAAAGAACCGGCATTTCCCAACTTCATTACCCCTGCAGTTACCGCTTCGTTAGTGGTTTCAATTATATCAGTAGTAGCAGCTAAATCAGCTGCACTAGATTTAGATATATTCGTCATCAGTGAATCAGCGTCTTCTAGATTTAATGCTCCGCTTCTAACAGCAGCAGATGTTGCATCCAATGCATCTTTTTTGGCTCTAATCGTAGCCGAATCAGAACCTGCGGAGTCAGCTAGGAAAGAACCGGCATTTTCCAACTTCATTACGCCTGCATTTACTGCTTCGTTAGTGGTTTCAATTATATCAGCAGTTTGTTCAAATTGAGAAGCATCCATTGTGGCGATATCTTTGAAAATATCGTCAACATTTCCAGCGACTAAGACACCAGAATCAAATGCTTCTTCTGTTTTTTCTACCATTGAGAGTGCAGCCGTCATTTTACTTTCATCAACACCGCTTGCCACTAGGGCCTCAGCAAGAATTGATTCCTTTGCACTCCTTTTATCGCCACCTTTCTGAGCTTGTTTCGTCGTAGGGTCAGCTTCTCGAATGCTAGAATTATCAATTACAGGAGGTGGAGGTGGAGGTGGAGGTGGAGGTGGTGCTTCTACCAGAGGGGGTGCCACAACTTCAGCTACAGGAGCTGGGGGGGGTGCATCCGCTGGAGGTGGAGGTGCATCTGCTGGGGGTGGAGGTGCATCCGCTGGAGGTGGAGGTGCATCTGCTGGGGGTGGAGGTGCATCTGCTGGTGGTGCATCTGCTGGAGGTGCATCTGCTGGTGGAGGAGCTTCTTCTGGAGGTGGTGCGTCCGCAGGTGGTGCATCGTCAGCTGGTGGTGCATCCGCAGGTGGTGCATCTTCAGCAGGAGGTTCATCACTAGGAGCATCAGCTGGAGCTGGTTCATCGCTTGGCTCATCAGCAGGTGCTGGTTCATCGCTTGGCTCATCAGCGGGTGCTGGCTCATCACTTGGTTCATCTGAAGGTTCGTCAGCGGGTGCTGGTTCATCACTTGGCTCTTCGGCAGGTTCCTCAGCAGGTTCCTCGGCTGGAGCAGTTTCGGCTGGAGCTTCAGCTGGAGCTTCAGCGGCTACTTCGCTTACTGCAGTTGAAACCTCTGCCATTGACACATCAGCCGTCGTTGCAACAGCAGTATCTAGATCTGAATCAATTGCAGCTAAATCCGCCGGAGGAGCTGGTTGCGGAACCTGAGGGGGGGATGCTGTGCCTGTAGAAGAAATTGAAGGGGTAACCGCTTGCCCTGCAGAAACTGATACAGGTTCTGGTGGGGGCGGGGGAGCGACACCTGGAGGTGAAGGTGGCGGGGGCGGGGGGGTAAAAGCAATCTCTCCTTTTGGAACGGTTACCGTACTAGTAAAACCTCCACCGGGTGCTGTTTGAATATTCATACCAACACGAGTTCCTCTAATTCCAGCAGTGCCCACAGGTGATTCTATATTAAAACTCGATTTTTTATCTAGTTTTTTAATATCTACCACCATGTCTCCAATATTTAAGTCTATCACCACATCCGAGGAGCTAGGTTCACCCTCTAACTCAGATAACTTAGTAGCACCAGGATCGAATTTTGTTTGCGTAAATTTTTTAATGTTAAGGACTGAATTTGCTTTGAGTGTGGATACTGTACCATTGGATAGAAGTAATACCACCTTAGCATTGGCATTGGTTTTAACAGTATGACCATCAAACAATATTCCTCCTGCCTTCACTTTCTCTGGAGGTAGTGGAAGTCCAGTTAAATTGTTTGTGACAATTACCTCACCTTCCAACTGAGCGATTATGATAGCCCCCTTTGGATCCACAATTTCTGATGGTGGTACATCCTGACCAAACAAGAAGAAAGGAAAGATGAGTAAGAATAAGGGGATGAATAAGTTTTTCATATCTAAGATTTATTACAAAGAAGACATTTTGATAATACAAGCAATAATTTAATAATTTGAGAGTATTTTGATAAATATACAATTAATTAACGAATATAAGTAAAAAAATACATTTTTTTCATTATTTCAGAAACTTAAATACTTTACCCCATGGAGAAGAATATATCAATTGGAAGAAATTTGGATCAAGATTTTCCATCAAGAATCCTTGAACAAGTATACTATTAAAAACTTCATTATCGAGAAAGAAAAAGGTTGGACGAAGCTCGTAACCCTTCGCTGGAATTTCCAATTTCTCATATTCTGCAAATTGATGAGAACTTGGTTTTCCAGTTGAAGATGTTAAATAATGAGGCGTTAATCCATTGAGTTTTGCAATTTCTTCTAAGGTTTTTCCACCCACTGGTACAATGTACGACCTTCCACCAATAAAAACAGGAATATTGGTCTGTACCAAATGGAATTTAGAATTTGAACCTTTTTTAGAGGGTAACTTAGCTATTTTTCCATCAGGCCTGATAATTGATCGATGGAAGTCAAAGGGAATTAAATCCTTGTTTCCTGGTATACGAGCCAAGTTTTTAGATAAATCTGTCTGAATGCTGTACCCACCTCTCATGTTTAATGTTAGAGTTTGACCAGATTGTGTAACCCAATCAGCTTGGGCCATATAGGGTTGGTTTCTTGGAAATGGACCTTTTTCAAACAGAGAGTGATTGTATGCATTGGAGTCAAATTGATCCAGTAAAAATCTTTGTGCAAAAGTGGAACGAAAAGTTTTTGGAGAGAGAATCACCAACTCCTTTTTATTTGGAATAAATAACAATCTCCTCGCTGCCGTTGGCTCGATCTTGGAAGGAATTTTCAAACCGTTAAATTCAATAAAATCTACCGGATTTGCAGGTTGACCATTATCTTTAACCGATAAGATTTGCCCATATTGAATAATTCCACTTTTTTCTCCATCAAGGCGTAAAAAACCTCGCCGATCTAGACGATAACCACCATCAAAAGCTAATGAGCTCCCCTCCCGTCTACCATTGCGTAAAATTAACATAGGAGGCTCCCTAGCCGTTTGATTATTAGTTCCATATTTTTGTGGAAAATATAAATTCCTTGAACTGAAACTAAGAATTGTCGGGAAAATTCGTAATATCTCATAGGGTAAGAAAAGAAATATTTCTCTCGTTTTTGGAGGAAGGATGGAGTTATTATTTTCAAGATCACTCAATAAACCTTGATAAAACTCAAGATCTGCAGTTCCATCCTTGAAAATGGCTTGAACTGCAGTTCCAGATACAGGTTCACCACTTTCCCTCTTCTGCTGCAAATCAACAAAAGTTTCTGCTTTTAACCGAGCTAAATTGGCAGCCCGAGATGGAGAAGATGATCGTAAAATTTCGGAAGTTAGAAAGTTATCAAAAGTTTGATGAGCTGGTGAAGTAAAGGTCCGAGTATCTCCGTAAAACCAGCATCCTGATCCATAATCCCACCATGTAACAACAAAATCATCTGGATCGGACGCTTCATTCAGCTTTTGTAGAACTTCTATGGTTTTAATTGGGTAAACGACATGTGAATTATAATTTTTAGCATGTTGAATATTGGGAAGAGCAAAGAAACAAACGACCAAGCCTGAAAATCCCCAACTAGCCCATTTCACTTGATCCAATGATTTAGTAGAAATTAGGTTAGTTTTTAAGAAAATTATTCGAAAAAATGCCCAAAGAGAAACCAAAACAAGAAACGCGAGTCCTAACGATGCCACATTCCCTACATGGACAGTAAAACGGAGCCCAACAGCACCCTTAAAACAGTAATAGGCAATTGCTAGAAATGGAAGAGTTAAGCAAAGTTCCCAATAGCGTAGAATTAATAAAATTAAACCAAAAAATCCAATAAATACTGTGGGAATAATAAATGCATTCTCCTTATCATTTTGAGGTAAACACCTTGGGCAAGAACAAGTGGGTGAAAATCTATAAAGTTTCGGATGGATGGTCGCATCGGCAAGAATACGATTTCGGACTACATCAGGGGGAATTCCACTTGCTTCTCGAACAGTTGAAATAACATCTAAAAAATGTAAACCATAGCCTTTTTTTGAAGAAGAAACTTGAGAGGATTTTCCTTCTCCTGCAGAAACATAGCTTTGTAATTTGCTAAAAATCTTTCCCTGTACTCCTCCGAAAAAACCCACAAAAAGTATTAGAATCAAAGAGAAAATGGGGAGTACCATAAAGGGGAAAACTAGACCCTTTTCTTTAAGTGCTTCCGCAATATCTTCATCCTCAACTAGTTTGCCTGGTAATTTCTTTTTAAAGAGAGTTAATTGGAGTTGCTTGGGTACTTTAGTTGGGTTTAATCCGTGTAATAAAAACCATAACAAAGTCAAAATCACCAATCCAGATGAAAATCGGCCATCTGAGGCCTCAATGACTGCCCCGCCCGACCACGATTCTGCGTAAATAGCAAATCCAACTAATATGATAGCCTTAAAGGTAAATATCGAACTTTTAGAAGAAAATATTTCAAGTGGTTTCTTGCTCGTGCCGGAGCAAATATCAAGCACAAGTAATAGGATTCGATAAGCAATGAAAGTCACCGCTAAGGAGGCAGTAATTGCTGAACTTGAAGCATAAAAGAAATTATATAAATAAAGGCTTAGTGCCCCTAAAAACGCGAAGTTAAATGAATTCCTTCGACTCGCAGATACCAAAAAAAATAAAGCAAATGCAGGAATAGTTATCGAAAACATATCCGTATCATAATAACCTGCCAAAGTACGATTATAATAACTATGAGTTATTCCTGCCAGACAGGCAGCAAATAATCCCCAGAGTGAACTTCCGTATAATCGACCAATTAAGACTATAGGGATACAAACAATACCGGCTACATAGACCGGTATCCAAAGTAAAAGGAGTTCAATATCCAACGATGGAAAAAACTTAAGTAAAACATAGGGAAGATAAGTAATCATTCCATTTTTTAAGACGCTCGGAATCAAATGATTATTTTCATGCATTCCAAGATGCCCCTTTTGAAGTATACTTCCAAAATAAAAGCTATCATGAGTATTGGGGAGAGCGACTCCATTTCGAAGCATATCAGGTCGTAAATATTGAACTTCACCACTTTCATCGACATAATTAGCCTGAGCAAAATCTATCCATTCCAAGCGAACCCAAAAACTGAGGAGGTAGGCTAATAAAATAAATAAAAGAGTAATTGACCAATGGGCCCTATCTTTTGGTAACTCAATCTTACCGCTAAAAAAACCTCGCTCGGTAAGGTCTTTACTCAAATTAAAAAAATTCATTACCTAAAGTTTCTCACTCAAGATTTCAACGCTAGCATAACACTGTGCATGTTAATAAATTCCAGATGATTGGATCATCAATTTATTTTATACAATCTTTTAAATCAACGTTCCTTAATATTTAAACTAATATCAGGATTGGGTTAACGAAACTTATTATTAAGTCCAAAGAGAGACTTTTTTAAAGAAAAGAGCAAAGTACTTGTCTTTACAGGGTCAAATTCTTTGTTTAAATTAGTAATAGATCCACGTTGAATTCTCCGCCCTAAGTCTTTAACATGGAACGCATAATTGTTGTTGACCATGATACCAAGAAGTTCCCCTTTTTGAGAAAAAACTAAATCCCCTTTTCCAGGATCAAATTCGCCAGTAACAAATGCAAAATTTGTATGCCTTACTTTAATATAGCGGTCATCTCTTTCATCTCGTACAAAATCTGTTTGCCCAAAACGTCCTTCATTGGAATCGACCACGACAGCCTCAGAAAAGAGATTGGGATTCTGGGGTGCTTTGAACACAATAATTTCAGAGGTCTTCTCCAACTCGGAAGGGTTAACTCCAAGTGGAACTATCAGAATCCTAGGATCATCCATAAATGCAACCTGAGAGACTTGAATAGACTGTTTTAATTTAGGGCTGGATATTTGTCCAGAAACCTCTGTCAATTTGCGGATAGTAGGTTCCGTCCGGAAAGGGCTATCTCTAGAATGAACTAGTGCATAGGTAAATGTCCCATCAACCATAATGATAGAATCCATTTGAAAAGTTTCTTTTCTGGTTGCCCCCATAAAACCTCCAGTATGAGTGAAAGAAAGCTCAAGTTTTATCTTATTTTCATCATACCTTGTGAAAATTTCGTTAAGAGATTTTGTTTGGACCTCAGTCAGTTTTTTAAAATTCTCTTTCTGTTCAGCCACGGAAACTTCCACTTCCTTTTTTATATTCTCAACTGTTGACCCAACCCCTTCAATTTCTAACCCAACTCGAGAAACATCTCTTTTGACACTGTTGACCTCCTGAGTGACTGAGGTGATTTTGTCCCCAACTCCAGCAATGCTTTGTCCCACATCTTTCAAATTTTGACCCACACCTTTAAGCCCAGCATTAATAGAATCGAATTGCTTGTCGATTTTAGCATTTGAAGCAATCAAGGCATCCCCCCTTCTCTTCTCGTCTTGTAGTTGTGCTTGTGCGGTTGCAGTCGCTTTCTCTTCAGCTTTTATTTTCTCCTGAGACTTAGCGAGTTCTAATCGAAAAACCTGAGCTTCTTTTTCAGTTTTTGCTTTTAGTTCAGCAAGTTGATTAGATTTTTGCCTAGCCTCTTCTAAATTTTTAGCCAGCAATTCGAGTTCTTTTTTAGAAGCGGCATTTGTTTGCAAAAGAGTTTCTCTCTTTTTTTCAATCTCTTCTCGTCTTCTTTCAAGTTCAAGTGCTTCCGCTTGTGACTTTTGAATCTCAGCTTTATTATCGGCAATTACCGCATCTCTCGAAGCAATTTGGCTTTCTTTATCCTCAAGTTCTTTTTTTCTTTGGGCTATTTGATTTTCAAGTTTGAGCTTTTGTTCTAACAAATCATCTTTATCACTACTCAAGTTTTCTAGAAGTGTTTCGTTTGTTTGTTCCAACTCAGCGACTACATCATCGTAACTCTCTCCATCTGAGATACGTTCAATGACTGCTTTTGAAACTATTTTTTGTCCATCCTGTGCAATGATCGCATCATCAGGAATGTCAAATCTCGCCAAAGCAAGAATGCTAAGGAGAAGAAAGTCGCAAACTACTAGTAGTAAACTACGATTCATACCTCTTCTCACCATCTTGCTTTACAAGCAAGTGATTACGATAAGGGCGAACAACAAATATCTTTAACGCTGCAACAAAAAGAATCCCGAAAAGAGTTGAGGTGTATGCCCCAATAAGTGCATCATCCTTCACATCTAAAACCAGCAGTAGGATTAAAGAGAGGACTGTTCCACCCAATCCAACATACAAACCTAGATCAAAAAGGTTATCCTCGTTATCAAGTAGAGAAAGTTTGAGCCCTGGATTGAGCTCTTCGTTTTTCACTTGCGAAATGCGTGTCATGCAAATCATGAATATAACAATCTGAACAAGAAGAAATGCTCCTGCTATTATTGCTGTTACAACTGTTAAATTTTGTTCCGCCATAGAATCCTCATTGCCATAGGCGAGAAGATTCGCAAGAGCAAAATCAAAACCAGCTATTGAAATCTGTCCCCTTGGAGTTTGTAAGAGGTTGGGCTCCAACGATAAGAGAATAATTAATGCAACAAAAATAGCTCCAGAAAATTTCGTTGTCCAGCGAATAACAAAATCGCTTTTGGAGCGGTGATGTGCGGGCTTTGGTAAAACATTAGTAATGAAAAATAAAATTACCATAAGGGAAGTTACCAATAATGAGATTTTTAAGAATAGTGCAATACCACGATAACTGTGTGAAAGTTGAGTGAGAATATGCCCACCAAAAAGCGGAAAGAAAGGATCGACTACACTCGAAACTAGCTCTTGTTTATTTATAGGCTTACTTCGGGCAATCAAGTGTTTCAACGCTGATGAGCCACATTTCATAGCATATCGAATATCTTCAAGCGCATAAACCGCAGCTTGCTTATCTCCATCTGTTTTAAAAACTGGATATCCTTCAAGATAACGAAGTAAACCAGATGGATCGGAAGAGAGTAATGTGGCTCCGTATATAGTTCGTAAATCCTTTTCAAAATTTCTTTCAATCATCTTCTTCTCACCGATCAAAGTAATTAGCTTCTTTCTGGCCTGCTCTCGTTCTTCAAAAGCTAAAAAACCAAGTTCCTGTTCGGCAGATTTAATTCGGCCGATTGATTCAGATATTGGGCGATTTCTCATTCTAATTAAAGCAGAAAGATCAAAAACTGCTTGTAGATCAGTACAAGCTTGGGTCAGCTCAGCCATTTGCATGAGGTTCATTTTACGGGCTAATTGGTGAGCGGCCCAATAAAAAGAGCGGATTTTTTCTTTGGATTCAAAGTCTCCCTTCAGCATGCTTTGAGAAAGCCGTCCAATATCGTATTCAACATCAGAAGAAAAATATTCTTTTTCAATCGACATTGCGGTACCCACCATCATTGGAACAAGAATTGGATAAGGCAACCAGCGGCCATGCTTCTCGAGTTGGCCCTGATTATTGATTATGCCTCCCACCACAACTGAATACCCCCCATCATCCATTTTGCCAACCCGTAGCATTCCCGCGTTTCTTCCAATGAGAGCAAAATCAATACCTGTCAGCAATGAAGCATTTCCATCCGCATTCTCAACCACAGCATCGGGCACTTGTCTTTGTACATTAAAAAATTGGGCATTACTTGAAAACTCAGCAAGCAAAGCCCTTGCATCTGAAATACAAAGATCCCGAATTTCTGCCTCTGATGCATTTTGATCATATTCTCCAGGAAATCGAACTCCGACAGAAAGAACTATTCGACGGTCAGGAAAAAAAGGGAAATCAATCAAATTGGCTATTTTGACACCAGAGAAAGAGGAAACTCGAGGATCAGAGAGCACTTTTGCCCAAAAATTACCAGGTCTTGATACTTTGGGAATCCCCTGTAATACCGCTTGAACATTATCATTCGAACTGTTTTCACTTAATTTTTGCCTCAAATCCCCTCGGGTTGTCGCACGATTATAAACAAAGAATGCTTCGAAACGACCACGCTTCAAATTATGTTCATCGAGCCCTCCAAAATAATCCTTAAAAGTCAACATATCAAAAATACTCCCGCCTCCAGAAATTGATAGCTCAGGATGTGCTTTCTTTTTATCTCTAATAGATTCGGAAAACCCCTTTCTTTTTGATAGTGAAGTCAGAGGGAGAAGCATTTCTGCTGGCCCCAAATTATTCTGCCTTAACTGACGAACAATTTCCTGGTCAACCGTCTTACTCCCCTCCCCAACATCTATCAATGTTTTCTCAGAAACAGTGGAAAAGAAAACAGGACTGCCAAGTCCAAGAATCCCCAAAATAAATGCAATGGGTAGTAGAATTAAACTACCAACTTTACTTTTTTTTAGTGTTTCCAAAATTTAAAAATTTAACATATTATCTATATTATACCTTTGTTTTGCAAACGCATTTTATTAACAATCAATATTAACTTTTTTAAGTAAAAATTGCTTATCCTCCATCTTTAAATTTTATCTATGACATTAAAGGTCACACATTATGGAGATTCCATACTTAAGAAAAAAGGGAAAAGAGTCACCGAGTTTACTGATACATTATCAAATTTGTACAAGGAGATGCTTAAAACCATGTACGAAGAGGAGGGAATTGGATTAGCCGCTCAGCAAATTGGGCTTTCTATTCAATTTTGTGTAGTGGATGTACCCAGTGATCCAGATTATCCAATTACCTGTATCTTGGATGGAAAACCACTTTCACCTCAGTTATTAATGCCTATGGGACTTGCCAACCCCAAAATTGATATTCTCCCATCCGATGAATATTATTACGAGGAAGGCTGTTTGTCATTTCCTGGTATAAAAGGCGATGTAGCTAGGCCCGAATCAATTCTTGTCCGCTATCAAGATATAGATGGTAACTCACATTCTTTAGAGTGCGATGGATTACTCGGTCGATGTATCCAACACGAAGTCGATCATCTCAATGGAATACTTTTTATCGACCGCATGGAAAAAGAAGCATATGCAGAAATTAAACAGGAGGTACAAACGCTAAAGAAAAATACGCAGTCTGTGCTTAAGCAGCAGCTTAAAGAATCACCAAAAGCATCAACCTGATTTTCTATGAAGCGGAAAACCCAACAGGGTAATATTATCCTCGAAGTAATAAAGAAGGCGAAACGCCCTCTTACTCCTCTTGAAATACATCAAAAAGCAGTTCAGGATCGTCCTCGAATTGGAATAGCAACAACTTATCGTCATCTTAGGCTACTTACCGAGCAGAATCAAGTCGTAGGAGTAGACTACCCGGGTCAGCCACCTCGTTACGAATGGGCAGACGGGCAGGACAAAGTTCACTTTGCCTGCCGGACCTGCGACAAGCTTTTCGCCTTGGAAGACACAACATCTGATACACCACCCGCCATGGTACCGAGTGGGTTTCAAGTACAAGGTTTCGAGGTTATGCTTTATGGAACCTGCCCAGAATGCGTTATAAAATAGAACAGTTAAAAGATAAAACGAAGTCCTGCGTACGCTTGGCATCCAAGGGCAGGATAACCATCTGCTTCATCATATTCTTCACCCAAAAGATTTTCTATTCTTCCAAAAAATTTGATTGATTCATTTATTTGACGATCACCATATAAACGGACAACAGTATAATCTTCTCCTTTAATCCTCGAAAAGGTAGATCCGTCCAAATCGATGGTATCATGTAACCAAGTTAGTCCGACTCCAATAGTTTTGACCTGAGTTGAGTGTTGCAAGATGAGATTTCCAACGATTCTTGGTCTACGCAATAATCTTTCATTAGAAGTAGAATTCATGGCATCTAAATAAGAAAATGTAAAAGTGGATGTGAAATTGCCAAATATCGCATCCAAAGCGGATTCAAATCCTTTCGATTTAGCTTCACCAACATTGGAAGTAGTAAATCCACTCCATTCAATAAGATCTTCGAATTCGGTCTCAAAATAGGATAATCGAAGATTGATAATTTCATTTGGTTTTAGATTCATCCCAAATTCCCATGAGTTTGCTTTTTCCGAATTTAAATTAGGATTTCCAAATAAACCATAAAGATCATTTGCCTGCGGGGGAGAAAAACTTGTGGCATATCGGGCTGTAAATCTTACCGCTTCAGATAATCGATGTTCTAAGGATGAAGACCAAGTGGATGCACTTCCGTAATCAGAAAAGTCATCGCTCCGAATACCCAATGTCAGAAAAGTTTTTTCCGATGCAGAAAAGGTTGAAATCGCAAAAATACTTTTGGAGTCATTCTCCTCATCTACATCTACCAAATTCGATGAGTTGTCCTTTTTAAAAAAGCTGTCTTCCTCATACGACCCTCCAACAGTAAGATCGATAACCTCAAAAACTTCCCCATTCAACTGCAAATCGAACAGATTAGTATCAACCTCATATGTGGTATTTGAAAAACTATCCTTACCAATCAAATCATCGTTAGAATAGGAATAAAAAGAAGAGACTTTCCAATCTCCAATATTCAATTTCAGTCCGGGTGACAAAAGAAGATCCTGTATATCTTGGTACTGACCACTCGCAGGGTATGAAGGGCTTTTGTTATTTCCAGGGTAATTAAGATCACTCTTCGAACCAGTACCAACAAAATCGAACTCTAAGCCATCGGATAATCTTCTGGATAAATGAAAAGACATCGATTGATTATCAAATTGGGAATAAGGTTGTTCGTTATTAGTCGTTTTGAATGATGTTCCAACACGACCATTCCATTCAGATTCATTAAACCCCAAGACAAGACCGCCGTGTAGTGAATTATTAGAACCACCTTCCATCGTCAAAGTACTCTTTTTTTCCGTCGGACTATTTCGCAACATCACTGCACCACCGATTCCTTGTGCTCCATACTGAACGGAGGATGCCCCCCGTAATACCTCAAGTGTTGATACTCCGTTTAAGGATACCTGTCCTAAATTGTAAGTCCCCGAGAAACCACCATTTAATTTCCTTCCTTCGTAAAGAAAAGTAACATGATCACTATTTGCACCTCGGCTAAACAATGAAGTTTGGGAACCCGCTTGCCCAGAACGAACAATGGTCATTCCTGGCACAAAACGCAACGCATCCGCGAGATTATAAATTTGCCTGCTTTCAAAATCTTCCTCAGAAATTCTGGTAACCCATGGCGACGCTTCACTCAACGGCACAGGTGACCTCGTTTCTACGACTACCATCGGTTCCAATTCCGATTCCCTTTGAGCAAACAGAGATGTTCCTAAGAAAATAATCTTGATTAACACTAAAGAAAAAATACAAGGAATTTTAAACATAAGCCCTTACTGATAATTGATTATCAATTATTGTAAAGAAAAAACTATTAATTTATCTCGGTTTTTTTAAGATTTTTGGAGCAAGAATTATTTTGATTTCGGCAAGAGAAAATCAACCTCCCTCACTAATAAATATCTTTTAAATAGCGTTTTTCTTTTTGTAGTGACTTGATCCAAACAGCAGAATCCTCCTCACACATCGAGCCATGCTCCTGTGCAATCGTTCGCAATGCCTGGTCGACATCCTTCGCCATACGGGATGCATCCCCACATACATAAAAGACGGCTCCATCCTGTATCCAATTCCAAAGTTCTGCACCTCTTTCCAACATCTTATGCTGGACATAAACTTTTTCCTCCTGATCTCTCGACCAGGCAAGATCTAATTCATTAAGAATTCCTTCCTTTTGATAACGAATCCATTCTTCTCCATAAAGATAATCAGTTTTTTGAGAGCGATCCCCAAAGAAAAGCCAATTTTTTCCTGAAGCACCAGTTGCCATTCTTTCTTCGATAAAAGCCCGAAAGGGGGCAATTCCAGTGCCCGGCCCTACCATGATAATGGGAGTATTTTGATCTGCCGGTAACTTGAAGTTCTTATTGGGATGAAAATAACAGGGAATGGTCTCCCCCACTCGCTCAGCAAGATAGGAGGAGCAAACCCCTTTTCTTTTTCGACCATGTGAATCGTACCGAACCACCGCAACGGTCAGGTGAACTTCTTCTGTATGAGCACTCAAACTCGAGGCAATTGAATATAGCCGAGGAGGCATTGGTCGAAGCAAGCTAATGAAATCGTCTACAGAAAGACCCTGTTGAGGATATTCCCTAAACAAATCAATTAATTCTCGCCCCCACATATATTCAACTAGTTCATTCTTATTCTCAACTTTAAGTAGTTCTACAAGCGCAGAAATCTGGGCAATCTCATTAAACTTCTTAATTTGAATTTTACTAAGAACCGTACATGCAAAGTTATAGAGCAAGGATTCTTTTAAACTGAGAGTGACCTCACCTACTTCAACTTGTTCTGAACCCGTAAAAAAAGTGGCGATAAGAAGATCATTGACTACTTCTTGGCAATTGACTGGGAGGACACCTAGGGAATCTCCCGGTTCATAACTAAGTCCACTATTCTTAAGTGAAAATTCGAAATGCCGGGTTTCTTTATCAGAACCTTCTGTTATTAACTTATTTAAAAGGAGTTTTGAACAATAGGGATTGCTTTTACTATACAGATGAGAGCCAGTTTGAGAAGTCATGAAGAATATGCTCTTTAAACATACGCATTTTCCACCTTCGACTCCAAGAAAAATTTACAAATATTTTAAAAATAGTATCGATTTGCCCAATGAAGGAACTTAAATTAAATTTGTTTTATGGATTGTATTAAAAAACTAGATGGGGTTGAACTCGAGAAATGGGGCGAGGTAATGCTACAACATTCGTTTGACGAAGAAGAGTGGATGGAAGCTCGAATTTCATTAATAAAATTACTTTCTTCAGAACAAAAAAATGCAAAAGAAAATGCAATTAGATCTTACCTTTCATGCTGTGCAGAAGCGGTGGGCGGAACCCACCCGCTCCCTTCTCTTGAAGAATCAGTAGTCGAATTTTATAAACAATATGGTATGGAGGGAGCCAACGAAGATCGTGACTAGAGTGATCTTAATTCAAGATGAGCCTTAGCGACTAGGAGATATTTCTCAGCCCATTTTTTTATTCCATTTCTTTGCTCACTGCCCATGGTTCGCTTAATTTTCCCAGGAACACCTGCAACCAGTGAACCGGGAGGGATAAGCATTCCAACCGGAACGACAGTCCCTGCGGCAATGATTGATTGTTTTCCAACTACTACTCCATCAAGAACAGTTGCATTCATACCTATTAGACATTCATCTTCTATCTGACAGGCATGAATAATTGCCCCGTGACCCACAGTTACATAATCGCCAACAATTAAGGGCTGCTGGTCAGAAAGGTGCCCGATAACTCCGTCTTGAAGGTTAGAGAAACATCCAATTTCAATATAATTAATATCACCTCTTAAAACACTTCCGTACCAAACACTTGACTGTTTCCCAATCCTAACATCGCCAACCACAATTGCATTTGAAGCAATAAATACATCGGAGTCCAAAAAAGGTTTTTGAAAGAGAAATTTTCTCAACCGATCTTTTACATTCAAGCGATGTGAGAAAAGCGGAATTATTTAATTATTGGCAAGATTCACACTCTTCACCATTCATCATGGCTTGAATGCTACAGGCTTTTGCCTCTGCTTCGGTATATTCTTTCTTAGCAGATGGTTCACTAGCAACATCACCCATTGGTTTTACTTCATTTAAGGATACCGTTGCTTTTTCAATATTAGAGGCACCAAGTGTTCGAAGGTAGTAAGTGGTTTTTAGACCCTGTCTCCAAGCAGCTCTGTACATATGCGAGAGAGTTTTTAAATTTGGTTGACCGAGGAAAAGATTAACCGATTGAGATTGATCTATCCATTTTTGGCGACGTGCAGCTGCTGCAATTACAAATTCATAAGAAACATCGAATGCGGTGGAGTACTTCTTTTTGACCTCTTCAGGTATAGATGCAATATCGGAAAGTTCACCATCAAAGTATTTCAATTGATCGGACATTTCATTATTCCATAGATCAAGCTTTTTTAGATCTTCAACTAGGAAGCGATTGAGAACCATAAAGTCTCCTGAAAGATTACTCTTAACAAATAAGTTTTTATAAGTGGGTTCAATGCATGGGGATGATCCCATAATATTTGAAATCGTCGCTGTGGGTGCAATTGCGACAACGTTACTGTTTCGCATTCCATGTTTAGCAATTTTTTCTCGTACAATGGACCAGTCCATTTTCTCACCCTTGGGCACTTCGACCTCACATCCACGTTCTTTTTCAAGCATTTCAATTGTATCTTGTGGTAAAATCCCACGATCCCATTTTGATCCTTTAAAAGAAGAATAAGTTCCTCGCTCACTGGCTAAATCACTTGATGCTTCATAGGCATAATAACAGATTGCTTCCATGAATTCATCATTGAATTCAATCGCTTCTTCAGAAGAAAAAGAAATATCTTTACGAAAAAGAGCATTTTGTAATCCCATAACCCCAAGTCCGATAGGTCGGTGTCTCATGTTCGAAGTCTTCGCAGCGTCGGTGGGGTAAAAATTTACATCAATAACATTATCGAGTGCACGGATTGCAATACGGATAGTTTCACGTAATTTTTTATGATCTAAAGATCCATCATTCGTCAAATGGGAATCCAAAACAACTGATCCCAAATTACAAACCGCAGTTTCATCAGCACCAGTGTTCAAAGTAATTTCAGTACAAAGATTTGAACTATGGATCACTCCAGCATGATCCTGAGGACTACGAACATTGCAAGTATCTTTGAAGGTAATCCAAGGATGCCCAGTTTCAAAAATCAACTTAAGCATTTGTTTCCAAAGATCAATAGCAGGTATAGAATGAGACCAAATTTCTCCTCTCTCGGCTTGTGCTTCATGCTCTTCATACTTTTTATCAAAAGCTTTGCCGTATAAATCATGTAATTCGGGCACCTCATTACTTCGGAACAATGTCCAATTTCCACGTGATTCCATCCGCTTCATGAACAAATCCGGTATCCAATTGGCGGTGTTCATGTCATGCGTACGACGACGATCGTCTCCAGTATTTTTCCGAAGGTCTAAAAACTCAAGAATGTCGCAATGCCAAGATTCCAAATAGGCACAACCCGATCCTTTTCTCTTACCACCTTGATTAACTGCACACAATTGATCGTTATGCATTTTAAGAAACGGAATAACGCCCTGACTTTCACCATTCGTTCCTGCGATATGACTACCAGTGCCACGTACTGATGTCCAACTTCCACCAAGTCCACCTGCCCATTTCGAAAGAAATGCATTTTCTGCGATTCCCCGATACATAATTGACTCAATAGTATCGTCCACCTTGTAGAGGTAACAAGATGAGAGTTGGGAATGAGGAGTTCCCGAATTGAATAATGTTGGTGTAGAGGAACAAAACCTTCTACTTTTATATAAATTATAAAGGGAAATAATTTGATCTTCAGGGTCCTCTTCATGGGCAAATATGCCCATTGCAACACGCATCCAAAACAATTGCGGAGTTTCTAATCTTTTGGGTGATTCTTTAGTTTTATCGACCACTAGATATCGATCATAGAGTGTCTGAATCCCCAAGTAATCAAAATCAAGATCGGCCGATGGATCAAGTGCGTCAGCAAGCTTTTTGATGTCCAGTTTAAGGAGTTTGGCGTCGAGACGATCAATTTCAACGCCTCGTTTGAGATAACTTTTGAGACCTTTAACATGAAAACTTTTTAAATCTTCAATTGAGTTTACTGCAATATTCCAACCCAGAACTTCCTCATAAACATAGGTCAGTAATATACGGGCAGAGAACTTTGCAAAATCACCATCTTTTTCAATAAGTGTCTTTGAATTTAAAATAATAGTTCTACGTAAATCAACTTCACTAATTTCAGAAAAGACCGATCGTCGTAAACTTTCTTCGATTTCCTCGATCGAGATGCATAAATTAAGTCCAATCGAAGCAAAAGAAATTCGTTTCTTTAGATCAATTCCGTCCCAGAAAAAAGTGGATCCATCGTCTTTTTGGACAACGATCATTGAGTCTTGCTTAACTTCCTCCTGGTCTACTCCCGTCTCCCTTTCGATACGTCGTCGGGCTCGATATAAGATATAAGATTCAGCAACCTTAAAATGGCCAGTACGCATTAATTCTTCCTGAACCAAGTCTTGAATGTCTTCAATATTGATAAATGCTTGTCCAGTAGATAGAGCTTTAAGGGTAACTTGACGAGCGAGTTCGACCGCAGGTTCAGAATCTGTTTGTAAAGAAAGAAATGCCTTTCTTACTGCAACTTCAATCTTTGAGGCATTCCAAGGCACAACTTGTCCGCTACGACGAATTAAACGAATTTGATCCACCATGTGATCATTCGGAATGGATCCGCCTTCGCTAGAACGACAAAAGACAAGACTCTTCGCCACGTCATAGGCATTATTCTCAACCAATGCTTTTTCTATCAAACGATATAGCTCGTCAAAGGAGAGGCGGGGGGCTCCGCCTTCCTCCTCCTCGGCCATTCGCTCAATTAAGCGATCAGCGACGATCCGGGCAGACTCCACCACGAGTTCCCGGTTTTTTGGGGTATATATTTCGTTTTCTTCCCTAGATATCATCAGGTTGGTCAATGCCTCCCCGATGACTTCAGCCACCTCGGCGATATGGAAATCACGATCACCCGCGCCATCTGTAATTCGTACCTTAGGTACTTCAAATCTGTTATCACCCAAGCCTTGAGCCCAGTCAAAACGAGGCTTATTCTCGCTTGGTGTTCCAGCTGCTTTTACAAGCAATTTATCTTCATCGAAAATCGTATTACGCATATAACTTTATCTATTCCCCTTTAAACCACACATTTTTAACAATAATAGAAACTAGAACTTACCAATCAAAGTTCGTCGTCAGAAACTTCAGATAAAGCAGAGGACTTTTGATATTCTGTCACACGGCCTTCGAAGAAATTTTGTTCTTTTTTTACATCCATCGTTTCCGCTAACCAAGGGAAGGGATTTTCAAGACCAGGATGGAGCACATCCAACCCAATTCCGTTTAGGCGTCGGTCCGCAATAAAATCAATGTAGGTACAAAACTCATCTGCACTCAATCCGACTGAATTCACTGGTAAGCAGTCACGAATAAACTCTTTTTCAAGCTCTACCGCTTCTTTCATCAGATCAGTCAATTCTTGTTTGAATTCGTGAGTCCAAACATCCGGATTCTCGTCAACCAAGACTCGAAAAAGATTACGAAAAAGTTCAATATGATTGGATTCGTCTCGAAGTGTATATCTGAACATCTGACCCACTCCTGGAAATTTATTTTGGCGAGCAAGACTGAGAATCATACCAAATAAGCCATAGAATTGAGTACCTTCCATGCACTGCCCAAAAACAAAAATGTTTTTCGCAAACTCTTGTTTTTGGGATGTTTGAGTAAGATCCATGTCCCTTCTCAAATTTTTGGAAACTTTAGTTACAAATTCATTTTTTCTACGAATCGTCTCCACCTGCTCAAACATTGCTTCGCATTCATGTGGATTAATCCCCAAGGAACTAATCATATAAAGTAAACTGTCGGCATGAATATTTTCCTCATGTGCATGCCGACCCAATACGAGTTTTAATTCTGGTGCAGTTACTAACTCTCGAACAACATGCTGTATGTTATCTCCGACTATACCTTCAGCTGCCGAAAAATATCCGATCCCCATCATTATAATCCAACGTTCTGCGTCACTCAATTCAGTTTGGCTTTTCCATTGCTCTACATCCTTCTGCATCGGAACATCTTCAGGTTCCCAATGATTTGCCTTCATTTTACGATAAAGGTCGTAGGCCCATTGGTATTTAAGAGGTAGTAAATTAAAGGTCATTGTGTCCCGCCCATTAATCACTTGTTTTTCTTGATACGCCTGCATTGCTTTCTCTTCATTAAGAAGAAATGTCTTTTCGCCAATTTTGAATTCTTTGTCCATCTGTATTATTCCCTATTTCGTTTGTTTATATTCTAAAAGTTTTGTTAAAAATTAATGCTTAACTCAAAATGCGGTGAAAAATAATTTTGAAAATAATTTTATCCGATGCATTTGATGACCTTGTCTTCTGAAAAGAGAAAAGAAAAGAAAAAAATGAGATTTTATCAAAAAAATTGTTAACATACACACAAGATGTAGTGTTTGTAAGTATTTGAAGACACAATATGTAGCGGTGTGAATAACTTTAAGATCAAGAATGAGTAAAGATCAACATGATAGATATTAATGTATCAATCTCAAGAAAATCGTATTTTTTATACTTTTCCAAGACAAAGTTATCAGTAGTTATTAATTTACTTATTCACAAAAACTAATTCCTACACATCTCAAAAGTACCAGGTCTTTAATATGCGACTAAAAGTAACTTATATGATTAGAAACATTATTAATTTCCTCATAAAATGAACCTCTAAATCAGAGCATACAATGTGCAAAAATCGTTGATAATCACATACTAAATATTATCAAAGTAAATCGTTCCAATTGACTTTTGAATCTAAATCTTGGTCAGCAAGAAGAGCAAGAACATCACCAATCAAATAAATAGATCCAGTAACTAGAATTGTTTTATTTGAACAAGCTTTCCTTAATTCTTTTTTTGCTTTTTCCAAGTCAAAAGCAAGAACCTCACCAGTAAAAGAATCTGGGATTAAAGAACGAAGAGAATGAATACTACATGCACGAGGTTGCTGCACTTCAAAAAGTTTAAGTGAACCTGCAAACTCTGCCACTACTTTTATAATGTCCTCAGCTCGGTCTTCTCCAAGAACACCGACCCAGATTTCTGGCTTTTGATCCAATGTTTCTAGGTTTTCTTTTAAACAAACTGCACCATCAGAATTATGACAGGCGTCTAAAATAATTCTTGGTGAACCTTCGATAATTTGCCAACGTCCAGGAATTTCAACTGAGTTAATCCCTTTGTTAGTAAGATTGCTCTCAATCGGGAATTTTTTTTCTAATAACTCGGTTGATCGAAGCGCAAGTGCGGCATTCTTTCTTTGATAAGAGCCAAACAAGTTAGTAATGGGCAACTCTTCTTGTAAGTGCGAAATGCGATAAAAAGGTGCATTATGTTGAGCCGCTATCTTTTGAATAACTTCCTCAGCACAACTTGGTAAATTACCAATAAGAACTGGAACATCCCTTTTAATGATCCCTGCTTTCTCAGTTGCGATCTCTAGCAAGGTGTCTCCTAGAATTGAACAGTGATCTTTCGAAATGGTGGTAATAATGGAGACTTCGGGCGTGACAACATTAGTAGAATCTAAACGCCCCCCCAATCCAGTCTCTATAATTGCAAGATCTACCCTATTTTTTTGGAAAGTTAAAAAGGCAATTGCGGTCATGAATTCAAAAAATGTGGGATGGTCACCCACTCCATCATCTTCCATTTGTTGAGCGATCGGTTTTAAATGTCTCACCCAATCCTGAATTTCAGTCTCAGTAATATTTTGCCCATCCACTCGTACCCTTTCCCCCAATTCGATTAAGTGAGGAGAAGAAAAAAGTCCAACCCTGTAACCATTTGCTCGATAAATAGAGTCTAGCATTGCACAAACTGAACCCTTACCATTCGTACCCGCAACATGAACGATTGGAAAATCATTTTGTGGATTCCCTATCAATTGCACAAATCTCTCCATTCGATCTATGCCAAAATTGGACCCCCGATTACGGAGACTGTATAAATATGACAATATTTCGTTCACCAACTAATTCTGGTGAAAATTTCGGTTTACTTTGATTTTGGTGCCGACCGTTTTTTTGAGGGTGCAGTTTTTCGGGGAGCCGCTTTTTTCTTTGTTACTGGCTTCTTTAAACTGGATAATAAATTGGTTGGTTCCTTGGATTTTACTTTTGATCCCAAATGACCAATCAGAGTAATCAAACGATCACGCAAATCGTGCCGATCGACAATTTGGTCTACCAATCCATGCTCAAGTAAAAATTCCGAGGTCTGAAAACCTGCTGGTAAGTCAGCACGAGTAGTCTCCTTAATCACTCGTCTGCCAGCAAATCCAATCAAAGCCTTTGGCTCCGCAATAATCACATCGCCCAAAGTAGCATAACTGGCCATAACTCCAGCCATTGTGGGATTAGTCAAAATCGAAAAATAAGGAATTTTGGCTTCCGATAACCGGGCAAGTGCAGCACTGGTTTTTGCCATTTGCATCAAACTTAGTATTCCCTCATACATCCGTGCTCCTCCAGAAGCCGAGACCACAATAACGGGCATAGAATATTCCAAACCTCGCTCTATTGCTCGAGTAATCTTCTCTCCGACCACCGACCCCATACTGCCGCCCAAAAAACGAAAATCCATCACTGCCAAGCTAACCCATCGACCGTCGATTTTTCCGACACCAGAAACAACCGCTTCTTCGAGAGAGGTTTTTTTACGGTTTTGATCTAGTTTATCTTTGTAAGAGGCGAGCCCTTTAAATTCAAGTGGGTCAAGGGAACGTAAATTTCCGTCACATTCCACAAAAGTACCCGAATCTATTAGTGACTCGATACGATCTGGGGCTGCCAATGGGAAATGGTAACCACTCGAGGGAACAACCATTAAGTTTTTCTTTAACTCCTTGGCAAAAACCATGTCACCAGTTTCAGGGCATTTCGTAAAGACTCCCTTAGGCACACCTTCGCGGGATTTGACAACTACTTTTGAATATTTCGGTTTGCTAAAAAAGGCCATAATTTAATCTTTTGCTATCCATGTCCCAAAGTTGCAACATTAACATTTTGAAAGCCTTCTTGAATTAATGCCTTTGTACATTCATCCAAAGTCGCTCCCGTTGTGTAAACATCATCAATTAAAACAATTTTATCCAGAACATCTAAACAATTTTTCTTTTTCAGTGCAAAAGCATTTTTAACATTCTTTTTTCGCTCAAACCGTGCAAAGTCAGTTTGAGTTGGGGTATTTCGAATCCGTTTTAAAGCATCATTAACTTGAACAGAATCCCCGATTTCTTTTTTTAGTGCATCCGCAATCCATAAGCTTTGATTAAATCCACGCTTTCTTAATCGCTTCGGATGTAAAGGGACTGGAATTAAGACAGCACCCTGCAAAAATTCTCGATAAGAAAGATTTCGATCCAACCATCTTGGTAAGTCTTTAAGTACATCTTTAACTCCTTGATATTTGATTTCATGAATTACTTTCTTTCCATTTTGATCGAGAAGAAACAAACACTTCCCTGCTTTAAAACGAGGAGGGTCTTCTCTACATCCGGCACAAACCAGTCCAATAAAGTCAAACCCACTCATCGGAATACCACAATACTTACAACCATTCTTTTGAATCCAGGGTAATAAATCCTCGCATTCCAAACACATATAAGAAAGTCCATCCTTATAGGGAGCTTTTTCGCATATCGGGCAAATTCCAGGAAATACAAAATCAGACAGAGCATTCAAACATTTCTGATAGAATGTCATAAATCTGAAAATCTTGTTTTTTTGTAATACACCTTCTGTAAGCAAAGACCTTTTGCCGGGGCGCTCACAACTACCTCAGTTCGTTGGCAACTTTGCAAAATTTCCTGAATTGTATCAACTTGAATTCTGCCTCTGCCCACTTCCAACAAACCTCCGACCATACTGCGTACCATCTTATACAGAAAGCCACTACCTTCGACCAAAAAATGTATTTCATTCTTGTGACAACTAATCTCGAAAAGCCAAATTTCTTTTACCGGGTCCTCTTTTTCCTGCTTGCCTTGAGAGGCGGCAAAAGCAGTGAAATCATGTTTTCCCACAAGGAATTTGGACGCCTCTTTCATCGCAACTAAGTCAAGGTTTTGATTTTTCAATGATAGGCAAAATCGTTCATCCTGTGGCATGGCCCATCCAATAACGGCGCGATAAAGATAACATTTCCCCTTTGCCGAACTGAGTGCATGAAAAGAGGGCGAAACTTCTTTAATTTCTCGAGGGCTAATATCGGAAGGAAGGTGCGATCGTAATGCCTGAAGCATTTTTTCTTCCCCATGCTTCCATTCATGATCAAAATGAAAAACCTGACCATTCGCATGGACTCCCGCGTCTGTTCGCCCAGCTCCTATTGTCCGAATGGGGACAGAAAAAATTTGCTTCAATGCATTCTCAATATGGTTTTGTACAGAGTCTTGAGTGGGTTGTTTTTGCCAACCTGTATAGTTGGTTCCGTCATAAGCACACAAACAACGCCAGCGTTTCACCGAATGACCCTCATTGTTCATTTTGAGCCTTCAACTTGAGGGGGTGGAATCACCTTACGATTCTCAATAAAGTCCCGCAAAATTAATCCCGCAGCCGATGCATCTATTTTCCCTAGATTTTTCTTTTTCTTTTTTAACGATTGAGGCCCCATCGCCTCCTCGGCCGCTAGACTAGTTAATCGTTCATCAACTCTATGGACAGGAAGATATAAGCGCTTTTCCAAGGTTGCGATAAAAACATCCACCTCCTTGGCCCTAAGCCCAACTGTACCATCCATGTGAATAGGGTATCCAACGATAATCTCAGTCACTCCCTTTTTAAAAACAACATCAGAAATTTCATCCAAATGCGAGTCATCCTCTACCCCCGGAAAAGCTCCTATTGGCAAAGCGATACCAAGTTCATCAGCCCAAGCCAAACCGATCCGTTTAGTCCCGTAATCGACTCCAAGAAAAACCGACATTTTTTTAAGTTAAATCGGGGTGAGCTTCACCCACTTTTCGAGCTAGTTCTTTCACTTCTTGTGCTCGGTCTTTATGACAGACCATAGTTGCGTCACCAGATTGAACGACAATTAAATCTTCCACTCCTAAAAGAGTAATACAATGCCCTTTTTCTGAAAAAGCCAGGTTCCCATTCGAATCAACCGCAATACCGTCCCCTTTAAATACATTTCCATTTTCATCTGCAGGATAATGCCTTTCAATTGCGGGCCATTCCCCGACATCATCCCAGTCAAAATCAGATTCTACCATTACCACTCCCTCTGCTTTTTCCATTACCGCAAAATCAACAGAAATTTTCTCAAGATTCGGATAAACTTTTTCCATCGCTCCAATCAGAGAACCAGTTGATTGAAAATCAGCCAGTAATTCTTGCAAACCATCAGAAAGAACTGGGGCATGCTTTTGAATCGCAGAGAGAATAACTGACGGTCTCCATACAAACATTCCCGCGTTCCAAAAATATCCACCCTGTTTTAAATATTCCTCTGCTGTGCTAAGGTTTGGTTTCTCCACAAACCGATCAACTTTGGAAACGGATCGATTCTGAACCTTGTCCAATTCATCACCTTGAGAAAGATACCCGTAACCAGTAGATGGAAAGCTGGGCTTGATTCCAATTGTGACCAGGTAGTCATTTTGTTCAGCCGCCTCAAAAGAGCTTCTTAACACCGAACGAAAACCTTCTCCATTCTCGATTACATGATCAGCGGGCAAAAGTACAAAGGCCGCGTCTTTTTCCTCCTGATCCACTAATAACGCGGCTAAGCCAACTGCCGCTGCGGTATCCCTTCCCTCCGGTTCTCCAATTACCCGTTCGGGTAATAACTCCGGGCAGCTCTCCAACACCGCATTCCTTTGTTCGACATTTGTAATTACAAATATATTGGCCACAGGAACTAGATCCTCCAAACGGTTAACCGTTTGGGCAAGCATTGCAGAATCTCCCACAATGGGAAGAAGATGCTTGGGACGCGTTAAACGACTTTGAGGCCAAAAACGCTCACCGCGCCCGCCTGCCATGATAACTACAAACCTATTGCTCATAGAACCAACCCATGCCAAGACCTTGATGAATGGCGAGTTTAAAATCTTTAAATAAGCTCTTGATGCTTTGAAATATTATTTCAAAACATTGGATCAAGGCATACCAATCTTGCCATGAACAGATTGATTCATTAGAAGTTCATTTTTATTATATTTTATTAGGCATGAAACGTAGCCATCACTGTAATCAACTTCGCAAAGAAAACGCCGGATCTTCCGCTACCCTCATTGGATGGATCGATTCCCTTCGAGATCATGGTGGAGTATTCTTCCTTGACCTGAGAGATCGTGAAGGAAAAACCCAAGTCGTTCTCGATCCCGAAAATCAAACCCTTTCCGAACTCTTCCCCAAACTGAAGCCTGAAAGTGTAATTGAAGTAAAAGGAGAAGTCCGCAATCGGGACGAAGGTACGGAGAACAGTAATCTTTCCACCGGAGATATCGAACTCTTTGCCAGTTCAATTATTGTACACAATCAGTCCAAGACGCCTCCCTTCCCGATGGACGACACTGCCGATAAAGTGGGCGAAGACCTCCGGCTTACCTATCGATACCTCGACCTTCGCCGTGAAAGCAACCTCAACACACTCAAACTGCGCCATCGTGCATCCATGACGATTCGTGAATATTTTGACAAACAGGACTTTCTTGAAATTGAGACCCCAATCCTCTTCAAAAGTACCCCCGAAGGTGCCCGTGAATTTTTGGTCCCCAGTCGAATGAACGAAGGGAAATTCTACGCCCTTCCCCAATCGCCCCAGCAGTATAAACAAATGCTAATGGTCGCCGGGATTGAGCGCTACTATCAACTTGCCCGTTGCTTCCGCGACGAAGATCTTCGAGCCGATCGCCAACCCGAGTTCACTCAGATCGACCTCGAAATGTCCTTTATCGACCGCGAGGATATGTATGCCCTGATTGAAGGCCTTCTCTCTACTGTATGGAAAGAAACCCTGGGTGAGGAAATCAAAACTCCTTTTCTTCGCATGCCTTACAACGAAGCGATGAACCGCTTTGGTTCCGACAAACCCGACATGCGCTTTGGTATGGAAATTCAGGACTTTTCTGAAGACTTTCGCGAATCCGACTTTAAAGTATTTGCCGGTACCGTAAAATCTGGGGGCAGTGTAAAAGCCTTTAATGCCAAGGGGCTTGCCGATATTACCCAAGGCGAACTCAAACACCTAGAAGAAACCGCAAAATCACTCGGAGCCAAAGGACTCGCTTTTATTAAATCCGAAGGGGGCGAATGGAAATCCCCCATCCTCAAATTTTTATCCGATGCCGAGCAGGAAACCCTCAAGACCAAACTCGAAGTCGGAGATGGGGACATCATATTCTTCGCAGCCGGTTCCTGGGACAGTTCCTGTAATATCTTGGGTCGTATCCGCTTGGAAGCCGCCACCCTCTTAGAAAAAAGAGGTCAACAACTTCGTGATCCAAAAGACTGGAAATTCCTCTGGGTTATCGATTTCCCCCTGATGCATTTCGAAGAAGAGGAAGGCCGCTATGTAGCCTCTCACCATCCGTTCACCGCACCAGTTGAGGAAGATCTACCCTTGCTCGAAACTGAACCCAAAAAAGTTCGCGGTCAACACTATGACATCGTACTCAACGGGGTCGAACTGGGTGGAGGAAGTATTCGTATCCACCAGCCCGATGTGCAAAAGAAAATCTTTGAGGATGTCCTCAACATCCCCGCCGATGTGGTAAAAAGTCGGTTCGGGTACATGCTTGAATCTTTTGAATACGGTGCCCCTCCCCACGGTGGTATCGCCCTGGGTCTCGACCGATTAGTTACCATACTTGCCGGTAAAGACAGTATTCGAGATGTAATCGCCTTTCCCAAGACCCAAAAGGGTCAAGACCTGATGACCGATAGTCCTGGTACTGCCACCGATCGTCAACTCAGTGATTTAAAAGTCAAGTCCACCGTCGAGGACGCTTAAAAAACCTATATTTTTCGGAGTCCGTTCGGTGCCCTTCAATTAATCATGAATCACCGAATTATTCCTTACTTTTTTCTTCTCATTCTATCCACGGGAGGGTTTACATTATCCCTTTTAGCTAATTCTCCGAAAACCGGTGAATCCATTGCCAATCGGTATGCACGCTCCGACGAGATCGGCCCAAAATTTCAAGAGGCACATCAGCCATTAAAATTGGATTATCGATGGAAGGACAATGGAATCATCCTCAAATCCGGAAAAGGAAAGACTGCCTCCGAGAAGTTCATCGATGGAAAGATCGGCAAATCCAAAAAGTCAAAAACTCTAGACTCACCCAAGAACGAGGAAAGCCCCTTTTTGCTTCCTCCTCAATCACTCTGGGGTCGCAGTCCCTCCAGTTCCGAAAATGTCTCCATCACCTTCAAAAATTCTTTCAACCGTTCAGTCCGTGTATACTGGGTCGATATTGAAGGCGATCTCAAGAACTACGGTACAATTCCGCCCAAAGAAGAATTATCGATCTCCACATTTACGGGTCATCAATGGGTCCTCGATTTTTCCGCCAACGACCTGACCGGTATATTTGTCGCCTCTAATCGGGACTGTATCGCTAGAATTAATTTACACTCCCGACAGGTTGCGATGAAACAAAAAGTTGACCCGCCAAAGCTCAAGTCTAATACACCATCAAAATTGGTTATTCGCGAACATAATGTCTGGTTAATCAGAAAAGATAAAAAGG
>CAYLIJ010000035.1:0-27096 GCA_964383925.1 uncultured Puniceicoccaceae bacterium
GCCAAAGTTTGGCTCCAATCTGGTTAAAAGGAAAAAAAGGCGACCCCAACCGCACGCTGATCTGGGTCCGCCGGGAAGGAAATTTTCGATATCAGGGAAGAGCTTACTATGCCATTCGCGAGGGTGACTGGAAACTGCTACAAAATCATCCCTTCGAACCTATGCAACTGGTCAATTTGAAAGAGGACCCCAGTGAGCAGAGCCCAAAACCGGCAACCCATCCGGTTGCCCGAAGACTGATTAATAAACTAATGCTTCATCTGCAAAAATCGGGCGATATGCCCTGGCAGAAATAGTTGCCATAAATTCACATATTCTTGTCAAACCAATCGGTTGCCAAATTTATGCACTCACTAAATTTTTCCCGGTACACGCCATAGTGTCCGATTCCCTTGAGTACTTTATATTCGGATTTCACACCATGAAACTTGAGAATTTTGGCAACCTTTCCTCCATTTTCATTGATGTCCATCAGTTCTTCCTTTTCCGCATCGATAATCAAAGTTGGTACTTTTAGTTGATCTGCTGCATCAATTGGATTGTATCCAATATTTTTAGCGTGGTTATAACGCATATGGGCATAGGTAGACATTTTTCCTCCGGGTGCTCCATCCTTATAAGGAACGGGCTCCGTCTCTCCACGGGCCTGTTGAATCATTAATTTATGTGCTTTCTGTTGCCAAGCCTCACGGTACTTAAATACCCCCATTCCCGGCACCTGGGCCACCACTGATCGAACCCGTGGGTCGTGGGCCGCAGCCCAAATCACCAAGCCTCCCCCATAACTGGTTCCATAAAGCCCAATTCTCTTAGAATCTACATGTTCTTCACCCTCTAAAAAGGAAATGGCACTGCGTATATCCATAATCTGATCGGGGAAATCCATCTGCCATCGAATGGGGCGTGCTTTCACATCGACTAATCCGTCCTTATCCGCGATGGGCAACTTTTCGGTCATTAATAAACGACTTTCACTCTTTCCCCAGCCCCGATAATCAAATGCGAGGAAAATAAATCCCTTTTTGACGACCTGAGGGGCTATCCTCGTTGGAAGTTTCCCCTTGGTTCCACCGGTTCCATTGACAAAAATTACTGCGGGAAGTTTCTGTCCTTTTTGCAAATTATTTGGGGAATACAAATCACCATACATTCGCGTACCATCGCTCCAAATGGATACTTCTTTTTTATGAAATGCCTGTTTTGCGTCGTCACCAGCATTTGCAATCAGACTTACTCCTGAAATAAAAAAGGTCAGCCCGGTTGAAATAAAACAGATATATGTACTTAGTTTTTTCATTCGATTGATCCTTTTGATTTATTCATTACCCGCTCCCATTCGGTCCACTTCATCTTCCTGTGGGAGACCAAAAGAATGAAGGATACCATAGGGGCTTTTAGGAAAATAAGCTTCTTTCGGGCTTCGGGTAAAGTGTGTGTTTCCTGTTCCAATATATACCCTGCCCCTCGAAACCGAGGGACCCGCAAGGACAGGGCCCAAATAAATTTCTTTTAAAGATACCCCGTTTTTTAAATCAACAGCCACTAATTTATTACTCGAAAAAGTGGTAAAGTAACCCACCCCATTAGCTAAAGCTATTCCAGATGCCACCGGGTCTCCAGTATTTCGAAAAAGGGGATTTTTCTTCGTTCCACCCACCCAAGAAACTAATGGACGTTCATGTCGCCAATTCTCCTTTTTCAAATCCATATTTACTGATGTCACTCGTCCACCCGTGGGCGGTTCCAAACGACGGGTCGGATGCCTTACCTTAAATATACAGTCAATTCCATTGGCATAGAATGCCTTGCCGTCCGTGGCACAACCAGTCTGCAAACCACCAATGCTACTGGGTAAGGCAAGTGTTCTAGGATTGATCTTCGGATTATCCATTGGAGGACCAGTATAGATTGGTGTGTGATTTAGAATTCCCCCGTCACTTAGTCGGAGAAGATAAAAACCGCCATTCTTACATCCAACTCCAACCGCCCTAACCTCCTTGCCATTTAAGTTAACCGATACAACCTTAGGTGTATCACCAATCGACTGGTCTTTATATCCAGTCTTCGGATCGTACCCAGACATCGAATGATTCCAAACATCATTCGGATTGATTTGCTTTACCCATTTTTCCATTCCGGTAAATGCATCCAAAGCAATAACCGCAGAGGAATGTTTGGTATAATTCCTAGGATCTTCCTTGGTTGGTTTTCTTGGTGAATTATGAATATCCGTACCAAAGAATAATAGACCGCTTTCTTGGTCAAAAGATGGGGTACTCCAAACCGAACTTGTTGATGGCCCGTATTTGAAAGTATGTGTGCCCACCCATGATTTCATAACAATTGGAGGGTCAAACTTCTCGGGCGTTGGACCAACATCGTACTTCCAAAGAATATCTCCATTGTTTGGGTCCAAAGCCATGACGAACCCACGGCCATAACAACATTCGTATTTTGGATCTTTTGGCTGTGAATGTTCGAGTGCACCACCGGCAAAGATAACTTGATTTTTACAAAAAATCGGGGATGCCATAATCACATTGGCATGATGTACTCCGGGGAATCCTTGGGCACGGGAATCAACCCGCCACTTTTCTTTTCCAGTTTTACGATCCAGGCAATAAGCCGTTCCCTTTACACTTCCAAAAAAAACAGCATCTTTCGTGACTAAAGCCGAGCTGTAAACCCCGCCTCTCGGAACTAAACCCTGGCTCTCCATTTCCTTAAAGCGAATTTTTTCATCCTCGCTACCAAGTTGGAACTTCCAGGCTAATTCTCCACTTGGCTTTAGTTTGTAAAAAGCGGGGAATGTAGCAGTTCCAAAATAAACAAATCCATTCACCACTGATGGTGTGGCACATACCATGCCCACTTTTCTCTTCGAGTCTTTAGGTGGAAACTGCCACTTCAGGGAGAGCTCAGATATGTTCTCTACCGATAAAGAATTTTCACTAGTGTTATATCTCCAACCGTTTACTGATTGGTTGTAAGTCGGCCAGTCCTGACCACTGCAAATCAAAGTGAAACAGAAATAACTTCCCACCAACCAAAACTTTTTTTTGATTACGAATATAAAATCACTATTTTTTGTGTTCATTATACACCAAGTTAAAAGTATGTAATTAACGCTTTTGAATCACGGTGATCAATCTTGAAATAACCCAACGGTTTATTTCTTTTGGAGAGGGTCGCATCCGCAATCATCCATACCGCACCCAATCGAGTTCTTTGCACTTTACTTTCTCCGGGTTTAATTTGGGCATAGGGTTTTTTAGCACCCTCTCGGTCGATCCAAAAAAGTTCAACCTTTCGTCCTCCTTGGTTAATGAAGATCACATCAAATGAATTCCCGGATGGATTTGAAGATGGTGCCTTTATATTTTCTTTTAAAGAATGCCATTCTAAGGAAGTATGATTTTCTAAAGTAGGCTTAACAAGTTTGGCAAAATTAGTGGGTGCTTTTTTTCTTAATTGATCCAAAACATTGGCGAATGTTTGTTTTGAAGCCAAATTCTTCCATTCAAATGGATCGTTTTGGATATTATAGAGTTCTTCGTCTCCGTTTGTATACTTAATATAACGCCATTTTTCATCGCTAAGGCCAAAGCTTCCTGGATTTTGCAAATGAGTTATAGAAACATGATTCCATTTGGCATTCGTATTATGAAGAAGTGGAACAAGGCTCGGACCATCGTGTTTTGAAGAAGGTTCAATCCCGCACAACTGTAATAATGTAGGGGCAAGGCTGAGCAGATTGACCGGTTTTGAACAAAGAGCAGATTTAGTACCTGCAACTAAACCAAGTGTCTGCTCAGGAACTCGAATAATTAAGGGTACACGGGTGCAGGCTCGCCAAAGGGTAAACTTTTGCCAGTGTTCCTTTTCTCCAAGATGCCAGCCATGGTCGGACCACAAAACCACAATCGTATCCTTTGCATTTGGTCCTTCCTCCAAGGCATCCAATACACGACCGAGCATGGCATCAGCAAACGAGATGGAAGCAAGGTATCCCTGAATCCCATGCTTCCATTGCTTTTGTTCACGTATGTGTGGAAAGTAACGATTCCGTGCAAGCCTAGCACCCGCACCTGGTAAATCAGCTAAATCGTTCTCCAAGTAACCAGGAGGCAACTCTATTTCCTCAATGGGAAATAGATCAAAATACTTTTGGGGTACAAACCATGGTTCGTGAGGGCGGTAAATTCCACAGGCTAGAAAAAAAGGTTGGTTCCATTGTCGGGATAATTTTTCTCCGACCCACTGTGCCACCGAATAATCACCACCATATTCTTGATCTGTAGAATGAATAGGCCCCCAATCGGTCTCGTAATATTGCCAAGAGCCCGCCCGTGCCAGACTCAGCGGACGTTGGGGCGGTGCCAAGGTTCGAGGAAAAGGATTGTCCGTTTTCTTAGGTGGAAAATATTCATCCCATGAAGGGGCATCGATTATATAATGTAACATCTTACCCGAACCACCTGACCAGTATCCGGCCTTGGAGAAAGTTAAGGGTAAAAGTTCGGCATTGGGCAATACATCCCGCATCTTCTGCTCATTACGATAAAGACCGGAGACATGAGGAGAAACACCTGTAAAGACTGCCGAGCGCGATGGGTTGCATGCAGGTGCTGGGCAGTGGGCATTGTTGAAGAGGATACCGGAAGCAGCTAACCGATCGAGATTTGGAGTTTTCGCCTGGGGATGTCCGCCAAGGCAACCGACCCAATCATTTAAGTCATCAATAGCAATAAAGAGAACATTGGGCTTTTTCTCTCCCTGAAGAATACAAGTAAGAATAAGAAATAAAAAAAGCAACTGTGTCCGTCTTTTCACTTCAGCCAGACCGAGCCCTTTGGATTTTGTTTTTTCGAATGGGGAGGTCCGCCCAAAGGAATGGAATTTTGTTTAATTTCCAAAAGCTGCTCTCTTGCTAGAGCTTTCATACTCTCCACCTTTTCGGGAAACTTCTGAGCCAGATCAATAGTTTCCCCAGGGTCGTCTTTAAGATTAACCAGCACTGGTCCCTTATTTGAACCTTCAATTTCATTTACCAGATCAAAATAAAGTTTCCAATTCTCAACGCGGATGGCCTGTGGTATGGCCCAACCATTCCAATAGAGCAGGTTTGTTCGTGGGTGAACAGGAGCTTCTCCCAAAAAACTTTCCCACAAATTCACACCATCAATCTTAGGAACGATGCCCAGTCCCTCCTTTAACTTGATTTCACAGGCACTGGCGAGGGTGGGCAACAGATCAATCGCAGTGGTTAACTTGTCAGTTGCTTCACCAGCAGGGATCACATTAGGTAAGCGAATGATACAGGGAACTCGCGTACCGCCTTCCAATGAACTCCATTTCATTCCTCGGAATGGCTCACTTCTGCCCCATTTCTTCTGTCCAGGCTCGGTTCCATTATCCGAAAGAAAAACCACGATGGTATTGGCTTCCAACTCTTCATCGCGTAGGACTTTCAGGATATCGCCAATTCGTCCGTCTAGTTCCTCCACCACATCTCCATAAGCCCCATTGGCCGATTTCCCTTCCCATTCGGGGTGGGATTGAGCGGGAAAATGAGGAGCACTGAAAGGCAGGTACAAAAAGAAGGGAGTGCTCTTGTTTGATCGAATGAATCTAATCGCCTCGTTTACGAAATTTTCCGTCAGGCGACGGTTATTGAAAGGATCAGCTTCCAGTTCTCTTCCCCGCCAGAGCTTTTTTGTCTGGTTATTACTCTTGTCAATAAAATAGGTCAGATCGAACCCTTGTCCTTCGGGATGCAATTCAGGCGTATCCCCTAAGTGCCATTTTCCGATCAGGGCTGTATTGTAACCGGCTTTCTTGAATACCTCACCCATGGTCCGGGCTTGGGGAGCTAAACCGTTATGGGTCTTAAGTCCATGACCGACCACTCCACCATTCCAGCCCAAACGAGGAGGATAGGCTCCCGTGAGCAAGGCCATCCGCGAGGGCGTGCATACCGTGGCCCCAGCATAGAAATTAGTCAGGCGAATGCCTTCACTAGCCAACTGGTCGAGAACAGGAGTCTTTTGTCGCTCACTCCCGTAGCATGACAAATCGTTGTATCCCAAGTCATCTGCCATCATGAGAATGACATTGGGTGACTTGGCGATCAATCGTATGACTCCGGTAAAGAAAAGGCAGACAAAGAAAAGAAAGAATGACTGTTTCATTACTTTTCCTAGCAAAGCTTATTTACCAATGCAGTAAAGAAAATGATGCCCGCGCAAGAAAATCTTATCACCCACAGTTACTGGGAATGCATCGAAACGACCTTCAAGAGAGTTGGTGGAGACTAACTGACTTTTCTGATTTCTTAATCACCGCGGTTTTTCAATATCGACCAATAATATAAATATGATCGTCCGTACCGTCGAGCGAAGCATATACATTCGACAAGCCCGGCAACCTAGTTCGTTCAATCTTAACCCTTCCAGTATTCTCTTCCACACAGGAAAGAATCGTTTGATTGGACTGGGTAAAATAAAACAATCTGTCAGAAAGAACGGGACAAGGAACATAAGGCGTGGGCCAATTAACCCCTTTTACAGTGCTGAACAATGAAAAGAAGAATGCAAATACGGGAATAAAATAATGAGCAGGATTCACAGGGAATTTAAAAATTTTCCTTTCTAATCCCCCACTCTTAATTGAATACTCAGAAAATAAATGAGGACTTGAATTGAAGTTCAGGTCTATTTTTTTTGATCGATCATCCAAACATTTCGGAAACGAACATCCTGACCGTGTTCCTGTAGTTTCAACCCTCCAGGGGCAGAGGTGATCTTGATTCCACCGTTTGCTTTTTTGATTTCGGCATTATCATGGACCTTAATTCCATTCCACCAAACGGTGGCCCGGGCATTGGCAATCTTTTCTTCACCTTTCCACTTCGCATCCTTAAAAATAAAATGAAAGGCATGCCACTGGCCATTTGGACGCCACGCATTCCGGTCGGGTACACGGTCCATGCAGAAAGCAGCGATTCCGTGTCCGCCGATTTTCCAATTGTAAGGGTCTTCAATATTTTTTCCCTTGGGTGATTCAATTTGAATTTCATAGCGGTTCTGCATGTAGACTCCACTGTTGGTGTAACCGTCAGGCTTTCTATCTCCACGGGCACCCATCATAATAAATTCAACATGACCTTCGTAATCGGTGTATTTCTTCTTGGTCACCAGATCATGTGTACCCCATTTTTTCCCGCCGTTCGTCATCAGAGTCTTCCCTTTTCCATTCGGGTTATCCATGACTTTCCAAGTAATTTCCATATCTTTCTTGGGCCACATTTCCCAATTTTCATGAACGGAATTCATCGTCCCGTCAAACAGTACTTCCGCATATTTAGGGGCTTCTAATCCAACATCCTTATTCTTGGTATATTCACTTTTATCCTCAGGTTTTATTCCCGCTAGAAGTACTCCTGCAGATAGAAGTAAGATGAAAATATTTAAAATGGTTTTCATTGTTATTTTAATATTCTTCCTCCTTGCCTTCATCTTCAACATCCTGTTTCCAGTCTTCCCAAATTCCCCGGGCTTCCTTCTCGGACATTTTTCCTAAGCGTACCGCTGCTTTCATCCCCCGGGCAACCTGTTCCCACAATTCCTCTTCCTCTTCCCAGTGCGCGTCTCGATCATGACCTTCTTCCTCCTCCTCGCGTTCCATTCTCTGATGAAACTCCATTTCCATATTTTCCATTCGGTCCTGCATTAGGGCAAGTCTTTCCTCAGCTTCGTCCTCGCTTATTTCACCTTCCTCAACTGCCTTGTCGAAAAGAACTTCCTCGGCGTCCAAATCAATCTCAAAGTGTGCCATTTGAATCTCGTGGTGTAAATGTGAGCGGATTTCATGTCCTTCTAGTCTCGCTTCTTCTTCCGATATTTCTCCCTCTTCAACTGCTTCACGAAGTTCTGCCATACTCTCCTCAATCTCATTCTCAAGTTCCTTGGCAACTTCTTCCTTACGCTCCATCCTTGCCTTCACTTCCTCGTATCTCTCATTTGCTTCCTCGCGAGACAATCTACCCGAACGTACAGCACCCTCGATCTCTCCCTTCACATTTTGCCAAAATTGAGCTTTTTGCTTCTTTGCCATTTCTTTGTGTATTCGGCTAAGCTTTTCTGTGCCTTCTTTCCTCGACATTGCTCCACTATGAATAGCTTCGTGGATTTTGCGTTCATTTTTTCGCAACTCATCATGCATGGTCCTAGAATCATCCCCGTGGTCATTATCTTTCCTTCTGCGATCCGCAGTTTCATGATCAGAATGCGCGGAACCCTTTTTCTCGCGATCGTGATTTTGTATTGTATTCTCTTTATGTTCAGTTCGTTGCTTCTTTTCGCTTTTCTTTGCCTGAACAAAGAATATTCCTCCGCTTATCAAGATGGTAAATATGAGTGTGCCGATAGTAGTATTTTTCATAATGGATTTTCTGGGTTTAAGAATATCTGGGGAAAGAGAAGGTTGATTAATTGATAAAATACGAGTGATTCGATCTTTAAGGGAACCTCCATTGGCACTCAACTGAGTCGATAAAATGGATAGCCGATGTGCCTCCAATTGAGCAAGTGCTTTAGCTAAATGAGATGGATTTCCCGTTTTCTCAACCGCGATTAAGTCACAACAATATTCTCGTTCAATTCGAACTCGTGAAGAAAGCCACCAAACTGCTGGATGAAAAAAGAAGATCGATTCGATCATCAACTGTACCCAGTTAATCCAATGATCGTGGCGCTTAATGTGCGCTAACTCATGGACCAGTAACGACCTTAATTGCTCCGGAGGAAGTCCAAGAAAGGTAGAGGTTGGAATAATAATCAAAGGGGTTAGAAATCCTATCACCATTGGGCTCGTCGCACTATCACTTCGAAGCATTTGGACACGATTCTTAATTCCTAGTTGCTGCTTTACATCCTGAAAGGTTTTTCTCCATTCGATACAGGGCTCGTAAGTCATACGAGTTTTGAGAAGATGGCATTCGAACCACTGCCTACTCAAGCGAATATACATCAAAAATATTCCTCCAATCCAAAACCACGTAATAGCTTCAGGGAAATGATAGGACAAAAATAATTTATCTGGACGAAGATAAATCGTTTCCAAGGATAAAGGAAAAGAATTAGAGACTAAGCTTGTTTTCAAAGAGGAAGTTTTAATGAAATCGTATGAAAACGATGAAACTTCAATTTGTCTATCCGCCAGGATGCACAAAAAAGCGACTGGGATGGAAAATAGAAAAAAAGTTGAGATCCAGTAACGAACACGAGCGGAATGATCACGCAAAACAAAAAGCAAGAGGGCTCCAGCTAAACCAATGAGAGTACCAACCCAAAGAAAGTCGATCAAACTCAGGCCAATAATACTCAGAAGATCTCGATCAAAAAAGTTCAAGTCGCGTCCTCCTCCAATTGGTCAATCAGTTCGCGAATTTCATGCAATTCTTCCCGAGTCGTATTCTTCATCGATAAAGCTTGAATAACCAAAGATCCGGCAGAACCTCCAAAAGCACGCTCTAGTAAATCTCGCACTAATGATCGTTGGGTTTCCTTCTGCGGTACGGCGGGTTTGTAAATTTGAGGCCGAACCGTGTCATCTTTTTCCAAAAAACCTTTATCAGTCATGATCTGCATGAATTTTAATACCGTCGTGTATCCAACTTTTTCAAATTCTGACAACTTGTTGTACACCTCACGAACCGTGGCTGATTTTAATGCCCAAATTACATCCAAGATTTTGATCTCTGAGACAGTCGGCTTAAGCTTATTTTTAATTGTCAATTTCGTAGTAATATAAAACTCATCCACGAAAAGTTTCGTCAAGTCAAATTAAATTAACGAAAAGTTTCGTCAAACTATGTGCGAAACAATTTACGAGCGTAAGGTGAAAGTCTTGCGATACCTACTCAGGCAAGGGCAATTACAATAATTTTCTTTGTAAATGAGTCAGAAGAAATTAGGCCAACTGACAGGCCGTATTAAATCAGCTCAAAGTGTTTAGTTCCATTCTTTGATGAAACTCCATTTCATAATGAATATTAAATTATAAAGCAAAAATTTTCGCCATTTTTCAAATTGAATATAAATGGACTAAAAAAACTTACCTTCTACTTTTCTTTCCTTTGCTATTTCTAGAAATCCCCGAAAGTTTTTTGCCCTTTTCAGATTGGCAGGATTTACATTCTGGTTTTCTTGATTGAATATTTTGAACATGTCGGCCTTGGGAAAATCCTCCTCGGAATTGTCTTTCCATTGACTCGCGCTGTTTATCAAGTTGCATCCGTTCCATATCCCACTCGCCACGTTCGCGATCAAAGTCTCGTTCCATTCTTTCAAGTTGGTGCTCAAGTTCTTTCCTCTTTAAATTTTGTTCGTGCTCAACTCGATCAAGTTCAAGGTGAAGTTGACGAATTTCGATCTCACGAAGGAGTCTTTCTCTTTCTTCGTCCTCATTTTGCTCATCCTCGTCATGTCCGTGCTCGCGTACAACTGCATTCCATTTAGACCACCCTTCTTTTTCAGAGATCTCACCAGACTTTACTGCTTTTTTAATTCGTTCACCAATATCACGAAGCTTTCCTTTATGTCCATCGGCAGATACTTGGGAATCAAAAGAGAAGAGGGTTAAAAAAATAAAGGAGAAGAGAGTGAGTATTTTCATAAGTTTTTAAATTAATGTTATTTCCATAACAAAACATAATAAAAAAAAAGTAAATCCTTTTGTTGGTTGCACTGAATTGTTAGAATTCAGAGTTTATTTATTATGTATTCTAAATTACTCCTCTTTACCACGCTTTGCCTTTCTGGTGTAACGGCCGCAACAAAACCAAATATCATTCTCGTGTTCATAGACGATATGGGATGGGGCGACTTTTCCTGCTTTGGAAACCAGGACGCCAATACGACACACATCGATCGTCTCGCAGATGAGGGTCTACGGTTCGACCAGTTCTATGTCAATTCCCCTATCTGTTCCCCTTCACGAGTAGCTATTTCAACTGGCCAGTATCCACAAAAATGGGGAATCACTTCTTACCTCAGTAATCGCGACCACAACAAAAAGCGCGGCATGGCCCAATGGCTCGACCCCAAAGCTCCCATGCTCTCGCGTTCTCTTCAACAGGCTGGTTATGCAACTGGCCACTTTGGAAAGTGGCACATGGGCGGCCAGCGCAATGTGGCCGACGCACCGGAAATATCAGAATATGGATTTGATCAATCGCTAACCAATTTTGAAGGTATGGGCCCCAAACTTCTGCCCCTCACGCTAAAACCGGGACAGGACCCGAAGAAACCAGGTCGAATTTGGGAACATGCGGAAATTCTGGGCAAAGGTGCGATATGGATGCAAAGATCAAAAATCACTGAGGGCTTCGTCGATGCCGCCGTTCCTTTCATCCAACAGGCGAAAAAGGACAAGAAACCTTTTTACCTCAATCTCTGGCCTGACGATGTACATACCCCTTTTTGGCCACCAGTGGAGCAATGGAAAGACAGTTCCAAGCGCCAGCTCTTTCTTTCTGTTTTGGAGGAAATGGACCGTCAATTAGGCAAGCTTTTCGATTATGTGAAAAATGACCCTGAACTTGCCGAGAATACTCTAATCCTTGCCTGCTCGGATAATGGACCTGAACAAGGAGCTGGTGTCGCCGGACCTTTTCGTGGATTCAAGCCTCATCTCTTCGAAGGAGGTATTCGATCGTCTCTCGTGGCATGGGCGCCGAGAATGATGGCTAAAAAAGCCATTGGTACGGTTAACCGAGATTCCGTATTCTCTGCCATCGACCTTGTCCCTACCCTTCTTACAATATGTGATACTCCCACTCCTCAAGGAATCTCTTTTGACGGCGAATCTTTACCGAAAATCCTCCTTGGTAAATCAAAAAACTCGCGCAAGCAGGATATCTTTTTCAGACGACCGCCAGACAGAGACTCATTTTATGGAATAAAAGATTTACCCGATCTTGCCATCCGATCTGGAAAATGGAAATTGCTCTGCGAATACGACGGTTCGGACCCTTTGCTTTTTGACATTAATAAAGATCAGGGTGAAACCAAAAACTTGGCTGTTCAAAATCCTATGATGGTGAAGAACTTATCCAAAAAAGTAATATCTTGGCACCAATCAATGCCCCCGGACAACGGTCCTCAACTTGGAATTCAAGACTAGAGAGAAAATATTGGCTCAGCTTTTATGCTAAAACATCGCGTACCACATGGTGCTCCTCCACTCCGGTAAGACGAAAATCAAGACCTAGTGTACGATAGGTTAACTTCTCATGATTCAGGCCAAGTAAGTGAAGTAAGGTGGCATTAAAATCGTTCACATGGACTGGGCCATCCGTAATCCCATATCCTAATTCATCCGTACGACCATGCACATAACCAGGTTTTACACCTCCTCCAGCCATCCATACTGTAAATGCATCCTTGTGGTGATCTCGACCGATCTTACTATTTATTCTTTTTTCGCCCGTTCCACTCGATCCCTGAGCCATCGGTGTACGTCCGAACTCAGCACTCCAAACCACAAGGGTTTCATCAAGTAAGCCTCGCTCTTTAAGATCTTTGAGTAACGCAGCAATCGGCTGGTCCACTTCTAGACATTTTTTCGGTAGTGCCTTGAATACAGAACCATGATGATCCCATCCCTGATCGAAAAGTTGAACAAATCGAACTCCACGCTCGACCATTCGCCTAGCCAACAGACAATTATTGGCAAATCCACTTCCCCCAACCTTAGCACCGTACGCATCGATTGTTCTATCTGATTCTTTCGATAAATCCTTCAACTCGGGTACGCTTGTCTGCATTCGATAGGCCATTTCGTACTGACTGATACGCGTTGCAATCTCGGGGTCACCGACACCGGCAAGTTGTTCCTCGTTCAATTGATTGACCGCATCCACTACCCTTTTTCGGGCAATTGAATCAACACCTTCCGGATTAGAGAGAAAAAGAACCGGGTCTCCATTCCCACGAAATTCAATGCCCTGATAAACAGAGGGAAGAAACCCACTACCAAAAATGCTGTTGCCCGCACCGGGGTATTGCCCGGTCACCATGACCACAAATCCGGGAAGATCTTTATTTAATGAACCTAAGCCATAATTTGTCCAAGCTCCTAGACTTGGTCGGCCAAATCGCTCGAATCCCGTCTGCATAAACATCTGGGCCGGGGCATGATTAAACTGATCGGTATGTAGAGTTCGAATAAAGCACATCTCATCCGCACAGGACTGTAGATTGGGAAGTAGATTAGAAATTTGAATACCTGATTGACCGCAAGGTTGAAATTGAAACTTTGAATCCTCGGGAGTGCCCAGAAGAGATGGGCGTGAACGGATGAAGGCCAGTTTCTTTCCCTCAAACATCTCTTTCGGGCAAAGCTCACCACTCCTTTTTTGTAACTGAGGTTTATAATCAAAAAGGTCGAGGTGAGAAGGTGCTCCAACTAAGTGAAAATAAATTACACTCTTTGCCTTGGGGGCAAAGTGTGAGATAGGAGGTGCAGAACGAGCTCCAAGATCCTGGCCAAACAACTCGGCCAAGGCAAAACCGCCAACTCCCATCCCAACCCGTTGAAAGAGTTGTCTACGAGTTAAAGTCTTTAGGTAATTATCGATGGGGTGGTTTAGAGAATTCATTTTAAAATCAACCCTTTGTTATGGTTTCATCCAAATTAAGCAAAGCGTTAGCAACAAAAAACCAAGACGCTAATTCGATCTTCGATAGTTCATCGGGGATATCCAATATCGAGCAGGATGAGATTAGTTCTTCTACTCTTTTAGGCTTTGCCCTTAAGCGTTTTAATTCAGAAATTCGTAGATCGAGGAGTATTTCAATTTCTCGAGCGTTCGGGGTTCGAGTAAGTGTCCGACGAAATGCCATACTTACCTTTCCCCTATCCGATAATTTATTTCCCTCCACTAAAATAGTACAGGCAAGAGACATTGCCATCTCAACAAAAGCTTGATCGTTCAATAAAGTTAGAGCCTGGAGAGGCGTATTGGTACGACTTCGCTTCGGGAAACAGGATGAACGATCAGGTCCATCAAAATTAACAAAGCTGGCAAAGGGGGCAGCTCTTCTCCAAATAATATAAATCCCACGCCTAAAACGGTCTTCATTACGAGCTGCGATATACTTTGGTTCATTTCGACCGGTTTGTCGCCATAGCCCATCTGGTTGAGGAGGATAGATTGGCGGACCACCCATTTTCTTACTTAGTAGACCCGAAATACGGAGGGCGTTATCACGAATCATTTCCGCAGTCATACGCACACGGGGTCCTCTCATTAAAAATTGATTCGTCGGATCAAACTCAAGCATCTCTTTGGTGAAGCGCGAACTTTGTCCGTAGACTCCACTCAACGCGATCAATTTGTGAATATGCTTCATCGACCAACCACTTTCCATAAACTCAACTGCCAACCAATCCAACAATTCAGGATGAGTAGGCAACTCCCCTTGTGAACCAAAATCAGCCTCAGTGGAGACAATTCCGGTTCCAAAAAGTTGCCCCCACCAACGATTAACCGTAACCCTTGCAGTTAACGGGTTCTTGGAATCAACTAACCACTTGGCAAAACCGAGTCGATTACTCGGCCAATTTTCTTGCCATGAATGTAAGGCTTCGGGCACGCCAGGCTGAACTTTTTTCTTGGGTGATAAATAATCTCCCCTCGACATGACATGAGTCTCTCGAGTCTCGTTCATTTCCACCATTACCAAGGTGGTTGATGGAGCCGATGAACTATAAGATTTCTCTAGATTACTTACTTCCTTGCTGAGGGAAACAAGTTCGGGGAATTCGGATTCATAAATCTTTTTTAATTCTTTCTCTTCCTTCCCTGATCTTTTCTTTTTGGTCAATAATGTGACCAAGTCTTGGCTATTGGATTGATTAAGGAGAAGTTTTTCCTTGGAAACTGAAAAACGGGGACGACCCACATTACGTCCTCCTCCATAAAGATGTTTCATTTTAATTCGTAAAGTGGCATTTTTTTCCAAAATCAAAAGCTTTGAAAATTCAAATTTAACCCAGTGAGGCATGCCAAACTCAGGGGCAATTGCCCAGCCATTTTTTGTATCGAGCTTTTGATCGAACAAAGACTCAGGTTTGAATCCGCTTTGCGAAAAACTGGCTTGTACTTTGGAAAATTGAATTGGTGCCCGATGGTTCGAAACGCTATTGTAAAGACTGAGTTCAGTAAGAACAAAATTCGGGTTGGCATTTACGAAATTCCGTCCGGGTCCAGATCGTACCATGCTCTTATGTAATAAAGTTTCTAATTGAAACGAATTCCATTTGCCCGGCTTAGCTTCCACATCAATCAGGTAGGTTGATTTATCTCCTGACTGTCCACCCACCAGCAAACTATGATCATCCAATATCTTAAAGGATTCTTTTCCATCGGAAATCGCGGTGGTTGGCATAAGGGTTTCCCAATTTGGTATGGTATGCTTATTTGTACTGATCTCGTTCTTTAAACGATCTACCCAACCAGTATATTCAGCAGTAATTTTTTCCTGCAAAGAATTAAGCCTATTTTTCTTATCCTTAATAATAACTGCCAAATCAGAGCGTTCATTTTCCTTTCTTTTAGACATTGGAAGTTCCATCTTAGGCCCCCAAAAATTAAAGGATACGCCCTTCCCGTTCTTGTTCTCAACTTCAAGTGGCGTATTGTTAAAAAAAGAAAAAATTTGATAATATTCTTCCTGGGAGATCGGATCGTATTTATGACTGTGACACTGAGCACACTCTAGGGTAGTACCCATCCAAGTGAGACCAGTCGTATTGACTCGGTCGAATACTTGGTTCACTCGATTTTCCTCAGGATGAACTCCAGCCTCGACATTACATGTAGGTGTACGATGGAATCCAGTGGCAATCTTTTGAGAAAGCGTTGGCTTAGGTAAAAGATCACCCGCAATCTGCTCAATAGTGAACTGATCAAAAGGCATATCAGAATTCATTGCATTAATGACCCAATCGCGAAAGGCCCAACTATCTCTCAACTGATCTGCCTGAAAGCCATTCGAGTCCGCATAACGGGCAAGGTCTAACCATTGTCTTGCCCAATGTTCGCCATAGCGGGGGGAAGCAAGCAGTCGATCCACTACTTTTTCTCGAGCAAGATTTGAGGTGTCTTTTAGGAAATTCTCAACCTCGATCAAAGTTGGGGGGAGACCTATTAATCCGAGGCTGACTCGGCGAAGCCATTTTTCTTTCGAGGCAAACGGGCTAGCTTTCATCCCTCGTTCGTGTAAAGCCCCGATTACAAAAGAATCAATCGGGTTTCGAATCAAAGAATCATCCGGAACTTTTTTGATCTTTGGCTTTGTTGGAGACACGTAAGCCCAATGCGTGGCATAAGATCCACCCGATTCAATCCATTGTTCAAGTAGTAATATTTGATCAGCAGTAAGAGAATCTCCCTTCTTGGGCATGTGCCCGTCACCATTTTTGCGCACGCGAGTTAATAACTCACTCTTTTCTGGATGCCCTGGAACTATTGCGGGTAATCCAGACACCCCTCCTTTGTATGCGAACTCTGCAAAATCCAGTCTTAAATCACTTTTAGGACGATCTAATCCATGGCAGGAAATACAATTTTGAGAAAGAATCGGCCTAATCTCACGATTGAAATCGATCTTCGCAAAAAGCACCTCTGCGATGAAACCCAAAAAACAATATACTAAGAAATGTCTATGAATCAATAATCTCATAATGCGATTCCAAAAACTTTAACTCACTCCACTTTAAGTCAACCCATATTCAATGAGTCGATTAAGATATTTTAACGTGGCCTACTGCCAGGAGGACCTCGTCGAGAACCTCCTCCACCTTCACCTTCAGAATTTGAATTTTGCTGGGGTTCACCATTTGCTTCGGCTTCTGCCTGTTGGGCGGCTCGATCGGCCACTCGCTGGACTTCATTAATGGTACGTTCCTTACGTTCCTCATCTACTATCGCCTGAGCCCAAGTCATTGCAATTTCGGGATCCTTGCGTACCACTTCACGCACAAAACGTTGGATCGGTTCATCCATCAATTCACCAGAGGGAAATTGATTGAGCCACTCAGCAGTGGCAGTGGGGTCCTTTCGTGCCCATTGGCTTACCACCTCTTCCATACTCTCTGAACGAGATTCACCTTCGGGCATGTTTGCAACCCATTGGGCGGCTTCAACTGGACTCTCTCGGGCCCATCTTTCAGCCACATCCTCGCTGACTGCAGCTTTTACTTCAGACTCATCCATATTGTCGACCCATTCAACGGCACGACCCAAGTCATCCCTGGCAATCTTTTCCCCAATTTCTCCAAATGCATAATTTTGCAAAGGACCCTCAGGTAGATTTTCTGCCCATTGCATAGCAGTGTCCTCTCCTTTTTTCCAAGTTTGTTCAAAAAGAATCGAGGCGGCTCTACCCCGACCTCGTCCATATGGCATCTCTGCCATTAAATCGGTTGCTCCATCCAAATCATTTTCTGCCATTCCACTAATGATACCCGTAAAGTAGGGGTTTTCACTTCCCTCTTGCCCCTTATAGTTTTCCTTTGCCCAAGCAATCGCTTCATCGGAGTTCTTTCTTGCCCACGAATCCATGATAGACCCCGTTCCAATACGCTGTTCAAAACCATCAAGTTCCCCAACCCATTCCATCGCTCCTTGTGGGTCGATTTGCGCCCAGCTAAAAGTAAGAAGTCGAAGTTCACTAAAACGACTCGGCCCTTCGGGTAGTAAGTCATAGGCTTCAATGGCACGAGCGATATTCTCTTCAGTGGGGTTCTGTAACGCCTCCGTAAAGGCTTGCATTCGAATAATTGGATTGCTTGAACTCATTCTTTCAAAGAGTGACTTTCGGGGAATCGTTACTTTCTCTTCAGCCTCTTTAATGAATTCATTGACTACAGGCTTAAAACCTTCTTTTTTAATTACACCAATATTGGTCATCGTATTTCGATTTCCTTCAAGCTTTACTTGAATCGCTTTCGGTTTTGAAGAAACACTAGCCAACTCTTCTTGGCTTTCAAGCTTTTGACTAATACCAAGCCAATAAGCTATGGTAACACTAAAGACCCATATAAAAGTAAGTAATAGTTTATTCATGATAAATATTTTTTAAGGTAATTCTAATTTCTATGTCTTATTAACAAATATAAACAGATTATATGAACAATGCAAAGAACTATAACGTTGCAGATTTTTCCAAAATCGATCCTGAGTCATGCCCTTGTGGCCAAACTCAGCGTGCTTTTATCGAAGACCGAGACCAAACGGCGACTTTCCACATAGTTGAAATTTCGCAAACCAGTCGCAAACATTACCATAAAAAGATGACCGAGATTTATTATGTACTCAGTGGAAAAGGGATACTCGAATTAGATGATGATCAAATTGAGTTAGTCTCTGGTATATCGGTTATGATTAAACCGGGTTGTAGACATCGTGCTGTAGGTAATTTAACAATCATAAATGTTCCAGTACCTGCTTTTGATCAAGAAGATGAGTGGTTCGACTAGATTTAGAAATTCATTCCAAACCGAGCAAGCAACTTGGTCATAATAAAATAAAGAACCATCGTTAAAATAATCCCCGCCCCTAGAGAAAGATAAAAAGAAAAGCCCTTTCTCATCATGAATGGGATTAATAGAAACATCGGTAAGGATGGTATCACATACCAAAATGTTCCTTCCGCATGAGTGATTAGTTTCTGAATATCTTTTGTCTCATTAAAAATCCAAATCATCCCTAATACCGAAATCAACGGAAGGGACGCGATTAAACTACCCATTAAAGGAAGCCTTTTAGATATTTCTGAAACGACAACTACTATAACTGCGGTAACCGCAACTTTAATTACATACCATGTCATATTAAGACTAGTAACTTGTGGTTGGACATACCCTCAGCTTTAGCCAAGCGGGTTTTAAAAAAAGAATATAAAATCGAGAAAAGGTACTTCTAGTATTAATAGAAATTACTCGAAAGTGAAGATTGATGTGGGGGAATTTAAACTAAGATCAATGTGGCAGCAGAACTTTTAATAAGATTTAAAAAGTTTAAAGAGTGGATTATCAGTGGTAATAAATAATGAAATATCAGAATTTAAGACTTCTTTATAAGTTTCTAAGGTTTTTATGAAAGTATAGAATGCTACCGCTTCAGGGCTTTTATTATAAGATTCTGCGTAAATCGCAGATGCATTCGCATCCGCCTCACCATAAATCTGCTCTACACTTCTGTATGATTCGGACTCAATTTGTGCTAGGTCTTTCTCTTTTAAACCCATAATCTTAGCCGCTTCACCCGCTCCTTCTGACCGAAAGCGATCCGCAATTTGATTCCGTTCACTTATCATTCGTTCGTAGATACGACGCCTTACTGTTTCGTTATAGTTGATTCTTTTGAAACGAACATCTTTCAATTCAATTCCAAAATCCACAAGTTTAACAGCCGCTTTTTCTAAGATTTGTTTTTCCACTCGTTCTCGCCCTATTGTGATAGGATTAAGAACCCCTACCTTTCCAACTCCTTGCACTAAAGATTCATCAGTTTTGGCCTCACGATCTTTATCGGTACGAACAATTTCAATAAGGTCATGTCTGGCTACTGCATTTCTTATTTCACTACCAAGAATATCATCCAAGCGAGAAAGTGCACTCCTCACATCGCGCAAGCGAAGAAAATATTTTAGAGGATCTTGGATACGCCAACGGGCAAATGTATCAATAATCAAATAGTTTTTATCCTTAGTCGACATCACATTGGAGGGTCCATCCCAAGGTAAAAAACGCTTTTCAATTCGATTAATGTCTTGAATAAATGGCATCTTGAAATGTAAGCCTGGTTCAGTTTGCGGTTCGCCAACAGGTTTTCCGAATTGGGTAATAATTACTTGGTCAGTCTCTTCGACGACATAGGAGCAAACATATACACCCCATAAAAAAAGAAATATTGGAATTAAAGCTAATTGAAATTTCATAATTAAAGTCCTCCTTTTGATCCAGTTTCCAATTGAAGAAATGGCAATACTTGCGACGCATCTTCGTCCAAAATTATTTTCTTACCCATCTGCGGAATCACTTCCTTCATTGTTTCTAAATAAAGTCTTGCACGGGTAACTTCAGGTGCTTTTTGGTATTCTTCAAAACGATAATTAAATCGAGCTACATCCCCCATTGCTTCATTAACCCTTTTCAATGCATAACCTTCCGCGGCTTGTATTTTTTGATCGGCGACCCCGCGAGAACGTGGAATTTCTCGATTATATTCCCCGTTAGCTTCGTTAATCATGCGCTCGCGCTCCTGTTGTGCTTGGTTCACCTCGTTAAAAGATGCCTGAACGGCAGGAGGAGGGTTAACATTTTGGAGTTGTATTTGATCAATACTAATTCCTAATTCATACTTCTTAACAAGCTTTACAAGTCGTTGGCTTGCTTCTTCCTCAATCTCTTGTCGCCCTATGGTAATCACTTCATCTACTGTTCGGTCTCCTACTACAGTTCGCATGACCGATTCAGAAATATACCTGAGAGTTCCCTCTGGATCTTGGACCTTAAATAAAAATGTCCTTGGGTCTTCAATCCGATACTGAACAATCCATTCAATTATAGCCGCATTTAAATCTCCCGTTATCATACTTTTTTCCATTTCACGAGCACCGCGGTCCATAGATTGGGAAGGATTAGTTCCACCAGGTGTACTAAAACCATACTCCTGCTTTAACTGACGTCGTACTGGTAAAACATAAACCCTTTCTATACCGAAAGGCCACTTAACGCTAAGACCCGGTTCCACAATTTTTTTAAATTTACCAAATTGCAAAACTACTCCCTGCGACTCGGCAGGAACGGTATAAATCGAGGTAACCAAACCAACCAGCACTAAAATAATAATAACTACTGAGATGATAATTCCGCGGCGAAAAAAATCAGGTATACGAATTTCTGTAGGTTGAGCCATAAGTTAAACACTACATAGACTTTATGCAAAAGGGTCAATGAAGGATGTGAGATTTCCGATATTATTGACTCTTGGCTAAATCATACTTCCGTCTTAATGAACTCTCAATCGCTTTTGCTTCATAAGCAAATCCAGAAATTGGTTCTTTGGAGGTCATTCGAATCGTCTTGGTTACGAAAGCAAGATCATCCACAAAAGGACCTTCATGAATTTGATGGCGATCAAAGGGATAACTTGATGGAAAACTACGAAATGAATTACCCGATTCGGAATCGACTACTTGGAAAAATTCTTTTCCTTGAGATAAAGTAACTTCTGCGCATCGCAAAAGACATAAATCACCTGTCATTGGAGCTCTGCCACCTTGAAAGGTAACTCGATAAAGATCTTCCTCTAATGATGTTTCCGAATAATAAGATGGATTGTAAATGCTTCCCGCCCCACATCCTAGAGTCCAAAACACAAACAATGGGAGTAAAAGATTCAAAAAATTGTTCATTCCACAAATCTAATCGAATTGGGACTTTGGACAAGAAAACCTTATGAACTTATTTTCTTTGATTCTCGCTTACGAAGATTAGAATCAAGAATTCTCTTCCTTAGTCTAATGTTTTTTGGAGTTACTTCAACTAGTTCATCCTGAGCAATATATTCAATCGCACGCTCCAAGGAAAACTTGATCGCTGGAGTTAGTGCCTCAGTCCTGTCACTTCCCGCAGCACGGTGGTTGGTTACATGCTTGGCCTTAGTCGGGTTAACAGGCAAATCTTCAATCCGAGGATTTTCTCCTACTATCATCCCTTCATAAACCTCTTCACCCGAACCTACAAATAATCTTCCTCTTGTCTCAATATTTCGCAACGCGTAAGTATTGGATTCACCTTTCTCCATCGAGACTAAAGTCCCAGTTCTTCTAGTTCGTATATCTCCTGAGTCTGGACGGTATTCTTTAAATAAGTGAGACATGATTCCCTCACCACTTGTTAAGTTCAAGAGTTCAAATTCAAATCCTATTAGTCCTCTTGTAGGAATAGTCGCTTGTAAAGTAGTCCTACCTTTATTGGCGGACATAGAATCAATCTGGCCCTTGCGGTTTGCCAGGGACTGCATACAACCTCCAACCGCATCGTCAGGAACTTCTAAGTATACTGTCTCAAAGGGTTCGTGAGACCGACCATCAATTAACTTTTTAATGACCGTGGGTCGACTAACCAAAAGTTCAAAGCCCTCTCTTCTCATTTCCTCCACAACCACTGCAACTTGCATAGCGCCGCGAGCATTGACCTTAAAATCGGCCGATCCATCCATGTCCTCTAACTTGATCGAAATGTTGGTACGAGCTTCTCTCAACAACCGATCCCTAATTTCTCGTGAAGTTACCCGATCTCCCTCCCTACCGGCCATCGGGCCATCGTTCACAGAGAAGGACATCATTACGGTAGGTGGGTCTATTTCAACAAAAGGCAAAAGCTCAACATCCTGATTTCCTGCAAGAGTCTCCCCAATGTCAATTTCCTCAAAACCAGATAAGCCAATAATATTGCCAGCAACACCTTCAACGGCATCGTTTGTAGCGAGTGCGGAATATTTAAAAATCTTTGATACTTTTGAACGTTCCGGAGAAAAACCTTTTTTAAGACGCCAAATGGGGTCTCCAATTTTTGTTCGACCAGAAAGAACTTTTCCAACTGCAATTCGGCCAACATAGTCAGACCAATCCACATTCGAAACAAGCATCTTAAAATCATCTCCCTCTTCGATGGCGGGAGGGGGGATTTTATCTACAAGTACTTCAAATAAAGGGTTCATGCCTGACTGTTCATCCTCCAAATTTTTCACCGCAAATCCATCTCTTGCACTGCCAAAAAGAAAAGGAGCATTAAATTGACTATCACTCGCCTCTAACTCAAGGAAAAGCTCTAAGACTAAATCCTGCATTTCCTTAGGTCTAGCATTGGGTCGGTCGATCTTATTAATAAAGACCACGGGATTCAGCCCTGCAGCCAATGCTTTCTGTAGTACAAAACGAGTCTGTGCCTGTGGGCCTTCATACGCATCAACTACCAGCATCACTCCATCCACCATTTTCATCACTCGCTCAACTTCTCCACCAAAGTCGGCATGACCGGGCGTATCTACTATATTAATCAAGTAATCATTCCATTCGACCGAAGTATTTTTAGCCTTAATCGTGATACCACGTTCTTTTTCTTGGTCCATCGAGTCCATGGCTCTTTCTTGGAGAACTTGGTTATCTCGGAAACTACCTGATTGCCTCAGCATTTGATCAACCAATGTAGTTTTGCCATGGTCGACGTGAGCAATAATTGCAAGGTTTCGGATTTTATCAGAACTAATAGATGGTGCACTCATGAGTGCGGAGGGTCTAGACTCTTCGAGAGCATCTGGCAAGCGAAGGTTTTAACTTACAGCAAAAGAATCGAAATCAAGAATGTCTCGAATTCTATATTTTCTGAGAAATTCCTTGATCAAAACTACAAGGAAAAATCCTTTAAAAAAAACGGCGACCATGAGGCAATCATCTCCTCAATATTAGGCTTCCTACGATAATAAATGAAACATCTTTAAGGATTAATACTAAAATAAATTTCTTGAAAACAAACTTATACTTAACATTTTAGTGACGAATATTTTAAAACCAATTTTAAATCAGATACCATTGTGAATTGAATTAAACTTTTATGTGACTATGTTTAACTAGAGTTTTAATTACCTTTTTTTAAAAAATATTTAATTACCATTTACCCCATCTTCAAAAACTAGAAAAATAATATGATATTAATACTTGGCGCATTATTGGGTTTTGCAGCGGTCGCTTTTGGTACTTACTCGGAACATGTCCTTAAGGAAATTGTTACAGAAGAACATTTTCGAAACTTAATGACTGCTCTGCGGTACAACCAAGTAAATTCTGTGGTAATTACATCGATTGGTCTTGTACTTTTGAACGGTGGAAAACTTTCTGAAATTACCGCATTTAAATGGAGCGGAAATCTTTTCATAACAGGCACAGTTTTATTTAGTTTCAGTATTTATCTTTCGATCTCACTCCAAATTCCCGCCCTTTTGTACATCACTCCGATTGGTGGTATGACAATTATGCTGTCATGGTTAGTTTTGTTATTTGCTGGAGTAAGGGCTTGGAAAAGAGGCTAGTATAAATCAATTAGTCTTTCGTGGTGGCGCTTAGGCTCATTGCTAAGATGGAGAAAACTGACTCCAACTCCAATAAAATAGAATTTTAATTTATACTTGTTATTTAACATCTAAAGCAATTGGATGTTTTTGTGTCGAAAGATAAAAATTACGAAGATGAATATTCCGAAAAAAAATTTTGGAAAAAAATTAAGAAAGTTGCAAAAAAAGCAGGTAAGGAAATCATAGGCGAAACTTTTAAGCTCTTATATGTAATATTGGAGAAAAAAGTTCCTATCCGGGCAAAGGCAATTGCAATCGCAGCACTTGGTTACTTTATCTCACCCGTTGATGCGATACCCGACATTGCTCCTCTAATCGGTTATGTTGATGACCTGGGTGTAATAACTCTAGCAATTGCACAACTTAAAAAACACATTTCATCAACAATTGAAAAAAAGGCTGAAGATAAGACAAATGAATTGTTTGGTTAATAAATTGCATTTTGTACCTCTGCCCAATTCTTTGTCAGCATTATCAAAGCTAACCGTCTAATTTATAATATTATAAATCTACTATCAGGACAAAAGGCTTCTATTTTGCCTGCTTGTTTCTAGTGCGTTTACTAATAAGCTAATACTTTGAAAATTTACATCCATAAAGACGGCAAGACCCTTGGTCCCTATCTTAATGAAGATGTATGCCAATACCTTAAGGCGGGTAATCTCAAAGGTGACGATCTTGCATGCTATGATGGTGCTAATTGGATCAAGTTATCGCAATTGCCTGGAGTTGCTCCCACTAATCCCAAGCCTGTTGCAAAACCAGTTGAGCAACCCGTGAAGGTTGAAGCTAAACCAGCCAAGAAAAGCTGGGTAAAATTGCTTACAATTGTCAGCTTAATTTTGGTGATTATTGCTGGATTATCTGTAACCACCTATTATCTGCTAAACGGAGGTGATGGAGGTAAACATGGAGTAACTACATCTGTTGCAAGCAACGAGAACATCTTCATCCTATCACCTGACCAAGTGGTAAGCGTCTATGATGGTGACACATTCAAGATCGATTTACCAAATATGCATCCCCTCTTTGGGGATGAACTATCCATTCGCTTATTTGGTGTCGATACACCCGAGATGCGAGGTACAAGTGACGAGGTTAAGGCATTGGCTGTGCAAGCCCAGCAATTGACCGAAAAAGCACTTAAAGGAGCAAGTAAGATCGAGTTAAGGAATCCTCAAAGAGGGAAGTATTTTCGCATTATAAGCGAGGTGTGGATCGATGGAGAAACACTTGCCGATATGCTCAAGGCAAAAGGCTTGGCAAAGGACTATGATGGGGCGGGTGCTAGACCAGAGTGGTGACAACTTCGGTTACTCAGTTACTACGAGATCGCATCTGAATCATTACTTAAATTCAATATCTCCTTAGTATCTCTTTTGCAAATCTTGTATTCTTTGACTGTAATCGTTCAATTGATCTCGTAATGATTGAGAAGAATTAGAGTTAGTGTTGTAATTGTTGGTCTTGGGTTGCCCCTTGTTTAAAACAGTTGAGACTTTATTCCCTGCCTCGACTACATTAATTGTGTCTGTCACATGTACAGGTATGTCACGAGAAGCGGAAATTGATGTTACTTCAACACCGTTTCTTTTAACAGAATAGGTATAGGGAATCGGCGTAGTTTCGGAACGGTCTGTTGTAAACCTTTTAATTTGTCGGTAATTTTCCTTCGCCACTCTCTGCCCTGAAACTTCAGTTTTTGTTGATTTAAATATTAGGAAATCATTGTCAGTGGTACGAAATTGAGGGTCTATTAAATAACTATCATCTTGGCCCTGTAACGCATTAAATACAGCTGCTTGTTTTGTACATCTTATTCTCTCGTTCCCGAAAAAGTTATCATCATACTCACCCTCATAGCTAGCACGACCAGAGTCTCCCCATCGCAGTAAACCAAAAAGTTCATATCTTTTCCCCGTACCCACAGTTTTTCCCAAGAAGTTCATGTCTGCGGTAACTTCAGTATTCAATAAATGCCTGTTATCATACTTTAATTTACTGTCTCTGTGTGGAATCGAAAAGCAACCAGATAAAAGTGATAAACACGCAAGGAATAAAAAGAATTTCATAAAGGTTTAAAGGGTAGTTGTGCTAAAATATGACTTTACCAACCTAAAATAATTAAAATTTGTCAATTTTAAAAGTGTATTAATTTAATATCTTAACTCTAAATCACATTAATTAAATAAGCTTACAGCCTTGAATGGCTATTAAACTATGCGGATGCACGCCATCAGATGGGCGAGGCGGAGAAGGCAGAACCGAACCTACAGGATGCAAAGGTTAGGTTCTGCTAGGATACAGAATATTTCTTATTTGGTTGAGCAAGTACCAAGCACTTCCAAGCAATTTGGAGAAGGCGAAGAAGTTGGTTAGGCGGGTGTTTTAACTCAATGCATTATTCAAAGCAGACTTCCTAGATGATCCTGCACTTGATCTGGTTCGGGAAAGTTTTTAGATGGGGGGTATATTCATAAAAATGATTTTAAAAAGGTTAAAAAATCGGAAATTTGAACCCCGCGGCATTTGCGTCCTCCATGAAAAAGAAAAAAGAGAGCAATTCATTGATGACAATTAGATATTTTATTCTTTCTCTTATGATGTGGTTTATTGCTTCCAGCGTGATTAAAAGAATCCATAATTTTCACCCCGTATGTTAACTTTACTTGGCTTTGCCATTTGTCGCCCATTCTGTCGCCCGTAAAACACCCATATTGTGGTATAAATAGGTAATGAGTGATAAAATAATTATCCACAAAAAAAGACCCACATTGCTGAGAGCCTTTATTTAAGCGGGTTTTCCGCTATTTTAAAGTGGTCCGGAAGCTGGGACTCGAACCCAGGACCCTCGGTTTAGAAAACCGATGTCTTTTAGCTTACAT
>CAYLIJ010000036.1:0-26592 GCA_964383925.1 uncultured Puniceicoccaceae bacterium
CTTTTCATAGCAAATGACAAATAGGCCTCTTTTTTTGCTCTTGTGATTCCTACATAAGCTAAACGCCTTTCTTCTTCTAAAGCAAAATCTCCTTTTTCCTCTAGGGATTTTTGATGAGGAAATAATCCTTCTTCCCAGCCTGGAAGAAAAATTGCGTCAAACTCCAAACCTTTTGCTGCATGCATAGTCATCAAATTAATCTTTTCCCCTTCCCAATCCTTATCAATAGATGTGGCAAGGGCAACGTGCTCTAGAAAGCCTTGTAAATTGTCGTAGTCGTGCATTGCCCTTAAGAGTTCTTTTATATTTTCTATCCTATTTTCATTTTCAATATCTTTTTTATTTTTTAACATTTCAGAGTATCCAGATTCATCTAGTACTACCTTAAGTAAGTCGTAATGTTTGCTTGACTTTGAATCAAACCTCCATTTATCAATTAATTTCATTAATTGAGATAAACTTGTTTTTATTTTTGGTTTTAAATTTTCTACTTCTAGGTTTTTTCTAATCGAATCTTCAAGACATAATTTATTTTTACTTCCATAAGTATAAATTTGATTCAAGGTGCTTTCTCCAACCCCTCTTCGTGGATTACCAATAACTCTTTCTAAAGCTAAATCATCGTATTTTTGATTAATAATTCTTAGATAAGAAACAGCATCTTTAATTTCTGCTCTTTCATAAAATTTTGTCCCACCTAATACTCTATATCCTATTCCCACTTTAAGAAATCGTTCTTCGAATTCTCGAGTTTGATATATAGCTCTAACTAATATTGAAACATCATTTAAAGAATATTTTTTTTTAAGTTTGTTTTCTATAATATCACTAATACCTTGAGCTTCTTCTCTGCCAGTTTGATAACAATTTAATTTAACCATCTCACCTTTTTGTCCAGACGACCAAAGTTTTTTAGCAACTCTACTGCTGTTATGAGAAATTAATGTAGAGGCCGTTTCTAATATGTTTTTTGTAGATCTATAATTTTGCTCTAATTTAAAAACTTTACAATTTTTATAAATTGTATCGAATGTTAAAAAATTTTTAATTTCTGCTCCACGCCAACTATATATTGACTGATCGTCGTCTCCCACACAACAAATGTTTTGTTTTTCATTTACTAAAAGATTAAGCCATTTATTTTGAATGAAATTAGTGTCTTGATATTCGTCAACTAAAATATACTTAAAGTTATTGTTATAAATTTGCTTTATGTCAGAATTGTTTTCAAATAATTTTACACAATACAATATAAGGTCACCAAAATCACACGCATTTAAATCTCTAATTTTTGCTTGATAAACTTTATATACTTTGAAAATCACATTGATAGTAAGTACCTATAACGCACCAGTTAAACTTAGTAAAGTTTTGGAACATGTTAATATTGGTGCGACAATTCCAGACGAGATTATTATTTCAGATGATGGATCTGATCAGGAAACTTCAGCAGTCGTGAACAAATGGAAGGAATTATTGCCCATTAAGCATATTTGGCATGAAGATAAAGGGTTTAGGAAATGCAAAATTCTTAATAAAAGTTTACTAGCCTCAAAATCCGAATATGTAGTGTTTTTGGATGGAGATTGTATACCACACAAATTCTTTATTAAGGATCATGTAAAATTAGCTCAAAAGGGTTTTTTTGTTCAAGGCAGAAGGTGTTTTGTGCCAGAGAAAGAAGTACCAAATGTGATAAATGGAATTAAAACTCTCAGGAATTTATTTTTCTCGGGGAAACTATCCGGGTATTTTAAAAGCATTAGATTCCCAAAACCAATTATTAAAATTAATAAGAACCAGAGAGGACTAATTGGGTGTAATTGGTCTGTATGGTTTGAGGACTTGATTAAAGTGAATGGTTTTGATGAAGATTACGAAGGGTGGGGGATTGGAGAAGACTCCGATATATGTTCACGACTATACAATTTAGGGCATTCTAGAAAGTTCGTCTATGGTCGTGCCATTGTTTATCATTTAAATCATCCGCAACTTCCTAAGTTACACCAGAGGAACTCTAAAGATAGATTAATTGAAGTTATTCAGTCCGGTAAAGTTTGCTGTGAGAATGGAATTAAAAAATTGACTGACTCATGATAGTTGATGCTTTCCCATTCTTTCAAGAGTTAGAATTACTCAAGGTTCGCTTGGATTATTTAGGAGAATTCGTTGATAAATTTATAATCAGCGAATCGGAAATTGATTTCGCTGGAAATGCAAAGAATGTCTTACTAACTCCAAAAACAATAAATCAACTCCCCTTTTGTGATAAAATTACGGTTGTACATAACAAGTTCTCAACCTTGCAGACAAAATTTCTATTTCCGATTACGAAAAAAATCAAATGGAGAAAACCATTGTGGGCAATTCAGTTGAAGCAACGAAATGCGATTTTACCAGTTTTACAAAATATTAAGTCGAATGGAGTATTTATGTTCGGAGATTTAGATGAATTTCCTGATCGTTCTGAAATTAATAAGATAATTTCATTAATATCTCAAAAACCTAACCAGGTTTATGTAATCAAACAAACTCCACTTGTATATAATTTGAGAACAGGATGCGGGGTTGAAGGTTGGATGGGTACAATTGCATGCTCAATAGAAAACGGGAAGAAAAGCACTCCCAATAAACTCAGAAAAAAAAGGTTCTCTACCAAGATCGCTGGAAAAGGTTGGCACTTTTCCTATTTCGGTGACAGCGATCAAATCCAAAATAAAGTTAGAAGTATTGCGCCAGTTGAAAAACATTTCAATTTAGATGATCCCTCACTTGTTGACATATCTGCTCGAATTAAATCTAGAGTAAATCCATTTCTTAACTTAACTTTTGATCAAGAAGAGATTTCACTAAATGATTACCCGAGGGAACTGATTTCTTCTTTTGTCAAATTTATGCCAAATTCCCTGTCGAACATTTAGATTTCTGACTTACAGTTAAAAAATCTTTTACTTAGTAATATTCAGACTAGTTTGTTTTGAGTAAAAAGTAGATGGTCCTGACCAACCTATCAAATCATAGGAATTCGTTAGAAGGTAATTATGGATCTTTGATTTTAATAAATATTTAACACCCTTTTGCGATTCGTAGTTTTCGACACAAATCAAACTTGGCATAAATCGGCCTAATGATAATCCCTGCAGTGCCTTGTAATCATTTCCTTCAATATCAATACTTAAGAAATCAAAGTTATAGGGACAGTTATTTTCCTCCAATATTACATCTAATCTCTGGGTGTTAATAGTATCGGTTTTTTTGTAAGATTCATCCGACTGTGATAACTCAACAGAGACTGTCGCATTAGTGGAGAATGTACCCGGTGAATAAATAGCAACTTCCTCGATTTTGTTGCTTACAGCGGCTTTTATTACAGTATCTCTAGGGCGTGCTAATTTCGAAGAAAGGACTTTGTCATCTTCCATATCAATCAAAATCCCCCTCCAACCAGATTTGTATAATCGGTATGTATTCGACCCCCTTTTAGGATGGTGACTGCCAACATCTACATAAAATTTCGACCTGTCACTTTTATTTAATCCACGAAAAAATTGGTCTACAATCAAATCCTCGGCACATTGAGAGTATGACTGACGTGACTTGATTGGAGTTAAAAAGGTTTTTCTTAAAACCTTAAGTAATTGTAGAATATTCATTTTTAGTAAAGGTCGGTTAAGTTATCTCGAATCAAATTGGATATTGCCTCAACTCCTGTGATGTCTTCTGGAGAAATTATTTCCTTAAATGACGAAAATACAGGTCCTGTAATACTTGAATTTGTTGCCATGAAAATAGCAAATACTGGCACGTCAATAGCGTTTGCTAAATGCATAGCACCGGAGTCGTTACAAATTAAACACCTAGATGAAGCCAAGAGATCGCACAATGCAACCAGATCAGTCTTACCAGCAAAATTCTTAATTTGTCTTGAGTTAAAAGAATTGATAATTTGATGGCATATAGAAAAGTCTTTTTTTGTTCCGATAAGTTTAAATTGAAATTCAGGCAGGGCTTTAATTAATGAGTCAATAAGTTTAATCCAATTGACGACAGGCCATCTTTTCTCAGGTGTGTTTGAGGATCCCGGTGCTAAGCAAATCACTTTAGGCTTTGCATTGAGGTTATTAACTTTTTGCAATGGTGAATAATCAATTGCTTCCTTTAATCCAAAATATTTTAAGTATTCAGACCAAAGTTTGACTTGATGTTTGTTTCCAAAATCCTTGGAGATCATCGCTTGTTGTGTGAGTAATTCCCTCTTCTTTCCCATACTTCCGCCAAGCCGTAAGGGGGAGTCTATAAGCCAAGATTCAATATCCCCTCGCAGTGAATTAGTAAAAAGGAAATGCACGTCAGGGTATCGCGTGCGAAGCGACCAGACCTTCAGGAAATAGTTAATTCCTTTACGTGGTAATTCTATAATGCCATGCCCGACCTTCAGATGCCTGAGTAAAGGTTTGAATTGTGCTTGGCAGAGTAATGTTATCTCAGCATCTGGTCGGCCATGTTCGATTGCCTTGATTAAAGGTAGAGCCATTACCACATCTCCTAACCAATTAGGCATCCTAATCCAAATTTTTGTCTTTCTTGGGATTTCCCTTTTAGGCGGAAGGGCATTTCTTTTTGCAAAAAGATGAAAGATTTGATGTGGGTGATCTTGGGTCTTCCATTTTCCATGAGACCATAACCACTCGGGTAAACCTTCGGGGTGGTTCCTAATTAAATCTTCAAGTTTTTTGTGTGCCATACTTGAAATTCCACCTTTTTTTGAATCGCCAAGGTAATGAAGTTCCAACTTGGTTCGAAAGAATGAGATTCGAATAGGTGTGGCGATAACCACATTGGCATTAATGCCTTTGAGTAAAATATCCGGCAGGGGAGTGATGGAGCATAAACGATCTAAAAATATAGATAATTCACCACTTGGTCCTGAATTTTGATCAAATAACAAAGCTAACCAATTACCATTCGCTAAATGCTTCTTGGCTTGAAGCAGTCCTTTTTTACGGGGGAATATTTTGAACCCCAAATCAGTCCTAGATTTATTAACCCAATCATTAATTGATGGATTTGAATTAGGACGATAAACTGCCCCCAATGTCTTTCCAGAATAGGGACGAAATATCTGAGATGTAACAATTGATTCAAATAGTGAAATATGTGGAAGTAGGATGAGAGTGGGTTTACTATGTTTTCTCAATTCTTTAAGCTCCTTTTTAATTTCTTTCGTGTATGACATTGTGAGCCTTCTTTCATAGGTCGAAAGATGTGGGTAGATTAGGGAGAAAAATCCCATTTCAAAAAGACGAGCAGTCGACTCAAGTGCAGTTTTACGAATTTGAATTAGAGACCATGAAGGAAATGCATGGCTTAAATTAGAAAATAAGAGCCTTTTACGTTTAAACGGAAAAAACAGGTAGAGCTTGGCAAGCGAGTAAATAATTACTTCAAGGATGTTATAAGGCAGTTTGGATAATAAAAATCCAAATCCTAAAATTAGTATCTTTGTACCCATTAGTAATTACAATTAATTCAAGGATAAGGATTTTAAAACCCTATCAACTCTTTCAATTACTTCATCCACAAGGATTAAAGCCATTGCTTTTTGATCATGTACCCTAGAGTAAAAGCAACGATTATTACTTTTATTGAATTTAATTAAAGCTTGTGCGTGTTTATTGACTGAAAACTCATCGGCTTGATAAGGCCCGGTGAGAAATGGATTGGCGACCGCATAAAGTCCAATCACAGGAATGCCAACCGACCGGTCCCAGTATCTGGAGCCAAAAGGAAATCTACATTTTTAAGTAGATAAGGAAGTTCTTCGAGTTTAGTTTCACCTGTTATATTAATTGGCGGAATCTCGCACTTGAATGCGATTCTTTTATTGAATTCTTTTTCCCTGAGACCTGAACCTCCAATTACAACCACTTTAATTCCTTGCTCCTGAGCGTAATTAATGACTTTTGCATAGGACTCCTCATCCCAATTCCGCTCGTCTTTACTAGCAGACGGATTGATTGCCATAATTATTTTTTTAGGAGGCAATTTATCAGCGATCAGACTTTCTTTTAATTGATTGGTAAATAATCCGCTCCATTCAACTTTACTGGGCTTAGGTAGCCCCAACTTGGTTGAGAAACTAAAATATGCATCCACAAAATGCTCTTCACTAGCATCTACGCATTCGTCAATGAAAAAATGATGCAGATCTTTACTACGCTTGGAGTCAAAACCAATTTTCCTTTTCGATTTTATGTTGATGCTTACAAGGTGAGCAGAGAAACTAGCTTGCACAAGAAGAAGAAAATCAAACTTACGATTTTCAAGAATCTTCCTGCACTCTATAAATGTTTTAAGATTTTTGGGTTTCGGAACAATTATGAAGTCGATACCCTCTATTTCTCCAAGGAGTGCCTCGGTTTGATTTGTAGTGATCCAAGTTATTTTAAACTTTCTACTTTTTGCCAAGTGCAAGGCCATCGCGGCACAAAGAACTACATCACCAATTGCTGATAACCTCAAAATAGCAACTTCAGGAAGTTGCCCTTTTCTAGCTTCGTGATTTTTCAAAAATGAAATCTTGAATTGTTCATTAAAATAAAATGCATTTATTACTAAAAATTATAAAAATTGAAATTCGTCAAAGTTAGAATCTTTAAACACTTGGCTTTTAGTTATCAAAAATTAACTTTTATAAAGTTCGGTTCTTTAGTTCCATTTAGCATATCTGACTTTTATAATCTAGCATCCAAGTTGAATTCTTAGTATAAATCTATAATGTTTCTCTTTTTCTATTCAACAACGACCCATGATTGATCTTACATACTTCCGAAACAACATAGATGAATTAAAGCAAGCTATTGGACGCAAGAAATTCAGTTGCGAGCTAGATTTGGCAATTAAACTAGATCAAAAGCGCAGGGATGCCATTTCGGCAGCTGAGAAGGCAAGGGCAGGACAGAAAAGTGTTAATGTCGAAATGTCTCAATTGCCGAAAGGGTCGTCAGAGTTTATCGAAAAAGTGAAAGAAATGAAGTCATTAGCCTCCAAAGTTAAGGAGCTTGAGGTGAATGCGAAGACAGCGGATAGGGAATTTCAAGAAGTTTTTTTAACCATTCCCAATATTCCCCATTCATCTGTGCCAGATGGTAAAGGCGAAGGAGAGAATCAAGTGGTTTCAACTTGGGGTAATATCGATGGAGAGTATCCTCATTCCCTAGCACACTATGATATTCCATGGTTTGAGCAGATGATCGACTTCCCTCGTGGAGTTAAAGTCGCAGGTGCAGGCTATCCATTTTATCTAGGCGAAATGTCTAAGCTTGTTCGAGCTTTGATAAATTTCTTTTTAGATGAAGCCTCAAATAATGGGTACGAGGAAATTCATGCTCCAATCGTTGTAAATGCTCAGAGTGCAACCGCGACGGGACAACTACCCGACAAGGAAGGACAAATGTATTTCGACCAAAATGAAGAATTATACTTAATCCCTACTGCCGAAGTTCCAGTAACTAATTTCTTCCGCGACGAAATTATTCCTAGCGAGCAATTACCAATCAAAAGATGTGCTTACACTCCTTGTTTTCGAAGGGAAGCAGGCAGTTGGGGGAAGGATGTTCGAGGACTAAATAGATTGCATCAATTTGATAAAGTAGAGCTTGTCAAATGGGTTCATCCCGATGATAGTTTCACTGAACTTGACTCGCTGCGTCTAGATGCTGAGGGATTGCTTCAAAAACTTGGCCTTCCATATCGCGTCTTACTCATATGTTCTGGTGATATTGGATTCCCGCATTCGAAGCAATTTGATTTGGATGTTTGGGCGGCAGGTCAGAAACGGTGGCTCGAGGTTTCGAGTTGTAGTAATTTTACTGATTTTCAAGCACGACGTGCAAACATACGCTTCAGGGAAGAAGGAGCAAAGCCAAGCCCGGTTCATACGTTGAATGGATCCGCGCTTGCAATCCCTCGTGTGCTTGCGGCATTGTTGGAGAACAATTTACAGGAAGATGGACAAGTTAAAGTACCCGAATGCCTTCGACGTTGGTTTCCACAGGAATATATCGGTCATTCGTGACTAAATGAGTGATTCCTACAGGGTTCCGATTAATTTAGCTGAAAAAGCAGATAAACTACTCGGTCAATTTCCGACTGACAGTTGGCACTTCAGTACAAAAGATTTTTTACTAACCAATCAAGAATCCACTTGGATAATTGCATTTTCGGGGGGAGCTGATTCTCTTTTGGCTCTTTTGCTAGTTTATTCTGCATTTCCTGAAATGAGGGACAAAATGATTGTCGCTCATTTCAATCATAATCTAAGAGGTAAAGAATCAGATAAAGACGCAATTTTCACTGAAGAGATTTCAAGCAGACTTCAACTTGAGCTAAAACTCGGCTCAGCTAAGTCTATCCACAAAACTGATGAAGCAACCCTTAGAGAACAGAGAAGAAACTTCCTTAAAGATGTCATGAAGGAAGCGCGAGGGGAAGTATTAATTCAGGGGCACAACTTGGATGATATTGCTGAAACCTTTTTATGGAGGATTGCCCGTGGGGTCGGGGTGGAGGGGCTTTGTGCACCAAAACCAGTCCAGAAATTTAGCCACTACAATTTCGTAAGGCCTCTTCTTTCAATACCTAGAAAATCTATCCGTCAATCTCTCGAAAAAGTTGATATACAATGGAGGGAAGACTCAAGTAATAAAGATACTAAATATCTAAGGAATCGGATTCGTAATAATACCTTAGTACAATGGAAAATAGATTCAGATCGAAATTTGTTAAAAGGAGTTGAGCGTACTCGAGATCTTCTAGAGGAACAAGATCACGCACTTGAGCAATGGGCAAAAGAGATATTAAAGAAATCTTCTCAATCCAAGCAACTGCGGGTTGATGTATTAAAGCATTATCCGCGTGGCTTGATAAGAAAAGTTATGATCCTCTGGTTGGTTAATGACATGAACCTAAGTTCCGTTCACCAATATCACATAGATGAAATCCTGAACCTCTTAGGGCAAGAAAAAGACTTTAAAATCGATCTCTCTGATTCCTTCACACTAGCAAGCAATGGAAATATCTTTTTTAAGCAAAAAAAAACTAGAAAAGCCATTCAATGGAACCTATGCAGCCTTCCATTCAATTTTAGGGTTTATTTGCCTGATAAGTATTTCCTCACAGCAAAAAAAATGAAGTTGGATACGGAATTGTTAAATATGATTACTTCGGGACGGGTAGATCAATTTCAAAATGCTTACATTTCAGGCGAAAATGTCGGCACAGGATTATTTTTGAGAAAACGCATTAAGGGGGATCGATTTAGGCCCATAGGAGCCCCAGGTAGTAAAAAAGTTAAAGATTGGATGATTGACCGTCATTGGTCACCAGAAAAGAAAGTCAGAACCCCAATAGTAGTGAATAATTCCAATCAAATCCTATGGATCCCAGGATTTCCACCATCGGGGAATTCTGCTGTTAACAGTAGTCAGAGTGCGGTAATCCGTTTGACTTACCATAAAACTCCAACAATATATTAAGTTGTGGAAAACAACTCAAATAAAGACGGCGAAGAAAAGCCGAAAAACTTTCATCCTAAAGTCCTACTTGTTTGGCTAGCGGTGCTTGCTGCAATAATTGGAGTTGCTATGGTGCAGTCTAAGTCAATAAGCCCATCCCATAGTTCCATTAACTCAATCAATGACTTGATCATTGAAGCGAGGAACGGCTCCATAAAAGAGGCTTTTATTGAAAGCGACCCCAAAGGTGGTGATGAATGGTATGCAATAAACGGGAATTTCGCAAATCCCGCCTACATAGAAGACAATCAAGATGAATATCAATCACTTAAATTTTATGTTAAAGGAAGAGTTACCGAGTCTGAGTACAAAGAATTAAGAAATTTACTAGGGGATAAGTTAACCGAAAACCCCTCAACTACAATTTGGACAGATTTATTATTTAGTCTTCTTCCGTTTCTTTTAATTATAGGTCTCTTGTACTTTCTTTTCGTCAGACAATTAAAAATGGCAGGGAAGGGAGCATTAAATTTTGGCAAAAGTAAGGCTAAATTACTTACCAAGGAAAACGAAAAAATCCTATTCGATGATGTTGCTGGGTGTGATGAAGCAAAAGAAGAGGTATCTGAAATTGTCGATTTCCTAAAAGACCCAAAACGCTTCAGGAAAATTGGTGGTAAAATCCCTAAGGGCGTACTTATGGTTGGTCCTCCAGGTACAGGTAAGACTTTGCTTGCAAAAGCAGTCGCCGGTGAAGCGGAAGTACCTTTTTTCAGTATCAGCGGTTCAGATTTTGTTGAAATGTTCGTGGGAGTGGGTGCTGCACGAGTTAGAGATATGTTTGAACAAGGTCGTAAAAGTGCACCTTGTCTTATATTTATTGATGAGATTGACGCTGTTGGTCGTCAACGTGGTGCCGGTCTTGGCGGTGGCAACGATGAAAGAGAGCAAACATTAAACTCATTACTTGTTGAAATGGATGGTTTTGATGGTCACGAGGGTGTAATCATAATTGCTGCTACTAACCGACCTGATGTACTTGATAATGCTCTTTTACGACCAGGGCGATTTGATAGGCAAGTCATGATCGATCTTCCCGATATGGAAGGTCGTGACGCTATACTTAAGGTGCATGCCAAGAAAATTAAACTTTCTGATGATGTTGAACTTAACTCTTTAGCCCGTGCAACTGCTGGTTTTTCCGGTGCTGATTTAGCCAATTTATTAAATGAGGGCGCATTAATTGCAGCTCGCAGGCGCAAAAAAATGGTTGAACGTATTGACTTAGATGACGCTCGCGAGAAAATTTCATTTGGAACTGAGAGAAGACGGGTAATGGACGACGAGGATCGTAAAATAATTGCATATCATGAAGCGGGCCATGCTATCATACAAGCTGTTGTGGACGATGGACTACTTCCAATACATAAAGTTACAATCATACCCCGAGGTCAAAGCTTGGGCAGTACAATGTTTACACCTAAAAAAGATATTTTGAATCACAGCAAGCGACGCGTCCTCAATCAAGTCTGTTGTGCAATGGGTGGGCGTGCAGCAGAAGAGATTGAGATTGGTGATGTTACAAGTGGTGCAGCCGGTGACATCAGGATGGCCACTAACATTGCGCGAAGTATGGTCTGCGATTGGGGAATGAGTGACCTTGGCATGATCTCATTTGGAGATAAGCAAGATCAAGTATTTTTAGGTAAAGAATTATCGCGTGCACAAAACTATAGTGAAGAAACTGCACAGAAAATCGATTTTGAAATAAAAGAAATCATTGATATCCAATACACTCGTGCGAAAAAAATCCTTAATGAAAATATAGATGCATTGCATCTTTCTGCGAAGTCATTACTCGAACATGAAACAATAGAGGGTAAACATATCCATGAGATCCTAGATAAAGGAAAGATTATTTCTCCCATAATAAAGTCGGCACCTATTAGTCACAAGATTAAGGAGCTAGATGATGAGTCGAAAGAAGACTCCAAGTCTAAAGATGATGGGCTCGATCGGGGTCCTGATCCAATAGGTGTCCCTGCCTAAACTACTCTATTTTCAAGCTTTTTGCTTGCTTCAAGTCAATTATTTGCTAATTTATTTGAATGAGTAGACACCCAAGTTTTAACCCTCCAGGGGGATTAGCTGTAAGGCGAAATGTTCTAAAACGATTTGAACGCGTTGAACTTTTAAGAAAACGCGGACAATGGAAAGAAGGCGATCGCGTAGTTTCTTTAATCAAGACTAAACCGGAAGAGTAAGAGTCAGGGGAGTGGGTTATTTGCCCATTTTAAATACTCATTAGTACTTTCAACCTCCCAGTATACCCATTGAGGTATTTCATAACCGTGTTCTAGCTTTATAGCAGTAGTTAATTCACAACAGTTTATTTTTTTGAATTTCAGTACAACTCGCCATTCCGTTTCTTGAGTGAGTTTTCCTTCCCATGAATACATTGATATTATTGGGCCTTCGATTTGACCGCATACTATCAATTGCTTGGCCAATAGAGACCGAATTAATGTTATTGCACTTTCTTTGCTATGACATGTTGTGAGACCAATTCCTAGATTAGATTTCATTTTAATAAAAATTCGTTGCAATCATTGTTAATAATTTCATAATAGTCATTTTCCTAAATCCCCTTACCTAATAGATACAAACCATTGTGAGAGACGACTACTTAAAAGAAGCCCAAAAAATCATAACTGATCCTAACGCACTCATAAATGTTGTGTCTCGTCGGTCCAAGCAACTTAAATTTGGAAATAAACCCCTTGTTGAATCATTGGAAAAATTAGAACCAGAAGATATCGCTTTGCGAGAGATTATAGAGGGTAAGATTTCATACCAAGAATGGGAAGAAGAAACTACCAACTCTTAGTTTTTGGTCTGTTTTTTCCTGTGCGCCCCTCAGTTGTAGGGGCTATAAATTTATAACGTGTCGAAAAAAAAGAAAGATTCGAACGTTTTGCCTGTGCTAACTAATACAAAGGCACGCCATAAGTTTAATTTAGAAGATAAGTATGAAGCAGGTATAGTTTTATGCGGTACAGAAGTTAAATCAATTCGAGCAGGCGCCGCTCAAATCACAGAGTCTTTTGCTAGATTTGTGAAGGACGAACTCTTTCTTTTTAATGCTCACATTGCAGAATATGATTTTGGCGGAGAGGATAATCATCCCACTCAACAACCGAGGAAACTATTACTTAAAAGAAAAGAGCTTGATAGGTTAAAAATTGAAGTCGAAGCGGCTGGTAAATCCATAGTTCCTTTAAAACTTTATTTTAAAAATGCCCTCATCAAATGCCAAGTTGCTTTAGGCACAGGGAAAAACCTTCGGGACAAAAGACAAGACCTTAAGAAGCAAGTTGCTCAACGAGAAGCCGATCAAGCTCTGAAGAATGCAATTAAGCGGTGATTGATATAATTTTACATTGCCCTGAAATTCCACAAAATACTGGAAGTATTGGAAGGATTTGTGCCTTTGCCAACTGCCGTCTTCATCTTATTCATCCATTAGGGTTTCAGATTAACGATAAAAATTTACGCCGGGCGGGAATGGATTACTGGGAAAGTTTAGAGGTTTTTGAATATAAGAATTGGGACTCTTTTTTGAATTCAAAACAAAAACCTGACCGTATCCACTTATTTACCACTCACGCAACTCAAACTTTATGGGAGACTGATTTTCAACCACGTGACGGGCTTTTATTTGGTAACGAGGGAAAGGGTGCACCCCCAGATATTCACGAATGGGCTGGGTGTAATCGAGTTACTATCCCGAAGTATAAAGATGGATTACGCTCTCTTAATCTCGCAGTTTCTGTTGGGATTGCAACTTACGAAGCAATACGACAAATTTCAAAATAGTATACTAACCTACAAAGTTAAAAGACTCTGCCCAGTAGCCTTAATTAATCTTCATTTTAAAGATTCGGGACTGATAATTACTAATTAAAAGATTTTAATTAGGAATAAGCTAAGTGTTTCTATGAGGTTAATCTAAAAAATAGCGGTTAACTCAAATTGCTAAAATTATTTATATCAAAAAAATTTCACAATGCGAAAAAGTTTATCTATTGATATTGCCATGTTTAAATGGACCTCGCACACAAACCATTAAATACTTAGATGGTGCGGAATTTGTGAATGGTAGAGATTTATTGCTCCTTCTATAAAAACACATTTATTATCCTTTTTGTTTTGATGGTTCATAATTAATGCTCTCTAGTAAACTTAATTTTAAACATTAATCATTATGAATAAAATCTATACACTACTTGTTATTATCAACACCTTCACATTTGGCTCGATACCTCCAGATGGTTTCTCCCCTCTCTTTAACGGCAAAGATTTAGATGGATGGTGGGGTTTAAAGACTGAAGACCCAGAGAAGTGGTTATCACTGCCCGTAGACTTATTCAAAGTTAAATGGGAAAATAGTCAAAAAGATATAAAAAAACATTGGAGAGTAGAGGATGGAATTCTAATCAATGATGGAAATGGACTTTTTTTATCAACCGAAAAGAATTACAGTGATTTTGAACTTATTTTAGAATATAAGACCGTGGCCAATGCAGATAGCGGAATTTATCTTCGAGGTATCCCGCAAATCCAAATTTGGGATACATCGAAAGAGGGAGGCAAGTGGAAACTAGGTGCCGATAAAGGCTCAGGGGGATTATGGAACAATGGACGGAGTGGAACAAGAGGTAGGGATCCACTTATTCATGCTGATAAACCATTTGGTCAATGGAACACTTTTCATATTGTTATGACTGGTGACATCGTGTCAGTGAGGTTAAATGATAAACTTGTAGTCCATCGAGCTCCACTAACTAATTACTGGGATCGTAAGACGGATATAGCAAAAAGAAAGGCCATAGTCAGCAAAGGTCCAATTCAACTACAAACTCATGGCGGAGAAATAAGCTGGAGGAATATTTTTATTAAAGAATTAAAACCGAATTGTTGTGATGAAGAGGAATTCGAAATTGTTTTTAATGGAAAAGATTTTAAGGGATGGAAAGGTGCGGTTGATAGTTACGAGGTTGTAGACGAATCTATTCAATGCATAAAAGGTAAAGGAGGAATAATTTACACTGAAGACAAATACCGCGACTTTATCGTCAATTTTGAATTCAAGCTAACTCCAGGTGCTAATAACGGCCTGGCTATACGTTACCCAGGAAATGGAAATCCTGCCTATGATGGTATGTGTGAAATTCAGGTTCGTGACAGTACTCACGCTAAATATACTAAACTTGACCCGAGGCAACACCACGGTTCTCCCTATGGCATATCTGCTGCCCGGCGAGGTTTTCTTAAAAAGATCGGCGAATGGAATTCACAGGAAGTGACCGTTCAAGGATCTAGAATTATTGTTCTATTAAATGGAAACTTATTAATAGATGACGATTTATCGAAAGTAGTTACCTATATGGCAAATAAGAAGCATCCTGGACTATCTCTGAAAGAAGGGTATTTCGGATTCGCTGGTCACAACGACCCAGTGGCCTTTCGAAATATCAATATTAAGCGGATTTAGGTTGAAGTGTTCATTCTACTGAGCCAACCACTTCGAAAGAAAACAAAATCCTAAATAGCATCACTTCACTTCCAGTGAAAATTAATGCAACAAACAAAGATACCCAAAAGATCTTATTGTATAGAGAGTAATTTCTTGCAAAGAAAATAACTGGTAGTATTCCAAGTCTAATAAGACAAAGCGTATTTGTGAGCAAAAGGCACCAACCAGCTATGTGCATCCAAAGGGGCATCTATAATTTGCTAATGAATTTAGCCTGACTGACAACCGAAAACTATCCGCTAGCAATGATTGATTGATTTTAACAAATACGATATGGAAAGGTTTATGTTTGAGAAATCAAAAATTAACATAAGTAAAAAAAGAAATGTTAGTCATCCGGCTTTCAATGAAATTCGAGAGTCTTGTGCTCAAGAACTTCGAACTAAAGGTTTTGAAACTGAAGTTTATCTTTTAACTGGTGGTGTTGGAGTCAAACTATTAAACGCAACCCATCCATCTCTTGCTCAGATTGCACATTTTCCAATCATTGAATTTGATTTTAATTATCCAGGAACCCCCCCTCTAGATCATCTTGCATTTTTCCAATTACAAGGATTAAGATTTTCCCAATCCAACCTTCAGTCATTCGCACAGTTAGAGCAATTTGCACTCAAGAAGTTACACTTGGATGGAACCAATGCTACAGATTTCGATTCATTATCAAGCCACCAACTAGAAGAACTTTCGTTACGAAAGACTCTAGTTAAAAGCCTTGAATTTCTTGACTCTGTAGCAATTGAAAAACTCTATTTATCTCAAACTCATGTTAATCAAAAATCCCTATGTTCTTTGAAGGGTAAGCCTTTAAAGGAAATCGATTTATTTAAATGCGAAATCTCAGATTTATCTGCATTTGCAGATTCACCGTTAGAGGAATTAATAATCAGCGGAACTTCAGTACACTGCCTATCACCGATATCATCATGCCCGATCAGGAAATTAAAAATGCGAGCTACAGACATTCACGACTTGAGTCCACTTTCCAACTGCCCGATAGAAGTTCTACATCTACCCGGGTCTCCGGTAAAATCATTAATTCCAATCTCTTATTGCCCGATCCATGAGTTAAATATTGTCGGATTGGAACTCGATGATTTGTCGCCATTACTTAATATGCCATTAAGAAAATTATCGATATCCAAGCAACAACTCACCGTGAACCAAATTACGGTTTTAAAACAACTACAACTTGACACCCTGGTTTCACCAGGAGACCCTGAGGGTCAAAAACCTGAAGATTTCTTTCGGAAAACTTTAAGCAATTAAATTCAAATAAAATCAATAAGATTCAGAACTTGTCCCCGACAATGATATTTAATAGTATTAGGTAATGCCCAATCGATCATTACGAGATATTAAAGATTACTATGATGTTGTAGTCGTGGGCAGTGGTCTAGGTGGGCTAACTGGTGCCAATGTCCTCGCAAAACAAGGCCATTCAGTTCTTTTACTAGAACATCATTATCAATTTGGTGGTTTGGCGACATGGTTCAAAAGAGCAGGTGGTCACATTTTTGATATTTCTTTACATGGATTCCCTGTTGGAATGATCAAGTCATGCCGCAGGTATTGGACGAAGGAAATTGCCGATTCAATTGTCCAGTTGAAAAATATTAGATTTGTCAATCCACAGTATGATTTAAAGACCTCCTTTGACCGGATCGATTTCACTCAGATCCTGCAAGATTCTTTTCATGTTGCCCGTAGTAAAATCGAGGATTTTTTCGAACATCTTCGCACCATGGATTACTTCGCAAAGGATGGTAGAACAATTGGAGATTTATTAGAACAATTCTTCCCAGGCCGAGATGATATCAAAAGGCTACTTTTAGAGCCAATCGCTTATGCCAATGGTTCCTCGCTCAAAGATCCGGCAATTGCTTACGGCATAGTTTTCACTAATTTCATGAGAAAGGGAATCTATACATTTAAAGACGGCACAGACTCCTTGATTAAGAAAATGGTATCCGAACTAAGGGGCAATGGTGCGGATTTAAGAAGACAATGTAATGTGGAGTCCCTGTTGACTGAAGAACGCGACGGTCAGCATCATGTCTCAGGGGTTGTAGTCAATGGGCAAAAAATTAATTGTGGGGCAGTACTGTCAAACGCAAATTTAAAAAACACTATTGAGAAGCTTTTTGGTTTATCCAAACTGCCTAAATCTTTCGCAAAAGAAGCGTCTTCAGTCCGCCTCAATTCGACTTCCTGCCAAGTTTACATTGGTCTTAAGAAGGGTGAATCAATCCCTGATGTCGGGGATCTTATCTTTACATCGGAGTCTGATTCATTCTCGTCCGAGGAACTTACTGACTTTCATACTACTAGTCGGACATTTTCTATTTATTATCCTGACACCCGACCTAGTAGGAAAGATCCAATGTACAGTATTGTTGCTTCGATTAATGCAAAGTGGCAGGACTGGAGCAGTCTATCCGACAAAGAATATAAAAAAGGAAAGGAGCGCCTATGCGAGGAGTCTCTGATCGCACTCGAAAAAATTATTCCCGACATCAGGAATAAAGTTGACCATATTGAAGCAGCAACTCCACGAACAATCCAATACTATACTCAACATGCAGCAGGTGCTTCATTTGGAACTAAGTTTGAAGGTCTTGATGTATCTTCATCCCTTCCTAAGCATGCTCCGGGGCTTTTTCATGCTGGTTCTGTTGGTATAATCATGTCGGGTTGGTTAGGAACTATGAACTATGGGGTAATTACTGCTAATAAAGTGGATAGTTTCCTGCGTGGGAAATTCGGTAAAAAGGCTAATGTTTAATATTATAATTCTCTATTCATTTAAACTATTTAGATTTCATGGAAGATATATATAGAAGAATACCGCATAGACCCCCTTTTTTATTTATTGATAAAATTTTAGAAATTACCGAGTTGGGTGCTAAAGCTAGTCTTTCTGTTCGTTCAGATTTTCCTTTCTTTAAAGGACATTACCCCGAGAATCCGATTATGCCTGGTGTCCTACTCTGTGAATCTGTTTTTCAGACAGGTGCTATATTCCTTGCCGATTATTTAGAGAACCAATCTCTTCAAGATGACCAGATGACTCCAGTATTATCTCGTATTCGTGACGCGCGATTCAAACGAATGGTTCTGCCAGGTGATCAGGTTGAAATTTCTGTAACGATGAAAGAACAAATGGGACAATTCTACAATTTAACCGGCGAAATTAAAAACAAAGAAAAGACAGCATTAACTATTTCTTTCGCACTTGCCCTTGTTAAAAACAAAGAATGAGGAAATGAGTTTCCTCAATGTAAGCGGAAAAAACTTCTTAGTTGTTGGGGTAGCAAATCGTAAGAGCGTTGCCTTCTCAGTTGCCCAATTGCTTGAGTCAGAAGGTGCAAGGGTTTTTTATTCAGTAAGAAGTCAAAAAAGAAAAGTTGAACTACAAAAGATTCTTGAGGATAAATCTATTTTTATTTGTGACTTTGAATATGAGGATCAAATTCAAAAACTCGGAATCGACGTTGAGAATGAATTAGAAGGCGAAAAACTCAGTGGCATCCTCCATTCGATTGCATTCGCAAATTATACCGAGGGTTTGCAACCATTTCATAAAACTAAGCGCAAGGACTTCTTGCAGGCGACCCAAATATCTTCTTTCTCCTTGGTTGAATTAGTAAATACATGCAAGTCGCTGCTAGACAATGAAGCCTCAGTAGTAACCATTGGGATTTCTTCGACATTAGTTACCGCAGAAAACTATGGTTATATGGCCCCAATTAAAGCATCTCTTGAAACGTCTGTTCGTTATTTAGCCAAGTCCTTTTCTCGTGAAAGCAAGGTGCGATTTAACTCTGTAAATGCAGGACCACTTAAAACCAGTGCATCAGCAGGGATCCCCGGATACTTAGTAAATTACCTATATGCAGAAAAATTAACATTCCGTAAGGAGGCCTTATCAACTAAAGAAGTCTCAAATCTAGCCACTTTTTTGCTCAGTCCTTGCTCTTCTGGCATAAATGGACAGGGTATTGTGATTGATGCTGGAATGGGTTTTAATTATTTTGACCAAGATGTTGTAGAGTCAGCGATGAAGATTAATGAGTAAAGTATTTACCCAAGTTGCAATTGAGGCTATGGCATTTGCCTTACCTCAAGATGTTTTTTCATCTGATACAATTGAGACTGAACTTAGCCCACTTTATGATCGGTTAAATCTTCCTCGTGGCAGACTTGAACTTATGACAGGCATAAGGGAGAGGAGATTCTGGCCTTCTAATCATAGGCCTTCAGTCGCATCTGCGGAGGCAGGGCGAAAATTACTCGGACTAGGAGTAGATAAAGATGAGATTGATTTGCTTATCCACTCATCAGTATGTCGAGACAGACTTGAACCTGCTACCGCATCTTATGTACATAGACTTCTTGATTTGAGTGGAAATACTCAAATACTAGATATATCAAATGCTTGCCTTGGCTTCATTAATGCAGTGGTTCTTGCTGGAAGCATGATAGAGTCTGGCCAAATCAATCGAGCCATGATTGTGGCAGGTGAAAACGGCAAGCCATTGGTAGATCGAACAATTAAGATTCTCAATCAAGGTGACTTGAATCGAAAAGAAATAAAGCCATATTTCGCAAATTTGACTATCGGGGCAGGGGCAGTTGCCTGGTCATTAGTAAATAAAGAATTAACCTCAAGTGATCGCCCGAGACTTGGAACTTTTTCATGTGAAACCGATACCTCTTACAATCATTTATGTGAGGGCGAAACAGCAGGCGATGAACTTGTTATGCAAACTGATTCCGAAGAACTACTTCATGCAGGAATATCTGTTGCCGAAAAGGCTTGGGCGAAGTTTATTAAGATTAGTCATTGGACAGCAGAAACACCATCATTAATAACCACCCATCAAGTAGGTAAAGCTCATACACAAGCTGTATTTAATTCTCTTGATCTTGATTTAAACAAAAATTATTCAACATTTGAAACATTGGGGAATTGTGGTTCCGTCTCTCTCCCACTTACCTATACACATGCTTGTGAGAGTTCCCCAAGACGATTGAGGGAACGAAGTGTGCTTCTTGGTATTGGTAGTGGTCTCTCCAGTCTGATGCTCTCGATTAATCCTTGAAAATCAACCCGACACTTTCTCACTTGTACCCATTTCAGGGTAATTCTTTTAAAGTTAAGAGTGGCTTTAATCTTCATTATTTGGATGAAGGGAAAGAACAGGGGACTCCTACACTATTTTTACATGGTAATCCGACCTGGTCGTTTTTCTATCGTCGACTTGTTTTATCTCTAAGAGAGCATGGAAGATGTATAGTTCCAGATCATATCGGATGTGGGCTATCAGAAAAACCCACATTTCCAAAGTTTTCTTATAATTTAGCAAGTCATGGGCAGAATATAATCGATTTAATAGATCACCTCAAAATAGACCGCATACGGCTGGTTGTTCATGATTGGGGAGGAGCGATCGGATTATCTGCATTTCGGGATCAACCTGAAAGGATCGAGAAGATTGTACTAATGAATACCGCCGCCTTTCCCTCTAGAGATATCCCAAAGCGGATTTTATTTTGCAGACTGCCAATACTGGGTTCTCTCTTTGTGCGACACCTAAATGGATTTGCCGGTCCAGCAACATACATGGCTGTCAAGAATTCACTTCAATCTGAAATAAAGAGAGGGTTTCTTTATCCATACAATAATTGGGCGAACCGTGTTGCAGTATGGAGATTTGTGAAAGATATCCCTTTTGAAAAAAATCACCCGACAATGCCTCTCTTGCAAGAAACAGCTGATTCACTTAACTCCTACAACCAGACCCCCATTATTGCTTGCTGGGGGATGAAAGATTTCTGCTTTCATGGCGGTTTCTTGAAGGAATGGCAACAGCGACTCCCCCATATAGTAGCTCATAAATTTACAAATTCAGGTCACTATTTATTGGAGGACGATCTTGAGGGATGCCGCTCAAAAATAGAACCGTTCCTATTTGGTTGAAAATTCTTATTACATCCTCTTGCCTTTCTTTTAATAACGAAGCAATTTATTAAATATGAGCATTAAAAAACCATTGAGAAGTAGAGAAGAAAGAACTCACAATGTGGTATCCATAGAACCTTATGATAATACATCAAATGCCTACAGACCAGAGCAGCCAAGAAGGCCAGAGACTAGTTTCAGTTTTTACCTCGCGATTGCAGTTATCACTTTTATAACAATTTTCTTTTTTTCAATCTACGAACTCGCTGTTGAAACATGGCAAAGGCTAAAGTAAGTGAAGTAAAATCGAATTTTGTGTTTAAGGAATGCATTGACTTTATCGCTCATTTAAAATTGGAAAGAAGACTTTCAAGTTACACCACTCGCAACTATAAGCATGCAATTGAATGTTTTTTTCAGTGGTTAATGGTCTTGGAGGGTAGGCCAATCAAACCAAATGAAGTTAATAAGGATCATGCAAGATCCTATATTATTGAAGCACAAAGCAAATACTCACGCAGAACATTAAGAAACCATGCTTCTGGAATAAGATCATTCTTTAAATTTTGCTTAGTTAGAAACCAGGTCAAGACAAACCCGTTCCACAACCTAACCCTGCCAAAGCTTGAAAAACAGCTCCCTAAAATTCTTACTAAAAAGCAAGTGTTTAAACTGCTTAAACAACCAACACTTGACCAGAATAGTAATACTACCCCAAGTTTTAACGCGCTTCGTGATCTATTGATACTGGAATTACTTTATGCAGGTGGTATTCGTGTTAGTGAATTAATCGGAATTAATTATGGAGATATCAACTTCACAGATGCTTCTATTAAAGTATCTGGCAAAGGTGGAAAGCAAAGAATATCACCTGTCGGACATAAATCACTTAAAACTTTATCTAGATTCCGAGAGTTGCATGCTAATGATACTTCCAATAATGCACCAATTATTACCAATAAATATGGGAGGAGATTATCTATAAGATCAGTACAACTCTTGTTAAAGAAATACTTAAACTCTGCTGAGCTACCATCCGACTTAACACCTCATAAGTTAAGACATAGTTTCGCAACGCACCTGCTTGATAACGGAGCCGACCTACGCGCAGTCCAAGAATTGCTAGGTCATTCGAGTCTTTCTACTACTCAAATTTACACTCATGTATCCGTATCGAGATTAAAGGAAGTACATGGATTGTCCCATCCTCGTGCCTGATTTTTTTCAACCACAGTTTAACTATTTTGAATTTAGGACTATTTATTTTTTGCTATTTAACTAAAATGGTAGTTGATGTATTTTATAAAACTATTTTTATAAATTTATGAATAAGATTTATCTCCTAAGTCTAGTTGCCTGCACTACTTTCATTTCGGCAAAACCAATTGATTTTAATTTCAAAGATCCGAAAGGGATTAATAATATTATTTTTCAGATGGATGCTCCTCTTGAATCAATCAATGGTTCGGGTGATGGTATATCAGGTCAAGTCACATTTGACCCAAGTAAGCCCGAATCTACTAAGGGAGTTATTTATTTAGAGTCAAAAAGTCTCCATGTCGGAAACCCTGTTCTTAAGGAACACATGCATGGCGATGATTGGTTGGAAGTTAATAAGTTTAACCAGATTAAATTCCAACTTTCTAAACTTCAGAACATCAGAAAAGTAAAGAATGATTACATGGCCGACGCTAAAGGTAAGATGTCTATACGTCACATTACAATTGAGATTAACATTCCGATAAAAATTACCTATTTGAAAGACTTACTCATTAAAAGAAATCGCACACCTGGAGACCTTCTTATTCTGCGTTCCAAATTCATTGTAAAGCGGGATGATTTCGACATCCAAAAAGGTGAAAGTCTCGACAAGGTTGCCAATGATATCGAGATTTCGTTGAATCTTGCGGGTGCTGCTCCAAAAAAATAGTCATTATTTACTTTTAGGTCTCTAGAAACTGCTCGTTGAGTCAACTGTGAATGCGTATGACATAATCTCGCTTTTACATTCGTGTTTATTTGTCATATATATTTTCTTTAGTATAAACTAATGAAATCCAATGACATTCACCCAATTAATGATCATCTACTCGATCGCATAGACAAAGAACGTTTATTGGGGCAAAAAGGGTGTGTATTCTGGTTTTGTGGTCTGTCTGGTTCCGGGAAGAGTACCCTGGCGGTACAACTTGAACGTGACTTACATAATGCTGGCATCCACTCGGTAATTCTAGACGGCGACAGCCTAAGAAGTACCATCAATAAAGACTTAAGTTTCAGTGACTCGGATAGAACTGAAAATCTCAGGCGCGTAAGTGAGTTAGCGAAAATTCTACTTTCAAATGGTCTTACAATAATCGTTTCTTTTATATCACCCAAAAAACATTTTAGGGAGACTGCCCGGGGAATTATAGGTGAAGACTATTTTCGAGAAATTTTTATAGATGCAAGTTTTAAAACCTGTCAGGAAAGAGATGTCAAAGGATTGTACAAGAAGGTCAAAGCCGGAGAAATTGAAAATTTCACCGGCGTATCTTCATCATTTGAACCACCCAGCAATCCCTGGATTACAATTGATACCGAATCCGAATCTCCTCAAGAATCTTCTCAAAAACTTTTTAATAGAATAATTAATGAAGTCAGAATCTAATTTCATATGCATAACTATAACTTAACTCACCTAGATCAGTTAGAATCGGAAGCGATTTTCATTCTTCGTGAAACTGCTGCTCAATTTGAACGACCTGGACTACTTTTTTCCGGAGGAAAAGACTCGATAGTGATGGCTCACCTTGCTGCCAAAGCTTTTAGCCCTGCAAAAATTCCTTTTCCTTTTATTCATGTAGATACTGGTCATAATTTCCCCGAGACTATTGCTTTTCGTGATTCATTTATTAAAGCAACTGGTGTTCAATTGATTATTGGGCATGTGCAGGACTCAATAGACCGCGGAACTGCACTTGAGGAAACTGGACCAAATGCAAGCAGGAACGCTCTTCAGTCCGTAACTCTTCTCGAGACTATTGAAAAAGAAGCCCTTGATGCCTGTCTAGGTGGTGGTCGTAGGGATGAAGAAAAAGCACGAGCTAAAGAAAGGTTTTTTTCACATCGAGATGCCTTCGGACAATGGGATCCTAAAAATCAAAGACCCGAACTTTGGAACCTGTTCAATGGTCGAAAAGCTCAGGGAGAAAACTTCCGCATTTTCCCGCTCAGTAATTGGACTGAGATGGATGTTTGGCAATATGCGAAAATTGAAAGTATTGAGCTACCCAATCTCTATTTTACGCATGAACGTGAAGTCGTTAATCGTAATGGTAGCCTATTAGCAGTATCCGAGTTTGTAACCCCTCGAGATAATGAATCACCAACCATTGATAAGGTACGCTTTAGAACTATAGGTGACGCTACTTGTACTGGAGCGGTTTTATCTAGCGCTTCAAGCCTTGATGAAGTCATTGCGGAAGTAGCTGCATCCCGAGTAACTGAACGCGGATCGCGTGCAGACGACAGAAGGTCAGAAGCCGCTATGGAAGATCGGAAAAAACAAGGTTACTTCTAATTTAAATTTTATATAAAATGACAGAACAAAACAACTATCTTGACATGGACCTTTTGCGCTTCACTACAGCTGGGAGTGTGGATGACGGAAAAAGTACTTTAATTGGTAGACTTTTTCATGACACTAAGGCCATTTTTGAGGATCAACTCGAAGCAATTAAAAGAAGCAGCAAGCAAAGAGGCGACGAACACATCAACTTAGCTCTTCTTACTGATGGGCTTCGGGCAGAAAGAGAGCAGGGCATAACGATCGATGTTGCTTATCGTTATTTTGCCACCCCGAAAAGAAAATTCATCATTGCTGATACTCCTGGGCATATTCAATACACCCGAAATATGGTCACCGGAGCATCGACAGCTAATCTAGCCCTGATTTTAGTAGATGCAAGGAATGGAGTAGTTGAACAAACCCGTCGCCACACCTTTATCGCAGACTTATTAGGGATCAAGCATGTTGCCGTATGTATTAATAAAATGGATCTGGTGGACTACCAAGAAGATGCTTATGAAAAAGTACTTCGACAGTTTACCGACTTTGCATCGCGACTCGAAAATGTTACTGATTTAAGTTTTATTCCAATCAGTGCTCTTAAAGGAGATAACATTGTCGATCGATCAGAAAACATGCGATGGTACAAAGGTCCACCGCTTTTATATCATTTAGAGAATGTCTATGTGGGTTCTGACAGCAACCATGTGGATGCCCGTTTTCCAGTTCAGTGGGTTATTCGTCCGCACTCTGACGAACACCATGACTTTCGTGGTTTCTCGGGTAGGGTAGCGGGGGGAGTTTTTAAAACAGGAGATAAAGTAACGGTATTACCGTCTGGCTTTTCTACGAAAATTTCTAAAATCTTAATGGGGGATAAGGAAATTGAGGAAGCATTCCATCCCCAGTCTGTGACTGTCCAACTCGAAGATGAAATTGATATCAGTCGAGGGGATATGATTGTAAAACCAAACAATCAACCCAAGATATCACATGACCTCGATGCATTCATTTGCTGGTTTTCGGGAAATAGGAAATTGACCAAAGGAGCTAAGTTTATCTTTCGCCATACAACCAAGGAAGCACAAGCTATTATATCTGAAATTCGTTATAAAGTGGATGTTAATTCTCTTAGGAAAATGGAGGATGCGGAAAGTTTTGATATGAATGAAATCGGCCGAGTGTCACTCAGGGTTTCACAACCAGTCTTTCATGACACTTATCGAAGGAATCGAAATACAGGGAGTTTTATATTAGTAGATCCATTTACTAATGAAACACTTGGTGCAGGAATGCTTAGATGATTCTAGGGCAAGGGCATATTGATCAATTGCGTGAACTTGGACTTCGGCTTATAGATCAACACAAAGCACAAATCCTAATCCCCGCACAAGCAAAAGAATCTGGTTATTGGTTTGGCGGTGGAAATATTATTCAAGAAGAAGAGGGTAGGATCTTAGTCTGTGGTAGATATCGAAATGCTGGCGACTCAAGAACTGGTACCGGTGCAGGAGCAAGAGGCTTAGAATTTGCAATCTTTGCAAGCGATCATTCAGGTCATGATTTTAAAAAGATTATCTCCTATTCTAAATCAGACTTAACTCATTCCTCTGATATTGTCTCAATCGAAGGTGGCTGCTTATTACAGGACAAAAAGACCAAAGTGACTGAGCTTTTCATTTCCACTGAAAAGAATATCGCTTACCCAAAGCAGATTATTAATTTTCAAAAACCAGGAACTGGAGTTTGGTCTATTGATATGATAACAGGTCCATCCAGCGTTGAGTCATTAGACATCTCCACCATAAAAACTGTGGTTTCAACACAAGACGCCCATACACTTCACATAAAAGACCCAGTTGCTACACGCTTTAAAAAAGATCAGACCGAACTGATTTATTGCAATCACCCCTTCTCTTGGTCCAGTTCAAATACTGGTCTTATTCGAGCAGTCAATAATGAACCATCA
>CAYLIJ010000037.1:0-25605 GCA_964383925.1 uncultured Puniceicoccaceae bacterium
GGGCTTGGAGGTAACTGTTCCGACTTCGGGTCTTTGCTCGTTGGGCAGTTGGGAACATGGAACTAATCGAGCAATCGGCTTCTTCCCCCTAGCTAGCACAACTTGCTTTCCATCCTCAACCTGCAAAAGTAATTTAGACAGATTTGTTTTTGCAAAGTGGACGGTGTACATACACCTAAGCTAATAAAAAATATAGCTTAGTCAAATAATATTGAGTTTATTTGCTACAAATCTGACATTACTGGAGGGTTACTATATTAAAATCGAAATTTGATACCATGTTGTCTTGCTTTTTTTTCTACAGAAGGAGTAATTTTTAGATTCTTCGATTTAAACCTAAAGAATGATGAAAAAAATACCCTATTCTCAAACCCGCCGTAGTTTTCTGAGCAAATCTGCCACCGGTGCTACCGCAGCATCCATATTACCCCGGCATATTTTGGGGGCACCTCATGTTCCACCTTCTGAAAAATTCGGTACCGCCTTAATAGGTTGTGGCGGAAGGGGTCCGGGTACCTATTCTCAATTATGCAAGGGATTGGATGTTGAACTTGTGGGGGCATGCGATGTGGACACAAATAAAGCCAAAAGATTTTCACTCGCCCGCAGTAAGGGTAAGGCAGAAACATACCAGGATTTTCGTCGCTTGCTCGAAAGAAACGACCTTGATCTAGTTGCAATTGCGACTCCGCCTCACTGGCATGCAAGCATTTCAATTGCTGCCGCAGAAGCGGGAATGGATGTTCTTTGCGAAAAACCGATGACTCGCTTCGTTGCCGAGGGCAGAGCTGTGGTTAATGCTTTCAAACGTTATGGGCGAGTCTACCAAATTGGTACTTTCGGTAGGTTTAACCGAAGCAACGATAAAGCATCTATCCTCAAACACAAAATCATGTCCAGCGGTCTAATGAAGGACTGCAATGCGGTAAGGATGAAAAAAGGTGGATTGAAAATCAAGCAGTGGAGTGGCACGCCCGGAATTGGACCACAAACCATACCCGATACATTGGACTGGGACCTTTACTGCGGTCCCTCCCCTTGGAAACCTTACGAAAGCAGACGGACAGGCGGTACGCATCGTGGGTATTGGGACTACGAGGGTGGAGGGATGTGTGACATGGGCCAACATCACTTCGACCCCGAACAATGGACCTATGCCAAGGATCATACCAGTCCCGTTGAAATAACTCCATTTGCACCGCCATCCCATCCTGAGGTCACGGGAATGTGGGCCTGGGTAGAACTTAAGTATGCAGACGGATTCAAATTTGTGATGGAAAGCGGAGAATGGGGCCCATCTTACGACCGCCATCCAGTCCGGGATGTTTCCCTCGATGACCTGTCCAGGGATGATCAAGGCAAGATTAATTCAATGCCTGACCCCGAGCCTTTATTATCATTTGGAGAAGCGGTCAAACAACGCAAACAGGCAGGTGGGCATCCCGAAGCGGCTCACCGGGCAGCCTGCATTCTCCACTTAGCCAATCTGGCCATTCGTCTGGGTAGGAAATTAAAGTACGATCCTGACAAAGAAGTCTTTATTAACGACAATGAGGCTAATCGTTTTCTTAATCCACCCATGAGTGCCCCTTGGCGAATCTAATACCCAATAAATACTTAAGATGAATACCAAGGAAATACTAAACGCCTTTCCCCAACCTGAAGGAAAAATTCTTCGTACTATCGACAAAGATGCCTGCGAACGGGCAGTCGAACAAATTATCTCAGGAGGGAGGAAGATAACCAGTGAAATAATTGACCTCATTCTCGAACCAGGAAATGGTGATGACATCCGCCCAAGACACGCGATTCACGCCACCGCTATTCGAGTGGGGGGAACCGGTAAGGAGATAGAGAGAAATTCTTTTGCCTCAGCACTCGCAAGTTCTCTGAACGACGACCGCCCTAAAGGTGTTAAGGGTTTTGTTATTCGCCAACTACAGATTTGTGGAGGGGCCAAGCAGGCAGAGGCTATAGCTCATTTTTTAAACGATTCTGAGGAACATCTCTATGAATACTCAGCACAAGCCCTGGAAGCAATTGGGATCACAACCATAGAGTATTTCCGTACGGCTTATCCTTTAGCAAAAGGTGCTCCACGTATCACAATTCTGCAAGGACTCGGTGTACTCCAAGACAAAAAGTCTCGCCAATTCTTCCTTTCCGCAATGCAAGATGCCGACCTGGAAATACGACTTGCAGGAATCTGGGGTCTAATGCGAATTTCCTCCGCAAAGGACGCCGAATTAATGCTTTCCCAATCGCTTAAAGAAAAAGGCTGGGGCCGTATTAAAGCGACAGCATATTGTTTTGAACTAGCTGAAAAACTTGCAAATAATAGTCAAAGCAAAGAAGCCAAAGCAATTTACATTAAAATAAAAAAATCGAATTCTAAAAAACAAGATGCTTACCTTCGTGAATCAGCCGACCGGGGGTTGGCACAATTACAGTAAACCTGAATATCTAGCCATGCGCATAATCTTTCTCCTCTTGCTCCCAGTAGCCTTAATCCAGGCTAAGCCCACTTATTGGAATCAATTTCGCGGTCCAAATGGAGACGGCGACGCTCAAAACTCTCAACTGCCAGTTCAGTTCTCGGAAAGCAAAAACCTGACATGGAAAACGCCTATACCGGGAAAAGCTTGGTCCTCCCCTGTTGTCAAAGGCGGAAAAGTCTGGATTACAAACGCCGAGGAGGACGGATACAAAATGTGGGCTATTCAATTGGACTGGAAGACCGGTAGGCAGATAAAAAAAGTATTAGTCTTTGAGAACAAAGAACCCCAATTCTGCCATCCTATGAATAGCTATGCGACACCCACTCCTGTAATAGAGGGAGAGATGGTATTTGTTCATTTCGGAACACATGGAACTGCAGCACTGGATCTAAAAAGTGGAATAAAAATTTGGGAACGCAGAGATTTTAAATGTGATCATTTTCGCGGAGCTGCAGCATCTCCAATCACCCACAAAGAAAACCTGATTATACATTTTGACGGGCACGACTTACAATACATCGTCTGCTTGGATCAAAAAACTGGTAAGACCGTTTGGAAAAAAGATCGGGCTTATGACTTTAAGACCGATAACGGAGATCGAAAAAAAGCGTACTGTACGCCCAGTGTTATAACTCATAACGGGAAAGAAGAATTAATAAGTCCCGGAGCAGTGGCCACCGAATCAAGAAATCCAAAAACTGGAGAACTATATTGGACGGTAAGAACCGGAGGAATGAATTCCTCTTCCCGTCCCATTTATCGTCATGGCATGGTATATGTGTTTTGTGGAATGGGCTCGATGTCGGCCATAAGACCTGGCGGATTGGGGGATGTGGACAAAACTCACTTAGTTTGGAATCGTCGCAAGGTCGTTCCCAAAAAATCATCTCCCCTTTTGCTGGGAGAATATTTATTTATGGTTTCTGACGAAGGGGTTGCATCCTGTAATAATCCTAAAACAGGTGAAGTCTACTGGGCCGAACGGCTGGGCGTGAAGGGACAGTGTGCTTCTTCCCCTATCCATGCCAATGGAAAGATCTATTCTTTCTCGAGTGATGGAGATTGTGTTGTTTTTAAACCCGACCCCTCGGGTCTAAAAGTGCTGAGTCGCAATAAATTAGATGAGGGTTGCATGGCATCCCCTGCTGTTGTGGGTAATTCCCTGCTTGTGAGAACCAAGAAAAACTTATATCGCTTTGACCATCCCGATTATAAATAAATTTTGAATTAATGAAATCAAAGATCCTCCTAACCACATTACTTTTTAACGCTTTGTCCTTATTCGCGAAGGACACATGGAAATCTCAGCCCAATTGGTTAGAGCTTCCCGACAATCGTGATAAAGTGGGAAATATGCATGGTGATATTGCAGTGAGCTCAAATGGTGATGTCTATATAAGCGTGGGAGACCCTAAAGCCGGACTTCAAGTTTATGGAGATAACGGAAAGTGGAAACGAAATGTTCCCAATGCCCCGAGTGACCTACATGGATTCGTAATTAAGAAAGAAGGTAAAAAAGAATTCATATATGGCGTTCGTGTAGGAGGCGGTGAAGTCCTGAAAATGACCCTTCAGGGCAAAACAGTTTTGAAAATTCCTGCTACTTCGATCCCGGATCAATTTAAGCGTAAAGGAAAGGATGGTAAGCCTTTCGTACGACTTACGGGAGCGGATGTTGCTGCCAACGGAGATATTTTTCTCACCGATGGATACTCATCGGATCATATCCATCGGTTTAATAAGACTGGGAAATACCTCAATTCATTTGGCGGTAAAAATGCACCCTACGGTTTTCGTACTCTTCATAAATTGGTAATTGATACAAGGTTTAACCCAGCTCGCATTATCGGAATGGATCGGGCCAACAATCGAGTGGTACATATGAGTTTAGAAGGTAAATTTATGGGGATAGTTGAAGCTGGTCTTTTACTTCCTGCCTGTGTTCATATCCATGGCGATTGGGCAGTGATTGGTGAGTTAAAAGGTCGCGTGACCATTCTTGATAAAAAAGGCGATATTTATGCACAAGTGGGCGGTAACGACAAAAAGGATGAAATCGGAACAAACCGTACCCCTCAATCAAAATGGAGAGAAGGAATTGTAACCGCTCCCCACGGAATTACTTGTAACGCCAAAGGCGATATCTTTGTCGCTGAATGGAACACGACTGGACGAGTTCACAGGTTTAATCTAATCTCAAAATAATATCGTAATGATTATCTCAAAACAACTTTTCATTGGGCTTGTTGGACTCATCATCTTTGGACCTATTGCCCTTAATGGTAAAGATACATCCAGCAAAGGCGCTGAAGAACTAATCAAGGAGAACAATTTGAATGGCTGGAATGTCCCCAAAGGAAATGAAGAAAAAAACTGGTATAAAGTAACCAACAAAATCCTTGAGATTCGAAGCGGTTCCAAAAAGAAAGGCTCCGTCCTTTGGACTGAAAAGGAATATGAAGACTTTGAAGTTAATTTAGAATTTCGTTTTCTTGAAGGAACCATCGATTCAGGCATTCACCTGAGGAATTCGGACCAAATTCAAATTGGTATTTCTGGTTCATTGAAACGCGATATGACCTGTTCACCCTATATTCCCGGAAAAGGTTATCCAGTGGAAGCCAAAGGCATCGCTAAGCTCATCAAGGCCAAGGATTGGAACCGGATGAAAATTCGTGCAATTGGTCCGAAATATACGGTTTGGTTACAGGGAAAAGAAGTAATGAACTACGAATCAAAATCAGCAAAAAAGGTGGGACCAATTGGAATCCAGCTCCATGCAAACAAAAATATGAGTATTAATTTTCGAAACCTGCTACTGAAAGAAATTTAATCCTTTGAAATACCTGTCCTTACTATGCTGTCTTTTTTATGCTTCGCTACTCGGGAAAGACAAGCAACCCAACTTCGTTATTTTTCTCACTGATGACTTGGGATGGGGGGACTTGGCCTGCTACGGACACCCCATTATCAAAACACCCAACTTGGACAAATTTGCCAAGCAGGGAACCAAATTCACTCAATGCTACTCTGCCGCTGCGGTCTGCTCTCCCTCTCGATCCTCAATCCTGACTGGTAGGACGCCCTACCGGAACGGAGTTTGGCGTTGGATTCCGCCGAAGCATCAGGTTCATTTGCGGGAATCAGAAATTACCATTGCCGAGGTTCTCAAAGAGAAAGGATATGCAACCTGCCATGTGGGAAAATGGCACTTGAATGGTTATTTTAATAGTAAGAAACACCCCCAGCCAAACGACCATGGATTCGATCATTGGATGGCGACGCAGAACAATGCAGCACCCAATCACAAGAACCCCAAAAATTTTGTACGTAATGGAAAGGAGGTCGGAGCATTAGAGGGCTACTCAGCCCCCCTGGTCGTAGAAGAGGCCATTCGATGGTTGAAGGAGATTAAAAACCCAAAGAAACCTTTCTTTCTTAATGTATGGACACACGAACCCCATCTGCCCATTGAATCATCACCCGAATTCATGAAACCGTATGAAAACATTTCAGATGAAGGTATTCGGCAGCACCATGGCAATATTACCCAAATCGATCATGCCTTTGGTAATCTGATGAAGACACTCGACGAGCTGAGGTTAACGGATAATACTTTTATATTCTTCACCTCCGATAACGGGCCCGAGGGTAATGGAGTCAAAGGAAGAACCCGCGGGTCCACTGGTGGATTACGCGAACGCAAGCGCTCTTCCCATGAAGGAGGTATTCGGGTACCCGGCATTACTCGTTGGCCGGGTAAAATTCCAGCAGGTAAAGAAAATCAAACGCCTGTAATTGGTTCTGATCTTTTTTCTACAATTCTCGGAATTATGGATATTCCTTTACCCGATGATCGAACCATTGACGGAGCGAACATAATGCCTCTCTTTTCAGGTATGCCAATTACTCGTAATATTCCCCTTTATTGGAGGAATCATCTTGCTCGATCTGAAATTCATGTCGCTCTTCGGGAAGGTGATTGGAAAATCTTGGCAAATACACAATTGGATGACTTTAAACTCTTCAACATAGCAAAGGATTGGGAGGAAAAAGAAGAAGTATCCTCAAAGTTCCCTGATAAACTGAAATCAATGAAAAGTATACTGTTGTCAGTACATAATCAGGTCGAACGAGAAGGCCCCAAGGAATGGTGGGAAAACGAACCTCCACGCAAGCCCAAGATAAAGAAGAAATAAAGACATGACATGATTCGGGCTTGCCCTTTTACAAGGACGGACAACTACTTAGCTTCATGCCAAGTCATTCGCCAGTCACCCAATTACTTTCAGATCTTGTATCCATTCCAAGCATCAATCCATCCCTCCTGCCAACCCAATCGAATTTAACGGGAGAGGAACAAGTTGCGACTTTTCTTGCAGATTATGCGAATAAATTAGGTATAGAAGTTCAAAGACAGGCGGTACTACCTGGACGTAAAAACATCCTCTTACGTTTAAAACCAAAAAAAAGGATCAAACAACGGGTGCTGCTCACTCCTCATTTAGATGTAGTACCAGCTGAGGAAGGTGCCTTTAAGCCAAAAATCAAAAATGGTAAATTACATGGTCGTGGGGCATGTGACACCAAAGGTTCAGTAGCTGCTTTTTTTCAAGCTTTTTATAATCTGGCGAAAAATGGACCGTTACCCAATGAAACGGAAATTATATTCATAGGGTTAGTTGACGAGGAATTTGGTCAGGCGGGCTCAAGAAAACTTGCCAAGGTTGGACCGAAGGCAGACTTAGCGATTGCCGGTGAACCCACGGAATTAAAAGTGGTAACTGCACACAAAGGCAATATTTGGCTTCAATTGGAAACCAAGGGAAAGGCCGCCCATGGAGCTACTCCCCATCATGGTAAAAATGCCATTCATCTAATGAACCCGATTCTGAAAATCCTTTTTGAAGAATATCCAAAACTTTTGAACAGACAAAAGCATCCACTCCTTGGATCACCAACCCTCAATATTGGCCAAATTAGTGGAGGTTCACAACCTAACATTGTGGCTGATCGTTGTATTATCGATCTGGACAGAAGAACTATCCCTGGAGAAACCGAACAATCAGTTAAATTAGAAATTCAGACCCTGTTTCGTAAACAAAAACTACCTCTTCCCACCTTCTCACTTAGTCGCTCCGTACCCTGCCCCCCTTTGGATACCGACTCAAGTTTGCCAATGGTTCAATCCTTCCTCCGTGCGACTGGAAAACGTAAAACACATGGCGTTGCTTATTTTACAGATGCTTCACCCATCTCTATGGGAGGAACCCCTGCTTTGGTTTTTGGTCCGGGAAATATTGCACAAGCGCATGCCAAAGATGAATTTATTGAAATTAAACAATTGGAAAAAGGGCAAGAGATGGTGGAAAAATTCCTCAGAGGCTTACCCTGATGCGAAGAGGGCAATGCAAGTTCCATCAACTTAAAATTCGCCCAATTCTATAAAAAGTCTTTGATTCTTAACTCCTTTCCTGTTCTTGGTATTTGTAATGAAAACAATTAAATTTATCCTATTCTTCACTTCGGTTTTTTTAAATTTAAATGCTCAAAAGGCAGACTCTTGGAAAGTTCTTTTTAACGGAAAGGATCTCACTAGTTTTCGGGGCTATAAAAAAGACAAGCCCGGTAGCGCTTGGGTGGTTGAAGATAAGGTTATCAAATTAAAGAAGGAAAAAGGCAAAACCGGCGGTGACTTAATGACCAAAGGAAAATATCAATTCTTCGAACTTCAACTTGAATGGTGTCTGCCCAAAGCAGGTAACAGCGGTATTATATTCCGTGTCGCTGAAACCGAAGGACCCGCCTACAAAACGGGCCCAGAAATGCAAATTTTCCACCAAATGAAACCAGGAGGTAAAACTGATACCGGTTCATGCTATGCCCTTTATCCACCAAAAGTTGCAAACATGAAAAAAATTGGTGAATGGAATAAAATCAGACTCATAATTAGGCCCGGAAACTTAGTGGAACATCATTTAAATGGTAAATTACTTTGCACTTACGAAATGGGAGGAAATGATTGGAAAAAACAGGTGCAAAAAAGCAAATTTAAGGATTGGGCACTTTTTGGTACTGTTGAAAACGGCTATATTTGCTTACAGGATCACGGAAATGAAATTTGGTTTCGGAACCTTCGAATTAAAACCCTGAAGTAGGAGACGATAATAATGCAAAACTATTTTGCCCTTTTGTGGCTTTTCCTTTCGCTTATTCAATTTTGCAATGCTTCAGAATGGAACTCCTTCCGAGGGCCAAGCGGAATGGGCATTCATCAAGAAAATATTCCGGTTCAATGGGATACCTCAGATATTTTATGGAAAAAAAAGATTTCCGGTAAAGGACAATCTTCTGTGGTACAAGCCGGTTCAAAAATTTTCGTTACCTCCGCAGAAAAAAACGACAATCGAATACTCTATTGTTTAAATAAGGACGACGGGGCAATTTTATGGAAAAGAGAAATAATAAGTAATCGAGAAGAAGCAATTCATCGAATGAATGGTTGGGCAACCCCCACTCCCGCCACAGATGGTAATCATGTGGTGGCCTTCTTTGGCCCGGCTGGACTCCACTGCTTTGACCTTGAGGGTAACAAGAAGTGGTCTATTGATCTGGGAGAGTTTCCCGGCAGTTGGGGGGTTGCAGCATCTCCAATCATAAAAGAGGGAATGGTGATCCAAAATTGCGACGCGGTCGGTTCCTCGCGGTTGGTTGCAATTAATTTATCAACTGGCAAAATTATTTGGGATACACCTCGTACAGATAAGCCAAGAGGTGGATGGTCGTCGCCGATTGTAATATCAGTCGAGGGCGAAAAACAAATTGTGTTAAACGGAGAATTTGGTGCAAAAGGATACTCATTTGAGAATGGAAAAGAACTTTGGTTTTGTGAAGGTTTTAATGGACGGGGATCGCCTGTTCCTTTTTATAATGGGGACCTTCTTTTTGTAGTGAACGGAAAACCAGGAGACCTTTACGCGGTCGATCCATCGGGTAGAGGAAATATCACAAAATCTCATATGAAATGGCATGCCCGAAGAAATGGGGGGCGCGACCTTCCCTCACCCGCTTGCATCAAAGACTTAGTTTTAGTCACAAGTATGAGTGGCATCATTACCTGCTATGATGCAAAAACCGGAGAGACCCATTGGGTAAATCGTCTAGAAGGGGCCTTTGCAGGGGCTCCATTAGTGACTACTAACTATTATTATATTCAAAACGAGGAAGGAATAACTTATGTGATCAAACCTAATAAAGATAAACTGCAAGTGCTATCAAAGAACTTATTGTCCACTGGTCCTGATGATATTTTCCGATCGACTTTGTCTCCAATCGACAAGCGAATCTACTCACGCTCCCATACCACACTATTTTGTATCAAAGCTTCGATTACGAAGGATTGAAAAAATGCTTAGATAAAATCACTAACTATCATTTTTAGGCAAATAGTTGTCAATACTCTCGATATTTAATCTAATAAAATTTCTCTCCTCTCGTAATATCACGGAATTTCAGAACATGTATAGTTTAAAAGTTCAGATTTTCTGTCCTGCAATGTAAAAAAACTAATCAAATACATTTATGAAAAACGAAATTCTATCCGCATTATCCCGCCGAAAATTCCTTGGAAATACTGGACGCATTGCAACTGGGAGTGCATTAGCTGGTTTGACCTTACCGATTGTTCATGGACAAACATCTGAGGTAACAAAATTGGCACTGGTTGGATGTGGAGGCAGAGGCACTGGTGCCGTGAGCAATGCACTTTCAGTTTCTCAGTCAAATGGACCCACTAAATTAGTTGCGATGGCTGATGTTTATCAAGACAAACTCGATCGTAGTTACAAGGGTTTAGTTAATAAGCACAAAGAGCAAGTCGATGTCCCAGAAGAAAGGCGCTTCATCGGTTTTGACGGTTATGAAAAAGCCATGGATACTCTTGACCCTGGAGATGTTGTCATCTTCACAACTCCCTGCGCATTCCGCTGGGTTCACTATCAATACGCGATCAAGCGGGGATTGAATGTTTTTATGGAGAAACCCCTCACTACCGATGGTTTTGCTTCCCGTAAAATGCTTGAATTAAACGAACAAGCTAAGAAAATTAACCTCAAGGTTGGAGTGGGATTAATGTGCCGACATAGCCAGGCGAGAAGAGAATTAAAAGCCAGAATTGAGGACGGTGAATTAGGGGAAATACTTAATTTGAGGGCTTATCGAATGCAGGGGCCAATCGCCTCTTGTTTTTCAGATAAGAAGCCTAAAGGGGATAACGAACTTTTATATCAAATCAAAAACTTTCACAGTTTTCTCTGGTTAAGCGGTGGTTCATTTAGCGATTTCTTTATCCATAATATCGATGAATGCTGCTGGATGAAAGGGATGTGGCCGATCAAATGCCAAGCCCAGGGGGGAAGGCACTACCGAGGAGATAAAATCGATCAGAATTTCGACAATTACACTGTTGAATATACTTTCCCTGATGAAACTAAACTTTATTTCCACGGGCGGAATATGGCGGGCTGCGATCAGGACTTTTCCAGTCAAGCCCATGGAACAAAAGGTTTTGCATTAATCTCAGGGCCCGGGGGGCACCGTTCACAAGCCCGAATTCATAAAGGCCAGGGTTCTGACAGTGATATCGCTTGGATGTTTGGACAAAAAGAAGGTGCTCGTCCAACGCGTGAAACTAACCCCTATCAAGACGAATGGGAAAGTTTGATGGATGCGATCAAGAACGATAGACAATACAATGAAGTGGAAAGAGGTGTTCAGGCGAGCCTTGTTACTTCAATGGGACGCATGGCCGCCCATGTTGGAACAGAAGTGACTTATGATCAAATGCTCAATTCGAAACATGTTTTTGGCCCAGGGGTGGAAAACCTAACCATGGATTCTGAATCACCACTCCTCGCAAGTGCGAATGGGACCTACCCCATCCCCCAACCCGGTATGAAAAAGACTGAATATTGAATTATAGGGGGAGAACGCTATTTGCTAACAGGGAAAAACCCTCTTGGTGAATAACTTTCTTAATAAAATGTGAGTAACTTAAAATGCTTCGGATCAACACCTTAAATGTATTATACTCAAACACGAAAAAACATTTCTTGAATCACTGTTGACGAGAATAATTCGAAATTTCTAAAGTTAACTTGTCCAAGGGAGTTTTGGGGTAGGCTTTCTTGGTTTTTTAGGCCCGTTCTTGGCAACAAGGACGGGCCGCTTTTGTTTTAAGAGAATGGGGCTGGAGTGGTGAGTCTATTATTAAAAAAATCTTGTAAAATATGATAAAATATGAATTGTAATTTATCGTTTTAATGCTCAATTCAATTAAATGAAAAATACCCTAATATTTGCTCTGCTTTACTCTATTCTGATTAATTTTGCTATCGCTCAAAGCACTAAGAAATTGGTTTGGGCCGATGAATTCAACGGAGACTCGTTAGATTATTCAAAATGGGGAGTAGAAGAAAATGCCTATGGTGGAGGCAATAACGAACAACAGATTTATCGATGGGATAGCAAAAACCTGCGAGTTGAGAACGGAAATCTCATTATCGAAGCCCACAAAGATAACCCGAATGTAGCGGGTACTACTCGGCCGTATTCATCGGCCCGTATTCGTAGCAAACACCGTGGTGATTGGAAATATTGTCGAGTTGATGTTCGTGCAAAAATGCCAATCGGAAAAGGTATGTGGCCTGCCATTTGGATGCTTCCCACAGATGAAAAGTATGGGGGTTGGGCTTCTAGTGGAGAGATTGACATCATGGAACTTGTGGGGCACGAGCCTTCAACCTATCATGGTACTTTACATTATGGAGGTGGTTGGCCCAAAAATAAACAGTCGGGCGAGAAATTCAAACTCAAATCCGGAACTTTTGCGGACGATTTTCATATTTTTTCAGTCTTTTGGGAAAAAGGGAAAATCATTTGGGGCATTGATGGAAAAGCATGGCAAACTCAGGAAAATTGGGATTCAGAAAAAGGTTCATTCCCCGCTCCATTTGATCAGCGTTTTCATATTTTAATCAACCTTGCGGTAGGAGGACGGTGGCCCGGTAATCCCGACAATAAAACTGTGTTCCCCGCTAAAATGGTAATTGATTATGTCCGAGTATATCAAACTGAGAAATAGCTTTCATGATTTTGGCTAGTTAATCCACCCGATCAAATTATCTTCCATTTAACCTGCCAGGATCTTTTATAGGTATTTCAGTACTTTTTTTAAAAGAACTATATTTAAGCTGTTTCCCTTCAATAGAAAGTTTCATATTTGAAATACTATTAAAGTAGAGCGATGAAATTAATCCTTATTATCTTATCTTTGTTAAGCCCATCTATTTTGTTTGCGGCACCCTCTTCATTAATACGACAGGGGCCAAAACCAATTGATGCGAATGCCCATGGAGTCGGTCGATGGGTTCCAGATATTTCCTTCACTTCTATTGATGGAAAGAAGGGAAGACTTTCAGATTTTAAAGAATACAAAGCGCTTGTAATTGCATTCACTGGGGCTTCCTGCCCAATCAGTAAAAGATTTGCCCCTTCTTTATCGGTATTGGAACACGATTATTCTAAAAAGGGTATTGCCTTTTTATTTGTCGATCCGATTGCGATGAAAAGTGCAAGCAAAGCCTTACATAAAATGGTGGATCAAATTGGTTTCGATGGTCCTTTTATCCTCGATCAAGATAAATCTCTATCCAAAATACTAGGTGTAAAAACTACCACCGAAGCTTTTATTCTAGATGCTGCCCGCACTCTACTTTACCGAGGTCCTGTAAGTGACCAATACGGTATTGGATACCAGCTCAGTGAACCTCGCAATCAGTACCTCCGAGATACCTTGGATGCGATTTTACAGGAGAGAGAAATCGCTAATAAGGCAATGTGGTCACCAGGGTGCGAGCTAGACCTTGAATATGAGGGTCTACCGGTAAATTCATTGACTTACCACAATAGGATTTCACGAATTCTAGAAAATAATTGCGTCGAATGCCATCGCACTGATGGCGTGGGTCCTTTTTCTTTAGAACACTATGATGAAGCAGAGGGAAATGCGGGCATGATACGAAAAGTAGTTTCTGAAGGTATAATGCCACCATGGTTTGCTTCTGACCCGCCCCACGGTCACCCCTCCCCATGGGCTAACGACCGATCGCTATCCTCTTCGGATAAAAGAGATCTCCTTGATTGGATAAAAAACGGAAAACCAGAGGGAAACCCCGCCCACGCACTACTACCGATGGTAAGAAATAACGAATGGAATATTGGTAAACCCGATGCTATTTTCTCACTACCGAAGGAAATTAACATCAAAGCAACCGGACAAATGCCCTATGTTAACTTACGCGTAAAAACTAAGTTCGCAGAGGACCGATGGATTGAAGCAGCTGAGATTAGGCCCACCGCTAAGGATACAGTCCATCATGTTCTTGTAGTCATTGACGACCAAAATGGAATTAGAGGGGGAATCCCGAGGCCTTTGGCCGCCTATGTTCCAGGTAATAGTTATTTTGAATTCCCCAGTGGGGTGGCTAAAAAACTACCGGCAGGTGCTAATTTGTTTTTTCAATTGCATTACACGCCAACAGGTCAAGCCACAACCGATCGTACTCGACTTGGTTTACGATTTGCAAAACATCCTCCTCAAAAAGTTGTACAGACTATTCCCGTTGCCAACCGTAAAATTAAGATTCCAGCCAATGATGGAAATCATATTGAAACCGCGTTCAGCCCTATACCGAAAGGCACTATGATACGTGCCTACATGCCACACATGCATCTGCGAGGAAAAGCTTTTAAATACGAATTGCTTACCCAAGACGGACAAAAGAAAACTCTACTCGAAGTTCCTCATTACGACTTCAACTGGCAGCTTCGATACGAGCTCAAAGAACCTCGCCCTATTCCTGTTGGAAGCCGTATTCAGGTAACTGGAGTTTTTGATAACAGTAAGGAAAACCCCGCCAACCCCGATCCGGATATTACCGTTGATTGGGGCGACCAATCAGAAGATGAAATGCTTATTGGTTACCTAGAATGCGAATTTGAAATCGGAGATGGTTGGGACGATACAGATCAAGAGAATAGTGATCTTTTTACTCAATTGGATAAAAACCATGATGGCTTTTTAACTAAGAATGAATTTGATAAACCAGAACTTTTTCCTTTTTTTGATAACAACAAAGATGGAAGAGTTTGCTGGAAGGAGGGTTCTACAGGCATGGTGAAAATAAAAGCGCGCCAAGGAAAAAAACGAAAAGAAAATGGTTTTTTAAAAAGTTTACTGGATCAATTTCGTTAAAAGCGGTTATCGAGTTTAAGCAAGTGCCCCACTATACACTGCATGGCTAATGGTGGGATTGATTCACCAATCACTTCCCTAATCAATTTACTCGAGAAAGATTGGTCATTCATTCGTCCATATTCAATTCCATCAAATTGGAAGGATTTTTTCCAATTTGAATGATCCAGTGTAGAAAGAAGTAAAATTTCTCGCAGAGAAAGAACTCGGTTTTGTTCAGGGTGCCCTTTCACATCGCTTGAAATCACCCCGCTGTTCATAGTTAATGTACTTGCGGGCGAATCCCACTTCATTCGTTTATAACTTGTCTTAAAACCTTTGACTAATCTCAATTGCCCCTCATCCGACATACTGGGACGGGCAAGTAATTGGCCACACTCTTCACACTGCACACTCAAAAGGTCGACATTTTCATGTAGACAATCAGCACATAAAAAGTTGTCAAATGCACTTTTCCCTTCGGGAGTATACTTCATACAAAAGTATTGTTTTTCATTCCATTGAGGTACCGAATGAAAAGGATCTTGAGGATCAACTAATCGATCACGCGCATCCAATGGCGGTAAATGACCAATTACATCACGTAGAGAAACTAAAGGTTTACTAGATGAGTTTCCATGAGTGGCAACCGGATGAAACGGACTTAATATTTTGGAAAATATTTTTTTTCTAGATGGATGCTGTTTTACGATTTCAGGAATTCTACACCCAATGGTCATTAATCTCTCTCTATGATGCGGAACTCCATAAGATGAAAAATCCAATATATTGGATCGAATTGAATAGCCCAGCGGATTAAGCCGGCGCGATAAACAGCTCAAAATATTTTCAGGCTTATTATTCTCATTTCGAATAATTGTATTTTCCATTCGTCTTACATTTTCCAAAATAAACCAATCGGGTTGCAATTCCTCAAGAATGTTAATGCCCGGTAAAATCAAGCGATTACGGTCATCAACTTTTGATCGTGTACCATTACGAATTGAAGCTGCAATTCTCCCCGCACCATTTGCGGACATTCCCTGACAGGGAGGAGACAAAGTAATGAGCCAAGGTCTCTGACAATTCAATTTCTGTTTAAAAAAATCTATATATTCTTTTTGTAGATCCCAAATATCCCCTTCAAAAACTTTTGTTTCAGGAAAATTATTGCGGATTAACTGGGCCCTTGTGGGAATAATCTCGCACCCTGCCAGAATCGGTATTTCATGCCCCCACTCAATACCTACATCACCAAGTCCACCCCCTGAAAAAAGGGAACCCGAAACCAGATTGGCGTTCTTATCGAGTAATTGGGGCATAGTTAGGATTTAATTATCCTAAAGGAATTCGTTGGTCAACTCACCACTCTGTTTTTAAGAAAATGAGTCTGATAAATATAAGAGAGTAAAATTTTATCTTTGTGAAAAAACATTATTTTGAATGGACAATACTAAAGCTTACCTCCAATTCTGTTCTATACTATGAAAGTTTTAACATCTCTTATTTTTAGCCTGTTCTTGCTTGGGCAGGTTTTCGCACACGAGCCGGCATCCGAAATGGCTACTGCCGCCCAAAACTTTTTGGCCTCATTAGATTCGGATAAAAAAAAGAACACCCTTTTTGCATGGACGGATAAGGAGCGCGAAAACTGGCACTTCTTCCCTGGTACCTTTGTTAAGCCAAACGGAAGAAAGGGATTGCCAATCAAGGATATGACCTCCATTCAACGCACCCTCGCCCAAACTCTTCTCTCCACCTCACTTAGCCATCGTGGCCAAATTGAAGCCTCTACAATCATACTTCTGGAACAGATTCTTTTTGAAAAAGAAAATAGGGAAATGAGAAACCCAGACCTTTACCATATCTCTATTTTTGGCAAACCAGACCATGCGGGTACTTGGGGTTGGCGATTTGAAGGACATCATTTATCACTAAATTTTTCGTTAGTGAACGGGAGAATTTTTTCGGTAACCCCTAGCTTTTGGGGTGCCAGTCCAGCCAAAGTAACTGAGGGAAAGCATGCCGGTATGAGAGTTTTATCTGAAGAGGAGACCAAAGCCTTTAAATTTTTTAAATCCTTATCACCACCACAGAAAAAAATGGCAATTCTTTCTGACAAACCACCAAGGGAAATTTATTCAGGTCAAGATAACACCGTGGACCGGTCTACTTTTACACCCATACAAGGATTACCTATCAGTAAAATGAATTCACGCCAAAAAGGCTGGCTTGAGGAATTGGTTAAGGTGTATGCAGCTAAACACCGTCCGAACGCTATCAAGCAGATCAATTCGCGAAATCCACTCCTAGATCCAAAAGAAACCTTTTTTGCCTGGGCCGGGGGCCTTACCCCTTCAAGTGGTCATTATTACCGAATTCAAACACCAAAATTTCTCTTTGAATATGCCAATACTCAAAATAATGTAAACCATGTACATGCGGTCTGGAGAGATTTTAATGGCGATTTTGGACGAGACTTACTCGCTGAACACTACGCTCAAAATCACCCAAAAGAAAAAGGCTGGGTAAGCATGTTTGACGGAAAAACACTTGACCGATGGAAGGCCAATGAAAACAACACTTCTTTCAGAGTGCAAAATGGATGTATTGTGGCAAACGCCCCCGGTCGATGTCATCTTTTTTATCAAACCAAAAAACCTTTTAAAAACTTTGAATTTAAGGTCGAAATTATGACCCTACCACATTCCAATGCTGGAGTCTATTTTCACACTCGTTTTCAGGAGGATGGATGGCCCAAAGCCGGCTTCGAATGCCAAGTCAATAATACATACCATGACCCTAAGAAAACAGCGAGTATTTATGGCGTCAAAGACACCCTCGAAGCACCCGCCAAAGACGATGAATGGTTTGACCTATATATTAAGGTCGAAGGAAAAAAAGTGGTCACTAAGGTAAATGGCAAGATAGTCGTGGAATGGGAACAACCCGCCGATTGGAAAGTGGGGGCACCCTTCGAAAGAAAACTTGGACAAGGTACTTTTGCCCTACAAGGACACGATCCCGGGAGCACTGTTCTCTTTCGTAATTTATTAGTTAAAAGGCTTCCTTAAGCAAAAAACTTTGTAAAATGAGAGTTCAAATTTTCTGCCTGCTCTTAATTCCTCTTTTTTCCTTTGCTGATTCGTGGCCGCAATGGAGGGGCCCCGCGGGTTCTGGACATGCATCTGGAAAAAACTACCCCAAGACTTGGTCGAGTGAAAAAAATGTAATGTGGAAACAAAACATACCCGGTCGTGGTCACTCTTCTCCCGTCCATGAGCAAAGAAGTATCTGGATTACCACTGCAGTTGAAACCACTGCTTCAGAAAAAGAAAAACAAGAGCGACTCAAGAATAATAAAGGACTACCCACAGTTACAGTACTTTCAAAGGTTAGCCTGCGAGCCATTCAATTAGATCCAGATTCGGGTGAAATTCTTCAAAACATTGAGGTTTTTGAAAAAAAACAACCCCAATGGGTACATAATCTAAATAGCTATGCATCCCCCACCCCATTTCTTGAAAAGGGTAAACTCTATATGCATTTTGGTGCATACGGGAATACTTGCCTCGATACCCGTTCGGGGAAAATACTTTGGAAAAATGACCAGGCAGAACTTTGGGTTATGCACGAAAATGGTCCGGGTAGTTCTCCGATTATTTGGGAAGACTTTATGATCTTTCATCTTGATGGAAGTGATAAACAAAGCATCGTGGCTCTCAATAAAAAAGACGGTCAAATTGCCTGGCAGACTAAGCGATCTGGAAAGTTGAACGATAACCCACAACTGCAAAAGTCCTACTCCACCCCGATTGTCAGTACCTTCAACGGCAAACCAATCTTAATTTCTTGCAGTGCAGACTGGGTCTACGGATACAATCCAAAAAACGGGGAGGAAATTTGGAAAATCAAATACGGGATACTTGGTTTTTCCAATGTCGCCCGACCGGTAATCGGACATGGAATGTTTTTTATATCAACCTGTTTTATGAAGGCAGAAATTCACGCTTATCGCTATGAAGGTCTTCCCTCCCCTAAACTTGCTTGGAAAATGACTAAAGGGGCACCAAGAATGCCCTCGCCTTTATTAATCGGTGATGAACTCTACATAATAAACGACGGGGGGATTATGACCTGTGTGGATGCCCAAAGCGGCGATCTTCATTGGCGCGAACGATTGGATGGAGAATTTAGTGCATCTCCAACTTATGCCGATGGAATGATCTACCTTTCGGATCGGTCTGGCACAACGACGGTGATTCGCCCCGATAAAAGTTTACAAGTTATTTCAGAAAATAAATTGGATGGCTCTGCCCACATGGCTTCGTTATCTCCCTTTAAAAACTCCTTTATCGTACGAACCGAAAAAGCTCTTTACCGGATCGGAAAGTAAGCAGTATTTTATTTTTCCCTGAGATTCGAAAATACGGGGCCAGTTGGTTTCTCGGGTAATGAACCCAACCATTTTTTCAACATTCCACTTAACTGAGCGAGAATGGCAGGTTTTTGTTTAGCTAAATCCTTTTTTTCCAAAGGATCCTTGGTCAGGTCAAAAAGTGCCATATGCGAATGATTCTTGTTCACCGCCAGTTTCCATTGTTCATAAACTACTGCGTAAGCAACCCAATGATCTGGACGATCCTTGGGAGCAGGCCATGGCGCAGACATTTTCCAAAAAAGTGGTTTCTCTCTTAGTTCATTCCCATTCCCCATTAATGCTTTAACTTGGCTCATTCCATCGGGCTGATATCCCCTGGGTAATTTCAACCCGGCAAGTTCACAGAAAGTGGGCAATAAATCAACCGCCGAGAGAATTGAAGACTTATCCACCTTACCCGCCGGCACTTTACCGGGCCACCGAGCAATAAAGGGCACTCCAATCCCACCTTCCATTAGGGCACCCTTGTAAGCGCGACGACCTCCCGTTATACCCCTTGCTGCTCCAATTCCATACCCAGGACCGGTGGCAGAATCGTAAGAAAGTGTAAGCTTTGTATTTGGACTTCCTCGGGCAGGCCCATTATCGGAACTAAAAATAACCAGCGTATCGTTGGCTATTTTCAAACGATCAAGAGCATCGAGTAATTGGCCAATACGAAGGTCGGCATGGTAGAGGGTTGCGGCATAAATATTGTGACTCTCGTCCAAGTCAGGAAAAAGTTTTTGTAGCTTAGGATCGACATGAAAAGGGGTGTGAGGTTCATGCATCCAAAGATTAATGAAAAAAGGCTTTCCGGCTGCGTGACTCTTTTCGATGAAGGGAATTGCACTCTTTACATCATCATGAACAAACATCTGCGGTCCCGCACAATTAAAAGAACCATAGTCGTCATATCCATAGGCAAGTGGCACTGGAGAATCTGGTATCATATCATTGGCCAAGTGCCATTTCCCATAATGAGCGGTGGCATAGCCCTTCTTTTTTAAAAATTTGGGTAAGGTGGGAGCTCGTGTATCTAACCAGTCGGGCATATTGCGTTTTTGGTTGCTGGGCACCCAAGCAAAATGACCATCTATATTGTAACGAGACGGAAAATGACCAGTCATTACCGCGGTACGACTAGGAGAACAGACCCCACTTGCCACTGTAAACCGATGAAAATCAGTCCCCTCCCTGGCCAATCGATCAATATTAGGTGTCTTTACATAAGGATGACCATGACAACCAAGATCTCCCCAACCCCAATCGTCCGCAAAGATAAAAAGGATGTTAGGTGTGGCCTCTTTTTTAGAAAGCAAAAAAGAAACGGATAAAATAGGGATTGAAAATAATAACAATAATTTGATCATAATTAATTGATTAGGGAGTAACTAAAGTAAGTGGAGGTTTATTCTGCACTTAGGAGAAAATATGTCAATTATGGGCTATAATCCAACTCTTACTTTATTAATAAATCTTTGCTCATCTTTCATTTTCAGATTGCAAAAGTAATCGGTAGAATTCTTGGTTGTTAAATGATTAGCCTGCATAAACACCTAATACTTTTAATCTTTTCTTTCTCATCGGCTTGGTCAGCAAAACCGATGAATATTCTTTTTCTTTTTGCTGACGATCACGCCTACCAAGCAATCTCCGCATATGGTTCAAATCGAAATAAGACCCCGAATATTGACCGACTCGCCAAGGAAGGAATGCTGTTTGACCGGGCCTTTGTAACCAACTCCATTTGTGCACCTAGTCGGGCGGTTATCCTAACCGGTAAACACAGTCACTTGAATGGACAACTCACCAATGGACAACGCTTTGATGGCGAACAGCAAACTTTCCCCAAATTGCTTCAAAAAAGCGGCTATCAAACCGCTATGGTTGGCAAATGGCACCTAAAAAGTGACCCCACCGGTTTCGATTTTTGGCAGGTCCTACAGGGACAGGGGCCTTATTATAATCCACCAATGAACACCGCCGACGGAGTGAAAAAAATTACTGGCTACACTACAGATGTCATTACCGATGTAACCCTTGACTGGCTCAAAAATAAACGGGATCCCAACAAACCTTTTGTTCTTATGAGCCAGCACAAGGCTCCACACAGAAATTGGCAACCTGGTCCCAAATATTTAACCAAGTACGACGGGGTCGACATTCCAGAACCTGAAACTCTCCGAGACGATTACAAAAATAGACTCGAACCAGCATCCACTCAGGCGATGACAATTGATCGGCACCTTTCCACCAACGATCTAAAGATCAGATCTCCGGGAAATCTCACTCCTGAGCAAAAAGCGAAGTGGGAGGCTGCATATGGACCAAAAAACAAAGCCTTACAGGATGCCAACTTACAAGGTGAGGCACTCTTCAAATGGAAATACCAAAGGTATGTTAAAGACTACCTCCGCTGCATAGACTCAGTGGATGAAAATGTCGGCCGATTGCTCGACTACCTCGATAAATCTGGGCTAGCTGAGAATACCGTGGTCATCTACTCATCCGATCAAGGTTGGTATTTGGGCGAACATGGATGGTATGACAAGCGCTGGATGTACGAGGAATCATTCCGTACTCCCCTCCTCGTCCGTTGGCCTGGAGTGACTAAAGCGGGTAGCACAAACACTGACCTCGTGCAAAACCTCGATTATGCAGAAACTTTTCTTGAAATATGCGGGGTTAAATCTCCTAAAGATATGCAAGGTCAATCCATTGTCCCATTATTGAAAGGAAAAAAACCGAAGAATTGGCGCAAATCTCTTTATTATCAATACTATGAATTCCCCGGTGGTCACAGCGTACGTAGGCACTACGGCGTACGGACAGAAACCCATAAGTTAATTTATTTCTACATGCTTGACGGATGGGAACTCTACGATCTGAAAAAGGATCCGAACGAATTAAAATCGGTATACGGAAATCCGGAATATGCGGACCTGACCATGGAGTTAAAGGATGAGCTCAACCGGCTTAGAAAACTTTATAAAGTACCGATAGATGACCGCCCTCTTACCCGCGGACCGAAAGCCCCAAAAAATCCGAACAAAAAAAATAAAAAAGGCTGAGACTAGCTTTTCTTTTGCCCCAAGTTAATCGATTACCTTAATTGGAAACTCCTTCGAAGGAATATGTTCCTTCACCATGAGTTCTTGAATAAGCTTAACCACGTCTGGATGATCCAAGGCTAAATCAATGGATTCGGACTCGTCATTAGACAGGTCATAAAGTTGAATCTTGAGCGGGTCATGGTTCTTACCCTTGCGAATCATTTTTTGTCGGATGCCCTTCCATTTACCCATCCAAACCGCCTGTTGGCCCCCGTAGCCTGAAAACTCACGATACAATGGAGGACGATCGGACTGTGCCCCTCCCAGTAAATGAGAAGCAAGGTTATACCCGTCGTGTTTGCTGGCAAGTGGTTTTTTAGCACCGATTAGATCATGTAAAGTAACCATCCAGTCCTCAAAACCAGTCAACTGGTCAGTCGACGATCCAGCCTTAATTTTGGCGGGCCATTTTGCAATGAGAGGTACCCGTATTCCCCCCTCATAAAGCGAGCCCTTCAATCCGCGTAAATTTCCGACGCTTTCAAAGAAGTCATAATCAACTTCAAGCTTTAGGTGAGTGGTTCCATTATCGGAGGTGAAGATTACAATTGTATCCTTGGAAAGTCCAAGTTCCTCAACCAAATCAAGAACGCGGCCAATATATGTGTCCATTCTTGTGATCATAGCAGCATAAGCCGCTCGAGGAGTGAAATGCGGCGTATACCCGTAGCCTTGGGTACGGGAGAAAGGAGGATCATTCCAACCCAACTTTAAATAAGGGGTTAATTCGTCATCTGGTACATGTAAAGCAACATGAGGAATTACTGTAGGGTAATAAAGAAAGAAGGGCTTATCCTTATTTTGAAGAATAAAGGACAAGGCCTGCTTATTAATTAGATCAGGTGCATACTCCTTTCCCTTAAAAACATCGTAACTTTTCGGATCCGCAGGATCAGAACCTTCAGGTAAAGATGCATGTCCAGGAACCGGTGGTACATTATCCAAATCGACCCGCTTTAAGTCACTCCATAGATAATCAGGGTAGTAGCTATGGGCATGCCGTTGGCAATTGTAGCCATAAAATCGATCAAATCCCTGATTAATCGGGTCCCCCTCCGAACCAGGACTCCCCAATCCCCATTTCCCGAACGCTCCAGTAGTGTATCCCTCGGCTTTAAATATTTCCGCCATGGTAACCTCCCCCTCGGGGATTGGCCTTTGACCCTCTGGTTGAACCTCCCCATTATTTCGAATGAAGGCATGACCAGGATGTTTACCGGTCATTAGAACGCAACGCGATGGAGCACAGACTGCGTTACCAGAATAATTACGGGTAAAGTGCATTCCCTCCCTTGCAAGTTTGTCAAGATGAGGAGTCTTAATCTTTTTCTGACCATAACTTCCCAGCTCAGAATACCCCAGGTCGTCTGCCAGTATAAAAATGACATTTGGTTTCTTCCCATGAAGCGAAAAACAAAAGAAAAGAAATAAAAAAGAAAGATTCAAATAAGACTTCATACTCTAAGTGTTGACGATTGTTTATTTAAAAACAATCGGAAATATTCTTTACTAGCGGATTTTGTAATCTAGGTTATGTTTTTTACAAACCACCACCTCTCACAAATACATGAAAAGTTTTCTATCCTTACTCTTCCTTTACACGACTCTACTAAGCGTGTCCTTGCATGCTGCAAAGGTTGTCTTTCTCTACGGATCAAGAAGCCACGCATCTGGCGATCATGAGTTTAAAGCGGGATCTCACCTCTTGGCTAAACACCTTAACGCTCAGAATAAAGTAGCAATACAAGCAGAAGTACATGCGGGTTGGCCCGCAGATGATTCCACTCTGAACGATGCCGATGCCATCGTAATTTATGCCGATGGTACAAAAGTGATCGGAAGCGGATGGGAAAAAATGGATCAATTGGTCAAAGAGAAAAAAATCGGCGTTCTCTTCATGCACTATGCAGTCCACCCAAGCGTGGAGCAGGGTGAAAAATACTACCTTCCCTGGATTGGAGGCTTTTTTAAAAACGGCATCTCAGTCAACCCATTTTGGAGAGCTGATATAAAGCCTCTTAAAGGACATGAAACTGCACACGGAGTCGGACCAATAAAAGCGGTGGATGAATTTTACTTCAATATCCAACTGGATCCAAAATCACTTAACTTGGGTGCCGCCACCCCCAATGAAAAAAACCTTCATCATATCAACAATATTTGGACCCGTGCCGCATACTTAGCCAAAGGGAAAAAACAATCCCTCCTCTGGGGAATTACCCGACCAACTGGAGGACGGGGAGCGGGCTTCACCGGAGGTCACCATCACCGAAACTGGGCCATTGACGGCTACCGTCAACTGATTCTCAACACAATTGCCTGGATCGCAGGGGAAAAAGTTCCTGCTTCCGGCGTTCCCACCTATCCGGTCACCGAGGACGAACTTAATGAAAAACTTGACGATTATGGGGACAAGACCAACCGAGTTAAACTTCCCACCAAGGCCGATATCACCTTCGCACCCGGTCCATGGATGACTCCTGAGAAACATGCTGAGTCACGCAGAAAACCAAAAAAGAAGAAAAAATAAACTGACAAAATTCACCCTTTTTCAAAATAAAAACCCACTAAAATATGAAAATTCATTCCATACTTATTCTTCCTCTTCTCTTTACCTGTTTATACGCCAAGCATCATGGAACAGGCATGGCTTCAATCTTTGATGGAAAATCCCTTAACGGCTGGTCACAGCTCAACGGAACCGCTAGTTATCGAGTGGAGAACGGTACTATCGTGGGCAAGAACAAAGAAGGAAGCCCCAACTCCTTTCTCTGTTCAGATAAGCTATACGGTGACTTCGATCTTCAATTTCAAGTCAAATTGATCAATGACGAATTAAATTCCGGGGTACAAATCCGTTCCCAATGTAAAGAATTAACAGATAAGGAAAAAGCACGGGGAGATAAACACGGCCGTGTAAACGGACCCCAAGTTGAAATTGAGGCAACCAAGGAAAATGGTGCAGAATCTGGATATGTTTATGGCGAAGCTTGTGGCGGTTGGATGACCCCCAAGGAAGATCTCAAGCCACACAAATACTTCAAGAATGGAGAATGGAATCATTACCGAATTGTTGCTAAAGGCCATCGAATCCAAACCTGGGTAAATGGAAATAAAGTTTCTAATCTCGTTGATAAAGAAAAACATAAATCCCATCCGAAAGGCTTCATCGGGTTGCAAGTACACGGAATCAAAAAAGGATCTGGTCCGTACGAGGTGACTTGGAAAGACATAAAAATTAAAGAATTCAGTAAAAAGTAATTCCTTCAATTCAACCGA
>CAYLIJ010000038.1:0-25494 GCA_964383925.1 uncultured Puniceicoccaceae bacterium
AATCGGGTCTAAACGGGTCAAATTCTGTCAAAACTGGCTTAGTCAAAACAGAGCCTAAGAACCGCTTAGAACCTGTATCATTACAGGGAAAAGTCCCCAAAAGGGTCTTTGAAACTTTGGTGGAGGTGGCGGGAATCGAACCCGCGTCCCGCAATCTTTCTGATTCGGCGTCTACGTATGTAGTTCTCTTATTAATTTAGGACTAATGAAGGAAGGAACACCTATTAGTCCGAGAATGTCTTCAGCCGTTTAGCCTCCGATAGACAATCAAACGCTCCGAGGTTTTACCTGCCTTTTAACGCCCCGACTACTCAGCAGGTGTCAGTAGACTGTCGACGTCGCAGAACTAAGCTGCGAGGGCTTCGAACTCAGGTTCGAAGTTAACGATATTATTTTCGCCATTTAATGATTTGAAGCATTTTTTACGAGGCCAAGCGTCATCCTCGATACGCGACCGGATTTTCCACATTGCAGTCGAATCCGGAACACCCCCAACAAAATTTCAAAGATCAGAAGTTCTACGATAATCTCCAATCTTCGTTTCGTCAAGAAACTCGATCAATAGTTATAGAAAAAGAAGAAAAAACAAGGTTTGTCATTGCAAAAAAAATAATTAATAAAATAAAGTTTATTACATGACTACGTCCTCCCAACAAAAACCTCCTGAGCTATATTTTAATCGAGAATTAAGCTGGTTAGCATTTAATAATCGGGTATTAGATCAGGCATTATCAACTCAATATCCTCTACTTGAAAGAATTCGTTTTTTATCCTTTGTCTGCTCAAATTTAGATCAGTTTTATGAGATTCGTGTAGCCGGACTCATGCAAAAAGTGGATGGAGGCTCCACAAGGAGGGGAATTGATGGGATGCCTCCAGCCGAATTGCTTGATGAAATTCGTATTCGTGCAGGCAAAATGGCAAGTGATAAGCAAGCATGCTGGAATGATGTGCTAAAACCAGCATTACAGAAGGAGCATATCTCATTCAAAAAAGTGGAGGAATTATCAAAAGAAGAATTCAGTTGGTTAAAAACTTATTTTCGTAAGGAGGTTTTTCCAGTACTAACCCCTCTTGCGATAGATCCGACCCACCCGTTCCCACTCATTCTTAACAAATCACTTAACTTAATTGTTGCCTTAAAAAACCAAAGGAAGAAGAAGTCTGATACTTTAATGGCTGTTGTCCCAGTTCCTCGTATCCTTCCTAGGTTGCTCCAGATTAAAGCCAAAGGCACTACAAATAAGACTTTTCTATTCCTGAGCGATGTTGTGAGACATTTTGTAAGCGAACTTTTTCCTGGGCATATTGCAACGGAGGCCTGGGCGTTTAGAATTACCCGTAACAGTCACCTTTATGTGGATGAAGAAGAGGTTGAGAATCTGCTCCAAAGTATCGAGGAAGAATTACATAATCTTAGAAAGGGTGCTGCAGTTCGTTTAGAAATTGATCAGGGGGTAGGGGAAGAGGTGTTAAATTACTTATTAGGTGCAATCCATTTATCTAAGAAGGATGTAATTCATGTGGAGGGTCCTATAAACCTGTATCGCTTGATGTCTCTCCCCGATGAAATTGATCAACCGAGTTTAAAATTCGCTCCATTTGAAGCACATATTCCTTCATGTTTTGAAGAAAAAGAAAGTATTTTTGATGTTCTAAAAAAGAAAGATATTTTATTACATCATCCCTACGACTCATTTAGCCCTGTGGTGGATTTATTAAAGCAAGCCGCTTTGGACCCTAATGTTTTTGCAATTAAATTAACAATTTACCGCACCAATGGAAATTCGCCTATTGTACGGGCTTTAATGGATGCAGCAAAGAATGGAAAACAGGTGACTGCACTAGTCGAATTGAAAGCGAGGTTTGATGAGGAGGCCAATGTTCAATGGGCTCACAAAATGGAGGAGGTTGGAGTGCATGTCGTCTATGGGTTGCCAGGATTAAAGACACATTCAAAGTGCTGCCTAATTGTCAGAAAAGAAAATTCCAAACTCGCCAGTTATGCTCATTTGGGAACTGGTAATTATAATCCAAGTACCGCAAGAACTTATACTGATTATAGTTTGTTTACCTCACATCCTTCTTTTACCTCTGATTTGACAAACTTATTCAACACTTTAACTGGATACAGTCGCACGCCACGATTTAAGAAACTTCTTGTTGCTCCATTTACACTTCATGATCGTATGCTAAAATTAATTTCGAATGAAATTGATGCCGCCAAAGAAGGGAAAACGACTCGAATCATAATCAAAGTAAACAGCTTAATTGACCAACCGGTTATCGACGCGCTCTATCAGGCTTCACAAGCAGGAGTAAAAGTAGATCTCATAATTAGAGGTATATGCGGCTTGATTCCAGGTGTAAGGGGTATGAGTGAAAACATTAAAGTGCGTAGTCTTCTCGGTCAGTTCTTAGAACATAGCCGAGTTTTCTACTTTCAGAATGCAGTCTCAGGTTGCAAACTTTATCTAGGAAGTGCTGATTGGATGCCGAGGAATTTCCTACGACGGGTGGAAGCAGTTTTCCCAATTGAAGATCCCGAAAAAATAGCATCCGTTCTTAATGATTTAGACAAAATCATTTCGGACAACGAAGGATCGAGTATCCTGAAGAAGGATGGGAGTTACTCCCGAATTAAACCAGGTGTTAAAACTAGAACAACATTTTCTGCTCAGAAAGCCTTATTGGAAAAATCAACTAACTTGATGGTAAATAGGGGAGAAGGTGAATTAACTACTACCTCTAGAAAAACCAAGAATTAAGGCGAAACTAATCAAGAACACTCCCAATCCGATAATCGGATCTCTTGATAAGCATAACAATATCCCAGCAATACAAAGAATTGGTGCCACCGGTCTGCGCCAGTCAAATTTCATAATCTTATCTTACTCGAAACGGAATTTCGAGGGAAGAAGAAAGTTTTCCACCCGGTGGTCGACCAAGGTTGCCTACTGACCTACCAACCTGAATTACCAAACGGTCCAACGCTTGATTGCCAGAAGACCGAGATATAGTTGGTAGAATCAATCTGCCACTTGAAGAAATTTTAAATGACAAAAAAGCTTCTCCCTCTATGGCGATATTTGATTCTGCCTGTAATCTGCGCCAAACTGCTTCAAGCTTAGATTTTACTGTACCAAGGTAACGGTTTAAAATAGACGGATCAACCTGAGTAGACTGGGTAGTGGGGTTCGAAATTGTAATCGCAGGTAAAGAAAAGTCCTTTGGATCAATACGGACTTTGGAAACTGGCTTAATTGGCTTTTGGGAAACCTTTGGAGGAGTTGTTATATTGTGTTTCTTCTGAAACTGATCGAAAGACATTGTCTTAGGTTTTACTACAGTAGGTTTTGGCTTCGGTTTAGTTGTTATTTTTGGTTTTACAATTGGTTTAGGCTTGGGCTTGGGCTTTTGAATAATTTTCTCAGGTATTGGCTTAGGCGGTGTGGGTTGAGTAATGGGTTTAGGCTTAACTGGAACTACTTTAGGTGGAAGATATGGCTTGGATTTTGGTTCAGAAACTACCGGCAATGGAGGGGTATAGGATGCAGACGCCAATTCAAACACATGGACTTCTTCCTTCTCTTCTTCGCAACTTGGTAACAAACCTAAAAAGCCTAAAAGTGAGACAAGTACAACATGCCCAATTAGTGCCCGCACAAAGAAATTAGATTCTTTTTTGCTTAATCCCAACATAATTTAATCCACACCATTTTTTATCCGCTTACCATATTGGACATGTTTAAGATATAAATGTTCAAATAAGATAGAATCAATCCTTAAGAAGATTATTTAGGAATTTCTTGATCGCCTCGTTGTATAACCTACCACCTTTCTCAGCTAAATTATTATGGAGGGCATCCTTTATTTCTAAAAATTCTTTAGGCTCAGGCAATTCTTGATAAATTCGCCGACCTTGCCGAAAGGGTATGACCTCATCTAAACTTCCATGAATAATAAGTGATGGACATTGGACTGAGGATGCTAGGTCTATATTACGGAATCGATCCCAAGGTAATACCGGGATCTCTGTAATCGTACGGAAGGCGCTAAGAAATGGTGTTTCGAGCAATAGGCCAGCTCCTTTTACATTCGATGCAAGGAAGCAAGACGGTCCAGTGCCTAAGGATCGCCCCCATAGAACGATTCTTTTAGGATCAATATTCATTTTGGCAATTAAATGTTCATATAGATACTGAATAGCGTGGTTACAACCATCCTCAGATGGAGTACCTTCACTCAATCCGTAACCTGGGTAGTCATAGGATATAAAATTACAACCGAATTGAGTAAGTTCTCTTAATTGATCTCGTATCATCCCTAAATCCTCTCCATTTCCGTGACTATAAAGTACAACCAGTCCATTTGGTTTGATAGCATCTTCTCTGATACAGGCAATCTGAATTCCATTGTCAGATGTTATGAAAAAATCAACATCTTCTTTCGTATAAGACGCAGGTTCAGGAAAAGGAAAAAGAATTCGGTCCGCCTGTATCCATGCAAACAGAAGAAGCAGAAGATAAAAAAAAACAAAAAGTAAAATAATTCTAGACCAAGGAAGATTTATGAATTCTATTAGCATGATTTAAGGATAGGATTTAAGTTGAACAAGAATTATAGAATCGCAAGAATCTAAAGAATTAAATAGGAAATAGTTTATGAAAATTTGTTGTATAGGGGCGGGATATGTAGGTGGACCTACAATGGCAATGATCGCGAAGAAATGCGAGGATACCAAGGTCACAGTTGTCGATCTGAATAAAGAAAGAATTGATGCATGGAATTCTGATCAACTTCCTATTTACGAACCTGGACTATTAGAAGTGGTTAAAACTGCTAGAGGAAGAAATTTATTTTTTACAACAGAGATTGATCAAACTTTACTAGAATCCGATATCATCTTCATCAGTGTAAATACTCCAACAAAAGATTATGGGTCCGGAAAAGGTAAAGCCGCAGACCTTAGGTTTGTTGAATCCTGTGCAAGAAATATTGCGAAGGTGGGAGGTGGAAATAAGATTGTGGTTGAGAAGTCAACTGTGCCAGTCCGCACCGCACAAATGGTTAAGGAAATTCTAAATGAAGCCAATAACGGTTTTTCTTATCAAGTTCTATCAAACCCTGAATTTCTTGCCGAAGGTACTGCCATTACTGACTTGGAAAATCCAGATCGAATTTTAATAGGTGGTGACACAACAAAAGAAGGGAGTGCAGCAATTGAACAAGTAGCCAGTTTATATGCTCAATGGATTAAGCGAGAAAAGATTATTACGACAAACTTATGGTCGTCTGAATTATCAAAGCTTACTGCGAATGCTTTCTTGGCTCAGAGAATTTCAAGTATAAATGCAATTTCTGCTCTTTGTGAAGCAACAGGAGCAGATGTAGATGAAGTTGCAAATGCAATTGGGACTGATTCACGTATAGGCCCCAAGTTCCTTAAAAGTTCAGTTGGTTTTGGCGGTTCATGTTTCCAAAAAGACATCCTGAATTTATCCTATTTATGTCAGCATTTTGGTCTACCAGAAGTATCAGAATATTGGAGTCAGGTCGTTCGAATGAATGATTACCAAAAAGATCGGTTCGTTCAGCGAATGATGGATGCAATGTTCAATACAGTCTCGGATAAAAAAATTGCTATTCTTGGATTCGCTTTTAAAAAAGACACAAACGATGCTCGAGAATCTCCTGCCATCGCAGTCTGCTCTAGATTACTTGAAGAAAAAGCAAAGCTTAATATTTATGATCCACAGGTTTCAAGTGAAAGCATTCTTTCAGCCTTGGGGCTTGATCCATCTGACCGCCGAATCACTTTCCATAAAAATGCAACTGATACCACAAGAGGAACTCATGCAGTTGCAATACTTACCGAATGGGAGGAATTCAAAAAACTGAATTATAATGAAATTTATACACAGATGGAAAAACCAGCTTATTTTTTTGATGGTAGAAACCTGATCGATCCCGAAATAGTTAAAAGTGCTGGTTTTCGAGTTTACAGAATAGGTAAAAAGTAAGCCTTTTTATATCGCTGGTCTTCTTGCAGGTCTCGGAATTTGCGTAAGTACTTTATCCAAAACTCCATTTAAAAACTTTTTTGAATTTTCTGTCGAAAACTCTTTACTGATCTCAAGAGTCTCATCAATCACCACAACTGGTGGAATGTCCAATCGGTATTGGATCTCATAAATTGCAACGCGAAGAAGTCCAAGGTCTGCTTTTGCGATGCGTGAGAACTCCCAATTATCAACCAATTCCCGAATCATTGAATCAATAATCTCTATCTTCTCGATTATTCCATCCACTAGTTCAATTGCGTAAGAGAAATAGTTTTCATCTTTTCCAAGACGATCTATGAAATCATTTAAATCACGATGTAAATCATCGGAAGGATTCATTTCCCATTGAAAAATAAACCTGAATGCAGTAGCACGATTTTGTCGACGCCGACTCCAGTTGGGATTAGTGATTAAGTCTTCGTCCATTTTTTGTATAGATGTCCCATTTCTATCGCTGCGTTTGCAAATTCATACCCACGATCTAGTTCCCCTGTAATTCGGTCCTCCGCATCAATTAGATTATTGGTGACGATTATGCCATTTATAATTGGTATATTATGTTTAATGACCAAGGATTGGATTGCATTACTTGCAGATTCTGCGACCAAGTGATGATGTGAAGTGGAACCTTTAATCACAACACCTAATCCAATCATACAAGAGAATTTATTTGCTTGAAGTAAAAAGGATAATGCAGAAGGGATTTCATTTGAACCTGGAACTCTTTCAATTAAGATAAATTCTGGTTGTCCATTTAAAGAAAGGCAATCAGTGACACGACTTAATAGAGATTCTATTAATATTTTATTAAAACGTGCTGCTACAATTCCAATCCTTAGTGAATTGGAAGATAAATTAGAAGGCGGTTGAATTTCCGAACTCATATATAAATTATTTCAACAATATTCTCTCTATAATTTCCAAGCCATACCCTTCCAACCCAACCACTTTCCTGCGGTCTCTAGTAAGCAAACGAAGTTTCTGAATACCGAGATCGGCTAAAATCTGTGCTCCAATCCCGTAATCGCGAAAATCCATTTTAGGTACAGGTATAGTTTTGGCTTTTAAATGATCAGAACCATTGGGTTCCTGTTTTTGAAAATCTAATCGCCTCGATTCCATGTAGAGCAAGACACCTGAACCATTTTCAGCAATAACGCCTAAAGCTTTATCGATGGGGTTAGAAGAATTAGCTTGATCAATCATTCCTAGGGCGTCGGTTAGGATATTGGCGGTTTGCACTCGAACAAGAGTGGGAGTTTTCTTGGAAATGGCACCGAGTGTTAAGGCATAGTGAATTCGTCCATCAAGTATACTTTTAAATACATGAAGCTTGAAGTTTCCAAACTTGCAATGAAAGTCAGATTCAGTGACTAGTTCGATTAATTTATCTCTTTGGTGACGATATTCAATCAAAGACGCGATTGAAATTAACTTAAAACCCCACTTTTCCCTAAAAACCTTCAATTCTGGTAGTCGGGACATGCTTCCATCTTGATTTAGAATCTCACAAATCACACCACTGGGATGGAGTCCAGCTAGGGATGCAAGGTCAACTGCAGCCTCAGTGTGCCCTGCACGCTCCAGGACGCCGCCAGGGCGAGCGCGTAGCGGGAATACATGCCCTGGTTGAACAAGATCCTGTGGGCTCGCGTTAGCGTTTGCTAAAATTTCGATTGTGGATGCACGATCAAATGCACTAATTCCTGTTGAAATTCCCTTTGCGGCATCTACAGAAACAGTAAAGTCGGTTTTTTGAGCCTCACGGTTATTAGCCACCATACTAGAAATGCCCAGTCGATCTAACTGATTACTCAATAAGGGAACACAAATTAGGCCACGAGCATGGAGAATCATTTGATTAACTGCTTCGGGCGTAACTTTTGAAGCAGCCATAACAAGATCTCCCTCATTCTCGCGCGCCTCATCATCGGTAACAATTACTAAATTCCCTTTTCCTATCTCTGCAATCGCGTCTTCAACAGGATCGAAACCAGATTTACTTTGCTTTGACATAGGTAGGAGTAATAAAATTTAGTAGAGATTTCACCATACAGATCATCATTCCAATCTCAACGCAATTCGGCAATCGAAGGGGAAACTAATGATCGTTTTACTCGCGTTTCAGAATATTATAGAATTCGGTTTCAGTAATAATTGGAATATTCAAACTTTGTGCTTTTATGAATTTCGAACCAGTTCCTGAACCGGAAACTAAAAAAGAAGTTTTTTTACTGACGCTTGAAGAAACTCTACCCCCAAGCGCCTCGATCTGAAGAACTGCTTCATCTCGAGTTAATTCTGATAGTGCCCCGGTTAAGACAAATATTTCACCAGTTAGAGGAAGGTCAGCATTTAAATCTTCCACCGCCAAACTAACTTGAAGACCATAATTTTCAAAAAAACTAATTAATTCTTGATTTTCCTTAATTTCAAAAAATAAGAGTATACTTTTGGCCATAATCCCACCAATTCCCTCAATAGCGGTCAAGTCATCCTCAAGAGCATTCACTAATACGTTAAGCGACCGGAATTCTCTCGCAAGTTCCTTGGATGCAGAAACTCCGACATGCTTTATACCTAATCCACATATAAGCCTCCACAAATCTTGCTTTTTACTTTGCTCGATTGATGAAAATAGATTCTGAGCTGATTTTTCTCCAAACCCATCCAATTTTAAAAATTCATCCTTAGATAGCCTATAAATATCCGACAAATTTGTGGCTAAGGAACGGTCAACCAGTTGAGAAATTACTGACTCACCCAAATTATCAATATTCATGCACCCTCTAGAAGCAAAGTACTCAATCCTTGCTTTAATTTGGTCAGGACAAATAAAATTTGAGCAACGCCATGCAGTTTCTCCATCAACTTTATAAAGTTCACTCTCACACTCAGGGCAAATAGAAGGGAAAACAAAAGTCTGGGAATTCGATTTTCTCTCTGAAAAAACAACCTCAATTACTTGGGGGATAATCTCCCCGGCCTTCTCTACAATTACACAGTCGCCTATGCGAATATCTTTTCGCTTAATTTCATCCGCATTATGAAGGCTTGCTCGAGATACAAGTGTACCAGCCAATTGGACTGACTTTAAACAGGCTACAGGAGTGATAACTCCAGTACGTCCGACTTGAATTTTGATATCTTCAAGTATTGTTTTTTGCCTCTCTGATTCGAACTTGTATGCGATTGCCCAGCGCGGTGCTTTGGCGGTTTTACCAGCTCTTTGCTGCATAGCAAAAGAATCGAGCTTGATTACCGCACCATCTGTTGGATAGGGATAATTATTTCTTTGCTTATCCAGATTAACAATTGCATTCCATGCATCTTGTGCAGAAGAAACAGATTGTAAAAATTCCACTGTTGGTAAATTCCAGTTTTGAATCGATTGATGAAATTGGGACTGGGTTAAGAAGGAATTCATAGGATTACACGCACCTAATCCGTAAAGAACAATTTCGAGTTTACGGCTTCTCGATTCTTTAGGATCAAGAAGTTTAACGGTACCTGCAGTTAGATTACGAGGATTTGCATATAAATCTAATCCTTTCTTTTCCCTTTCTTCATTAATTCGATTAAATTCATTATGGTTCATGAAAATTTCTCCACGGATTTCAATGAGTGAGGGAAATCCAGAAGAATCTATCCGCGTTGGCAGGTTTTGAATATGTAATATATTTTGAGTAATAATATCGCCTTCAATTCCGTTACCTCGAGTGGTTGCTTTGGTAAGAACCCCTCTTTCAAATGTGAGAGAAACTGCTACTCCATCAATCTTGGGTTCAACGACATAAGAGAGTAGTTCTTTTTCAAGAATCTTTCGTAGTCTTTTATCGAATTCAAAAAACTCAGCTTGATCATAGGTGTTATCAAGACTAAGCATGGGAGATAGATGTTTATGTGACTGAAATTCGTCAAGTCTATCATCGCCTACAATCGGCATCTGGAAAACATCATCTGCATCTGTATCATCAGGATCTTCTGAAAATAAACCAAGAGGGTCACTCACATTCAATAAAGACTCTAACTCTTTCTTCAATCGATCGTATTCTTGGTCACTAACTTCGGGATTTGCATTTCGATAATATGCCTCATCATACTTTCCGAGTAATTCTTTCAACTCCTTTTTTCGATGTTTATCATCTTTCATTTAAAAATTAAATCTTTGCTACCGCTGCTTTCATTCTGGTGATTGCTGACTCCAATAAACTATATGTACAACCGAGATTTAAGCGCAAGAAACCGGGTGCACCAAAATCACCTCCATCAGACAAACCAACGCCCGCGCTTTCAAAAAATGATTGAGGACAATCCACCTTCAATTTTCGAGCATCTATCCAAAGGAGATAAGTCGCTTGGGGCGAGTAGGGCAGAATACCCTCAATTGAAAGAAGTTCTTTAAAAACAAAATCTCGATTAGCTCTTAAGTAATTTAATAAACGTAATCGCCATTCTTCACCTTCTCGGTATGCCACATCTGCCAATCTGAAACCCATAGCGGGAGGGTCGGGGACAATGCCAGTCATTGCAGTTTTAAAACGCCGCCTTAAATCACCGTTCGAAATAACTGCAAAAGAACAACCAAATCCAGCCAAATTGAAGGTCTTACTTGGTGCCATTAGGGTAATGGTTCTGCTCGCAATTTCTTCGCTCAAGGATGCAAGAGGAATATGTGGCAAAGAATGCTCCAAAATTAAGTCACAATGAATTTCATCAGAACAAATAAAAAGTTCCCTCTCGATAATATACTCACTCAACTGTGTAAGTTCCTTTCGAGTGAAATTTGTGCCCACTGGGTTATGTGGATGGCAGAGCATGAACAAATCACCTTTTTCTGTTTTTAAATCCCGGAGATAATCAAAGTTGATCGTGAAGCGGCCTTCCACTAAGACCATTGGTACTTTTGTACAAGAAAGACCAGAATATCCAGGACTGGATAGAAACGGAGGGTAAACTGGAGTGTTGGTAATCACTTGAGATGATAGATCTGCTAATGCACGGCAGGAGACATTTAAACCGCACACCATCCCGGGAAGCCAAGTGATCCATCCGTTACTAATCGACCACGAATACAGATCATCCATCCGACTTACAATTGCTTCAGTTAAAGAGGGCGGACAAATTCCGTATCCAAAATTCCCTTCCTTACAAATCTCATGAGCCGCATTCAACACGGCAGGAGGTGAGCGAAAATCCATGTCCGCTACCCACAATGGAATTATTTGGGAACCTTCGTATTTAGCCCATTTTAAGCTACTCGTCCCAATACGATTAGGGACATCGTCAAAGAGTTTATCTTTTACTCTCAATCAAATCTCAGCAAGCCTGCCTCAATTATTGCCAAGAATATAGATATTTCAAACCAATGAAATCCACCTCTTGATCAAATGCATGGTTGTATTCAAAAGCAACACCATGTACGTCGTTAATCCACCAAGTTAAACCGACATCGAAAGAGAGATCATTTTCTCCAAAATCTGTCCATAACCCTATGAAATTAGCTCCAATTGACATTGATAAATAATCCGTAAAAAGAATTTCAGTTCCCGCAAGAAACTTCCAAGTAAATCCATCATCTGCCAAACGAACCTTGGGTGAGTCACTCAGGTAAGAGACTCCAATACCGGCAAAAGGGCGAAACATTCCATTTTGGAACATGTACTCATCGTAATGATAAATATAATCAAGACCCAGCTCCCAAGAAGAATCATCCGTATTATTTGACTCTATATTTCCATAATTGAAATAAATAGAAAAATCAGTGGTTTCGGACGCTGGACTGTTTGCGGAAAGATTTAAAGAATTCCCATCGATACCACCAGTTTTCCCACCGTCGACCATATCATAACCAAAACCAAAATAATATTCTCCTAGACGGGACTTAGAATACACACAAGCGGATAAAAAGATGGAACTTAAAAGGATAAAAATAAAAGATTTCATAAATGCATTTAAAAAGACAATATATGTTTCAGTCAACATGTATAAGCATATTTAAATTTGGTTTTACAATAATGGCTTAAATATCATTGCGGTGGCTTTAAATATTCGAGCAGACAATTGCTTTTTTGTAAAGAATGGTAACCCCGGGAAATTGCCTACATCCTTCCAATTTTTAAAAAAATCTCTATGCCCTACAGGTACTATTAATTGATTTTGCTTAAGTTCAAATGATGAATGCGGTCGGATGGGCCAAAGGTCCATGAAGGGAATTTTTTCAGAAATTCGATATAAAATCATATTAATCATACTCAAAAGAGGTCTATTTTTTTTAATTGCGATCAAGTAACTATTTCGAGGCAATATATCACGCTGGATGCTTTTCTTTAACTGATATGAGAAATGTTCATCATGAATGATCACACCAAGCTCAGTGTTGTAGATCTCGGACCGCGGGTCTAAATTATAAGACCCTACAAATGCAACACTGTTATCAATTACAAAGGATTTTGCATGGAGGGATAAAAAAGGAGCCGTTTTTAAATGAGGGTTCTTCCTGCCTTGCGATTTTATTTTCAAAAAATTTGTACTATTCTCAATGACGGGAAGGGACTTATTTATTTTAAAATCACTAACCCCTAGTAAAGGTAACTCTCGACGAAAAGGGTAACGAGATAAAAGTTTTTCATAACTCATCATTTTCGATATGTCAGTTGGAATTGGCTTAAATTCCCACATTTGAAGATTTAATTCCTCAAGATAAACCCTTTTTTCCTTATAGTTTGCGGCATAGGTCACCCAATTATCTGTAGCGGCAAGGCTGTTTGTTGAGATTACCACCGCCACTTCTTCTTTTTTCTTTTTTAATTGATTAAATACTTGTTGAACATCCTCGCTTAAAACCACATACGGAGATTGAATTATTACTTCATTTTCAGCTGCTTTCATCAAGGCCAAAAGTCTTTTGGTTACTGCCGAGTCAGAAGCTGGAGCTCGATCCACTTTGCCTGGCAAGTCATAAACCCACTCAACCCGATCAACCTCCCACAAAGACTTTAAAAAAAGATCTTTAATAGAATTTTCATCATTGGCCTGGATGCTTATCTCATCAAATAAATTATAATCAAAAAATCGATTCTTTCGTATCGATGTAGAAAAGTTTTTTTCCTTGATCAATTGGCTTACATCGAACAACTCGCGAGTTGGTATGGAGTGTTGAGAATTCCAATATGAATCAAAACACTTTAAAATTTCCTCCGAATTAGATAACGCGACTAGGACATCCCTATCTTTATAATTTAATCCAATTACTTGGTCATAATAATGATTATTTATATTTCTTCCTCCAGTGATAGCAAAAGCATCGTCTATGAGTAAAAGTTTATTATGCAAGCGAGCATTATGGTCATGAAAATCAATTGTTAAGTCAGAAATTTTCTCAATAAATGTGGAAGATAATTTCTTTGAACTTGTATTGAAATATTTGATTTCGAAATTGGGAGAAAGAGAAGACAGGAATGCTATCATTTCAGGCTCATGCTCGTTAAGCATGTGGTCTATTAACAATTTCACTTGAACTCCTCGTCTTTGATTGGCCTGAATTAATTCCCAAAGAATAAACTTACCTACCTCATCAAACTCCCAAGAATATGTTTGAATTGAAATACTTTTCTGAGCGGAACGAATTAAATTAATTCGAAGAATAAGTGACTGTTCTCCATGGTCCAATATAAGTGCTCTTGGTTTATTGTTTAAAGAGACCTGTTCAAAGATGTTACTCCATAGCTTGGGGGTTCCATTATCTACAGAATCATTTACAGATAATTCGTCTGAATATGGCTCAAATATTTTTGTAGAAGTACTTCGACATGAAATAATGCCTACTGCAGTAACGACCAATGAAGTAGATAATAAAGTCTTAATCATCAACTTTGCTAATCGAGCTGTTAGTTTAGTAACTGTAAAAGTCATACCATTAATCGAGGAGAATTGACTGCAGTTACAAAAATTAGTCCCGAAACACAAATCAAGCTACAGGAAAAATATGCCATGCCTTCAAAGCCAAGTATTCCTAATACCATATATCCTAAAAACGGGGCACAAGCACCCCTGACACCCGTCATGAAAACATGGGCTCCCATGTACTCAGCTTCCAAGCCATTTGGAGCAAGCTTAGTAACCCATAAACTCCAAGCAATAGAAGCACCTCCATTCGCAATTCCGGCCAAAGCTGAACCAAGTGCAAGCCCCCAAAAACTATGGGAAGAAAAAAAGATTAATACGGATAATAATAAAAAAAGATTTAAACTGACGCGATAGGGCACAAAAGAGACTCGATCAAATAATTTAGCCCATATGCGAGAGGTTAAAACTCCCGCAAAAGAATAAACAATCGCGAGAATAGCCACCTCCCTAATACTCATTCCTATCCCCCCCGTGCCTACCATATATTCAATTCGTAGTGGAATAGTCATAATTACGCCCAAGCCCATTAACATCCAGCCAAATAGCATTTTCCCAAATAACCGATCCTTAAACATAAAAGTCAAACCGCCAAAAAGCTTTGAGGAGGAATGTGAACTCTTTACTTTCGTTGACGGCATTAAAAATAAAGCAATTGACGCAAGAAATGCGACCAATCCCATTCCTATAAAAAGAAAGTGATATTGACTCCCATTTGAATCTAGGAACAACCCAAAATAGTAGGAGAAAAACATTCCGACAACTGAGGCTAAAATAAAATTCCAAGAAATATTTTGTCCTCGTTTATTAGATTTGTAATTAGAAGAGTAGACATGAATCATCAATCCAGGCATTTGTGATAATGAAATTTGTGCGATAACTAAACAGATCGTGTAGGGCAATATACTCTTCACTTGTGAACAGCAAAATAAGGCGGCACTGCAAACCAGCATTAGGACTCCGGCAAATTGAGTCACTGGTCTGTTTAGACCCGAAGATATTCTAACTGTCCATGGCGTTAAAAAAAAGCCAAAGGCAAATCCGGCAGCTAAAATAGACTTGTAACCCTGTGATGCGTCTAAAAAGCGTATAGCAATAAGAATAACAAAAACATTGAAGCCAACTTCTAGAACTCCGTTTAACGAACAACGGAATAAATCAAGCCGCAGTGTTCTTTGATTAAGATCCTTCAAAGAACACCTAAATCAAATAATTTTATATGCAAAATCGGGATTCAAAGGATTTTTCTGCGGCTTCATCCCCAATCAGAATAATTTCACCTTCCTCAGAAAATAGATTATCAGGAGAGGGCGTAATTACGGTGCCAGCACTTCCTTTGATCGCAACGATACTGCATCCCGTTTTTTCTGTAATTTTACAGTCTTTCACCTTTACACCAATTAGAGATTTAGGAGTCTTTTGGCTGAAAACATCTAATCCCTCAGTTACCATAAGAATTTCTGCCCGATTCAATAAATTAAAAATTGTATTTGCTCCCATATGATCTTGGGACATCACAAAATCTGCGCCAGCTCGGTGCAATGGTTCGATATTCCGATGAAGGATCGCACGGGTTATAATCTGAATATCTGGTCGTAATTTCCTGGCATATATTGTCAGGTACACATTGGTTTCATCATCATGGCTTGTGATGATTAATGCGGGAGCTTTATTTATACCCGCACGATCAAGGACCGCTTTTTCGGACGCATCTCCTAGAATACAGTTAGCAACCATCCCCGCCTTTTTCTCGTCAGACTCAATGACGCGAAAAGGTATATTACCTTCCGTGAGTGCATTGGCCGTTTCCCTACCTACACGACCAGCACCTATAATAATCACAGGAGCTGAGTTTGTTTTAAAATCACGAAAATCTTTATCGTACTTTTCAAAATGATTTTCAGTCCCAGCGAGTAGTAAAACCGTATGGTTATTAAGCATAGTATTGGGGCTAGGCGGTTCAAAATGTCCACGTTCCCACATTCCTACCACATTTACTCCATAATTTTCTCGAAGCATTGTATCTTTTAGGCTTTTACCGACAAGAGGAGTACCATGAATAGTAGCTTCCGCAATTAAAACCTCATCAAAAGAACCGATTAAATGAGTGCTATTATCAGTGCAACAGATCCGTCTAGATAAAAACCGTCCCATCTGCTGAGCAGGTCGAATCACATGAGTCGCACCAGCCAATGTAAGGATTTCTTCAGAGGTTGCTAGATGGCATGTGCTGACGATTGACAAATCGGGTGATGAATCTCTCGCTCGAAAAGTAATATTTACATTTCTTATATCATCATCTGTCGTTACCACCATCGCTGCGTTATCTATTGATGCATCTTCAAAAGTTTGGGCATCATCCAGGCTACCTAACATAACGGGGAAATCCATGTCATGCAGACGAAGAGCCTCTTTTAAGTCTGAAACAATCAAGACAAATGGATAGCCAAATTGGCTAAGTTTATCCATTAGGACATGACTTATTGAATCATAATGAGTTAAGATTACATGCTTTTGCTTAACGGGTTCAAACTTTCGTGCAACTCGTGCACCAGTTTGATATTCCATAAATGGCTTGTAGAGAAACTCCATGAACACAAATGGAAGAACAATAAAGAGATAAAAAACGCCAGTAAACATAACCAGCATCGAGAATAATCTACCTGAATCACCAGAGAATGTAATATCACCATAACCCAAAGTAGACATAGTGGTAAGAACCCAGTAAAGCGCTTCAACACCTCCGATATGTACGCCACCCAACTCTTTGGACATTAAATTCGTGTAAACTTGCATGTAGCCAGCTACAAAAAGAACGAGCACTAAACCAAAACGAAGAAAACGGGCAGCATTTTTTCTTTGTTTTCTCTGCTTAAAGACAGACGGGATTGATTTAATAACATCTTTCATAAGTAAAATAGTAGTATCTAAAGATATAAACTTAAGCGGGCGAGAACCTTTTCACTCATTTTAAGAATTGAAACAAGAATTAAAATTCATTGTTTGTGATTGCCCGAAACTATATCAAGGACGTACTCCAATTAGATGTATTATTTGAAAAAAAAATCCATTATTTTAATTCTTCTTTCATTTTTCTTACTTTCGCTTCACTCAAAAGAAGAAAAACTTAGGTTAATTACTCATGGAATGGCATCGCCCCTGTCCAATAAAGCCACAGTTTACGACTGGTCTCGTTTTAACGGCCCCCTTGATAATGCATCCTCCTCGGAAACTCATTTGATTAATAACTGGGGTAAGAACGGACCCAAAATCATATGGGAAGTAATGAAAGGAGAAGGCTATGCATCACCCGCAATCGCACAAGGTGTATTAGTATTATTTCATCGAGAAAACGGAAATGAAATAATTGAAGGCTTAAATTCAGAAACTGGGGAAAGAAGTTGGTACTATGAATATCCTGTTGATTATCGGGATCGATATGGGTACTCAAATGGTCCTCGTTCAAGCCCTCTTATTGATGGCAATTTTGTTTATGCTCACGGAGTTACATCGTGGTTAACCTGCTTAAACTTAAAAACAGGTGAATTAATTTGGAAAAGAGATTTGGCTCAAGAATTCGAAATACCAGACTATTTTTTTGGCAAAGGATCAAATCCAATAATATTCGAAAAGTTTTTAATTTTAAATGTGGGGGGAAGTAATGAACGCTGCGTAGTTGGTTTTAATAAAAAAACAGGGAAGACTGAATGGGTCTGTAGAGATTCTTGGGGGGCTAGTTATTCTTCTCCCATATTAACCTCAATTCATGGAAGGAAAGTCTGCCTAGTATTCACAGGGGGGGAAAGTCGACCACCTTCTGGAGGATTATTAACCATAGATCCTCACGACGGGGAGAAATTAAACCGATTTAGTTGGAGATCCTCAAGATATGAATCTGCCAATGCAGTTCCACCAATAATTTGCGGTAAAAATCAGGTTTTTCTATCTGAATGTTATGAAAAGGGTGGAGTTCTCTTGGAATATGATAGTAAATTTAAGCCAAAAATTGTTTGGACAGATAATAAAATTAACATTCATTGGATGACTCCAGTCATTAAAAATCGAATACTCTATGGTATTGCAGGCAGACACCAACAGGGTGCAGAAACATTTGCCTTAGACCTAAGTGATGGTGAGATTTATTGGAAAGAACCAATTATGTGGAACGAGTCAGTCAATAACAGAAAAATTAATTTAGGATTATTTCGGGGGTCAATATTAAGACTTAATAATTACTTCATTTGCCTCTCAGAACTTGGTAGTTTACTAAAACTCAACCTATCAAAAGATGGATGGAAAATCGAAAGTAAAGTTCAATTATTTTTTTCACCAGGAACATGGACATTACCCGCCCTCAGCAAGGGGTTACTTTACATCGTACAAAACGAAACGGATCGGATGACGGGCAAAGAACCAAGACTCATCTGCCTAGACCTAAGAGCACAGTGAACAGTGAACAAAGTAATCACAGATAGTAAAATCGTTGAAGTTCAACCATTTGGAGGCTTCGATCAGGCTCTATCCTATGGAGTCCCTCAAGGCTTGATTACCAAAATACAAATTGGATGCCTGGTACGAATTTCCTTAGGAAGACGTAAAACGATGGGCATCGTCTTATCCTTAAATCCCAAAGAGAGACCACCTTCAAATAAATTGAAATTTGTTTTATCTCTCGTTCAAGAACAACCAGTGTTGAATGAAGAGTTAATTAGATTGGCCCGTTGGATGTGCTCTTATTATGCATCTTCAATTGATAATGTCCTTGAGGGTATGATTCCCTCTGCAGTGAAAGACGGTATGGGAGAAAAAACCAAAAGGTACCTACATTTAAATAAAGATGTCAATTTAACCGTAACACTTGAGGCACTAAGGAATTCACCTCAGCAGAAAAAACTTTTTCTATATTTAAAAGAATGCAACAGAGATGTAGCCTTACATGAAGCCCTGAAATCGCTTGGAGTAGGAATTTCTTCGGCAACTTCTCTCATCAAAAAACAATTCGTAATCGAAACAAATAAAATTGTGGAGCGTGATGCTTATGTGGACGAATTTTCCGACTCCGATCAATTTGTAAATCATGAATTCTCCCTTACCGAAGAACAACAGCAAGCAACCCAGGAAATCATTCTTGCACTCCAAAAAAAATCTTTTCAACCCCATCTGCTTCAAGGTGTAACGGGGTCCGGTAAAACTGAAGTGTATTTTCAAGCAATGGAGGAAGTTTTATCAAGAGGTGGAGGAGTGCTCTTCCTTGTTCCAGAAGTAGCACTTGCTCCCCAAACAGTATCTCGATTAAGAGGGCGCTTTAACAAGCAGAATGAAAATGTTGTTGTTTGGCACAGTCATCTTTCTGCAGGTGAGAGATTAGATGCATGGAGTGCATTAACTTTAGGACGATCTCGGATCGTAGTCGGAGCTCGTTCTGCGATATTTGCTCCGGTACAAAACTTACAACTTATCATTATCGACGAAGAGCATGAACCCGCTTACAAACAGGAAGAAAACCCGAGGTATCATGGACGTGATGTGGGCGTATACAGAGCGATGCTCAATCAAGCAATGTGCCTACTTGGTTCGGCTACACCATCTTTAGAAACATTGCATAATGTAGAAATAAAAAAGTATGCAAGAAGTATACTTTCAAAGAGAGTAGACGGAAGAGAATTACCACTAGTACACCTCATTGACATGCGTAAAGAGGCTCAAAGAGAAAAAAATGTACCTATTCTTTCACAACCATTAGTGGAAGCTTTACGTCAAAGGTACTACGATCGAGAGCAAAGTATTTTATTTTTGAATCGTAGAGGGTTTAATACAACAATGCTGTGTCCGGATTGTGGTCATGTTGAACAATGCAAAGACTGCAGTATTTCAATGACCTTCCATCGAACCGATGGTTATCTGAGATGCCACATATGTGGATACAAGAAACCCGCTCCTCGTTATTGCCCAATTTGTCGCTCTTTTGATATCGTGAAAAAAGGCCATGGCACCCAACGAATAGAAGATATTACCGCATCTCTTTTGCCTCGCAAAACAGTTATTCGAAGAATTGACGCCGATATGATGTCGAAAAAAAATCTCTTCCGTCAAACCCTCGATGAATTCCGAAAAGGTAAGATTGATATACTAGTCGGCACTCAAATGATCGCAAAAGGTCTAGATTTCCCTAATGTGACACTTGTTGGAGTTGTGGATGCCGACCTTCCATTAAGGATGGAAGACTTTCGTGCATCAGAACGAGCGTTTCAATTATTGACCCAAGTTTCAGGGAGAGCGGGTCGAGGAGATCGGGCAGGGGAGGTTTATGTACAAACCTATGCACCTCATTCACCTTCTATTCAATTTGCACGAAAGGGCGATGTAGCGGGGTTTGTGGAAGAGGAAATGGAAATGAGAAAAGAGTATCAATACCCGCCATTCAGGCATTTAGTCCGTCATGTTTTTCGAGGAAGAAGCGAGAAAAAAACTTCCTTTTACGCCGAACAATGGGCAAAAGTCTTAGAAAACGATCCCATTGCCAATGTTGATATAAAGGGACCAGCACCTGCGCCCTTAGAGAAAGTCAAAGGGTACTATCGATACCATCTTTTTTATCTGACCACACATGTAACAAAATTCCTGTTCGAATTTCGTGAGCGCAGAAAAAAATTCCCTTTAGACAATGAAATACACGATATTATCGATGTAGACGCATTCCAAATCAGTTAGCCAATTAATATCTTTTAATTTTTAGAAGGGTTATTCACTCCTAGCAATGCAACTGAACCATTTGGATGATTTCTTTTTAAAAGTATACCTGAACCAGCGGAAATTAGTGCATTATTGAAAGGGGAATTCCCTGCACCAATCCGTCGCCACCCGCCAGAATATATGAAGGCTTTAGGTGCAGAAGTATAGCCAAAGCCAGGGCTTGTGATCGTAATAGACTGAACTGAGCCACCTGCTACAGTTGCTATGCCATCAGCCCCCTGTCCTCCCCCGCCGAGGAAAACAACATAAGCATCAGTAGTATATCCAAGACCTAAAGATCCAGTCTTCCATGCGGCAGTTCCAACAAAATCGCAATTTCCACTTTTACCTGACAACTCAAAGGTGTTCGAAGTTACATTAGTGATTTCGAAAAAACCATTAGCATTAGAAGAAATGAGCAACCCCTGACCAGAAGTCACAACATTACCGTCCTCATCAACCTGTTGCTTTGGGGCACTGACATTCGTTTTGTATCCATAAGCCCCAGATATATGAACTGTAAACCCTCTTCGTAATGAATGATTAGGAGAGCTCACAACGACATTACCAGAAAGAGGATTGGTCATTCCTGTTATTGAACCAGACGACATCGAAATATCTTGCGATGTAATTGAGCCCGCAACACCGGTTCCTCTCCTCGCAGTCAAAGTGGCTTGCTCAGTTACTCCCATATTTGTTCCGTCATGCCAATAAGTTGTCCATACACCATCTACTAGAATTTCAACATTATCTGCAATCTCTTGGTTTGCTGAGACGAACCATTTTGTAGTTTCAGAAGTATCAACTGTAAGGTAAGTCGATGGAATGAGGTCAGAAAGCATCGCGTCCACTCCAAACGGATTATTCATTAAACATCTGTTTCCATTTGCAGGAATCTGAACATAACTATCTTGCATAATTACATATCCATTTAGTGTAAGGTTCAAGGGGGAGGGGGATCTACGAGCAAGGATGAAGGACTCATCAGGATAGATTAAGGTTCCAGATACATCAGCAGACGATCCATTTGTGTCTTTCCATGAATTGCCATCGTGAAAGTAGGCATGGAAGTCATAAATACTGCCGTTCTGCTCGCTCGGTGGTTTTATTAGGTAAACATAATCAGCCACTGAAGAAAGGCCTTGTTTTAACGAGGTATTCGAATAGCCAAAAAGTGAACCTAAAGTCCAAGACTCTATAATTTCCACCTTTGAATTAAGTGGAAAATCCGTGGTAAAGTTATTACTTAAGTTGTTATCGAGAGTAAGGGTGTCGATTGTATTCGAAAGTATTCGGAAAAATTTACCTTGGTGAGTACTTCCCCCCTCAATACTCCGGACAAAGTGAATGCCACCTTCGATTTCAACTTTGGGGATAGCGGTGTATCCTTTTCCAGAATAATTAGCATCAATTGTAATTCCAGATACTGAACCAGAATTGATCGAAGCCTTTGCGAATGCAGGTTCGTGATTAACCCATGACTGATTCCCTTCCGATGGTAAAGAAATTGAAACTTTTGGTACTGCCCCATAACCGCTACCACCATTGACTAAATCGATTCTAAGAATCGATTGATTCGAATCAAGAACTGCATTTGCCCGTGCTTTATTGCTCGCTAATAAACCTGATTTAAAAGGACCACTCATAATCGTGGGATCAAGCAAATCAGGGACTCGATGAAAAACTAGATTATTCCCAATCACTTGTTTGATTTGCCCCCGGAAAACAACTTTCCCCTTCATCCCGGCTGATAAAATTTTATAACTTGGAGAACCGGCAGAACCGGCAGGTAGTGAAATAGATAATGCCCCCATTGGGTCGCTTATTTCACCAGATTGACCACGCAGTATCCAACAGCAACTGAAACAAAAAAAGAGTTTCAACAAATTTAATAAAAAACGTAAAGGTGGACACATAACAAAAAAAGAAATAAAAGCCTCTTATAAGATGCTATTCTTTAGTGCATATTGCAAAGCGAAATTTTGATTTTAATATTTACTGATACAAATATTTAGAATGTACCCACTTTTATTACGCCAGTCTTAAATTTAAAAATGACAAAACTGCTACCAATCACTGTAACTTTATTCTCGATATTTATGTTAAGACTTTGGGGGGTTGAAACTAACAGAGTAGACTTTAAAGACAGCATTCACCAATATTTTGAAAAAGAACCACAGGATCCTTTTTCCGTTTTTAAAAGAAAAATAGAAAGTGGCCAGGTGAAACTTAATTATAATTCAGAAAAAAAATACCTTCTATCCCTGTTACAGGCACTGTCAATAAGCCCTCATTCACAACTACTAGTTTACTCAACAACTAGTTTACAACTGAGTCGAATTTCTCCAAGTAATCCAAGAGCAATATATTTTGCTGATGATATCTATATAGGCTATGTACCCGGGGGGCAGATTGAAGTTATAGGAATCGATCCGCAATTAGGAGCAATCACGCACATATTTAATTTACCACGATCAGACGATTCTCGACACCCTGCGATCTACCGATCAAAAAGGTGTATGAATTGTCATGCATCTCAAGATATTGGAGGGGCGCCTGGTTTGCTTGTAGGATCAGTAATTCCAGGACCAGGTGGCGGTTCCATCGATGCATTCCGCAAAAAAGTCTCGGGGCACGGGGTTCCATTCGAGGAAAGGTTCGGCGGTTGGCATATCACTGGAGAACATCCATTTATGAAAACTTGGGCAAATCAAACGGGAGAAATGCAAAACGGAAATATACTTAAAATACCAAATCCTCCGGGTAAATATTTTAATTGGGACAATTACCTGACTCAAAAAAGTGATTTGATACCTCATCTTTTACTCGAGCACCAGGTTGGATTTACCAACAGATGCATGACCGCTATTTACAAGTTTCGGCAACTGGAAGCATTAAATATTGATAGAGAAGATAAAATTAAAAATTTCATTGAAGATCAAACCAACATTATTTTGTCTTATATTCTCTTAAAAGATGAGGCTCTACTTCCTGTAAATCAAATTAATTCTAAGACTCAATATGTTTTAGATTTTGAGAACATTAATAAAACAAATTTATCAAGTATACATTTAAGAAAACTAGATTTGAAAAGTAGATTATTTAATCTGAGGTGTAGTTATATGTTATTTTCAAACTCATTTAAAGGTCTTCCCCTTAAAATCAAGGAACACATATTCAAAAAGCTTCATTTCGTTTTATCGTGTAATCAAGATGAAATTCCTCTCTCTTTCTCATATTTAGATCATGATGAACGTATGAAAATTAAACAAATTCTATCAGCATCCCTTAAAGGTTTCCCTCAAACCTAAAAAAAAGACGCCCGTGGGCGTCTTTTTTCATTAAAATTTGGTTAAGTGCTATTTTTTAGCAATATCTGCACCAGATCTTTTCCATCCAGATATTCCAGCAGAAAGATGCTTCACATTTTTATATCCTAATTTCGCGGCCGCATCTGCACCCCTTTTGTAAGCACTGCATCCAGGTCCTCCACAATAAGAGACAATCAATGTGTTCTTGTCTTTAGGGAGAGACTTTGCCAATTTCGATCCGACTGAAGAAAAATGGATCGCAGTTGGAATGTGGCCTTTCTTGTAAGTCCCAGCTCCATTGACATCAATCACGGTGACTGAACCCTTCTTGATCGCACTTTTGAGTTCATTAATGCTGATATCGGGATACTCACCGGCAAAAAGAGATGATGTAAATAAGGTAAAAATAAATAATGATATAATTTTTTTCATAATGAGTTAATATTAATAAGAGTAAAAAAACATAATCTATTTTGGTGCTCTCAAAGCAACCAAGAAAAGTAAAAAAATAATATTTTTATACTTTAACAAAACAGAAAGAAGAGATAAGGATACGCTATTTTAAGTCTAAGGAGTAGTAATGCGAACGCGAAGAAATCTTCTAGAGTTTGAATTAAGCGCTTGAGTGGTTACCCAAATTTGTCTTTCCATTTCGCCTCCGAGGTCAATCGATCGCTCCAAGACTAAACCTGAGGTGCTCCATGTTTGTAAGTCAGAACTCTGTTCAACATTATAGATGAAGGTTTCCCCAGAGGAAGTAATCGTTGAGTTTCCGTCTTCTTTATACCTAATGAAAGAAATTCTGGTTCGGTTATCATCATGAATTCTCTGGACAGGTAAGTCCTGCTCTCGATCTGGTCCAAGTGAATCAGAACCAATTGCACGTTCAAACAAGTTAGAATATCCATCACCATCAGAATCACTATAATCTTCATTAAACACCTTCCTGCTTTCAAGAACATTGAGTAAAGGATTTATTAATAATAGCCTATCTATAAAACGGTCTTGAATGCCAGTGTAGCGAACATCGCTCTTCCGGTACTGACGCCAAACAATTCTGTTGGCATTAATAATATTTATTGATCTTGTCATTGGCTCAGCAGCAACAAATGAAGCATTACCAGGTGCATTAAAGGTTAAATCGACCGTTCCACTATTCATCGGAATTATCTGATTTCCTTTAAATATTCGGACAATACTTGAATTAGAACTAGTCACCTGAAGTGGTATACCACTGGTAGATCTTACACCTTGTAATACCAATGGTCTATGCCCCTTTGGAGTATCGCGCAAACCACCAGGTTGTCCAAGAGCAGGAAAACGAATTTCCTGTCTTTGTTTTGAAGAAACAAAGAAAACCTGAGTCACAGGGGTGGCCGGATTAACATAAGCACTTCCGCTTTGGCTAGCAGTGATGCTTACATTGCCCTCCAATCCATCTAAAGTAACAAGGCCGACTGAGTTTACCGACGCCGGTCCAT
>CAYLIJ010000039.1:0-24850 GCA_964383925.1 uncultured Puniceicoccaceae bacterium
AAGCTGGCTAAAAACAATTCCAATAGTGAGGCAGATAATCAATTGAAAATTCGTTTTCATGTTTTTAAACTTCTAATTTACATGTAAAATGGATACGGTCGGATTGTTGACAATCTTGCATTAAATTTGTAAAAAAACAATAAAATAACACATTTAATACATCTTTCTGAATTGAAAGTATGGAGAGTAAGGAACTCGTTAAGAGACTGTTTAAGTCTCCAGATGCTTAATCTAAGGTCGCTTTTTATGAATAGCTAAATCTGTACAAAAGAGATCGCCCCTAGCATTACGAAGATACAGTTTACTGTTAGACAGGACAGGCATTGTCCAGCAACGTCCCCCCATAACTTGATCGCGGGCCAATTCCTCGAATTTCGAAGGATTAACCTTGGCGAAGACGAGTTCACCCCGTTGGCCAAGGATGATCATTCGTTTGTCTGCAATCAGGAGCGAACCGATCATGAGGCCTCGGTCAGTTGTGCGCCATTGTTCTTCTCCGTTTAAGAATTTCATACAAACAAAGTCTTTTTTACCCGCCATGTGAACATTTCCGTCGAATCCGTAGAGAAAGCCGTCGGAAAGAATGGCATGATTCATATGAGTCGATAGGATCTTATTTTCATAGATTTTATTTAGGGAGTTATCCTTCCATTGAAAGAGGGCACATCCGCGTTGGTAACCGGTGGATATAAAGAGTTTATCGCCCTGTACAATCGGAGTGGATGCATTGGTCCGGTAACTGGTTTCCCACTTTACAAAGTCGAGAGTTTTTCCATTGGAGGAATCAAGGAGTACTAGGCCGTCGGTCTTGAGGACTGCGATGATGGTTTCCCCATCGGGTTGAAAGAGGGTCGGAGTACCGTAGGCGGGACGGTAGGTCTTGCTTTTCCAGGTTGTTTTTCCAGTCTTTTTATTGAGGGAATAGGTGGCTCCCGCTTCGATGATGAGTTGATCGCCCAAGATGTAGGGGGAGGCGGCGAAGCCCCATTCGGGTGGGCCTTTCATGCCGGCTTCTTTAAGCATGTCTTTTTTCCAGATGATTTTTCCATCATTTGCATTGTAAGCATGAAGTAGACCGTGCTTGCTGATGGTATATACAATGGAACTGTCCACAGTGGGAGTGGAGCAGGGACCACCCTCGTGAAGGTAGTCGACTAAGGGGGCAGGATAGGAATGAGACCAGATGGATTTTCCGGTTTGGGCGTTGAGACAATAGACCGTTTCCTGACCGCCAGTCTTTTTACCATCGTGGCCCATGGTATAGAGTTTACCGTTGGCCACGGAGATGGATGAGAAGCCAACTCCGACCTTTGTTTTCCATGCGGGGTCTTCAATTTTACTTTTCCAAGCGGTTTCGCTTGAGGTTCCATCTCCCCTTGGACCCAGCCAATGAGGCCAGTCAGAAGCGGGGGCGTATGTACTTGTAATTATTAGGACACCAAGGAGAGTGAAGGGGGCAAGTTTCATAATGCTATTATTTGCAAAGGTCACACTATCGGCAAGTAATTTACTCGGTGTCGGGTGGTTCGCGATTAATGGTGAGGGCGGTGTTTTTTTGCAGGTCTTCGATTTCAGTGCGAAGGGATTGGATCGAGTCTTCGTCCTGATGGATACCAAAGTTGAGGGTAAATGAACGAGTTTCGCCGGGTTGGATCATGGGGACGCGTCCGTATTTACGCTCGACTTTCCGATTGAAGGGGAAGCCGGTGGCGGGTTCGATCCCAGTGACATAACCGTCTTCTTGGGCGGCGGTATTTTTCCAAATAGTAAGGTAGGGCAGTTCGGATAAATTCCATCGGACGGAAGTGGCCAGTGTACGATCAGCATTCGTGAGTAGGGCTAGGGTGTTACTTTCGCCGTCAGATTGCGGTTCGAGTAAATAGACTTCCTCGATAAAGCCGGGAGTGGGCCCCTGATAAGTGGTCCAGCTATCAATACTTTTTGCGGCATGGTCGTTCATTGGGGTAACACTACGGGCGGGGGCGAATATGGTAGCGCCTTCTTCGAGTATGGAGGAACCGTAATTACCGTGATAAATCAGTTGAAATTCCTGGGCGAAGGCCCCTTCGTTGGTTAACTGATCGGATATTTGAAAGGTTTCGGAGCCCGGAATTGTGGAAATTTCGGTAACCAGTTTGAGTTTGGGCCCATAGAAGAATTTCTCGTAGATTATTCCGCGAACCCGGATCCGGTGAGGCGGCTCGGGATCGATGAGTACTTCGTAGCTTGAGGCTGGGATATTTTGAATCTTTCCATGAAGTGTAAGGTTAAGAGTAGCGGGGGAGCCGGTGTTATCAATAAATTCATCGGTACCGGGGTGACCGGCAAATTCGAGCCCACAACGCACCATCCATTCATTAAACCCTTCGAGCCAACCCAAACCGCCCCGACTCTCGAGATTAATGTAAGAAGGGTGAACGATCTCCTTGACTGGAGAATCCCATCCTAAACGGATGTCTCCTGATTGAACATCAAAGATACCCATTCCACGATCGGGGATGATAGAAATCTTGAGTAATCCATTGTCGATAGTGATGAGTTCGACGCCCTCTTGTTTACCACCTTGAAGAATTTTTCTAGTGACAGACCAGGAGGATGCGAAAGTTTTTTCCGGATGGTTGGTGGAGATTTCAAGTTGAGAGGTCTCAAGATTCTGATCAAGTTGAGAGGTGTGCTCGACCGGCGATGTGGTCTCATCTGAACAGGAACTCAGAGCAAAAATGAGGATGGTGAGAGAAGGGATGAATTTTTTCATGAAGGTAATTTGTAAAGGGGGAAATTAACTGAAGACTTCTTCGAGGGCGGCCCGCATTACTGTTGGATCGGGGTCGATTCCAGTCCAGTGTTTGATACCAATTACTCCCTGATTGACGAGCATACTAAGGCCATCAATTACCTTGCATCCTTTGGCACGGGCATCACGGACGAGGTTGGTGGTGGGAGGGTTGGGAATCACATCCGCTATGACCATATTAGAGCTGAGAGTATTGGGGTCGAAATCGAGACGGGCATCAATGTCGGGAAACAGGCCAATCGAGGTGGCGTTAATTACGATATCGGTATCGGAGGGAATTGAATAACTGGAATCCCAGAAGGTAAAATCTGCATAGCAGGGAAGTTTGTCCTGTAACAGAGTCGTCAGTTCTTCTCCGCGTTGAGCGGAACGATTGACGATGGTAATATGATTGGCTCCAGCAAGGGCAACTTCCACGCTGATTGCCCGGGCGGCACCGCCGGCACCAAAAATGACAACCCTTTTATTTTTTGGATCGGTGATTTCATTGAGGGAAGAAACAAACCCCTTCCCGTCCGTGTTTTCCCCAATCCACTGCCCGTCACGACGAACCACGCAGTTGACCGCACCCATCAGCGAGGCGGATTTGCCAAGACCGTCGAGGTATTGGATGACATTTACCTTGTGCGGGATGGTGCAATTAAATCCCTGGAAGCCCATCACTTTTGCACCTTTAACGGCCGATTCCAAGTCGTTTGGCCCCACTTCAATGGTGAGATATCGCCAATCGAGATTATGGTGAAGATAGGCGGCTTCGATCATAACCTGAGTCGGGTTTTCGGAAATCGGTTGTCCGAATGCTGCTGTAAGTTCTTGCTTGAAATTTAATTCATTCATATGTCTATATTACTTTTCCAATTATGGGTAAGCTTCCAAATTTAGAAATTAAGAAGAAAATGCAAGGATATATAATGAAGAAAAAAATGTACATATTTATAATTTCACTTTTCACTCTGGGGATTATGGGATGCGGAGAAACTGGAAATTCTAGCAGTGAACAGGGGAGTGAAAGTAAGGGAACAATTGGTGTTTCTGTACTTACTTTAGGAAATCCTTTTTTTAATGTGATTGCGGAGGGAGTTAAAGAGGAAGCGGCCAAGCATGGGTATGATGTGGTAGTGGTCGATGGGGACCGTGATGTTCAAAAACAAGCCAATCAAATTGATGATTTTTTAACCAAGGGAGTGGTGGCGATTATTTTAAATCCCTGTGATCGACAGTCCATTGGACCCGCGATTGAAAAGGCAAATCAGGCAGGCGTGCCAGTTTTTACCTGTGATTTAAAATGTGTCGCTGAAAGTGCCGAGGTGGTCAGCCATGTAGGGAGTGATAATTTACAAGGTGGGAAATTGGCGGGTGAAGCAATGATGGAAGCTTTGGGCAATGAGGGAGGGAAGGTATTAATTGTCCATTTCCCACAGGCCAATTCCTGCCAGTTACGGGTTCAGGGATTTGAAGAAGTGATTGGTCGATACAATCATGGCTTGGTGGCGGGTAGAATTGAAGTGGTGGCACAACTTGATGGAGGAGGAGTTCGGGATGAGGGGTACAAGGTAACCGAGGACACTCTACAGGCACACCCTGACCTAAGAGGAATATTTGCAATTAATGATCCATCCGGTCTTGGGGCACGGGCGGCCTTGGAAAAGGCAGGAAAGCAAGACCAGGTAACTATCGTTGCCTTTGATGGACAACCCGAGGGTAAACAGGCGATTAAGGACGGAAAGATATTTGCGGATCCTATTCAATTTCCTGATTTAATTGGAAAGAAGACTGTCCAATTAATGATGGATTATTTTAGCGGGAATGAAGTGGCAAAGGAAGTTCTTATTCCGACCGAATTATATCGCCAGGAAGACGGAGTCAATGATCCCACTCTTAAATAAACTAATTAATATTAGGTATTGAATGTTAGTTTATTCCGTATTAGGAAATCACTCCATATTAGGAAATAATTTATGACAGAGACTATTGTAATCAGAAATGAAGCCTCGGCTAAGGGGACTGAGCGTACTTTGGCAATTTTGGAATACTTAGGCCGTTTTCGGACGGGGCAGTCCTCGAGTGAAATTGCCCGGGCTTTGTCGTTACCAGTTAATAGCGTTGGGCGAATTACCGATACGATGAACAAACGCGGTTGGCTTTACCGGCGAGAAGATGATCGTCGTTATGTGCTCACAAATCGTGTGGCCGATTTAACCAGACCACAAATTAATGATAAGAGTTTGGTGGTTTCTTCTTGGGATTCCCTCAAGCAACTCCGGGATGATACCGGAGAGACTGCCCAATTACTGGTTATGGTTGAAGGGAAGGCGATGATTTTAGAACAGTGCATCTCTGACCAGGCGATCAAAGTATCGGGGCGGATTGGATTGCGAGTTCCCTGTTATTCCTGTGCACCGGGGAAGTCGATCCTGGCTTCATTGCCTAAAGATGAACTGGATCAGTATTTAAAGGAAGTTAATTTGAAGAGGTTTACCTCCCGCACCTTAGCGACCCGATCCCTTTTAACCGATGATCTGGAAGGAATCCGAACCCGTGGTTACGGATTAGATCTGTCTGAGGGCTTGGAAGGAATTCATTGTGTCTCGGCAGTCATTCTCGATGATTATCACTACCCTGTGGGTGCGATTACAGTAATTGCACCTTCTTCCCGACTCACCAGTGATCGATTTGCAGAAATTGGGAGTACCTGTATTGAATCAGCAAAAAAAATTCGCGAGAATTTACTTAAATAGGTTTTCTATTGGGTTGCTTTTAGAATTTCTTTTGTGAGCGAGGCAAACAATCAATTACTTGAATTAAAGGGGATTGATAAACGTTTCCCTGGTGTACATGCACTCAAGTCTGTCGATTTTGAACTAGGAGAAGGCGAATGTGTGGCTTTACTTGGCGAGAACGGGGCAGGAAAAAGTACTTTGATCAAAGTAATGGGGGGAGCCCATCAGGCCGATTTAGGCGTAGTTTTGGTCAAGGGAGCAGTTCAGAATTGGACTAAGCCGACTGATGCCCTGGAAGCGGGGGTGGCGATTATTTACCAAGAGTTTAACTTAGTACCCGGATTAAGTGCCGCGGAGAATGTATTTCTTGGGATAGAACCGGAAGATTTTGGCTGGGTTCGCCGGGTAGAGGAAAATAAGCGAGTAAAGGAAGTATTTGAACGAATTGGAGCGGAGATTAATCCGCGTACTTTGTGTGATGATTTAACGGTGGCGGAGAAACAATTAGTCGAGATTGCCAAGGCTTTGGTTCGGGACGCCCGTATATTGGTGATGGATGAACCGAGCGCAGCTTTGACAAAAAAAGAAGTCGAACAGTTATATCTTTTGATTGATGATTTAAAAGAGAAGGGGATCGGGGTTGTTTATGTAAGCCATCGACTTGAGGAGATTGAACGGGTCGCCGATCGGGCAATTGTGATGAGGGATGGAGCTCGGGTTGGAAATTTATCCCGCGAGGAATTGGACCGTGCTAAAATTATCGAGATGATGGTAGGGCGAAAGTTGGAGAATGAATTTCCAAAGGAAGTAAGAGAACCGGGTGAAGTACGCCTATGTGCAAAAAACCTGAGCTTTGGAAAAAAGGTGAAGAATATTTCCCTTAATGTCCGGGCGGGAGAAATTCTTGCTATCACTGGATTGGTGGGGGCGGGCAGAACAGAAACAGTCAGGCTTCTATTTGGTGCGGATGTTGCGGATGAAGGGGTGATTGAATTGGATGGGGAAAAGTTAATTCTACGAAAACCAAGTGATGCGATTGAGGCGGGGATTTGTTTATTAACCGAGGACCGGAAAGACCAGGGCTTAGTTTTGGGGTTGTCGATAAGAGAGAATTTTGGTCTGCCTAATTTGGATAAGTTTTCAAGTAATGGTTGGATAGATCGTGGGGCGGAGACTCTTTCATTCAGTAATTATGTTGAAAAATTACAGATCAAAGTATCGGGACATCAACAGTTGGCTTCTCAATTATCCGGGGGAAATCAACAAAAAGTTGTCCTAGCCAAATGGCTGGAACGAAATGCGGAAATTTTGATCTTTGACGAGCCGACCCGGGGGATTGATGTGGGGGCAAAATTTGAAATTTATCAATGGATGAACCAATTGGCAAAAGCGGGTAAGGGCATCATCATGATCAGCTCTGAATTACCAGAGGTGTTGGGTATGAGCGATCGAATTTTAGTTATGAAAGAGGGGGAACTGATGGGGGAGTTGAATAATGGACCTAAAGTGACTCAGGAGGTACTGATGAGCTTAGCGATTGGAGAGTCCAGGGAGCAGGCAGCTTAGGGGGAATCCAAGATAAGGTACGATGAAATTTTTAAAAACGATTTTTTCTTCCGACTATGGAATGCTTGGTGTTCTAGTTTTGCTATGTGCTTTTTTTAGTTGGATTACATTCGAAGAGCAACAACCGGAAGGAATAGAGGCTGCAGAAGAACTTTATCAGGTAATAAGCCAAGGGTTTGAAAAACCCGGTCGGGTTTTGATTGCAGGGAGGAAGAGTGATCCCGGTCGAGCGTTTACCAATCGATTGAATGAACTACTTTCTGAGGCAGGTTGGGAAATTAGAGGGGTATCCCAGGGCGGGCCGCCCGAGTTAGGTGCTGCTTTACGCAGAGTATTTGATCAAAACGGGAGCCTCGATCTCCTTGCCTGTGAGAAGTCATTTGTAAGGATGGCAGTATTAGATAATTTTAGAATAACTCAGCCCCGAATGGAAGCAGTCAAGGTCTGGACTCCGGAGTCCAGTGCTTGGCCCAATTTTTTAAAAAGTTCGAATTTGTTAAATATTGCCAATCAGATTGCAGTGATTGCAATTTTAGCGATTGGAATGACTTTGGTAATTATTACCGCTGGTATTGATTTATCTGTGGGAAGTCTGATTGCCTTTTCCGCGGTCTTGGCCACTTGGGTTATTAGGGAATGGTTTGGGGCAGATGAAGCAACTATGGGAGGATTAATTGCAGGTTGTGGTGTGGCGATATTAGCCTGTTCAGGCTTGGGGCTTTTCTCTGGTTCTATGATTGCCTATTTTGGAGTTCCACCCTTTGTGGCTACCCTGGGTATGATGATGGTGGCAAGTGGTCTAGCCTACATGCTTTCGGGCGGGCTTTCGATTTATCAATTACCAAATTCATTTGATTGGCTGGGTCGGGGAGATGATTTTGGAGGGATTCCAAATGCGGTGGTTTTGATGGTAGTTTTATACCTCCTTGCCCATACTATAATGAGTCGGACTACGATTGGCCGTTATATTTATGCAGTAGGAGGAAACCCGGAGGCGGCTCGATTATCAGGGGTGCCGGTGAAGAAGATTTTGCTTGGGGTTTATGCAAGTTGTGGAGCGTTGGCTGGATTGGGTGGCGTAATTATGGCTTCACAATTTAAGAGTGGGGATCCCAAGTATGGGCTGATGTATGAATTGTATGTGATTGCAGCGGTAGTGGTGGGCGGAACTTCATTATCAGGCGGTCGGGGTAAGGTGTTTGGTACACTGATTGGTGCCTTTATTATTGCGGTGATTCAAAATGGAATGAATTTAACCGGAGTACAAAGTTATACACAGAAAGTAGTGCTTGGGGTGGTACTTTTAGTAGCAGTTCTTCTCGATATGCTGAAGAAGCGAGGCTGGAAGTTGAGCCTCTAAATTCTTAATGTTCTGGACTTGGATTACTTTTGGGTGGAACCAAGGCCAATCTTGGCTTCATGATCATATAAAGTTCCCGACTGATCCAAGCGTCAGTTGCAGCATAATTAATTTGGGATGGGGAGAGAGGTCTTTTTTGCCAATTGGACAGTTGAGCAGACTTTGAAAGTCTTTGGTTGAAGAAAATGGCAGTCAAATTGCGCAATCCTGTCTGTTCGATTTTGAGAGACTGAGCAATAGTTGCGATATCTTCGAAGCCTCCAGGGGTGAAGGGTTCAATCTTTTGTAAATTATTAATATCGTCTTTAATCGCTACCCCGGTCTTCACTATCTTGGGGTTCTCAAGTATCTCGATGAGGGGGCCCAGTTTCATAACGGGGTAAAGTTTGAAAAGGAAAGCTTGGTCCGAAGTGGCTAGTTGAACAAGGGCAGGCGGGTTATTTGGGCCTCTTTTGAAATTGGGTTTACATTCAATGTCAAACCCGAGAACTCTTTGCTTGGAAAGAGTTACACATAATCTCTGAAAAGATTTATTGTCTTCTGCAAATTTGATCGCCCCATTGAAACGAATCAGGGGTAATCCATTAATGGTCTCCTTCTCGAGTCGTTTTGGGATATCATCGTGGGGACTAGGGGGTGTGAACATTAAAATTAAACTTCAAATGTTAAACCATCATAAGCTACAATCACTTCAGATGGGTGAGCACGGGGAGAGGGTGCTCCTGGTATTCCAGGTCTGGTTTCCCTAACCGCTAATTTAGACCGATCCAAGAACTTTTTGGTATGGGAAAGAAAGTCATCCATTTGCTTATCAGAGAATGCGGGATCGTGGTGAAAAATAGCAAGCGTTCCCACTTCTCCACGGGCGGCCAATTCAACCCCCATGATATTGCTTGAATGTCCCCAATGTTCCCGGTTTCCAATTGATTGGGAGTGAGAGTAGGGGGCATCAAAAATTAACAAATCTGTTTTCTTGATAAAATCAATAAAGGGATATTCTTTTCCGTGAGCTGGGCTCGTATGTTCGGCATCTGTTGAATAGACAAATGAACTATCTCCCTGATCGACTCGGTAACCGTAGGACACACCCGGGTGATTCTGTTCAAGAAGGGTAAGTTGTATGTCACATATATTTAAAACATCTCCGGGTACATGAGTTTCAAATGAAATGTCAGCGGCAAAAGTTTCGAAAGGGATCGGGAAAAAAGGAGTTTTCATCTGATCCTTCAAGGCTTGCTCTATGGTGTCATGTCCGCCATGAAATATTACTTTGTTTCCCGGTATGTAAGCGGGGGCAAAGAAAGGTATTCCCTGAATATGATCGTAGTGGAGATGGGAGAAAAAGATATGAAATGTTTTTCCAGAACCTCCTGAATCGAGAATTTCTTTCCCTAACGGACGAATCCCGGAACCGCCGTCAAAAATAAGATAGTCTTCTGATCCGGTCTCGATATTCAAGCATGGAGTATTCCCTCCATAGGAATGACCGTGTTGAAATGGAAGCTGTTTTTTCACAAATTCTCTAATTTGTGTTTCAGATCGTAAATCTTTGCCACGAGCAGCAAGAAGGGCAGCCACAACTTTCTCCCTGATAACTTTAGAGGAAGGTGCGGTGGGAATTGACCCACGGGTACCGAGGAAATGAACTTTCATGAAATGAGTATTAGAATAATAGTCTCGAAATTTAGTAATCTTTTTGCAATCCAATAATACGCCCGATGAAAGGAGTATTGCATTGTCTTAAAAAAAATACTCTGATCTTATTCAAAAACTTTAACCTATTCATATGGCACAAAATTACGATATTAATCAACCTATTTATCAGGTTGGCGATTCACCCTTAAGCTTTGCTCAGATGCTTAATTATTTCATTGATCCAGCCTACAAGAAAGGGAACTTGTCTAGGATTTCAGATATGCATGTTAAGACTGGGCGTCCAGTGAGTTTTAGAATTGATGATGATTTGACCCCAATGCCAGGAGCAGCTCCGGTAACTGACGAAATCATTCGATATATGCTTGGAATTCTGCTCAGTGAAAAGCACCTGTCGATTGCTTTTTCTGAAGATGAGTTTGAGGATTTGGACACTGCTTTTGAGTGGTTGGAGCATGGGGTTAATTTTCGACTTAATATTTTTCGTGATCGGGATGGGCTTGCATTTGTAATGCGGGTCCTCGCCTCCAATATACCCCCAATACATGAAGTGGGGCTCCCATCAGAGAAAATCTGGCAGGATATCACTGAGTTGAAAAGAGGACTTGTTTTAGTAACCGGGGTAACCGGGAGTGGTAAATCAACGACAATTTCATCTCTAATTAACCATGTGAATTTACATAGGAAAACCCGGATTATTACTCTTGAAGATCCGGTCGAATTTTTATTTGAAAGTGAGAGTTCAATGGTCTCTCAGCGTCAGATTGGGCAGGATGTGCCAACATTTGCCGGGGGGTTAAGAAGTGCACTCAGAGAGAATCCAGACGTTATTTTCGTGGGAGAGATTCGGGATACGGAGACGGCTTCTCTAGCCTTAAGTGCCGCAGAAACTGGTCATTTGGTTTTTTCCACCCTCCATACTCGTGATGCAAAGGGTGCATTGAGTCGAATTGTCGACATGTTCCCTTCCGAACAGACCAAGAGTTTATGCCTTCAACTTTCTTTTAGTTTATCTTTTGTTTTGAGTCAAAAACTAGTCCCGCGTGCGGATGGAAATGGAAGGATCTTAGCCATGGAGGTCCTTAAAAATATACCAGCACTTGGAAATTTAATCCGAACAGGAAATTGGCAACAAGTGTATTCGACTATGGAAACACAATCCAAGGAAGGAATGATGACTATGGAGCAACATTTACTCCATCTGTATCAACACGGCATTATTACAAAGGAGACTGCAATCACTTACACTAATGAGGCCAGTTTGATTGAAAGACTGGGTTAGATCAAATGTAAGTTAGTCATTTGACCATTCACCAATTTTTGTTTTAGTTTTAATATATGAAATTAATTACCTTGTTATCTGGAATAAGCGTAATCACTCTTGGAATATTATTTGGATTACTGCCATTGGAAAGTTCGGAAAACTCCACCTCTCAAAAGAAAAAAGTAGAAAAAGTAAGGGTGGAGCGGACTAAAGAAGAGTGGAAAAAGATTTTGTCTACCGAACAATATCGGATTTTAAGAGAAGCGGGAACAGAGCGCCCCAATGGTAGTGTTTATTTGGAGTTTAAAAAACAGGGTGCCGGTACTTATTACTGTGCTGGATGTGAAACTGAATTATTTTCTTCCAAAGAAAAATTTGATTCCCATTGTGGTTGGCCTTCTTTTTATGACCCCTCAAAAGCAAAAAATGTAAAAACCACCACTGATTATCACTTGGGTTATCCTCGAACCGAAGTTCTATGTCGATCTTGCGATGGTCACTTGGGACATGTTTTTACGGGGGAGGGTTTTGATACTCCTACTGATAAAAGATACTGCATAAACGGAACGGTTCTCAAGTTTGTCCCCTTAACAGAAGTAAAACTGAAAAGGGCGAATTCGCGGAAGGGAGAAAATTAAGTTGTTTTCTGGTTTTTGCAAATATGGGTGCTTTTTGAGTGTTAAGTACATCGCACTCAATTTTTGTACATTATTGTCTGGTTCCTTAATTTTTTTGAATCTTGGTTTGGTTCCTTTAACGGGAGCAAAAGAAGAGCTTTCAACGGTACACAATTTAACGATTCCCCGTTTTAATGACGATGGTCATTTATCATGGGAACTCCATGCGTCCGAAGTGAAGTCGAAGGATAAAGAGACTTTCCTGACTAAAAATCCTCTACTGTATCTTTTTAACAAGCAGATTCTTGACCTCACTGCAAAAAGTGAATCAGGCGAATTTTCTCTACAATCGGAACGGGCAAATGGCCCAGGTCTTTTCGAAGTGGTTGGGGATGGATTCAGTGCAAGGGGGATTAATTGGCAATGGAATAATTCGGTCCCAAGAGGGCACAATCAAATGATTTTTAGTCGTGATGGAAAAGTGATCTTTGACCAAGGGTTAGGTGGATTCTTTGTCGTTTCTTCGGATAAGGATGACCCCATTTGTAACCCCACTGAAGAAGAGCGAAATCAAACCACAGGAGAAATTGTTACAATGCCTACAATTGCTCAGGCCAATTACCTTGAGTTTTTATCGATTATCAATGATTCCCATCTTTTTTTACTGGATGGTAATGTAAGCATTGAAGGTAGTAACCTTTTATTAACCTGTGATCAGATAGAAGTGCTGTTTGTTAAAGACGCTAATGTTACAAGTTCGGAAATTGGAAAGATTTCGAGGATGGATGCAAAGGGCAAGGTTGTTTTAAGGCAGGGTGGGCGTACTTCCTATGGTAATCACATGACATTGGATGTAACTTTGGGCACTGTACTGCTTAATGGAGAGGCAAGAGTAGTGGATGATGAATGGGGGGAAGCGAGCGGGGAGAGAATAGTTTTGGAAAAGGGTAAAAGAAAGGCCCGTGTCTTGGGTGGGGCAAATAGTCGTCCCAAATTGGAACTTCCACCATTACCCGATTTCGGTTTCAATAAGAAATCCAAAAAATCAATTAATCAATGAACACTGAAGTACAAGTCTCCTCTTTAAAAGTGGAAGGTTTGCGAAAAAAGTTTGGAGGTCGGGAGGTGGTTTGTGGTGTAGACTTGGAAGCCAAATCAGGTGAGGTGGTGGGACTTCTTGGACCTAATGGGGCGGGTAAAACAACTACGTTCTCAATAGTTGCTGGTTTTTTACGACCCTCATCTGGGAAAGTCATGTTAAACAACCATGACTTAACCAAGTTACCTGCCTACAAGCGTGCTCGTAAGGGGTTGGTTTATTTACCACAGGAGCCTTCGGTTTTTCGGAAATTGACAGTGGAAGAAAATATTAGGGCAATCGCAGAAACTCTTCCCATATCAAAAGTCGAACAAGATAATTTAGTTGAATTTAGGCTGGAGGAATTAAATTTAAGCCACCTCTCACGACAAAAAGCATACACTTTAAGCGGTGGTGAAAGGCGGCGCTTAGAAATTACTCGTGCTCTTACATTATCCCCTCAGTTTTTATTATTAGATGAACCCTTTAGTGGAGTTGACCCGATTAGCGTGAGTGAAGTCACTCAGATAATTTTAGAATTAAAGAAAAAAGGTATCGGTATCTTTTTGACCGATCATAATGTAAGGGAAACACTCCGTGCGGTAGATCGGGCTTATTTATTATACGACGGTAAGGTGCTTACTCATGGAGATGCCCAATTTTTATTATCTGATCCACTAGCCCGAGAAAAGTACTTAGGGGCAGACTTCGAAGTTTAATCCAAATTAATTTATAATATGAGCCCTCCATACTCTTCCCCCGCTGAATCAAAGTACATCACTGAGAGCATTGCTGTTCGTGAATTTTTTAAAGACTATGGTGAGCAATTATGCTTACGTTTGGTTAATTCCGAGAAGTCATTAGGCAGAAGCACAATTCGAGAGAGAAGCGTTAACCGTCCTGCTTTAGCGGTAACTGGCTATTTTAAATATTTTGCCAATAAAAGGATTCAGCTTTTTGGAGCGGGAGAAATGGGGTTTTTCCGAGAGCAATCTCCAGCAAGGAGAAGAAGTGTTATGGAAACGATGGTCGCCAAAAAAATTCCCTGTGTGGTTGTTTCTCGAAATTTAGCCCCTGCTCCAGAAATGCTCGAGGTATTAGAAAAAAGTGGAGTGCCTCTCTTCAGAAGTTCGTTGTCTTCTAAGGCTTTCACTACTGAAGTAACAATGCTTTTGGAAGAAAGGTTTGCCCCTCGCTCGAGCTGTCATGGCACATTACTTGATATCAGAGGAATTGGTACATTAATTCGCGGAGATAGTGGTGCGGGCAAGAGTGAGGCTGCCCTGGCTTTAATAGAAAGAGGGCACAGTTTAGTGGCCGATGATATTGTTAAAGTTAAGCTGTTAAGCGATCATACACCGGTGGGCTTTTGTGATGACATGTGTCGGGGATTTATGGAATGTCGAGGAATTGGTATCATTAATGTGGAGGAACTTTTTGGGATTCGTTTTGTTCGTTTGGAAAAAAGAATCGATTTGGTCGTCACTTTTCTTGAAGATACTGATGAAATTGAGCCTGACCGAACTGGATTAGATCGAAAGACCTTTGATTTACTTGGAATTGAAATTCCAAACATGGAAATTCCACTTCGACCTGGTCGAGATATGGCCCGATTAGTTGAAGTGGCGGCAATGGTTCAAGCAGCTCGACAATTAGGACATGATTCTGCGAATGATTTTAATGACAAACTTTTAAAAAAAATGAACGGATGAAGAAAAAATTTGACCCTAAATTTTGAAATTATTTGTTCTAACTCACGAATTATCAAAGAGGTCGGAGTAGTTGTATTTAACTTAATCTTGGCAACCTAAAAGTGCATAAAAACTTATGGACTAGGGATTGTTAATAACTTGTGAGAAAGTTTCTTCTTTTCTTTGATTTTTTTTCTTGGGTTCTTGTTGATTTTTCTTCAAAACTATACATTCCCTTTTAAATCAATCCCTTAATAAACAACAATTGAATACACCCTTTCAAGTTCTTAAGTTTATATCAATCATGGATTTATGTAAAATTGCAGTTGACCCTGCGATTGTAGTGAGTACCCGTGCTCATTCTTTTTGCATCTCCGTGTTTGATAGATATTTAAGACTATTTATGAAGTGCTCAATTCGTTGTGAATAAACCCTAGCATCTGAAGTTTAATGTCCCAAACAACAAGTAGTCCCGAAACCTTTTGGAGTAGTCTCCGAGATAATCTTTTAGAAGTCATACCCGCTGACACATTTCGTGTTTGGTTTGATAATATCCGAGTCGGCAGACTTGATGAGGATGGATGTGAGCTTATCACTCCAAATGAATTTTCCGCAATCTGGATTCGGGATAATTATCTTGATATAATCCGAAGAGAAGCGGATCGATTGGTGGCCCGTCCTTTCACTGTAGAGTTGCTGGGTGATATTGGTGATGATTCGTCAAGTTCGTCTGATCGAATGTCTTCCATTCCAACCCCGAATCCAAAATCTGGTTCCCGTATGACCGGACCTGCTCTTCAAGGTCGTTCTCTCGGAATTAATCCTAAAAATACTTTTTCAAATTTTATCGTAGGTGCGGGTAGTGAATTAGCACATGCTGCATGTGTCGCGGTATCAAATGCACCAGCACATGCTTACAACCCACTTTTTCTGTATGGTGAAACTGGTTTAGGGAAAACTCATTTAATGCATGCAGTTGCACACCAGGCGTTAAATCGTAATCCGTCATGCCGAATTACTTATGTATCTTGTGAGAAATTCACTAATGAGTTCATTCGTGCAATCCAAGAGAATAGCTTGACCAAGTTTCGTTCCCGTTATCGAAGCGTCGATTATCTTTTGATCGATGATATTCAATTTTTAGCTGGTAAGGAACGTATTCAAGAAGAATTTTTTCATACATTTAATGATATCTATGATTCCCAGCGTCAAATTTTTCTAACCAGTGATCGCCCTGCCGGAGAAATTGACAAAATTGAAAGTCGTCTTCTTTCCCGCTTTCAATGGGGCTTAGTCGCGGACATTCAATCTCCTGACTGGGAAACTCGTGTCGCCATTCTCAAATGCAAAGCAGATGCAATGGGTATTTCAATTGAGCCTGAAATTATCGAATTCCTGGCCAAAAGTATCGCTCGAAATGTGAGAAGAATGGAAGGGGCGTTAACTCGGGTTGCTGGTTATGTTGGATTAACTAGAAGGAAAGCTGATTTGGAAACTGTTCAAAGATTGCTTCGTGATATTCTTCGTGAGGAAAATCTAAGTCGAATCACTATTGAGACAATTCAAAAGAAAGTAGTTGATTATTACCATTTGCGAATGGCCGATATGCTTTCCCGTCGCCGCCCAGCCAACATTGCTTTTCCAAGACAAGTGGCGATGTATTTATCAAGAATTTTAACCGAGCATTCACTTCAGGAAATTGGTAATGCATTTGGCGGAAGAGATCATGGGACTGTTATTCATGCATGTAAGACTGTTGAAAACATGATGGATCAGGATAATTCGATCAAATATGCGGTCGAATACCTGAATGAAGAGCTTTCCCAGACAATTGAATAAATTCTTTATCGAGATTAGACTTTCCCGTCTTGTCTTTCTTGAATAATTTGTTACCAAGTATCATTTACTTTATATCATGACAGAAGACTCATTAAAACCCGGCGAATTATCAGAACAAAAAAAACCGAGCGTAAAAACTCAATCAGAACCATCTGGAGAACAAAAAAAAGAAATTGCCAGTTGGGTTGCTGAAGGAATTGGTCTTTCTGATATTCAGAAAAGAATTAATAATGATTTTGGGATTGTGATGACCTACATCGATGTTCGTTTTTTAGTTGATGATCTTAATCTCACCTTAGTGGACGAAGAAGAGCCAGCACCACCCAAAACAGCAGATGGCGATGATGCCTCGTCCCCACCCGCAGTCGATGCTCCCTTAGAAGGTGGAGGTGGAGTATCAGTGGAGTTGGATAAGGTTAATCCACCTGGTGCGATGGCGAGTGGTAGCGTTGTTTTTTCTGATGGGCAGAGTAAAAAATGGACACTTGATCAATTTGGAAGACTCGGGCTCTCAGGTGGTGACGATCAATATAAACCATCGGATGAAGATGTGGCCGAATTCCAGAAGCAATTGGATACCGCACTTCGCGGTCGCGGGATCTAGAACTTAAGCTGTCTAGTTAAGTCGCTTTTTAGGGCGATAATATTGCACGAGAATTGTATTAAAAGATAGATCTTTCTAAGGAGATGAGTTGATTGTATTTCTTATTCTGATCTAGACTTCCCTTTTCGGGAAGTTGGTGAGCCAAAATTATATTTTCAATGCACCTACGCAATCTCATGATTTTTACTTCCTGCTTTTCAATAATAAATCGTTGTAGTTCAAGTTTTTTTGCTTTTTCTTTTTCCTCTAAAAGTTTTCTCCAGATCCCTTTTTGATTAACAATTTCGAGAATTCCTTGCTTTTGGTTAGTTGATAATAGAAGGGTAGTGGTAGGATGATAAGGATTAGAAATTTCAGGATGTTTAGATAACAATATTTTACGAAGTTCATCTCTATACTTATTTTTTTGATCTAGAGCTTTCTTCTTTTCTTTTTGAACTCCTTCTCTTTCTTTTTTGAATTGTTCCTGAAGTTTTTTGATTTCTTTCCCTGGGAAATCTTCTTTTAAATTTAGAACTTTTGAAATACCAAGAAAGATTGCTTTTTCTTCAGGATTTGCCCAATTGGAAAGAATTGATTTTTCGAAGTCTTCCAGCATTAATGTGTTGTTGGGTTTAGTTGAATTTGAATCTTTTTTTAAAAGTTTGGGAAGATCTTTATCCACTAGTTTATCAAGTGGTTCAGATTTTTTTGGGGTCGTTTTTTTGATTTTAAATTCATCGGGTAAGAATTTCCTCAGTAGCACATCAGAAGTTTTGATTGGGATATCGATTGTATTAGAATTTATACTTACATAGGAATGAGCTTCCATCAGGGATGTTTTTCCATCTAAATTATAGTCTGGTTTATTAATTTTTTTTCCGATTCTAGATTCCCCGCTTAGTGCCTCCCAAAAAGATGTGCTGTATTCCTGATAGTTTTCTTCGCGGATATCAGGGGTACAACCCGCTGCGACTCGTGTTTGAATAGTGGAGAAAAAACCAGCCCTAGCATGCTTAGACATCTCTTTCTTAGGATCACCATTTTCAAATAAAACATTCGCAAATCCTCCACTGTAGCACTGGACCATAATTAGGATCGTGGATTGCTTGAGGGGTAACTGGTCTAATTTTTTGACAAAGTCGGCAACTTTGAGTTTCACGTTTGACCATAGGTAAGCGGTGGTATTATGAGGGTTCTTAGTATCTCCCTTTCCTCCGTGTCCAGTAAAGTAGATTAGGTTTTTTTTAGTTAGCTTGGATTTTTTTATTTGGTCAAACCATTGATCCACATTCGCAATGGAGGAACTTCCGTTTGGATTTAACTGATTAGTTCGATATTGATTGGCAATCCCATTGGTTTTCCCGAAGAGTTCTGCAAACACCAGATTAATATCAGGTACTGAGAAACTCGGATCGAAAAACTGTAAATCTCTTCCTGCATCTTTACCATCTGCAAAATAAGTATAGATGGAGGCATTAGCTAAGCCTATATTGTCGCGAATTTTTCGAAAATACCTCACGTTACTCTCGAGAGAAATTTGATTACCAGAAGCTGAGTATCCACCTCCAAAAATAAGAATATTCGAAGTATTTTCAGTAAAAAAGGGATCAGGTTTTGGGGATAAAACTGATTTATTGATTTGGGCTTTTTTACTGTCTGAGTCGACTTTTTCTATTGCTTCAGAATTGATTTTGTCCCCATCAGATGGGCAAGCGGATAGAAAAAAAGATGGAAAAGAAAAAGAAAGAATTGTTAAGACGAAGAGAAATTTCATGAATTGAAGTTCAATTGATATAAGGTAAAAAAAACAACACAAATATTATAGCCTGAAATTAAAAAAGAATAGGCAAGGGAAATTAGACTGTTACTTTTATTCCTCCTCGAATCGTACCCGCCTCCACAGAGCCAAAATTAGTCAAAAAGGATTGATCTATTGGTCTACTATTTGGCATCGATAGCCAAACACGTAAGAGATGCCTTCTTTGACTGGGGTCTTTGAAATCCTCAAAGGCAGTCCGTCGATGAAGGGTTATCCAATTATTGAGGAAAAGCATATCACCCATTTTAAGAGTGAACCTAGTTTGTAATTCTTCCCTTTCACAAACTAAGTCTAAAAAATCAAGTGCCTCTTTTTGTATAACGGAAAGATTTGGACAATGTGGGTCCTTGTTTGCCCGTTCAATAAGAACGCGTAGGTAGGAACAGGCAAAATAACCTTCACGCCAAGAGAAGATTGGCTGTTCGCAATAGGGCAAGGGGTTGGCATTATCAATCGTATGGGTTTTGTAGGGGAATTTTTGGCAGAGAATTTTGTGCAAGTCTGGACGTTCGTTTTTGATAGTACTTTCGATTTGATAACTATTTACAATTTGATTCTCCCCTCCAGACTTGGCTGGTTGAAGACAAATGAAACCGATCACATCACATCGATCGGTATGAAAACTTAGTTTTTTATTTGTATTGGGGCCCCGGATTTTTGGATCATTAGCCGAAAGGGCTTCGTCTTTAACGCTTAATATTAAGTCGCCAAGGGTATTTTGGGAGAGAGGGGTACCGATCATATCACAAAGGTTTACAAATAATTCTTGTTGATTTTCTTTAACCCCCCCAAAGCTTTTAAAATTTCGCCTATAAATTCCCTCCTTTTCCTCCAAAAGGTTTCCAATTTTATTTCCAATATCGCGGTAAATAGCTGAATTTGTTGAAGTTATTTTTTTCAATTTAAAAGAATGATTTTATTTTACCCTTTTCTTCTTGTTTATGATCATTTTCATGTCAAATTTAACTTATCATTTCCCTTAAATCATTTTTCCTACCCCTTATATTCATACCTATTTTTGCTTTTTCACAGGAAAATATTGAATATTCAAATTTATATTCTGAGACCATAATAGTAAATGTATCGGATAAAAAGAAATATTATTGTAAAAAACTGGGGGGGCTTGACCTTGGTAATGGATCCTTTTCTTGGAATGGAAAACTTATTGGTGGTGCAGAGGGTTTTCTTTCCTTCGCGAATGTCTCAGGTTATTTGAATGGAAGTTTAATTGCTCCTAATGGAGTCTTTTATACGATCAGGGGGAATGTAGGAAATCTTACAATTGTTAAGAGCAGTAATTCAGAGCACCTTCAATGTGGTGGTTGTCACGTTGAAAAAACTAAGCTGCCCCGCGACCCACGATTGGCCGCTCAACCGGTTAATTCCTGGAGGAATGGAGATGCTAATTTAATCGATTTACTTTTAGTTTATCCGACTGTTGTTAAGACTGAAGCAGGAGGAGCAACTGCGGTCGAGTCGACAATTGCAAGTTCGGTATCAGATGCTAATCTATGTTATCAGAATAGCTTGGTACCGATTCAGTTGAGAGTCGTTCATATTGTTGAAATCAACTACACGCCTACAGGAATTTTGAACACTGAGCTCGACCGTTTGAAAAATCCCAATGATGGATACTTTGATAACATTCATTCACTCAGGGACCAATATGGAGCGGACTTGGTTTGCATGTTAACCACGCAAAGTGATTCGGGTGGGCTTGCCAGCACCATGACACATCCTAAACTTTCTTTCGAATCATCAGGATTTAATGTGAATGTTTGGGGCCAGATTGGTGCCCCTTCCTACACGCTGGCTCATGAGATCGGTCACAACATGGGTTGTTTGCACAATCGCGAAGATTCAACCTGGGATGTTGAGTACGAATTTTCAGCCTTTTGTTTTGGCAAGCGATGGATGGAGGGTGGGCAGGGTTACAAAACAATTATGTCCTATGATACGAATCCGAGTTCCACTTTCCCTAATTCCATTCCTTACTTTTCAAATCCTTCGGTTTCTTACCTAACAACCAGTACTGGAAATATTGGGACTGAAAATAATGCGAAAGTTCTTGGTTTGACCGCACCCTTTGTTTCTAATTTTAGAAAATCTATAGTTCAGGCAGTTATGCCCAATGTGTTCAACCTTCAAGTGGTGGAGGGAAATGCGAGTTCTTTGAAAGTAAGACTTGCCGTAGAGCCGACTAGTTCGGTTGAAGTCAACGCTACAATCAACGGCAATAGTGACTTTTTTGTCTCTTCTCCTGCAAGTCTATTGTTTACTCAGGCAAATTGGAATATTGGACAAACTGTACAAGTTTCTGCTCAGCCCGATTCTGATTTGAATAATGATTCGGCAACTTTAATTTTATCATCATCGGGATTGGCGTCATCCAATGTACAAATTACCGAATCTGACACTGGTAATTCCTTGGAAACTAATTTTTTGATTACTGGATTAATTAGTAGTGAATTAGGAATTGGATTAAGCGGAGTAAGTCTTGCTTTCTCAAATGGGGGAGGGTCTTTTCAATCCGACGAGAATGGAAGTTTTAGGAAGTTATTGAGTTCGGGTTGGTCGGGTTCACTCACTCCTAATAAAACAGGTTATACTTTTACTCCTTCTTCAATCACTATCAGCCCACTATCAGCAAATTCAGTTGGTCATCGATTTACGGCGGTCCGCTCTAATATTTTGTATGTTGATCACGATGCATCGGGACATGGAGACGGGACGAATTGGGCAAATGCTTATGTGAATCTAGCTGATGCACTGCTTTCGCAAAATATTTTTAACGAAGTATGGGTTGCAGAAGGTACTTATTTACCTGGAGATGTAAGGCCCTCTTCTTTCATCCTTCCTCCGAATATAGCTGTTTATGGGGGCTTTTCAGGAAATGAAACTTCAAGGAATGAAAGAAATGCATCTGCTCATTTGACTGTTCTTTCTGGAGATATTGGCACCCCTAACAACATAATTGATAATTCGTATCATGTTGTTATCCCTTCTACTGGTTCAACTTTAAGTGGATTCACGATTCGGGATGGGAATGCGAATCGAAATTATACCAATGATGACAGGGGTAAGGGTGCTGGTTTATGGGCCGATTCCTCCAATATAATTATTTCTGATTGTAATTTTAGTAATAATATCTCCTACCAGGGTGGGGCAGGGGTCTATTTGAAAGAGGTGAACGCCAGTTTTTTAAACTGCGTCTTTTCTACAAACACTACTAGCTCAACCGGGAGTGGAGGAGGAGCCTTTCTTAAGGATTCAAATGTAAGTTTTCAAAACACAATCTTTTTGGGGAACGAAGCAGACTTTAACGGTGGTGCCATAAAAAGTGATAACACAATTCTTTCTCTAGTTGAATGTACTTTTACATCGAACAGGAGTGTCAGTTCAAATGGAGGCGGAGCCGTGTACCAATTAGGTGGTAGTTACACAATAAATTCCTCTTCTTTTCGCTCAAACCGATCCACTTTTGAAGGCGGTGCGTTATTGCTTAAAGATTCAAATGGTACAATTGTGAATTCTAATTTTATATCTAATCAAAGTACTCAAACTAATGGAGGGGGTGCGGTCTATATTTCTGGAGGTAACTACTCGGTGCTTGGTTCTTCATTTTCCTTGAACCAATCAGCTTATCAGGGTGGGGGGATGGCAGGTATAAATGCTTCTGGTTCAATCTTAGATTCAAATTTTACTGGAAATCAAAATTCCAACTCAAATGGAGCCGGTGCTTTATTCTTGGAAAATTCTTCTCCATTAATCAAGCGGTGTAATTTTACAGAAAATTTCACAACGGCAAATAATTACGGAGGTGCAATTAAGCTCAAAAATTCATCACCAAATATAAGTGATTCTATTTTTATAAGGAATCGAAGTCAGGCCAACTCAGCAGGAGCCCTTTACATTGACTCGGCCTCCGCTCCAACCTTTTCGAGAAACGAATTTCAGTATAATTCTGCGGCTCAATTTGGAGGTGCTATATTTGTAGATAGTCAAAATTTAAATATGAATGGAGATTTATTTTTAGGGAATTTTGCGAATTTTGGAGGTGGAGTTGCAACACAGGGTGGAGTATCTATTTCAATGTCTAATGTTCGAGTGATTGGGAACGAGGCGAACTCGAGTTCTTCTTCCAGTGCTGGCTTCATGTATCTGAATTCAGGAGTAACGGGTTCTACTTTTGTTAACTGTGTATTCTCAGGCAATAAATCTCTAGGGAGGTATGGTGTATATCGTCCGAGTGGCCTCAGTCGTTTTGTAAATTGCAGTTTCAGTGGAAATCAGGCGGTTACAGAGGGAGGGATTACTTTGATGTTTTCAGGAGATTCCATTCAGTTAGACAATTGTATTGTGTGGGGTAATTCTGGTGGAACTGGTAATGATCTCTTTGTGAATGCAGGCACGGCTTCAGCAAATTACAGTCTGTTTAATCCATCCGAGTCAATTGGTACGATATCGGGTTCCAATAACCTTAACACTAATCCACTTTTTACTAACGCGAATGGAGGGGATGGTGTTTTTGGAACTTTAGATGACAATTTAACCCTGCAATCGAGTAGTCCCGCTATCAATCAGGCAACGGTGACAAGTAGTAATTATCCAACGACTGATCTCTTGGGTAATGCCCGATATGGCACTCCGGATCAGGGAGCTTATGAGTTCTTGCTCGCACCCCACACTTTCGATGTTAATGGAACTAATTACGAAGTCATTAAGCAAAACGCCACCTGGTCACAGGCAGCCCAGATTGCGGCTGCACGGGGTGGTATGTTGGCAGAAATAAAAGGATCACAAGAGCAGAGTGCCATCTTCGTTGCACTTGGGAATGCGGGTATCAATATTTCGGATACTATTGCTCCTGATGGTGGTGGTGGAGCTTATGTTTGGATCGGAGGGAATGATCTCACCAATGAAGGAGATTGGTCGTGGGATGGTAATAACGATGGCAATAATATCCAATTCTGGACTGGTGCCTCCAATGGTTCTCAAGTAGGTAGCCTTTTTAACAATTGGGGCAGTCTTCAATCTGGTCAAAATGAACCCGATGATTATTTGAATAAGCAAGATGCCCTTGCCATTTCACTGAATGGTTGGCCTTTGGGTACTGCAGGTCAATGGAACGATTTGGATCAAAATAATACTCTCTTTTTCATCGTGGAGTATAATGCACCTCCTGTTTTTACCTCCGCAAACTCGTTCACTGTATTGGAAAATCAAATCAATGCGGGGCAGGTTACCACAACCGATCCAAACGGAGATACGATTTCCTACTCGATCACAGGTGGAAATGATCAATCTAAGTTCTCGATTAACCAAACGACGGGATTATTGAATTTCCTTAGCTTACCTGATTTTGAGACTCCGTCCGACAGCGATTCCAACAATGTGTATGAACTAATTGTTCAGGTGTCGGATGGTTTGGCACAAATATCCCAAAGTATTCTGATCGTCGTTTCCGATGTGTCAGAAGGTTCTCCCAATACCACCCCTAGTAATCTAAGAGTCTTAGGTAATCCGCTTTCAGTTCCTGAGAATTCACCGATTGGTACGACTATAGGTTTTGTAACTGCGACCGATCCTGATACTAATTCGACCCTTAATTATTTTCTGGTAGTGGGAGCGGGGTCTTCTTCCAACCAACTTTTCAATTTGGAGACGAATGGTACTTTACTTACCGCTACTTCACTTGACTATGAGGCCAATGCTTCACACTCGATTCGCGTACGGGTATCAGATGAGTTGAATGCAAGTATCGAGAGCAATTTCACTATAGGCATTACAGATCTCAATGAGACTACGCCTCAAGTTCCTCAATTCGAATTTAATGCCACTGCCTTACAAATCCCCGAAGATG
>CAYLIJ010000040.1:0-8336 GCA_964383925.1 uncultured Puniceicoccaceae bacterium
CAAACTGTCGCACTTAAAAACGCAGAGTTGAAACGTTAGTCGCTTCATCATCAAAGTTACTGATAACTGATTTAATAAAAGTATTATTTATGCAATGATATCTTGGACTACATGGCCATGAACATCCGTTAACCTAAAGCGTCTTCCCTGGAACTTATAGGTTAGTTTAGTGTGATCAATACCCATCTGATTTAAGATAGTAGCCTGTAGATCATGGACATGAACCGGATTTTCAACCACATTCATTCCTAGTTCATCAGAAGCACCATAGGTAATTCCAGGCTTTATGCCACCACCAGCCATCCAGGTGGTATAAGCGTGAGGGTGATGATCGCGGCCCCATTTTTTGGGCGTATTAAAATTCTTTGCTAAAAATGGCGTGCGGCCAAATTCGCCTCCGCTAACCACAAGGGTATCATCTAATAAACCGCGCTGTTCGAGATCTTTAACCAATGCTGCAGAAGCTTGATCTGTATCTCGACATTGGTTGTATAGCTCAGTTGTAATAGAATTATGATGGTCCCAACCAGCATGCATCACTTGTACGGAACGTGTGCCGCGCTCTACCAAACGTCGAGCCATGATGCAATTATAGGCAAACGTGCCCTGTATTTTGACAGATGGTCCATACATTTCGAGCACATGTTGGGGCTCATCACTCAAATCGGTCAACTCAGGAATTGACGTTTGCATACGGTAGGCCATTTCGTATTGAGAAATTCTTGTACTTATTTCAGGATCACCGACACGGTTTTTTTTGAGTTGATTGAGCTGACTTAGTCCATCCATCATATCACGACGAATTTCCTTTGAGACTCCTTTGGGATTTGAGAGATAGAGGACCGGATCACCGCCGCCGCGGAATTTTACGCCTTGGTATTGGGAAGGTAAAAATCCAGATGACCAGTAAAAATCATAAAAAATCTGACCACAACTCGTTCCTTTGCTGACGGAGGTCATAACGACATAAGAAGGTAAGTTTACATTCATACTACCCAAGCCATAACTTAACCACGCCCCCAATGTTGGACGACTGGGCATTTCTGAACCTGTTAGCATAAAACTGATAGCCGGAGCATGATTGACCTGTTCGGTGTACATGCTTTTAATGAAACACAGCTTATCGGCAATAGCGCCGGTATGAGGCATGAGGTCTGAAACCCAGGCACCGCATTGGCCATACTGTTTAAAAGGCTCCACAGGTGCTAGCATAGTTGCAGCGTCGATATTCTTGGTCATGGCACCGAAACGCTTACCTTCGACGAAAGATTTTGGGAGAGTTTCGCCATTCATTTTAATTAGCTGAGGTTTATAATCAAACATATCTATATGCGGGGGGCCCCCGTTATGAAATAGATAGATGAGATGTTTAGCTTTAGCTACCTTATGTGGTGTATTTATCTTATCATTTGCAGCATTGGCCGTCCCAGAAAGAAGATTTGTCAAAGCGGCTGCACCAAGTCCGTTTCTACTGTTTTTAAGGAGCTGACGGCGAGTCATGTTATTTTGATATTCTGTGAGTGGATTCATAATTACTCCTTTGTTAAGCTTTCATCGAGGTTCAAAATCATCAGGGCTAAATTGGCTAGAGATGCGACTTCAATTTTGTTTGAATTTCCCGGCGTTATATATTCACCAACATTTAAATACTCATCAGCCAGCTTTGGGTTTTCCTTATATTTTCCTGTGATTTTTTGTAATTTATTTTGCAGGATTTTCATTTCCTGTTCATTAGTATTTCGCCCCAAAAGCAAAGAATATATTTTTTGAATTTTGGCGGCATTACTTTTTTCCCCGATGACTCGAACAGCTAGAGCCCGACCGGCTTCTACATAAGTAGTATCGTTCATAGTCACTAATGCATGAAGTGGTGTATTCGTTCGCTTGTCTTTCACTTCACAAAACTGCCTACTTGCTATATCGAAGAACATTGTCGGAGAGACGATACGTCGCCAAAATGTATAAATACTGCGCCTGTACAGCTTGTTACCATTATCCTGCTTGTAGCGGATCTTACCAAAAGTCATCTCGGCCCAAACTCCGGCCGGTTGATAAGGTAAAACTCCTTTGCCGCCCATTTCTTCGTTCAGGAGCCCACTGGCCGCTAACGATTGATCGCGGATCATCCAAGAAGGCATTCTGTATCTTGGTCCACGGGCCAAAAAACGATTATATGGGTCGGTTTCAATTTTCTTGTCTGTAAAGTCGGTGCTTTGTCTGTAAGTCGTACTGGTTACCATGAGGCGAATCATGTCTTTAACATTCCACTTAATGTCTATAAACTCGGAGCTCAACCAGTCGAGTAGTTCCGGGTTTTTAGGTCTTTCTCCCTGTATTCCAAAGTTCTCAGTCGTTTTAGTTAGTCCGGTTCCAAAAACTTGAGCCCAAAATCGATTTATAATCACCCTTGAAGTTAATGGATTTTCTTTTGAAACCAGCCAGTTTGCCAGAGCTAAACGGTCAGCTTTTACCCCTTCAGGAAGGTGGAAGAGAGATTCAGGAGTATTGGCAGTGACTTCGGCTTCACGCTGATTATACAAACCTGTATTTAGGATGTAAGTTTTTCGCGTTTGATTATCCTGCATGACCATAACCTTTATCCCCAACGCATTTATGGCTTTTTTCTGATTCTGGACATCCTTTTGAAGCTTTTGGAACTCTTTGTTTTTTTTCAGAAAATCATCCTTGGAATTAATTTTCACCTTGTGGTTCTTAAATAGTTGAGCAATTCCTGCAACGGGGATTTCACCAATCGTCGCAATGCTGAAATAGCCTAGATTGTGGCGGGCATGTTTGGAGTCGTGTTCCAACCCTATTTCTAATTGGTCTCCTTGGTTAAAGAGCAATGTTTTGCCTAGTACAAAAACAGCATGGTGATCCTGAGTAACTGGTTTGCCGTTCCAGACTGCCCAGCCGGTGCTTTTTTTATTGTCGAAGGCCTGGTTTATCTTAAATCCAGTTTGTTCATAGCTTGCTTGAGCCTCGTGAATCTTGACTGGAATTCTTTGACCCTCTCTAATGAGATTGATCTTAATTTCAGTAAGCACAAAATTGCCTGAATTTGAACGAGAAATCCCACCACCCGTCATACTTTCGTGTCTTAAACCGCTCAGTTTTAATGCAGAAACCTTTTTAGGTGCCTTGGCGATGATCGTATAGTTGTCGTTGTTGGGGTTGTCACCCTTAGCTAATATGCTGAAATTTTTTCCGATAACTAAAGTTTGGTGCTGAGCAAGAGCTTTTAGAGGTTTTAGTAAAGCCCATTTAATATCGTTGCTTTTAGCTTTAGCCAGTGAGCCGAATTCATCAATCAAGACCTTGGTAAGGGCATCTAGCTTATCTTGTTTTGTCTTTAATATATTCTGCTGTTTAGTCAGGATCTCTCGAGCAGGAGGTATTATTATAGTAGGGGCTGTTTGCCCACTCCCTCCGCTTCCGTTTATCGGTGTTTGATTAAAGAAAGCTGAGAAAGAAAAATAATCTTTCTGACTGATAGGATCGAATTTGTGATCGTGACATCGGCAGCAGTTAAGGGTTAGGCCAAGGAAAGTTGTACCGACAGTCTCGAGCTGATCAAAGATGTACTCGACTCTATTCTCTTCCGCAATGCGTCCCCCTTCACCATTAATCATGTGGTTTCTAAGAAAGGCTGTGGCCAGTTTCTGCTCAGAAGTCGCATTTGGCAGCATGTCACCAGCGACTTGTTCTATGGTGAACTGATCAAAAGGCATATTTTTATTAAAGGCTTTGACGACCCAGTCGCGCCATGGCCACATAGTTCTGGCAGCATCGCCTTGGTAGCCATTCGTGTCGGCATAGCGAGCTGCATCGAGCCATGGCCACGCCATACGTTCTCCGTAATGTGGGGAATTAAGTAAACGGTCGACCTGTTTTTCGTAGGCCTTAGGATCTTTATCTGTCAGGAACATCGCCATTTCTTCAGGAGTAGGCGGAAGGCCTGTGAGATCTAGAGAGAGTCTTCTTAGTAAGGTTCTTTTGTCAGCTTCTGCATTAGGCTTTAACTTAAGCTCAATGAGATTTTTATAAATGAAGTTATCGATAGGATTACGTGCCCAGTCTTTTCCATCTACGGGGACTTTGGGTGACTTTGCTTTTACAAAGGCCCAGTGCTCCGAGTAAGTGGCACCTTCTTTGATCCATTGCTTTATGAGCTCGATTTGTGCCTTGCTGACATGACGGTTGGAATCGGGCGGCGGCATAATGTCATCTTGATCGTCAGTGATCATACGTTTGATGATAGCACTTCCCATGGCATTGCCAGGTATTATTGCTGCCCCCTTTTTACGCTTAGCAATTGCAGCTTCAAAGGTATCGAGTCGAAGTTTCGCTTCACGCTTTTTTGCATCTGGTCCATGGCAGTGAAAGCACTTATCACTTAGTATTGGCTGAATATCTTTATCGAAATCTATTTTCTTTTCTTTGGCACTAAGGCCAACAGTTAAAAGAAGGAGAATTACAATATCACAAACAAAAACATTTCTCATACATTTGTTCCAGATAACACAAAATTAGAATGATAAACGAAAAATAGATTGCAACCAAAACCGCAAACTGTTCGCCATTTTTGAGTCAAGTAGTCGCAATAAAACAGTCGGTTCGCAGCGGGATAAAACCAGAATTCTTGTACGAATCCCTGCGACGCATCGGCCAGTCCGTAGTTGTCCGTATCTGACCGGCGCAGGACAATTCTTTGCGGCCAGCAGCGCTTGCTCTGTCGCGATGGGATCGGAATCGCCAACTCGAGAAGTCTCTCGAGCAGACGTTTTTTCATGGATTCGATGGTGCTTTTGTATTCCGGATTCTCAATTTCATTCTTCAATTCGCACCTCTTTGGGATAGTAGATGATCAGCGGAATCCGGGTCCCACTATCGTACAGCCAGTTCTTTCCGCGAATCATCGGTCTTCCATGATCGGAAAAGACGCATACAATCGTATTCTTATCAAGATGATCGGCCTCGAGCTGTTTCAAAATTGCACCGACCTGCGCATCGAACTTGTTCACGGAATCGAAATAACCTGCCCAATCGTTTCTGGTAACCAGATGATCGGGATAATAAGAAGGGATTTTAATTTTCTCTTTTGAGATATTCTCGGCCGAAGAGAATCCTCTATGGGATTGTCTGGAGTTGATTTGAGCAAAGAAAGGCTGATGTTTTAGCAGTTCGTCCCAAGAGGGGGTATCCCATGCTTTCCCCGTTACTTTGAATAGCCAGTCATCCTTCCCCGATCCTGTCCCGCCAAGTTCCTTGATATTTCCAGTGTAATAGCCGTTCTCACGCATCAGTTCCGGTAGAACCTTGACCGGCTTAGGAAGGGCCGGAGTGAGCTCGTTGCTGTAGCGCATGTGATGAGGCACCGAGGGTCGTCTGGTAAACGCCTGTGGCAAGTGCCGTTCTGCTCGGGGAACAGGCAGGGCCGGTCGTAAACACTTGATTAAACTTCATTCCTTTGGCCGCCAACAGGTCAATATTCGGAGTTGCCACGACCTTATTGCCGTAGCACCCGAGATCAGGAGACATATCCTCAGCAATGATCCACAGGATGTTGGGACGCTGGACCTCTTCGGCAACCGCAGAATCCGGGTAGGTCAAGAGAAGCTCCCTCCCCGCCACGGCCTCAGCCGTCGACAAGCGATTCAGCCCGTCCTCAGCGGTCGCTTTTAACACCAGCGAATAGATCCACAGCGATGCGATAAAAATTTTCATGATACGATTCCTCATTCTCGGTTATTGGCTCCGATTCTTGTAATCGAGCATGCTATCGGACGTTCCGACGAGCCCTTTGTCGTTGGTGATCCCATGGAAGACCAGTGGCATAAAGGGCGCGGGATCTTCTTTGAGAGTCCAGGCGATACCGCGCATCAATAAGAGGCGGTACAACGGATCGTAGTAGGTATAGGTGTAGTGCCCAGTTGTTGTACCAAAGACCCGCCCCTTGCCCGATTGATAGGTCCAGAATGCGTGACTTCGCACATCCTCCGCTTTCAAGACCTGCGCGAAACTCGCTTCATTCTCCAGAGATTTGGGCGCTACGGCCGCAATCGGCTGGACAGTGTCGCTGCTGAGCAGATTCCAGTAGGACTCATCATTGAAGGCGATGGACTTCGGTAGGCCAGCGAATGCTTGGTGCGCCGTATCGAGAAAGAGTGGGTAGCTATGGTCAAACTTGCTCCACTTGGACGTCTTGTTGCCCTTCCATGAGCAACCAATGCATTTCGCGTACTTTTCCGCGCGCTTGAGCGGACGCATGATACAGGATTCATGAATTGACACGACACCGCCACCACGCTCCACAAAGCGCTTATACATCTGTAATTGCATCTCGGTCAGGTCCGGCATGTGAAGGAACTGAATCAGCAGGTCCGCCTTATCGAACTGCGCCTGACTGGGAAACTGAAAGGCCTCATCGACCGTGATTCGAGAAATGGTCGTCAACATCGGAACAAAAAGCTCTTTGATCCGGATATAATCGTGGGCGCCGCCACCATGGTCTTCCGGGCCATAGAGCCAGAGAATCTGAACATCTTTGCTTGGTTCGGCCTCTTTATTCCCGGTTAACTTGAGCAGTTCCTGTTTCGCGACTAGCGCGTTGGGGCGTGGCACTATCTGCGGGGGCGGCTTGGCTGAAACCAGTTGTATTGTGAGACTGACCAGCAGAACGGTCAGGAGGTGTGTGATTCGCGTCATCATTTGTCTCTGTTCATTAGGTTTATTCACCGAGAACGCTTCCTGTTATTTCGAGCGAAACGTCTCACTCAATATCAGGTCCACGAAAAGATCCTGGAAACCGTGCTTGTTTTCCCTGTTGGATTTAACAAGATCTTCTATTTCTTTGACCTCGATATAGCTTGGCTCTCGACCAGTGGCATAGATTATTAACTTGACCGCAAGACATCTCGAAAAAAGGTCAATATTTATTAGCATCCAACGCTTAAGTTCGATGATATCTGTCACTTTTGTCCCGTCCTGCAGTGTTGCCGACGCGTCAATGATGGTTTCTGAGTCTGGCCACTTGTCACGCCAACGCCCAACGGGGTCAAAATGTTCTAAAACGAAACCCAGAGGATCAATTTTCCTGTGACAACTCATGCAAGATTTCTCTTTCGTATGGGCCGCCAATAGTTCCCTGGGGGTCTTCGCGGACTGTGTGTCAGGAGTCAAGGCGGGGATATCGTCCGGCGGCGGCGGAACAGGCATGCCCAAGATGTTTTCAAGAACCCACACGCCCCGGAGTACTGGTTGTGTGTCAACGCCGTTCGCGGTTGTGGTCATCACCGCCGACATACTTAGAAGCCCCCCGTAACGCCCATCGCGTGCGAGAGTGATCTTTTGGAATTTGTTCCCGCTATCCTTTTTCGCTTTGGTCTTATCATTTTCTACCTGATAGATTTTCTTGGCGAATGCAGGGGTGGTAAAAGTAAAGTCGGGGTCTATGAAATCCGTCATAGGATGATTAGCCTTAAGCATCTCGGTGAAGAAATATTCGACCTCCCGCTTTGCCAAATCAAGATCGTCTTCGGTGAAGTTGAAAACTGGGTCAGGCATGATACTAGTCAACTGTTTCGTCTCCAACCACTGACTGGTGAAACTTTGCACCAATCGGGCTGAAGGGCTTGTCGGTATAAGACGTTTCGCCTCTCGTCGCAAAACCCAATATTCCATTTTCGGAGGATCGGATTTGGACGGGCGAGCGGCTGAAAGACGACCGCGACGAGCCAAATCAACGAGAATTTTATCGGGCGGGGCCTGGGTCAAAAAGTAAGACAACCTTGCCGCAAGATCATAATCATCCATAGGGCCATCGTTTAAGGAACGATACAGAAATCGCGGTGAGATTAGAATGCTGCGAATCAGAAGGTGGAGTCCAGATTCATAGGAGTGTCCCTTCAACCAGTGCTCTGTCGCCATTTTCAAATAGACTTCGATGGTACGACTCTCGACTGGCTTTCTGAATAGCTTGGGCAAGAGATTTTCTAGAAGCTTTGTAATACGTTCTTCCTTGGACAGCGCTTCATTTGGTCCACCAAACAGGAGCCGTTGCCTTTCTTTTACTTCTTTATCTTTGGGACCGTCCACCGACCGAAGAGGTCCCTCGACACGGATCTCATGAAGATCTAATGCAGGGCCTTTTTCAAAATAATCATAAGCAAACGCCTCACCAAGTACCCTATCTTGATCGACAAATACCGCGATTAACTTCTTCGTCTTAGCGGAATCCATCGTCGCATGGCTCATGTCCAGGTTTTCATCCTGAAAAGCTTTCTTGAACTGCTCCCAGCCCGACATACCTCTTAAGTCACCGTAGTTAAATAAAG
>CAYLIJ010000040.1:8436-23874 GCA_964383925.1 uncultured Puniceicoccaceae bacterium
GATATCTCTTTGGGGGATTCTGAAGTAACGCTAACGGTTTCCAACAGTCGGAATCGATGAATCATTTCGCGCTCTCCTACGGCCAGATCGCGTGCGCGTAGCTCCAGCTGCATGGGCTCATCCTTCGGCATAAGATTCCTTGAGCTCGGAAGAAAACTCGATGCCCTCACCGTTAGCTTATAGATTCCCGATGATGTAACCGTCATCTGTTTCGGCCAACTGCAGCTGCGCATGATTTGCCTGCCGCTGGAGGCAAATCTCAGCGCATTATCGTACGTAGCGGCAGCCGCATAATTCGCCACCATATCGTCTGGGTTCAGTACTCTGATTGACGACTCTTCAGCCTTCTTTTTCAGAGGAATAAGCTCATCCGCCACCTGATTGGCAACCTTGAGATAGCCCGCCATGAGAGTGGGAGACATAATAAGTCCTTCGCCGGTGTTGTTAAATCCAAAGCGAGTCGAATCGTCAGGAAAGCCAAGGGGGACTCTATATTCAGGAAGATCGAAAAGAAGGCGAATCGTATTCTGGTATTCCTCTTTGCTCAAACGGCGTGCCAAGGTGCCGCCAAAAGAGGTGTTTTCCCGCAGCGATGAATCCAGCCATTTTGCCAACGTCTTTCTTTCGGTGTCTGAGGGCTGCAGTTTCTTAGCAGGTGGCATCGACCCGTCCAAAACTACAGGCAAGACTTTTTCCCATAACTTCAGGTTTGTGGGCGAATCCCAATCATTCAGCTTCGAATCAAGATCCAAGTCACCTTTTTTGACCTCCGCATCGTGACATTCGACACAGTACTTATTGAGTGTTTCCTGAGGATGAACCGCAAGAGTTTTCTCATTTGGAACGGTGCTTTCTGCCGTGGTAGACTGGAACGCCAGGCACAGCGTTAAGATCAACCCACAAGCTAATGGCATGTTTCTGATCAAACGAAGACCTCATTGAGACTGCGACTGGCATTGGAAAAGCTATTCGCTTTCACCCCCATCTTATTCATGAGTGTGATATAAAGATCGCCAAGCAGGTATTCATTTGGGTCAAGCGCGACATGACTTCCGTGGTCAAAGCCACCGCCCGCAACCAAAGCCGGTAGGTTATTATTCGCATGCCTGCTGGCGTCCCCCATTCCGGTGCCTAACAGAACAACCGTGCTGTCTAGCAATGGGTTGCCCTGAGCGTCTTTCTTCTCCTTCAGGTCAGTTAAGAAATGATTGAAATGCTTCATCAGTTCACATTCAATTTTCAATAAGTCACGAATCATCTCCGGCTTGTTGCCGTGGTGAGATAAGGAGTGATATCCCACCTTTAAAGGTACTCCGTCGATGGTGAATACAGCACCTAAGCCATTCAACATCAGGCTCATCACAGGTGCGGCCTCCGTCTCAACGGCGAGCGCCATAAGATCGTACATCAAGGGGGCTGCTTCCATCATCATGCTTGATGAAATCGGATCTGAACCTGAACCTGAATCTGGAAGCCTGTAATCCGTCTGAGCAATCACATCATCTACCGACGCAATTTTCTGATTCAGTCTCTTCTCAACCGAACGAACCGAATGAAAATACTCCTCTAGTTTATCGTGATCCGCTTTAGACACATTGTTTTGTAAATGCTTGGCATCCTCTAGGACATAATCGAGAGAGCTCTTCCCACTACGCAAGATGTACTCTGCACGTTTTTTATCCGATTCTGAAACAAAGAGCTGGCTATATAGAACGCTGGGTCGACGCATCATCGGCAAAGGGATCTTTTGTTTGGTGAAACTCGTCTTGCCAGCGATACTGCCGCCTCCATTTTCCACACCTCCAACCGCGAGCTGTAGAGAAGGAAAACGACTTTTCTGCCCGATCGCGTCAGCAATCTTTTGGTCCAGGGAATAGTCACCAAGATTTTTTCCGCAAAGAAAATTTACCCAGCCGTCATGACCATTTTTGGCTCTATGGTCGAGACCCGAAAAGATAGTGAAATCGTCTCGATGTTTGGCAATGGGCATAATGATATTCGGGATGGTGTAATTCTTACCAACCTCTTTGGGGTAGAACTCTTTTCGGTACCAACCAAAGAAACTACCAATGGCCACAAACGTCTTTGGTTTTGCTGTCGGTTTGATATTTCCGGCAAATGATTCCAATACTGGCAGCCCGATCGTTGCCATTGTAGAGGCTAAAAATTGTCGACGGTTGGTGTTATTTATATTTTTCATAGTTCACCCTAGAGGTCATTCATTAAACTCATTGTATTGTGCGTTCATTATATTAAAACCGAGTAATTGGTGACTACTTTCATATCGTCACCCGGTCTATACCATTCAATAGTCGGCACTTAGACCAATCGGCGAAGCCAAATCGTTTGGCTGTAACGGGTGGTGACCGTTCTCCTTGGCGATCTTTAATTGTATCGTTGGGCCAATCGCAATTTTTAAGCGTCAGATCGATTGGTGGTAGTGCTTCGTTTAAATGTGCAGACATAAAAAAGAGCAGTATCGATATTAACACGGGATTTTTTTTAATCATTTTTTCCTTTCCCTAATTAACACATATCCAGTAATTGGATTTTCATGCTAGGATTTAGAATAGAACTAAAGATATCTTATCTTTTTAAATTATAGCATGAAATATACTCTTGATCCCTTAGGTAGAGCTTTCCGTCACAAATTACGGGGTGTGTCCAAATTCTGCCTTTTGGATTCCTCTTCTTAGTTTGAGGCGAAATGATAAACTCCCCATGTTTTTTCCACCCCTTAGGGCTAGCTTCAATTAGGATCACCTTTCCGTCTCTCTCTCCCTGGCAGTAAAATCGATTATCCGCGTATGCAATAGCACCTTTCCCATGGGCTTTCTTTTCATTCCAAATTAACTCACCAGTTTTGAAATCCTGACATGTCCATCCGACACTGTCCGAATAACCGTAAAGATATTCCCCCAGTTTTATTACTCCACCATGATGATTTTTCATCACTTTATTTTCGTAGATATTTATTGGTTTATTTTTACCGATTTTAACTAATTTACAACCCACTCCATAACCAGAAGTAACATACACATGGCCATCGCTGTAAATTGGAGTGGGGATAACCGCCACTTTTCCTGGCCATGAAGACTTCCATAAAACAGAACCATTCTTTGGATCAATACCAACTAGGTTTTTCATTACCAACTGAACAACTTGTTGTTTTCCTTGGTGTACGATTGAGATAGGGGAGGAGTATTGAGCACCATCAGTGAATCCTTTTGTTCTCCAAACAGTTCTTCCCGAGTTCGCATCAAGTGCTGCAAGCGAACCATCCTTACCTCCTGGTGTGCAAATAACTTTTCCATTATTGATTAGTACAGACTCGGTATAACCCCAGCCAGGGACCTTCCCTCCAAGATCTTGAACCAGACTCTTTTTCCAAATTAGACTGCCATCTTTAGCCTCAACACAGACCAAATTTCCCTTTGCTCCCATAGCATAAATTTTACCAGCGGAAATGGTTGGACTCATTCTCGGTCCGTCACCCCATCCATTTGTAAGCAATTCTCCTACTTGGACGGACCAAATTTTCTTACCTGAAATTGCATTAAAAGCGAGGAGCATTTCTTTCTTTTCGAATGCTCCCATTGTGTAAAGAGTACCATCCATAATTGTAAAGCCAGAATAGCCCATTCCCGCCTCGTTCGAAGTCCATAGTTTCTTGGGTCCACCACTTGGCCAATCTTGAAGTAGTCCCTTTTCTATAGAAACTCCAGTACGATTTTCTCCGCGCCAGGAAGGCCAATCAACTGACCATAAAGAAAATGAAGAACAAGCAAGTACTATTATACAAAAGAATGAAAATTTCATATACCAATAATTTCCTCTGTTTAAACCAAAGAGCAACCCAAAATACAAATTTAACTGGATTTTTATAAACAAAGAAGGAGCCATCTAAATGACTCCTTCTTTGTTCAATAAAAGGGTAATAATTACTTAGCTTTAATCTTGCCCACTTTTTTCCAACGGCCAGATTTTGCAGAGTCAAGAACTGCTTCACAGATGTATTGTGTTTCTAAAGCATCTCGGAAATCAGGGCGGTTTGGGCGTTTTTTACGCGACCCGTAACCTTCGACAAAGTCAGCGAACTGATTAATGAAACTATGTTCATAGCCAATATTCAATCCAGGTACCCACCACTTATCCATGTAAGGATGGTCACCTCCATTATCAGTCACATGAATTGAACGCCAACCACGAGTCTTAGGATCCTCTTTGTCGTAATCATAATATTCAAGACGGTGTAAATCGTGTAGATCCCAAGCAAGTGAGCCATCTGCACCATTGATTTCAAGAGTATACAATGCTTTGTGCCCACGGGCATAACGAGTGGATTCAAAAATCGCGAGCGATCCATTAGCGAAGCGAGCAAGGAAAGCACAGGCATCATCAATCGTGACCTTTTGCTTCTTTCCCGTCTTGGCATGAACGCGTTCCTTCACAAAAGTCTCAGTCATTGCACTTACCTCAACAATTGGACCGTTGAGCCATATTGCAGTATCAATACAGTGAGCAAGAAGATCACCAGTAACACCACTACCGGCAACTTTTGCATCTAATCTCCATAAACCCTCACCACCTTGCTCAAGTCCGGCGTCAATAGTCCAGTCCTGAAGGAAGTTGGATCGGTAATGATAGATTTTGCCTAGACGACCTTCCTCAATCATGTTCTTGGCGAGGGAAACAGCAGGGATTCGGCGATAATTATACCAAACCATATTGGGTACCTTCGCTTTTTCGACCTCGCGAACCATTTCTTCGCCCTCTTTACAATCAAGGGCAAGAGGTTTTTCACATAGAATGGCCTTTCCTGCTTTTGCTGCAGCTATTGCAATCTCGTGGTGCACATTATTAGGAGCGGCAATATCAATGACATCGATATCATCACGGTCGATTAATTTACGCCAATCAGTCTCTACCGATTCATATCCCCACTGAGAAGCAAATGCTTCAGCACGGTCTTTATTACGGGCACATACAGCAGTGAGTTGAGGTTCGTATTTTAAATCGAAGAAATTAGGAACTTTTCGAAATGCATTCGAATGGGTACGCCCCATGAAGCCATATCCAATTAATCCAATGCGTAATGGTTTTTTCGTAGCCATAATGTTTTATATATTTTGTTAATTAAGTTTAATGGAAGGTAAGAGGTGACAAAAAAACCACATCCCAAAGGATATGGTTTTTTTGTAAAGTTAATTAAAAGAAAACTTTTAAAGTTCAACAGGTTTGTAACCGCCTTTGTTTTTGAAGTACAGGATCAAGGCGATGTAGCAAATTAACATAAAAAATGGAAATACCGCCACACTCTTAAGCGAACCTTGTTTTCCACTTTGGATACTTTCTCCGACTTTTTCTTTTTCCTCGGTGGCCAGTTTTCCTACTTTTTCGTTATCAACGGCTGTATAATCTCCTAAAAAGTAAGTACTGTCGTTAGATATACTCTTATAAGTTTCTTCCGAAGTTGCTTCAACGACTGAAACTTTAATTGAGTCCTCAGTCAATTTTCCAATCACTGGGCCGCCCAAGATGCCGACTGCGAGCATTCCAATACCTGCAATCGCATTAAGGGTGAGGGCACCGCCTTTAGGGCATTGCTCAGAAACGACTCCCAAAGTGGTGGGCCAAAAGAAAGTTTTTCCAAAACCATAAAGTGTGGCACATGCAAAAACCATAACTAAACCGGAAGCAGTGCTAAGTAAGAAAAGACCTGCAATTGCAAGAACAGCTGAAGTTGCCAGCAGTCCCAACGGTCCAAGCTTTGCAACTATTGGTCCGGCAAACCAAAAGCGAAGAATCATCATGATAGCAGAAGTGTAAATAAGAACTAAAAGGGGGTGTTGTCCGGCAGCTTTCAATGGTTCTTCCATGAGACCTGTGATCGCACCGTCAGTTCCAAGCTCGGTCGTAGCCAATGGAATCATGATAATGCACATGAATATTAAAAGGGGACGCCCGAGAGACTTACAGTAAAAACCATATGCAACAGTTCCGGCAGCAGTTAAGCCATAAACTAATGTATCATCCCAACTAAATACCATACCTAATTGCCTAAATATTAAGTAGCCGGCGATAAGTGCTCCAATCGCACCAAACTCTGCGAGCATTTCTTTATAGGTTGTACCTGAAGAAACTCTTTCATTAACCGGAAAACGAGCTTTCATTAGCATTACGAGATAAATAATTGCAGGAATTGCGATTAGATAAATCAAAATACGCCAATCTTCAGCCGCTTGTTCACCTAATACAATTGTTAATATCCCACCAATAACTAGACCACCTGGCCAGCCTGCATGTAATATATTAAGCCATTTTGTTTTATCCTTATTAAACATTGTGGCAACTACAGGATTGATGAAGGCTTCAACTGTACCGTTTCCAAGACCAAGAATGATTGAGCCCATGTAAAGTAAATCGTACGCTTCAGCTTGAGCGTTTTTTAAGGCATCTCCAGAAAGTCCTTCCGCCGAAACAACACCATAAGCTTGGAATGCAAGAAATGCATACAGAGCGTAACATATGAAACTAAAAATCATCGCGGCTCGGTAACCAATTTGATCAATGATCAAACTAAATACTATAATACTTATCGCGAAGGGCCAAATCCCAGCCCCAAAAAGAACTTGGCCTTGTACTTGATCGAGTCCAAAAGTGGTAGGCCAAAAAGAAGGATCACCGACTAGGAATGCTCTCGTTATAAAAGCAAAAGCTGTCGTGATGAGGGCGATGAAGCACCCCCAAAATAATTTCATGTCCGGTTGTGAATCTTGATTACTCATGATTTATATGGGCTGTGTAGTTAGGCTGTTGTTAATGTAAATTAGTCTTATTTTCAGTATTAAATCTTTTAAGGCAAGCTCGAATCAAGCCTCAAAAACGGCTATTTGTGCCTTAATTTTTCTATTTATGTGTTTTCCCCCAACTGTCTCTGAGGGCAACTGTTCGGTTGAGAATTAGGCGATCTTCTTTAGCCGAGTCATTGTCTTTACAGAAATACCCAATTCTCTCTAATTGAAAGGTTAAACCTATTTCACTTTCCTCAAGACACTGTTCAACCAAACAGGAATTCAGTATCGTTAATGAATCTGGGTTTAGATGCTGAATGAAATCGCCGTCGTCGTTATTTTCTTCAGGATTAGGAACTGAGAATAATCTATCGTAAAGCCGAACTTCGGTTGGAATTGCAGTGTTGGCATCAACCCATTGAATTGTTCCTTTTACTCTTCTGCCGTCAGGAGAATCACCGCCCCTTGATTCTGGGTCGAAAGTACAAATAATCTCAGTCACTTCCCCGTTTTGATTTTTGATTATCTCTTTACAGGTCACATAATAAGCATATTTGAGACGAACTTCTTTCCCAGGTGCGAGTCGGAAGTATTTCTTGGGAGGTTCTTCCATGAAATCATTTCGATCAATGAAAAGTTGGCTAGAAAAAGGAACTTTCCTAGTTCCCTCTTCAGGGTTTTCTGGATTATTTACGGCGTCTATTTCCTCACTTTTATCATCCGGGTAGTTTTCAATCGTCAGTTTTAATGGATTAAGTACGCCTAATCGTCTGGGCGCCTTTTTATTTAAATCCTGACGCAAGCAATGTTCCAAAAGTTCCACCTCAATTACATTTTCTCTTTTAGCGAGACCTACCCGTTCTGAAAAATCCAATAATGTTTTTGGGGAGAATCCCCGTCTTCTCATTCCTTGAAGAGTAGGCATACGTGGATCATCCCATCCGTTCACATGTCCTTCTTCCACTAAACGAAGCATTTTTCGTTTACTCATTACGACATAAGTCAAGTTGAGTCTGGCAAATTCAATTTGTTGGGGGTGATGAATTCCCAAATTGTCGCAAAACCAATCATAAAGTGGTCGATGGTGTTCAAATTCTAGAGTACAAATAGAATGAGTTACGCCTTCTATCGAATCAGATTGTCCATGGGCGAAATCATAAGACGGGTAGATTTTCCATCGATCTCCTGTCTTGGCATGATTCTTATGAATAATCCTGTAAAGAACCGGATCGCGTAAATTCATGTTGGGCGATGCCATATCAATTTTGGCTCGAAGAGTTTTCGCACCTTCAGGAAAATCTCCAACTTTCATTTTCTCTAAGAGATCGAGATTTTCTTCAATGGAGCGATCTCGGTAGGGGCTATGTTGCCCAGGGCTCACTAAAGTACCCCTTGATTTTCGCATCTCATCAAATGATTGGTCACAAACATATGCTTTATCTGACCTTATTAAGTCCTTTGCCCATTCATAAAACTGTTCAAAATAATCCGACGCATGGAAAAGTCGGTCACCCCAATCGAAACCTAACCAGCGTAAGTCATCTTTGATCGCTTCGGCATACTCAGTCTTTTCGGCCACTGGGTTAGTATCATCAAGCCTAAGGTTGCATAAACCACCAAATTCCTGAGCAATTCCAAAGTTTAAACAAATACTTTTCGCATGCCCCAGATGAAGGTAGCCATTTGGCTCAGGCGGGAAGCGCGTGTGTATTTTTCCATTATTTTTTCCATTTTCCTGATCTTCTTTTATCCTTGTCCGGATGAAATCTAGGCTTTTTTCAATATTTTCTGAACTCATAAATAAATCTTATTTTGAAAGTGAGTTGTAAATTAAATTAGTTAATTTTCTCACTGTACTTAGTTCGATATTCTTTCTCTAATTTTTTTAAACCTTTTTTGCTTAGTCCAGCACCTTCCTTACTAATTAATTCAAGTGATTTTCGCAGACGAACCCGAACGAGGTCTTGTCCTAATATTTCCATTGAATCAAAAAGTGGGAGTGATACATCTCTACCACTTACAGTCTGAAAAAATAATGGAAGGATTTCCTTCAGTTTCTTTTCTTCTTTATCCGCGATCTTTTGAAAAACTTGGGAAATTGTATCCCGGTTCCAAGTCTTTATTTTTTCAATTTCCCACTCGCAGACTTTAAGTAATTTGCTTGCATCATTTGGTTCAATTTTACCGGTAAGTGATTCAAAATTCAGAATTGGATGTTCATCGAAAAGAAAACTACTCAAGGGAATGAAATCGGAAAAACTATCTAATCTTTGCAGTGCATGAGGGAGAATTTTTTCGAGGAAAATAGGATTAAGTTTCCATTCGATTAAGCGTTTTACCACCTCCTCCTTAGTCAACTTTTCCCGAAGATATCGACCATTGAGCCATTTTAATTTGGCGATATCGAATATTGGACCCCCTAGACTCATTCTTTTAATATCAAAACTTTCAGAAAGTTCATCGATTGAAAAGATTTCCCTCTGGTCGGGCAGGGTGTATCCCATCATACCCAGATAATTACTCATCGCCTCTGGAAGGTATCCCGCGTCACGATAATAGTTAATTCCAGTCGGGTTTTTTCGTTTGGAAAGTTTGGACTTATCGGGATTCCTCAGCAGTGGGAGGTGAGCAAAAGCAGGAACATCCCAATTGAAATATTCATAAAGTAATACATGTTTTGGTGTGCTGCTTATCCATTCTTCACCTCTAATTACATGGGTAATCTGCATTAGGTGATCATCTACCACATTTGCCAAATGGTATGTGGGGAATCCATCTGATTTCTGTAAAATCTGATGGTCGATTTGCTTCCAATCAATCTTTACTTCGCCCCGAAGTTCGTCCGTGAAGAAACATTGGCCATCTGAGGGAACTTTTAAACGAACCACATATTTTTGACCCGATTTAATTTTTTGCTGAGATTCTTCTTCACTTAATTGCAAGCATTGTTCGTCATACCTGGGGGTTTCCTTGTTTTGCATCTGCTTTGCCCGTACTTCGTCTAGTCGTTCAGGTGTGCAGAAGCATGGATAGGCATTTCCTTGATCACAAAGGATTTTAACATGTTCCGAATGGATGTTTTTACGTTCGCTTTGTCTGTATGGCCCAAGTTCTCCCCCTTTGTCAGGCCCTTCATCCCATTCAATACCCAACCATTGGAGCGAATCGAGAATAGCTTGTTCTGATTCTTGTGTTGAGCGTTCCTGGTCAGTATCTTCAATCCTTAACACCATCTTACCGTTATTCTTTTGAGCAAAGGCCCGATTAAATAAAGCCATGTATGCTGTGCCCACATGTGGGGCACCAGTGGGCGAGGGTGCGATTCGAGTTCTAACTGGTCGGGTCATTTCTAAAAAAAATAATAATGTAAGGACTATGAGTGTGAGAGACGAACAAATTCTATCCATCGATTTCTTGCAATCCGAACACGCAAGGGGTAATTATTAAATTTGTGAAAGTATTAATTGCAGGTGCAAATGGTAAAGTCGGAACAATCTTATCGGGGAAACTATGGAGTAACCCTAGTTTTTCACCCTTAGGGTTGATCCGTGATAACCGCCAACAAACAAAGTTTACTGCTTTGGGAGTTCCATCTGTACTTGGCGATTTAGAAGAGGGAGTCTCTTCATTTTTACCCGGACTTGATGCGGTTGTTTTTACCGCGGGGTCTGGAGGGTATACTAGACCAGAGAAAACCACTGATGTAGATCAAAACTCTGCAGTTCAATTAATCGGGGATTGTGAGAAGGCTGGGGTGAAAAGATTTATAATGATCAGTGCGATTGGGGCTGACCCAAATAGCGATTCGATTCGTATGCAACATTATCTTCGAGCAAAGGGAGTTGCCGATTCTCGTCTGCGTTCCTCAAATTTAGATTACACTATTCTTGCTCCGGGTTCTCTGATTGATGAACGAGGAACTGGGCGGGTACAGGTATCAGAAAACCTAGGCTTTCATGGTTATTTACCAAGAGAAGACTTGGTGGACTGTATCATTGAGTGCTTGAAAAATTTTAATAGTATAGGTCAGACCATTCAGATAGTCTCAGGGGGGCAGAAAGTGAAAGATGCATTGATTGATTTGATCGGAGGTGGATTACCTCCCATTGCATGAACCCTAAATTAATCAAACCTTGTCTTTAGCCAAAATTTTAAATATTAAAATTTTAATGTCATTTTTAAAATTATTGTCTGTTTTTTTTATTTTAAATACATCCCTTGCTGGATCGAATTCTTTACCACCAGTTAACAAACAATGTCCTATATCCAGTAGAAATATTGATCCCGTTGAATTTCTATCTTATGGAGTATGTTGTTCGAATTGCTTAAAAAAGGCTTCATCGAATGTGAAAGAATTTATTAAAAAAGCAAAGCCCAACAATCGTGTCTGCCCACTATCCGCTAAACCAATAAAAAAAATCCTTACAATAGGTTTTTGTTGTTACAAGTGTAAAAAGAAGGCATCGTCTTAATTTTTACGATTGGATTTGATTTAATTACACAAAATATTTTAGAAGGACTCCATATGGGGTTTTTTTTTGCCCATAAATATAGCCATTACTCTGCATGCCTAGAAGAAACGATATAAATCACATTTTAATAATTGGGTCAGGTCCAATAATCATTGGTCAAGCTTGTGAGTTTGATTATAGCGGAGCCCAAGCCTGTAAGGCACTTCGAGAGGAGGGTTATCGTGTATCGTTGGTTAATAGTAATCCGGCGACGATTATGACTGACCCTGAATTTGCAGATGCAACTTATGTTGAGCCACTTACAGTTGAAAGTGTGCGCAAAATTATTGAGAAAGAAAGACCGGATGCCTTGCTACCTACACTTGGTGGACAAACTGGACTTAATTTATCCCTTGAATTATTCCATGCTGGAATTCTTGATGAATTTGGAGTGGAAATGATTGGAGCTAAACCGGATGCAATTAAAAAAGGCGAAGATCGGGAACTCTTCAAGCAAGCTATGCTTGGAATTGGGTTAGATGTGGCACGATCATTCTCTGTTACTTCGTTCGAGGAGGGAGATGATTCCCTTTCTAAACTAGGTGATTTTCCTATAATATTAAGGCCTGCCTTTACACTTGGTGGAACTGGAGGTGGAATTGCTTATAATCGTGAAGAATTTGATGAAATGCTTCGCTCGGGTCTTGATGCGTCTCCGATTAATCAAGTTCTAGTTGAGGAGTGCCTTCTTGGATGGAAGGAGTATGAGATGGAGATAATGCGCGATTACAAAGATCAATGTGTGGTCATATGTTCAATTGAAAATTTTGATCCAATGGGGGTTCATACTGGGGATTCAATTACAGTCGCTCCAGCCATGACGCTTTCCGACAAAGAATACCAATTAATGCGCGATGCATCATTCGCCTGTATACGTGAAATAGGAGTGGAGACCGGTGGGAGTAATATTCAATTTGCAACCGATCCAGAAACTGGAAGAATGGTAGTGATCGAGATGAATCCAAGGGTGTCTCGAAGCTCTGCATTGGCTTCTAAGGCAACCGGTTTTCCAATTGCTAAATTTGCTGCGAAACTGGCTGTTGGTTATTCCCTCGATGAGTTACAAAATGATGTGACTAAGAAGACCCCCGCTTGCTTCGAGCCTTCGATCGATTATGTGGTAACGAAAATCCCTCGCTTCACTTTTGAGAAATTTCCAGAAGCGGATTCCACTTTAACTTCTGCGATGAAGTCTGTGGGGGAGGCGATGGCAATAGGTCGAACTTTTAAGGAATCTTTTCAAAAGGCACTTCGTTCATTGGAAATTGGACTTCAAGGTTTTGAATCAGGTAAATTAGATGAATTAGAACTAGACGAGTCATCCGTTCGAGCTGGAGTAAAAAGACCTTCTGCTGAACGCCCACAATATCTTTATTGTGCATTTGAATCAGGTATGACTGCTGAACAAATTTCGAAAAAGTCTGGTATTGATCGTTGGTTTACGGAACAGCTCAGTGAAATCTATTCACTCGAATCAATACTAAAGGAAACCAACCTCTTAAAAGTAGAGTATGAATTATTCCGAAGTGCTAAAGAATTTGGCTTTTCGGATCGTCAATTAGCGAATTTTTGGTCTTGCGAACCTTCAGAAGTTAAGAAAAAAAGAGAATCAATAGGAATATCCACAACCTTTAGATTGGTTGATACCTGCGCTGCCGAGTTTGAAGCATTCACTCCTTATTTTTACTCGTCTTATGGAGATGAGAATGAAATTACTAGGTCAACTAATAAGAAAATTATGATTCTTGGTGGTGGACCTAACCGAATCGGGCAGGGGATTGAATTTGATTATTGTTGCGTGCATGCCTCATTTGCACTGAGGGAGGCAGGTTTTGAAACAGTAATGGTGAATTCAAACCCAGAAACGGTATCAACGGATTACGATGTTTCTGATCGCTTATATTTTGAGCCTCTTACCTTAGAGGATGTACTCGAGATTTACCATCAGGAAAAGTGTGATGGGGCGATTGTTCAGTACGGTGGGCAAACCCCACTTAATTTAGCAAGCGGATTAGAAGCTGCAGGTGTTAATGTGATTGGAACTTCTCCTGAAAGTATTGATTTAGCCGAGGATCGTGAAAAATTTAAACAAATCCTTAATCAATTAGGTTTGAAACAACCTCAGAATGAAACTGCGCTCGAACCCGCAGATGCTAAGCATGCTGCTGCCCGAATTGGTTACCCTGTTCTATTACGACCTTCTTTTGTTTTAGGTGGTAGAGGAATGTTTATAGTCTACGATGAGACTGAACTTGAAAAAGTGGTCAAAGAAGCCTTTGCAGTAGCACCAGGAAAACCCGTACTATTGGATAAGTTTTTAGAAGAGGCGATTGAACTTGATGTTGATTGTATCTCAGATGGTGAGACTACTGTTGTTGGGGGAATGCTTCAACATATTGAATTTGCAGGTGTACATAGTGGGGACGCCGCAATGGTTTTACCTCCTCATGATTTACCTAAAGAAATGATTGATGAAGTTAGGCAAGCTTCACATGATTTAGCCAAAGCGTTAAAAGTGATCGGGTTGATGAATATTCAATTTGCGATCAAGGGAGGAGAATTATTTTTGATTGAGGTTAATCCCCGTGCATCCCGAACTATACCATTTGTGAGTAAAGCAATAGGAGTTCCTTTAGCAAAATTAGGAGCCCGCGTAATGGCTGGCGCTATGTTGAAAGATCTCGGGTTTACGAAAGAGGTTATTCCAAAGCACTGGGCAATTAAGGAGTCAGTTTTTCCGTTTAGCCGTTTTCCTGGTTCTCCAATCGTACTGACTCCAGAGATGAGAAGTACAGGTGAAGTCATGGGGCAAGACGAAGACTTTGGTATGGCTTTCGCAAAAACTCAAATGGCTGCCAAACCATCATTACCTCTTCAAGGAAATGTTTTTCTCAGTGTTAAAGATTCGGATAAAGAGAAGGCCCTTCTTGTTGCGCAAGGTCTTTCTGAACTTGGATTCTCTTTTTATTCGACAGAGGGTACAGCCGCTTTTTTGAAGGAGCATGGAATTGAAGCAGAGAGTGTACTGCGCATCAGTGAGGGACGACCGAATGTGGCTGATTTGATAAAAAATGGAAAAATTCAACTCGTAATTAATACACCACTGGGTTTAATACCACGGAGGGACGAGAATGGGATACGTAGTGAAGCAGTTCTACATAATATTCCCGTAATCACCACTTTAGGCTCTGCTTTTGCTGCATTGGATGGAATTCGCTCTCTTAAGGATAGAAAATTTTCGGTTAAGTCTTTGCAGGATTATGCTCGCTCTTAATTTAATATGAACTCGGTTACCGCTTTACTTTATGGTTCCGACAGGCCTGGCATTGTGGCGAAAGTAGCTGGTTGGATCCATCAAAGGAATAGTAACGTTCTACATGCCGACCAGCACTTGGACCGACAAGAAAATGTTTTTTTTCAACGCGTTGAATGGGAATGCTCTCCAACAAGTGATCCAAGGCAAGAGGGGTTAGATTTTAAGCAAATGGCCGAGTCTGATCTCGGTATGATTGTGCAAATTGGTTACCAAAATGATTGCCCAAAAATTGGGATCATGGTTTCAACAGCTGATCATTGTTTTCATGATCTTGCTTTACGTGTTCGATCTGGGGAATGGAATGCTCAAATTTGTGGGGTTATTTCAAACCACAATGATTTAAGGAAAACTTCTGAATCTTATGCATTACCCTTTCATTATTTTTCTGTTACATCAGAAACAAAGGAGGAAGAGGAAGCCAAACAACTTTCATTGATCAAAGAGGAAAAGTTCGAATTATTAATTCTTGCTCGTTATATGCAGATTTTAAGTAAGGGTTTTCTTGAAGGTGTAGGCTGTCCAGTAATTAACATCCACCATTCCTTTCTCCCTTCTTTTGCTGGAGCAAAGCCTTATCATCAAGCCTATACTCGTGGAGTTAAACTGATCGGGGCCACTGCCCATTACGTGACCGAAGATTTGGATGAGGGACCAATTATTGAACAAGATGTAAGACGTGTGAGTCACCGACATGGACCAATAGATCTAATCGAGAAAGGCCGTGACTTAGAGAAATTGGTCTTGGCCACTGCGGTTCGTAGGCATTTACAGAATAGAGTACTTGTTTATCAAAATAAAACTGTTGTCTTCGACTAGT